>JBEBGV010000090.1:0-16482 GCA_040081265.1 Vicinamibacterales bacterium
CATTGCTGTCCGTCCCAACCGCGACCTCCACGATCGCGAGCTTAGGGGACATTTCTAACGAGTCGCCGAGGGGACACTATCAGCGAGTCACAACAGACATTCGCGGAACGTGCGTAACTGTCGGCCCGACTTATGGATCCGGCGCCTTGCACAGCTCAGCTCCTGCGGCGGCGCCATCGGGATAGGCCGACCGAGCTATTTCAATATGCCTGCGAGCGCTCGCGGCCTATCGCCGCCGGCCAACGTCAGGGGACACCTGATCGAGCGGGCTCCTCACCCCGCGCCCGCCCTGATTCAGCACATGGGTGTAGATCATCGTCGTGCTCACATCACGATGACCGAGCAGCTCCTGTATGGTTCGGATGTCGTACCCGGACTCCAGCAGGTGCGTGGCAAATGAATGCCTCAGCGAGTGGCAAGTCGCCGGGCGCGCGATCCCCGCTGCACCCGCCGCCTCCTTCACCGCCCGCTGCAGCACCGACTCGTGCAGGTGATGGCGCCGTCTCTCGCCGGTCGTCGCATCGACATAGAACCGCGTCGCCGGGAACACCCACTGCCACGCCCACTCGAAGGGCGCCTGCGGATACTTCAGCCGCAGTGCCCCCGGAAGCGCCACGCTGCCACGGCCCGCCACCACATCGGCGTCGTGCTGCCTGTGCACACGAGCCAAGTGCTCCGTGACCGCCTCCCTCAACGCCCCCGGCAACATCGTCACCCGGTCCTTCCCGCCTTTGCCGTCCCGAACGAGCAGCTCCCCACGGTCCAGATTCAGATCCTTGACACGCAGCTCGGCACACTCGAGCAGGCGAAGCCCTGAGCCGTACATCAACGCTGCCATCAGCCACACCGTGCCGCGCATCTGCGCCAGCAGTCGCGCGACTTCGTCTCGCGACAGCACGACCGGCAGTCGCACCGGGCGCTGCGCCCGGACGATGTCGTGCATCCATGGCAGCCGCTGCCCCATCACCACCTCATACAGAAACAAGATGGCGCTCAGCGCCTGGTTCTGCGTGGACGCGCTGACGCCGTTCGTCGCCAGACTCGAGAGAAACGCGGTCACGTCGGCCGCGCCCAGCTCACGCGGATGGCGCATGCCGTGGAAGCGGAGAAAGCGACGCATCCACGACAGGTAGGCCTGCTCGGTCCTGGGGCTGTAGTGCCGAAGACGGACCTGCGCGCGGACGACGTCGAACAATCGAGGCGGGTCACCCATGCAACCGCTGCGCAGCGAATCGAGTGCCACAGGCCCTGATCTCACTGCCGGCCCGAGACGATTGGGCACTTCCGTGGGATGGCACTTTCTGCAATCCCCAAGGCGAGGATAGTGATCAGAATTGCATCTGCCGTCGGCGGCTACGCGAGCCCCATTAGCACGCTATGCGTGCTAGACTGCGGATGAATGATCCAGGGGTTTGCCGACGATGCCACCAGAGACATCTGGAACGGCGTCAACAGCAAGGCGGCCCGGCGAATCCCTCGTGATCTGTGGGCGATTGTTCGACGAAAGCTCGATCAGGTCGACTCCGTGACGAGCGTAAGTGAACTGAAGGTGCCACCCGGGAACCATCTGCATGCGCTGGCCGACCAACTGCGTGGATTCCATGCGGTCCGGGTCAACGATCAGTATCGAATCATCTTCCGCTTCGCAGGACGCGATGCGTACGACGTTCGCTGCACCGACTACCACTGAGGACCGCTATGTTGCCGACTCACCGTCCGCCCACCCACCCTGGGGAAATGCTGCTCAAGGAATTTCTCGAGCCCCTCGGCGTTTCGCAGGCTGACGCGGCCAAGCGGATGAACATCCCCTTCCAACGGCTCAACGCTATCGTCAAAGGGCGGCGCGGCGTCAGTGCGGACACGGCCCTGCTGCTCGAAGCGCTGACACGATGGGACGCGCAGATCTGGCTCACCCTGCAGGCCAAGTGGGACCTCTGGCATGCTGCCAAGGCACGTGGTGCCAGGTTGAAAGTGCGCGCGCTGCCGAGGACCGCGTAAGGAAGGTGGAGCGGGCTACGGGAATCGAACCCGTCTGACTGGCTTGGGAAGCCAGGACATTACCACTATGCTAAGCCCGCGCTCTGGATCGCTTGCGGATCTCTATCTTAACGGAGCGACACGCCCACCGACAACGCCACCCGCATCGTCGCCGGCGTCCCCAGCTCGCTCGACGCCGAAAACCGATGGAAGCGCACGTCGAAGCCGGTCGCCACGTGCCGGTTCACGAACCAGCGCGCACCACCACCGAAGTTGAGTGTCCCCACCATGCCGGTCTCGGCCCTGGTCTCCTCGACATCCTCGGTGGCTGCAACCCGCGTCGAGATGCTGCCCAGGCCATAGCCCGCGCTCAGATAACTCCAGCCGTCGCCGGACCCGAAGTTGAGCGAGAATTGCGGCGCCACGGTCGTCACCCGCGCCGACACATCCGGGGGGCCGACCTTGCCGCGCAGGAACGACGCATTCGCGCCCACGCCCATTCGCCCCGCGCCAAGCTTGCCGAACAGCACGTGAGCGCCAAGGTCGAAGCCGAAGGCCCGTCCCGGAATGGTGGTGTCCTCGGGCAGCGCGGGATAGAACTCACCGGCATTCGGCAAGCCAATCATCGCGCCGCGCAGATCGATGACGAATGGACCGGGAGGACCGGGATCGGTCTGCGCACGTGCCGCGCCCGGCAGCACGAGCAGCAGCGTCGTCAGGAGCCCGAGGACACGCAGTGACAATCAGTAGCCCTTGGCGACAGCGGTCGGGCTCTGGCCGCGCGACTCCTGCACGATCCTGACGCCCGCGCTCGCGCCGATGCGCGTCGCGCCGGCCGCCACCATCGCCTTCAGGCCATCGAGATCGCGCACGCCCCCGGCTGCCTTGACGCCCATCTCGTCGCCAACGACCGCGCGCATCAGCGCCACATCCGCTGCGGTGGCGCCGCCGGGACCGAAACCGGTGGACGTCTTCACATAGTCCGCCGCAGCCGCCTTGGCCAGGGTGCACGCCGTGACCTTCTCTTCGTTGGTCAGCAGGGCCGCCTCGATGATCACCTTGCTCAGCACGCCAGCCTCTCGGCACGGCGCCGTGACCGCTTCGATGTCGCGCTCGACCACTCGCAGGTCACCGGACTTGAGCGCCCCGACGTTAATCACCATGTCGATCTCGTGCGCACCGTCGAAAATCGCCCGCCGCGTCTCATAGTGCTTGGTGTCTGGCGTCGTGGCGCCAAGCGGAAACCCGACCACGGAACAGACCTTGACGGAAGTTCCGCGCAGCCGGCTGGCACAGAGCGCCACCCACGTCGGGTTCACGCACACGCTGGCAAAGTGGTTCTGCGCCGCTTCGGCGCAGAGCTGCTCGACCTCGCTCCTGGTCGCGTCCGGCTTCAGCAGGGTGTGATCGATAAGAGCGGACACGCCGTCCGCAGTGCCGCCAGACGCATGGACCCCGATCCGGCTTGCCCCGGCGTCGAGCACGCCCTTGAGTCGGTCAGGACAGCATTCATACAGGTATGAGTGACACGAGCACCGCGTCGGCGCCGCCTGACCACCGGTTGCAGCCAGCTCCTCGATGATGAGGCGAATCAGCAGGTCGACGTCGCGTGCGTCAAGGCTCATCAAAGGGTCCCCGGAGCTCACCCGCGCTCGATCTGCTGGATCTTGACCAGCCGCCGCATGTAGCGCGCCTCGCGCATCGGCGTGTCGATGAAGGTATCGACGATCGTCAGGGCGTCCTCGGTTGACACCAGCGTCGCGCCCAGCGCGAGCACGTTCGCGCCGTTGTGCTGTCGGGCATAGCGTGCCAGCGTCTGGTTCAGGCACATCGCGGCGCGGACGCCGTCCACCTTGTTCGCGGCAATCGTCGAGCCGAGCCCGGCACCGTCGATCACGATCCCGGCGTCGGCCTCTCCCCGCGCAACCTGCTTTGCCACGACGAGCGCGGTATCCGGGTAGTCCACCGGCTCGGTGCTGTTGGTCCCGAGGTCGTGGGCTGCCAGCCCGCGCTTCCGCAGGTGCGCCACAATCGCGTCCTTGAGCGCCAGGGACGAATGGTCACCGGCAATCGCCACGATACGGATGTCCGATTTCGGAGCCAGGCTGGCGACGTCCACGTCCGCGCTGTCGCGCACCACCGACACCCGCCGCTCCCGCAGCGTGTCTGCCGCCAGAGGCGTGATGTGGCCGCCGGGCACGAGTACCACCGAGCTGCCGTAGTCGAGCACGCGTGCGTCGGCTTCGGTGATCATTTCGAATCGTTTCATGGCGTGTGATGGGAGGCGCTGCTATGTTACCCTCCCTGCTCAAACCCACCAAGACCACCTCCCTCGCCTCCCATGCGCACACTGCTCACCGAGAAACAGATCCAGGACCGCGTGCGATCGCTCGCCGCCGAGATTCATCGTGACCATCCCAACGGCGTGCACATGGTGTGCGTCCTCAAGGGCGCCTTCATCTTCCTGGCCGACCTGGTCCGCGCCCTGCCAGGCGACTCGTCGCTCGATTTCATGGCCGTCTCGAGCTATGGCTCGAGCACCAACAGCTCGGGCGAGGTCAAGCTGGTCAAGGACCTGGATTCATCCCTCGAAGGCCGCGACGTCCTCATCGTCGAGGACATCGTCGACACCGGCCTCACGCTGACCTACCTGCAGGACATCCTGGGCGCTCGCGCGCCGCGCCGACTCCAGACCGTGTGCCTGCTGAGCAAGCCGTCGCGACGCAAGGTGGACGTGAAGGTGGACTACATCGGCTTCACCATCGAGGACGAGTTCGTGGTGGGATACGGGCTGGACTTCAGCGAGCGGTATCGCAACCTGCCGTACATCGGAATCCTGGAGTCGCCAGCGGAGTGAGTGGCGGGTCCTGTCGGACCCGCCCCACGTACGTCTACGACGAACGGCTACTTCACGACCTCTTCGACAGTCACACCGAAGCGGCGGAATCGGCCGTAGGTGGCGACGCCCGAAACCATGCCGTTGCGATCCGGGTACCACTCCTTCATCTCGCTCGGCACGCTCAGCTTCAGTTCCTCGTTGTAGCTGAACGCCACCTGAATCTCGATTGGCGACAACCCCGCCCGCGCCGAGTCCGCACCGAGCAGCAACTCCGTCTTGACGATGCGCCCGGTGTCGCGTTCGACCCAGATGCGCCCGCGCGCCGGAATGTCTCGATTCGCGTTGCCCTTGAGGATCGTCGGCGACACGAATTCCTGATACTGGAAGAACCAGATGTCCGGCCCCATGGCCTTGTCCTGGCGAGGCGACTGGAATCTGAACCGCTTCGCGTACTGCGGCTGCAGGAACGCCATTGCCAGCAGGGGGTTGTTGATCGTCCCGATGTTGGTCAGGTTGTGGCGCGTCCCTTCGTTGGCAATCTTCCACGCCTGGTCGAGGGCGTTGCCAGGCGCCTGCAGGAACAGACGAGCCAGTCGCTGATCCCGGTCGCGCACGGGTTTACCGTCCACCGAGAACACGTCACGGAACGCCGCCCACTCCCCCGTTTCCTCCACTCGGACGAGGAGGTAGTCGGAGACGAGTTCGCGCTTCCGGTTAGGGCTCGTGATCCTCTGCACGTAGGTCTCTTCGGCGACAACATTGGTCAGCGCCGGCAAGAGGTCCACCACGTAGTTCGTGGCCTTCGCCAGGATGTCGTTCTGGGCGCGCACAGGCGCCTGTGTCCAGGCCAGCAGGGCCAGGGCGACTGAGAGGCGCACGAGCAGGGGCGTCGGCATGCGCCTCATCATGTAGTATTTCGATCGTGCCTTTCCACCTCGTCGAACATCCCCTTGCACAGGACGCCCTGCTCGACCTGAGGGACCAGACCACGGCCCCGCCGGCGTTCCGGCGGACGGCCCACCGCATCAGCCTGTTTCTGGCCGCCGAGGCGTTGAGGGACATCCCCAGCCGTCCGGCATCGGTCACGACGCCGCTGGGCGAGGAAGCGCAGGGCCAGCGTGTTGGCGGCGACGTGGTGGTGATGCCGGTACTGCGCGCCGGCATGAGCATGCTCGACGCGGTGCTCGAACTGGTGCCGTCGGCCCGCGTCGGTCACGTCGGGCTCCAGCGCAACGAGGCCACGGCGATCGCTTCGACGTACTACTCGAAGCTCCCGCCCAACCTCAAAGACAGCTACATCATCGTCACCGACCCGATGCTTGCCACCGGTGGCAGCGCTGCGGCGGCGATCGACCTGATCAAGGCGGCCGGCGGCCGGACGATTCGCCTGATCTGCATCGTTGCCGCGCCGGAAGGTGTGGCCGTGCTCGAGCAGCGGCATCCGGACGTGCACGTCTATGCCCCGGTCGTCGATCGGCTGCTGAATGCACAGAAGTACATCGTGCCCGGCCTCGGCGACTTCGGCGATCGTCTATACGGTACGTAGGGCGGGTCGGAACGACCCGCCGGACCGATCCCCTGTGCTAACATCGTGAGGTTTGTTGGGCGCGTGGCTCAGCGGTAGAGCACCCGCTTCACACGCGGGGGGTCGATGGTTCGATTCCATCCGCGCCCACCACCCTTCGCTCGCGTGATTATCCGCGAGCTACGGGTGGCGGGCCACCGGGTTGACAGCAATCCAGCGAGCTCAATCGAGCTTCCCGAAAGGTGCCCACCGAAGCGGCGGGCGATTCGGGCGCCGCGAAGGCGGACTTCAACCTCCCCACCCCTCATTTTTCAGCCACCACGACCCGGCATCGTTTGCAGGAACTTCATCAATCGCTCCAGCCCGAGAACGCGGAGCTCTGCATACACACAGCAACCCAAGGGCCATGCATCCTCGACGTTGCGATTGAGTTCGCGGACGAGCGACGGACACTCGCATTCGAGCGGTACCTCAAGTCGGGCTCGGGCGGGGCTTTCGCTCAGAGGCACTTGCGTTGACGAGTTACGGTTAGTCCGTGCTCCGCGCGAGTTCCCATCGCTACAGAGAGACGACTAAGGTTTGATGACTCCCGTCTTCACTGCATTTTAAAACAAGGAGCGCCGTGGGCGGCCTGGGCACGCGTTCTGTATACAGCGCTTCGAGGCGGCTAGATTGAGGTCGGCCTTCAGCGAGACTACGTTGTCAGCAGACTGGGACACTAGAGGAGTCTCAGTCAAACGCTTGTGAACCCAGTGCAGCAGCCACGACCTCGCGAGTGAACTGGGCGAATCGCTTCAGGCTGTTTCTGAAGAGGACGCAGTGGATGGCTGCCCTCCTAGCACCTCTTCAAATCAAGCATCAGCTGCGGCTCTGCGAGCGCGTGCCTAAGAACCGCTTTTACAGCATCCTGCAAGAGGGCCGACGCGTCATTCGCGCTCTTAAGTACTTTCAGATCCTTCTTGAAGTCCGGCTTGTCCCCGTGCGCGGCTGCACTCCGATACGCATACATTGCCTTCCAGACTCTGTCTGACACCGCACCGTCAAAGCGCGCGTAATCAAGACGGTGTTTCCATCGATTATCCAGAAGAGCAATCTTGCTCACGATCTGTCGGGTCAGCGAGTCGGCCGGATCCGAGGGCTTCGGCGGATGCGTAAGGAGTGACTCCAAGATTGCAAAACGACCCAGGAATCGAAGCTTTGACTGCCAGTGAAGTGTCTTCAAGTCACCCAGAGCAAGGGCGTGCTGCCTCACATCGATGCCACTCGAATCGTGGGCGGCGATTTGTGAACACAGCGACGCTAGTTCTGCTGCACGTTCGTGCGTGATCTCGATGAATAGTTTTTCGTCGTCGAATTCCCACAAATCGTTTACGAGACGCAGTGAGTGCTGGGTCCACCCACTTGTGAACGAGTCTCGCATTTTCGCGTGAATCGCAGTGAAGGCGCAGTCGAGTTCACCTCTAGCGATGTGGCCGGCGGCGCGCACGTCCTCCATGATCTCGTTGGAGCCCATGAACGCAATGACGAAGTAGCGCCACTTCGACTCGGGCAGGGCTTTCCCAGCGCCATCCTTCCACTCGATTTCCCAGATTGGCTGAGGGAACCACGCAAGCGCCCCTAAGCGCTGCGCCGTCTGCTTGATGAACGCCACTTCCGCCGCAGTCGCTCGTCGTAGCTGGCAGCCGGGTTTGAGAGCTATCGACGTCTGACCGCCAAGGCCTCTGACATTGGTCACGAACGTATAGTTTTCTGGAGCAGAGGAAGGCGCCTTCGAGGATCGACCAGACCTTTGCCCCGCGTCTTGCCGAACAGCTCCGCGCCCGGCTGCCTTCTTGCGCGTCTTTCGATCAAAAATGGCTTTCCTCGTCATGCAGAACGACATCTTACGCGAGCGCGATGTTGGGATCTCCCAGCAGCGCTCCAACGCAGATGCTCAAGTCGACCAGCGTCCACAGCAGCCTGCTTAGATGTCCACCACTCCCTTCAGCATCGGACCAATGGTGTTTGCCAGGCGCAGGCCGATAAACCAGCGAAACAAGACGCTGTAGTCGAGCTCTTCCATGGCAAGCGCTCACTGCGCACAATGTGTAGAGGAGCTGCAGCAACGGCGCGATATGGGTTCTCCGGGGGGAGTCGAGGGCCGACCGGTCGTCGCATACGCCCGATCAAACCGGGCCGACAGCCGGGGAAGGGCCGCGTCCACGGTCCGTCGAATGGGGCTCGGCCCGGACCCGCGCCTCGGGGGGAAGTCGCTAGACAACGGATCGTGCCGCGGATCGTCGCCTCGATCAGGGCTCCCTCCCGATCAGATGCGAGCATCGGAATCACGAGTAGATCCCCCTGCGCTCAGTTTCTAGCGCCCTGCTGGGTCAGGCCGCGATCACATTTTTGCAATCCGGATGCCCCAGAGCAATAGCCTGCTCACTGAATCAAACGTGTCGGAGTGTCAGGCGTCTTTCCCTTGCAAGCCGCTTGTTCGAGGCATAGGCTCGCCTCGGCTGAGTTAGCTCACCAATCGGGAGAACGAAGCTCGTGCTCTTCGCTTGGGAAACGCTCGCAGAATCTGCTCACTGGTTAGACCAAGGACTTGGTTTATGTTGACGAGATTTCGTTTAAGCGATCCTTCGGTTCTTCCCGGCTCACCCATTCGCCCCAGACATCTGAAGGAGATCATCGATGAAGGCTTCTAAGAGCACGTTTCTTAGTCTCGGCCTGCTAGTGCAGTTGCTCGTCGGCACGCTCGTCTTTGCCTGGCCTGCAGGGGTGGCAAATGCGGCCGGAACCTTTGTTCCGACCAGCAGCATGTCAACTGCGCGGCAGTACCACAGGGCTGCAGCGCTGGCCGATGGTACTGCGCTGGTGACGGGGGGCCTTTCCGGTGGTGGCCCGCTGGCGAGTGCTGAAATCTACCACCTCGCGACTGGAACGTTTTCCGCCACGGTCGGCGAGATGACTACACCTCGCTATATCCACACCGCAACGTTACTGGGTGATGGGACAGTACTGATCACCGGGGGTGGCACAGGGGGTGCGATCACGGCGAGCGCTGAAATCTACCGCCCCGCGACTGGAACGTTTTCCGCCACGGTCGGCGAGATGACTACGCCTCGCTATATCCACACCGCAACGTTACTGGGCGATGGGACGGTGCTGATCACCGGGGGCTACAGTGGGAGTGAAGTGCTTGCGAGCGCTGAGATCTACAACCCCACGACGGGAACGTTTTCCGGGGTCGGCGCCATGAGTACGCCGCGGAACGAACACACGGCCACGTTGCTGGTCGACGGAAGGGTACTAATCACTGGCGGCTATGGCGGTGGGGCGAGCGCCGAGGTTTACGACCCCGAGACCGGTTCGTTTTCAACGGTCGGCGCCATGGGCACGGAGCGGTACTACCACACCGCGACAGGGTTGATCGACGGGACGGTACTGATCATCGGTGGCCGCTCCGACTCCAATGGCGGTGAACCATCCGCGAGCGCCGAAATCTACAACCCCGCGGCCGGCACGTTCTCCGAGGTCGGCGCCATGAGTACGCCGCGGGCTCTCCACACGGCCACACTGCTGGCCGACGGGACGGTGCTGGTAATCGGTGGCTTCAGTGTCAATTCCCCTGGAGACGCTGGGTTGGCGAGCGCTGAAATCTATAACCCCGCGACCGGCGTGTTTTCAGAGGGCGTCGCCCTGAGCACCCCACGATTTACCCACACCGCGACATTGCTGGGCGTCGGGTCGGTGCTGGTCGCCGGTGGCCTCATCGACCACGCCGCCGTCGAGCGTTTGGCGAGTGCTGAGATTCTTGGTTCCTCGAGCACGCCTCCGACCTCCGACGCTGGACTCGACCAGTCAATCCACGCCGGGACCACGGTGCATCTGAACGGAGGCCAGTCCTACGATGACAACACCCCGACAGACGCGCTCTTTTACTCGTGGACTTTCCTTTCATATCCTGGGGCCGTCGCTCCGACCCTGACGGGTGCTCACACGGCGACGCCGAGCTTCGTCGCGGCACTGACGGGGAACTATGTTCTCCGACTCGTCGTCACCGATGAGGCTGGCCACGCCAGTGCGCCAACGAGCCTGTCCGACGTACTCGTCAGCAGCAATAACCAGGCGCCGACAGCCGCGATCACGGCGACCCCGGCGATCCCCTATGTGGGACAAGCGGTGGCCCTGGACGGCACGGGAAGCACGGATCCCGAGCATGATCTGCTCACATACAGCTGGTCGGTCATCGCCCGACCCAATGGCAGTACGGCGACTGCGATTTCGGGCAATCCGACGACGATTCTCGTTCCTGACGTCCCAGGAACCTACAAGATCAGGCTCTCAGTGGGCGACTTCGTCGGTGCCGGGACGCCCGCCACGCTGACGGTGGAAGTGAGTTCCGCCGGTAGCTACATTGATTCGGCACTTGTCGGTGCGGCTAACATCGTGAAAGGGCTATCGAAGGACCAGGTGGCGAGCAAAGGTAATCAGAAGGACTTCCTTAGGTTGCTCCGTAACGCGATTGGCTATGCGGACCGGGGAAGCTACTGCAGGGCCGAGCGGATTCTGGACGAAGCGATCAGCCGAACGGATGGGTTCCCACTGCGACTCGCGCTGGATAGGAAGGGCGACGGGCGGGATTGGATCATCGACGCCACGGCGCAGGCAGCCGTGTATGCGAAGCTCCTCTCCGCTCGAAACGTTCTGGCCCCGCAGCTCAACTGTGGCGAAATCGGTGATGGCTACGACCACCATGTGGGTGACGGTCACGACCACCACGAGCACTACGACGGTGACGGCCACAAGCACGGGGGACCCGATTCTCACGATAACGATGACTAAGGGGAACCTTTCGCTTGGCAACCTGACGCCGGAAGCGCCACGTCACCACAAACGGGGCGCTTCCTTTAGGGGGGCTGTAGGTGACGTTGCCCCCCCATTGTGAGACGGCTGACAGTCGGAGTCGGTCCTGCTTCGGCGGCGTGGTGCTGACTGCGTTCGACGTAATCGCTCCGCGTCCGATAACCAAGCGCGCCGTGAAAACGTTGGTGATTGTAATCGTAGCGCCAAGTGTCGAGTAGCTCCGACGCGAGCGCATCGTCGCGTTGGCACACCGCCACCACCGGTACGGGGCGGGCATGGACTACTTTAAGAAACCCACGCCTCATGTCCTGCGGGCAATCACAGCGGGTCGATCGGATCTACGCGGAGGCGCGCCGGCAGGTGAGCTGGCGCAGCAAGGACTTGTCGCTCGCCGATCGGAAACGGGGTGACACAACTCAGCGTCCGGCTGGAGCCGGGCGGTTCATCAGCAATCGCTCCACAACTCTGACGACCAACGCCGGGTCGTCGCGATGGACCATGTGGCCCACCTCCGCCGACATGAACTGTCCGTTCGGTGAACCCAGCGCCCACTGCGCCTGATGCTTCATCTGCAGGTTCACCATCTCCCCGGAAAGGCCCTGCATCCGTGCGCTCGGCGTCGCCACGATGACGGCCACCGGCACCGCTGATCTCCGGTTGAGCGTCCGGGCCTCCGGATAGTTGCCCAGCATCTCGCTGGCCACCACCTCGTACTCTGCGCGCAGGCCTGGCGGCGTATCGGGAGGAATCGGCGGTATCGTCGGCGGCGCGAGCACGCGCTCTCGATCTTCAGGCGCCACCGCGGCGGCCTTCTCTTCCTGGGTCGTCTCGAAGTCGGTGACGTCGAGAAACACCAGCCCGGCAAGTTCAGCGGCGTACTGATCCGAAAACGCCCAGGTGAACAGCCCGCCCCAGGAGTGGCCGACGATGAGGTACGGTGGCGGTTCGTCCAGCGCGCCAAGAAGCGCATGCAGCGACTGTGCGACACGCCGGAGCGAGGGACGCACCACGTCGGGCTCTGACTGGCCGATGCCACGCCGATCGTAAGCAACGACAGGACCCAGGCGCGCCAACTGAGCGAACACCGGCGTCCAGTTGTCCAAGCCTTCGCCGGCGCCAGCCTCGAGGACGATGAGTGGCTGCCCTGAACGGCGAGTCTCGAGCCCCTGCGTGCGAACCCGCATGTTGCGGCCATCAACTGTGACGAGATGAGTCGTCGCCAGCTCGCCCTGCGCCTGCACGAGCGTGCCAGCGCAGAAGGTCAAGCTGGCCAGCGTCCACAGCAGCCTGCTCAGACGTCCACCACTCCCTTCAACATCGGACCAATGGTATTTGCCAGCACGAGCCACGGGCTGTCGGGATGCACCGTCCCGCCATCCTCGATGGCCCACACGGCCGCCAGCACGGCCTGCGCAAACGCCCAGGCCAGCACGCGCCCTTCATCGAGCGTCAATTCCTTCGCGAATCGCGCCGCTCGTCTGGCCACCACCGCGTGGTCCGTGAAGCTCTCACTCCTGCCGAACGGATTTCTGAGCGTCGCGCCAACCTCGTAGGCCTGCTCGCCCACCACCCCCTTCGGGTCGATGGCAGTCCAGCCGCGTCCCTTGTCCATCAGGACGTTGAAGTGGTGCAGGTCGCCATGAAGCAGACGAGTGCCGGTCTGAGTCGCACACAGGTCGTGGTAAATGCGTTGCGCCGATTCGAGCAGCGGCCTCGGCACGCGCGTGTCCAATGTCGTCGCGTAGCGCGTGAAGCCCTTGCCCCAGTCCTCCACCGTCGACACACCAGCAGGAACTGTCCGCGGGGTGAGTCGCCGCATGACATCGATCAGGACGCCCGTCGCCTGATCATCGTCTCCGACCGCAACGTCTGCGAGCGACGTGCCCGGAGTCAGGCGCTGCAGCAGTACGGCACCGTCTGCGTGGTTGAGGAGACGAACCATGCCCTCACCCTCGAAGGCGCGCAGGATCTCGCCGGAGCCCCACTCGTCGCCGTGCCTCCTGAACACCTTCATCACCACCGGCTCGTGACCCATGGTGCCGAACACAATCACCGAACCCGGTGTTCCCGCCGTGTTTTCGACGCTGATGTTCCAGGCCTGTACGCGCCGGCTGACCCGCTCCCGGATGTCGCTCGAGCCCGACAGTGGCCACGCTGAACTCGACCGCTTCAGGTGCCAGTCTTTGAGTTTGGTGAAGTCGGTCACGCGGGCCTCTCACCCGCCGACCCGAAAGCGAAGGCACCGACATCGTCCAGGCTGGCGAGGACGGTGTGACCGAGTTCGCGCAGTGCAGCCGACGGCGGCACCAGATCGGGCACCTGAATCACGGTCATCCCCGCGGCGACCGCGGCTCTCACGCCATTGTCCGAGTCTTCGAGCGCCAGACAGTCTGCCGGATTCACCCCGAGGGTTCGAGCCGCCTTGAGGTAGATCGCCGGATGAGGTTTGCCGTCCTCCACCTGTTCACCGCCGATGATGGCGGTAAAGTGCCCGACGATCCCGGCGCTCTCGAGCTTCTGGAGGGCGTCGGCCGACCTGGTCGAGGTCGCCACTGCCATCGGCAGCTGGCGTGACGCCAGCATCGTCAGCAGGGGTGTCACACCCGGCTTGAGGGGAACCGGCTGCGACGCATGCGCGGCTTTGTAGTGCCGATCCCACTCGTTCCAGAAAATGTCGTGGTCGACCTTGCCCTGCATGCCTTCCCGAATGAACTCCCGGGCCCGGATGTGGCTCGTGCCCAGGCACCTGAAGAAGACCTCGGGATGGTCACCGATCTGGAGCTCACGGCATGCCTGCCCGAACGTCTCGAGCGCGATACGCTCGGTATCGAGGAGCAGCCCGTCCATGTCAAAGATGACAGCGCTGAAACGCGGCGGCTGGTCGCAGGGGGTCTCGGTCGGCATCAGGGTCGTGATGCCCTAGTATATTGGCGATTTTCCCCGTTTTGACGGGGGATCGCGTGCGAGATCTAGCTTCCGGGTCGGGAGTCGATGTAGACGAGTGCGAACTCCGCACCGCTGCCGCGAGGCTTGACGGCTATGGTCCGGAACGTATCCTCGTTGCCGGACACCAGCTGGATTTCCTCGCCGCGAGGTTCCTCGTCGCACACCGGCTGGCGGCGTCCACGCTTCCCCTTGAAGTCGATGTCGCCGTGGCACTCGACGACGTCGCCGAAAGCACGCATCTCCGCACGATAGAACTCGACCACGTCAGCTGGAGGAGCGCTGGTGGCAAAGTGCGCGGCCTGCACCTCGAACCCGAAGAAGGACGTGTTGATCTTCACGCTGGCGTGATCGCCGTTATGGCGGTCCCGCAGGGGCGTGGCGCCCGGGAAGATCGAGAGGCCGGTGTTGTTGACCCCCATGTCGGACCGCACCGACAGAGCGCCGATTGGCGTCCGGATGTCCACATCACCGTTCCGCCGACCATTGCCGGTGACCTCGACGTCGCAGGCGGCCACAAGCGTGGACGCGAGAATGGCCAGGGTGACGGCCGCGCCTTTGGCTCTGCTCATAACGCCCCCCTTAGACGGACTGACCCGCGGTGTTGTTCCTCAGACGTCGACCCGCCTCGCCACCGGCAGCCCCCCCTCTTGTTCCACCCGCACGGCAAAGTCGAAGGCGTCCACCGACGTCGCCAGAGTCAGGTCGCGAGGATGGAGATAGGGATACCGTGGATCGCCGTACTTCACCGCCTCCTCGCTCGCCAGAATCATCCTGACCGCTGCGTCCGCCTCCGGGGTGCGACCCTGGAGCAGATTGCGGAGGTAGAGCGCACACACCTCGTCCTCGTCGGTGCGCCGCGCCGCGTTCTTGCCCATCGGCACGAGGGTGACCTCCACCGGTGTGGTCTGGAGGATGGCTCTGGCGGTGGCGCTCGCGGTCATCAGCGCGGCGGCGAAGATCGGGCGCCCGGCGGGCACAGCACAGACCCCCACCGTCCCGGCCCGCGTCGACTGAATCAAGGTCTTGCCGGCGACGTCTGCCAGCGACAGCTCATGGGGGGAGTTGCCGAAGTCGAATCCGGGCGGGCGCTCTCCCCCAACCTCACCCATGCACAGCTGGCCGGCCCCCTGGGCGCGCAGCGCCAGGGCCTCGTCAGGCTCTGCCGTCAGGAGGATCTTGTGCGCTCCGCGCGAGAACGCCACTGCGGCGGTCGAGAACGCACGGAACACATCAATGACCACCGTCGTCCCGCGACTGTTCCGCGCCCCTTCAAGCAGACTGTCAATGTAGACCTGCACGTCCCTAGTGTACGCATGGTGACGCATCGACATCCATGGCACGATCGACCAGCCTGCGAGGCCCGATCATGCCGAAACGACCGCGTCCGTCGTCTCCATTCGCCCATCACCCGCACTCGCTGAGCGTCGTCGTCGCCGGCGTGGTGGTGATGTTCCTTGCGCTCTACTCGCGGGCCGACCCGGACAGTCATCTCGGCGCGTTCTTCGGCAACGCGATCGCCGACTGGCTGGGCGTGCTGGTCTTCATCGTGGCCACGAAGTATTTCTACGAGGTCGGCTCGGCCGAGAGTCGGACGCCCCCTCGGCAGTTTCATCGCCGTGCTGCGCGCTTTCTGATGTCGCACTCGCTGACGCTCATCCTGGCCCTGACGGGACTGGTCTGGACCTTCGTGTACAACCGAAGCGACGTCGACAGCAGGGCCGGCGAGGTCGTCGGCAATATCGTGTCGGAGTGGACGCAGCTGCTCGGCCTGGTCGTGATCACGAAATACGCCCGCGAGGCGGGGTCGAAGGAAGGCGGTTGAGGCTACTGCGAGTCAACCGGGACGACGCCGACGGGCGCATCCATCGGATAGCCCTCCGCCACGATACCGCGCTCGTCACCGAAGTAGGTCCAGCCACAGGCGTCGCGGGTGTCGGTGAGCGACACCGCATAGCCCTCGTCGCCGGCGACGTAGTGGACCTGCCAACCAGGCAGCGGCTCGCGATTGCCCCACTGAACCTTGCGCGCCAGGCGACCCATCGCCCCGCCGTCCATCCGACCCAGGCGTGCACCCGCAGCAGAGAGGTCTGACCACGCTGGATAGGGACCGAGCCGACCGGTCAGGCGCCGACTCTCGCTCCTGGTCAGATCCACCAGGCGATCGGTCAGGTGCACGGCGGCCAGGGCTTCGTCGCGGCGCTGCCGCTCGGCCCAGGTTTCACCCGATTCGTGCAGGCACACCGGAGTGTTGTGACTCGCTGATAGTGTCCCCTCGGCGACTCGTTAGAAATGTCCCCTAAGCTCGCGATCGTGGAGGTCGCGGTTGGGACGGACAGCAATGAGC
>JBEBGV010000091.1:0-16294 GCA_040081265.1 Vicinamibacterales bacterium
GGTCAGAATCGGCGGACAGATCGAGGCGCCGCGCCTGACCTACCGCGTGGAGCCGGTGTATCCGCGGCTGGCAGCGATGGCCCATGTGCAGGGCACGGTGATTCTCGAGGCAACGGTCAACAAGGACGGACACGTCCGCGACCTGAAGGTGCTTCGCTCGATTCCGCTGCTCGACAAGGCTGCGGTCGATGCCGTGATGCAGTGGCGCTATTCGCCCGTGATGCTGAACGGGACGCCGGTACCGTTCATCCTGACGGTGGTGGTGTCCTTCAGCGTCCCTGCGGGCAAGACTCCGGGCGCCGCTTACTGAGCCCAGTACGCGCCCGGTCGATAGTCGCCGAACCACCAGCGGTGACCTTCGAGGTCGGCAACGCCGTAGCCGCGCGCGCCGTACTCCTCGTCGCGCAACGGCCTGATGATGGTGGCGCCAGCGGCGACGCTGCTGGCGTGATGCGCATCCGGGTCGGCGACGTACACGCTGACGTTCGCGGTTGCGCCGTTGGACTGGCGCGGGCTCATGTGGCCGATGTCCGCCTTCGGCGAGCTGACCATCACCACCCCACTGCCTAAACTGAGCTCCGAGTGCATCACGGTACCGTCTGGCCCCGGAACAACAAGTCTCCTGGTGAAGCCGAACACGCGGCAGAGCCAGTCGATGGCGGCCGCGGCATCGTCGTAGGCCAGGCTGGGGTAGATGTCCGACGGTGTGCGTGTGGTGTTCATAGGTCCGATCCTTACTATCCTGCCTTCAGCTATCAACTAGAATCCGTCAGGCTCGCCCGCTCGCGCGCCGTTCACGTCCGTGCTTGACGCGGCTGAGGAGGCCACCTTGATGGCTGAAGATACGTCCCGTCGGGAGTTCATCGCCGTATCGGGAATCGCGCTGGCCGCCGCCGGCCTCGGCGCCTACCAGGCACCAGCCACGAACCGACTTTTCGCCTATGTGGGCCGGCGTACCAAAGGACCCGGGTTCGGCGTCGGAGGCGGTGGCGGCATCAGTGTGTTCGCCGTGAACATGACCGACGGCTCGCTGACGAAGGTCAGCGAGACCGGGCCCGATCACGACAACCTGAACTGCGACGGCATGTGCATCTCGGATGATTACCGCTTCCTGTATGCCGTCATTCAAACGCCGTCGTTTGGCGGCAGGCCAGGCGCTGGCGGCGGCGTCTCCGCCTTCGCGATCAACCGTCAGAACGGTTCACTCACGCACCTGAATACGCTGCCGTCGATGGGCGGCAACCCGGTTGGCGTCATCATCGACAAGACCAACTCGCGGGTGCTCGTCGCCAACCACGGCGCCGTGGCGTTCGTTTCGACCATCGTCAAGAGGAACGGCGTCCCCGTCGTCGAGATCGTCACCGACGATGCCACGATCGCGCTGTTCCCGGTCAAACCGGACGGCTCACTCGAGGCGCCATCCGATGTGCACGTGTTTGATCGACGGCCCGCAACGGAAATGGGCCCGGCCGCCGCGGCACACCAGGTGATCTTCGACCGCAGCCAGCGCTGGGCGATCGCGTCCGACAATGGATGCGACAACATCTACGTCTATCCCTTTAGTCTCGGCGTGCGGACGCTCGAGGCGAAGAAGTTTCCGACGCCGCCAGGCAAAGCACCGCGACACCTTGTCTACCATCCACGGGCGCCGTACTTCTTCATGACCAACGAGCGCGAGGCCAGCGTTTCGTCGTTCCATTTCGATGCGGCCACTGGCAACGTGCGGCAGGTCGACACGAAGCCAACGATTCCGCAGGGCTATTCCGGCCCGCGCGTCTCGCCGTCGAATATGCAGATGCACCCCAACGGGAAGTTCATCGTCGCGGCCAACCGTGGCGACGACAGCCTCGCCATCTTCAGCATCGATGAAGGCAGTGGCCGGATGACCGCGGTCAGCACGATCAAGTGTGGCGGTCGAGGGCCTCGGGAAATGGGCTTCGAACCTTCAGGCAGATATTTCTATGTCTGCAATGCGCAATCGAGCGAGGTGGCGGCATTCGCCGTCGATGGGAATACAGGGATGATGACCCCCGGCCCGAAGATCGAGGTGCCGCAGCCCGGCGTCATCCATTTCGCGGCGTTGTAGGCCGGAGCCTTGTGGGTCTTCTTATGAGTAGTCTGGGACGTGTAACCGCTACGGTCCTCGTGATGTTCGGTATCTACACGATGTTCGCCGGCGCACAGGGGCCCGCCCGCGAGCCGGACCTGCCCGGCTACTTTCAGTACTCGCCTGCGCAGCTCGTGGCGTACGAACAATCGCTGCGGCCGAACATGAATCAGCTCAAACAGGCGGCCACGCGGCTGCATGACGCCGGCACGTCTCAGGCATGGGTGGCCCACCGCGAGGCGGACGGACTCGCCGAGATCCACGAGCAGTGGACCGACTTCATGTATGTCATCTCCGGCGAGGCGACGCTGCTGCTGGGTGGTGAAGTCGTCGGCGCGTACACGGACTCGCCGGGAGAGATCCGCGGGAGCGGCGTGCGTGGCGGCGTGACCCGCGTGATCCGCCAGGGCGACGTGGTCAACGTGCCCGCGGGCATGCAGCACCGATTCCTCGTCAGGGACGGTCAGCAAATCACGTTTTTCACCATGAAAATTGCCCGGGCGCAATAACCCGGCAGGCGCGCCGCAACTCTGTCAGTTCGGAACGCCGCGGCCACCGCCACGCTGACCGCCGCGAGCGGGCTGGCTGGCAGTCGCCGGTGGCACGATGCCGTTCATGCGCAAGTATTCGACCACCTGACCGTAGATATCAGTGACGTGTGTGCAGCCGAACACGGCAAGCTGGAGATTGGTGCCCGCAAACGCATTGGGTGCGCGGCGCACAGGCGTCAGCATGTTCTCTGGCGTGATGGTTGAGATGGCCTTGTGCGCAAAGACAAAGGAGTCGCGGAGGTATTTCATGATCTCGGCCTTGGGTGCCGTGGCCATGGGAGCAGTTGGCCGCGGCTCGTCGGGGATGATGGCGCCGTACAGCTGGTAACCTGCGCTGGCCACGTGCAGCACTTGCTGCGCGAAGTTCCGCACGCCTCTGAAGTTGCTGTTCGGGAACTCGTTCATTGGTACAAACGAGTACTTCTCTTCAGGCATGGCATCGGCCGCGGCCACGAACGCGTTTTCCACGAACGACAACTGCTGATTCAACTGCGCGGCGACGGTGAGGTTGCCGGCGGCGGCAGGGTTGTCAGGCGCTCCGCCCCGCGGGAATTCCTGGGCCCGCGCGGCAGCGGCCAGCCCAAGGCATACAAACGCAACCGTGGCAACTTTCGGTCTGTGGCGCATGGAAGCCCTCCTGACTGCCGCATAGGATGACAGGTCTCGGTGGGCCGAATAGGAAGAATCGGACAGCGGGACAAGTCATGAAGAACGCTCAGCCCACGTCGCCATCGCCCCTCTGGATGCCTGGTATATCCTTGCCCGCGAGATTGGCGCGCACGACACACTGACGGACTTCCGAAAGGGATGTAACCCATGGCAAACACGATTGACGCGATTCCTGAGAAGGCCCGATGGGAAAGAACAGGGCCTGACCATGGATACCTGCGGCGTCGGGCATCAGAAGTGGGGTGAGGGAGCCGTCGAGAGTCTGAACCCGAACTTCACGTTCAAACTGACCAAACACATGCTTCACGGCGACTCGCATTGCGAGTGGGTGATCGAGCGGAAGAAGTAGCCTGCTGACGCGCGAAGTGCTCGCGGTCGCGCGACGGATCGCCGACCTGGGCGTAGGAGTAGTCGGCCGCGAGATCGAGTGACGACACGGACCGCACAGGGCCGGAATCGGTCGCAGAGGCTATCACTGCCGTCATCAGGCCCGCGAACGCCGCGAGGACACCCGCTCGGCTCATTGAACCAATGGATTGCCTATCGTCTTTGACGCCGGTCCAGACGCGATGAGTGCAGGGAGACCGGTGAGGCTGATTCACAGACAACTGTCGGCTACCGCGTGAGTGCACCGGGGAAGAGCAGGTCCACCAGCGAGTCCATCGACCGCGTCTCCTCGTCGAAACCAGTTGCCTGTTCGTACCGCGCCAGGATCGCGAGCGCCTCCGGCACCGACGTCTTGACGGTCGCCTCGAACTCCACGCACTGCACGGTTCGCGGGCCACTCGACGCCACGTAGTGCACCACTTCACAGTCCGGGAAGTACCACACGTGCAGATTCTTCTGCAGCGTGCCCTTCCAGCGCAGACCCATCCGGCCGACAAACGCGTCAACCTGCGCCATCTGGTCGCCGGCGTGGTGGCCGAGATCGAGCGTGATCTCGTCCCGCACCTCCGGATCGGCGGCGAGCGCCTTCAGCGTCAACTGGTGGATCTCCGAGTCGAAGCGATGGCGGATGACGTACTGTCGCGCGCGGCCGTCTTCGGTGAGGAAATATCGATCCTGTACCCGGACCGAGGTGCGGCGCGTCGGCGCCAGAGGTTCGAGCGTCCGCCCGAACGCACCGAGGTCAAACCGCTCGTTGACGACGAATTTATGTTCGATTTCTTTGAACCGCATCACATCCACCGTTTAAATCGACCGTACCGTGAGATGCGACGCCTGACGCGCACGGGAAGCGCCCCGAACGACTCCGGCGTCACGCGCACGTTGTCGGGGTCCGCGCGCAACCCATCGAAGATCGCCAGCGCCGGGGCCACCGCCCGCCAATCTCGGCTGGCCAGCATCGCTTCCGCCAGCCGGTCGTGCGCGGCGTCTTCGAAGTTGTAGCTGCCAAACGCCGCCCACTCCCCGTCCACGACCACGATCTTCGAATGCTCTCCATGCAGGTTCTCGTAGAGCACCACACCCGCCTCGAGCAGTCGATCGTAATTCACGGCGGCCGCGATCCAGGCCAGGTCGGTGGCCGGCAACGCGTCGCGATGGGAGTGGTACACCTCGACGCGCACGCCACGGCGAGCCGCGCGCAGGAGTGCTTCGAGCAACGCCACCACCGGCTTGAAATAGAAGCTCGTGATGAACACCGACCGTTGCGCACTGTCGAGCATGTCCACAAGGCGATCCGTGACCTCGTTCGGACCCGGCCAGCCAAGAGGTCCAAGAACGCCCTGACGCGCGCAAGGGTTGCAGAGCCAGTAGTCCATCTCGTGGTCCGCCGCAGGGGCCGACGCGACGGCGGCCAGGGCATCGAGGTGCGCGACCTCGATGGTGCCGCCGATCTCCGGATAGCTCTCGAGCAGGGTCCGCGCGACCGGTCCGCGCACGGCCACGGAGTACTCGTTCCACCCCTCGAACGAGGACTTCGTGATGTTGCTGCTGCCGAAGATCGCTTCTCCGGCCTCTGACACCTGAATCTTGACGTGCTGGCCGCCGCCCAACCTCCGCTGAACCATCCTCGGCGCTCGATAGAACGTGACGACCGCGCCCCCGGCGCGAAGGCGGCTGAGCGCACCTCGCAACGCACCGCGCTGCGCCGAAGACATCAGCACGCCACCGAGACGCTGGCCGAAGGCATCTATCAGCAGATTGATGGCGACGCCACGTCGCTGCGCGGACTCGAGCGCCGCCAGTATTTCGACGCCGTACGCGTCGTACTCGAGGTAGAACGTCGAGAGATACAGGAACGACCGCGCGTCGCGGATCATAGCGAGGCGCCGCTGCCATTCCGCCGCGCGATCCCACAGCGGCAGCAGCGCAGACGCGAACGGCATTACAGCCTGTAGCCGCCCGCCACGTCGATGTTCACTCCGGTCACGTAGCCCGCATCGAGCAGATACGTCACGGCACCCGCGACATCGTCGAGCGTGCCCGACCGGCCAAGGGGAACCCATCGACCAAGCTCGTGCTCGGGGGGGAGATCCACGGAGTTGTCGAGCTGCCCTGGCGACACCATGTTCACGCGAATCTGCCGTGCCGCGTACGCGGACGCCAGCGCCCGCGTCAGGACCAGGAGTCCCGTCTTGCTGACGTAGTAGTCCGCGCCGCGGCGATTCGCCCGGATACCTTCGAGTCCGGCCATACCGATGTTGATGATGCTGCCGCCACTCGGCATCAATTGAAGCGCGTGGTAGGAGCAGTAGTACGCGCCAGACAGGTTCGACGCGATCGTGGCGTCCCAGACATCGGGGTCGAGGCTGGTCACATCCTGCGGGTTGTAGTTGCCGACGTTGTTGATCAGCAGATCGACGCGCCCGTCCGCGCGCCCGATGTCCTCGAACGCAGCGGCCACCGCGCCCTTCATCGCTACGTCCACACGCAGCGACCGCGCCCGGCCTCCGGCCGCGGCCACCTCCGCCTCGAGCGAACGCGCCGCGTCAGATGCCGAACGATACAGCACGACGATGTCGTAGCCGCGAGCGGCGAGCGACAGGCTCAGGTGCCGGCCCAGTCGACGGGCGCCTCCTGTGACCACCGCAACCGGACGACCCTCAGCCGCACTCACTGGCGCACCCGCTCGACGCGCACGAACGAGCAGTCCGCTGCCGGCACCGCCGCCGGTTTCCGAATCTCGAGCCGCACGGCGTGCACCACGGGCACGCGGGCCAGAATCATGGACGCGACCTGCTCCGCCATCGTTTCGATCAGCTGAAACCGTTTCACCTGGAGCAACTCGGTGACACTGGCGGCCACCAGGTCGTAGTCGACCGCATCGCCAATGGCGTCGGAGGCTGCCGCCGGCCCGAAGTCGTAGTCGAGCTCGATGTCGAGGATGACCGCCTGCGTACGCGCACGCTCGTGTGGGTAGATGCCGACGATACAGTCGACGTGAAGCTGCTTGAGCCCGGCGGTTCCGATCACGAGTGAATTCCCTTCCGCGCGATCCAGATTTGTTCCAGCGCCGAGGTGGCGTCAAACGGCGTGCGGTTGAAGTCGCCGAAGCAGGCGTCGACCGTAAAGCCAGCGTCTGCGAGCAACTGCCGCGTCTGCTCCGGCTCCAGCCAGCTGAGCGACAGCTTCCGGTAGCGTCGGCGGCGGAGCGTGCCTGCGGCGTCGAGGTCGTCTTCCCAGGTCACGACGCGCATCAACCGGGCAGCGGCATCGACAAGCGACGTCACCCAGAGCAGGCGGTCGTGACCGTCAGCGGACGTGTACTCCGCTCGAAGCTCCACCCGACGCATGCGGTCGAGTCGTTCCGGGGTCATCAGGAAATCGTCGAACACGAAGTAGCCGCCGGCCCCAAGCTGCGCATGGATGTGGCGGAGGGCCGCGAGCTTGTCTTCAACCGACAAGAGATGACCGAGGCTGTGGTACGGCAGCGCGATGAGCGCTGCGGGCTCGGGAAGCGTGAACGTCCGGAAGTCGGCCTCGAGCAGCGTCAGGCGGTCGAGGACGCCGGCTTCTTCCCCGCGCTCGCGACAGAGGCGGAGCATCGCAGGCGACAGGTCGACGCCGGTCATGCGCCGGCCGCGCACGGCGGCTTCCACCGCAATCCTTCCGTCGCCGACTCCCAGTTCCACGACGGGGCCTCGAGCCGCGAGATAGGCCTCGACATAGAACTCCAGATTTGCGCGCGCCGAGGCCGCCGTCGCACTCCAGATGCGATAGATGTCGGCGAAGCGCTCGTACTCCACGGTCGCCATTATGACCGAAGGTCTCTTCGCGCTCTTTCCCGAGCCGGCGTTGACATTGAGAACCCCTCTGCGACTTCACGCTGCTCGGGATTCTGCGGCCTGCTCGGGACCCTCGTCGCGGAGTTCGGGAGCGGGGGGCCTAGCCCCTCGCCTACGCGCGGGCGAAGTGCTCGATGACGGCCCCGGCGGCCTTCTGCCCCACCACCGCCTCGAGTTCCTCGCGGGTGGCGCGCCGCACGCCGGCGACGCTGCCGAATGTGGTCAGCAGGGCCTTGCGGCGACGTGGTCCCACGCCGCCGATGACATCCAGTTCAGAACGGAGATCGCGCATCGCGCGCGCCTTGCGGTGAAACGTCACCGCAAACCGGTGAGCCTCATCGCGAATGCGCTGCACGAGCAGCAACGCACGGTCGTCCTCGCGCAGCGCCACCGGCTCGTCCTGGTCGCGTCGGATCAGCAGCTCTTCCTTCTTGGCAATGCCGACCGCGATGAGATTGCCCAGGCCCACCGACTCGAGCGCGTCGTACGCCGCCGAGACCTGACCCTTCCCACCGTCGATCAGGATGAGGTCAGGAAACGGCCCACCCGCGTCGAGCACCTTGCGGTAACGCCGCTCGACCACCTCGCGCATGGCGGCAAAGTCGTCGGAACCAAATCCTGTCGTCGGCTTGATGCGGTACTTGCGATACTCCGATCGCTTCATCCGGCCGTCTTCACAGACGACCATCGACGCAACAGTCTCGCTGCCCTGAATGGTCGAGATGTCGAAGCACTCGATCCGGCGCGGCAGCGTCGGCAGATCGAGCACGGAGCGCAGCGTTTCAAGCGCCTCGAAGTGGGCCGCCGTAATCTCGTTGAAGCGCGACCGATACGCCAGTTCGGCGTTGCGCATAGCCAGTTCCACCAGCGCGCGCTTGTCTCCGCGCTGGGGCACGAGCAGCCTGACGCGGCGCTCGGCTCGCGTCGTCAGCCAGGCTTCGAGCGTCTCGTGCTCGTCGAGGTCGAGCGGGAGGTGCACCTCTGAGGGCGGATGGCGCAACTGGTAGAACTGCTGGATGGCCGCCTGCAGGACATCCACATCGCGATCAACGACGCCGCCCGGAGCCATGGCCAGCTCCACGCGTTCGACGACGCGCCCCCCGCGCATGGCGAAGACCTGGATGACGGCGCCACTCAGGCCCACCTTCTGGCCGAAGATGTCGCGGTCGCCCAGCTCCGCGGTGGCCACCTTCTGCTGGCGGTCGCGCAACGTCTCGACCGTCCGCATGGCGTCGCGCAACTGCGCCGCGCGTTCGAAGTTCTCGTTCGAAGAGGCGTCCTCCATCTGGTCGCGCAGGCTGCCGGCGAGCTCATCGGTGCGTCCTTCAAGCAGCAGTCGCGCACGAGCCACGGCGCCCGCGTAGTCATCCGGCGTGCAGATTGACACCACGCAGGGGGCAATGCACCGCTTGATGTCGTACTCGAGGCAGGGGCGTCCACGCTGGCCGGTGATGACCTCGTTGCAGGACCGGATGCCGAACAGCCGGTGCGTCAGGCTCATCGTCCGGCGGGCCAGCTTCGCCGGCAGGAAGGGACCCGCGTAGTAGTCGCCGTCCTTCTCGACATGACGGGCGACCAGCACGCGCGGAAATTCTTCCCCAAGGGTCAGGCGCAGGTAGGGATAGTTCTTGTCGTCGCGCAGCAGGATGTTGAACTTCGGGGTCCGCTGCTTGATGAGATTGTTCTCGAGCGCCAACGCCTCCATCACCGAGTCGGTGACGATGACCTCGAGCGCGGTGATCTCCTCGAGCAGGGCGTCGTGCCGCGGGCTCGTCCCGTAGGCTCCCAGGTAGCTGCGTACCCGGTCGCGCAGGGATCGGGCTTTACCGACGTAGATCGTGTCCCCCTGCGCGTTCGCCCAGAGGTAGACCCCGGGCTGTTCGGGCAGCCGCGCAATCTGATCCTTGAGGTCGTGAATGGGCATGGGCTACTATGGCGAGTTGCTTCCCCCAGGGTGGGAAGTCTCTAAGTATAACAATTCATGTCGTTTACCGGGTTTATCGGCGCGGTCTGCATGTTCCCGCTGCGGGCAATCATCGCCGCCAGCGTCGCCCTGCGGATCCATCCCAACACGCTCACCGTCATCGGCGTGCTCATCAACGTCGTGGCGGCCTGGGCCCTTGGCAACGACCGCTTTGTGCTCGGCGGCGTGATCATGATCGTCGCCAACATCTTCGACTTCATCGACGGCAAGGTGGCGCACATCACCAACACCTCGTCTCGGTTTGGCGCGTTCTGGGACTCGACCCTCGATCGCTTCTCCGATATCGCGCTCTTTCTCGGCCTGATCTATCTCTACGCGGATCTGCGACGGACCGACTATGTGATGGTCGTCGCGCTGGCGATGATGTTTTCGATCATGACCAGCTACGCACGCGCGCGCGCCGAGTCATTGATCGAGAAGTGCAAGGTCGGCTTCATGGAGCGCCCCGAGCGCATCGTCCTGTTCATGATCGGCGCCTTCACCGATCGCATGGCGGCGGTCATGTGGGTGATCCTGATCCTGTCGATCGTGACCGTCGCGAACCGGATTCACTACACCTACCTCGCGCTCAACGCCAGGCCTGTCCCACGCGGCAACAATCCCGTCTCCAGTGCCTTCCTGCGTGCCTTCTTCTGGACCGACGCGCGGACGACGCTTCCCTACGACTTGTGGGTAGCGGCAATTCTTGCGTTCGTGTGGCTCGTGCCACCGGACTGGCTGCGCGATCCGACCGCCGCCGGGCTCGGCATCTGGGGCTGGTTCTGATCCGGATGGCGCGGCGGCATGGCCACTGACGTCACGACCGACCTGTCACGACTCGCCGAGTGCGGAACGCTGCTTGCCGTAAAGGTCTACCGCGTGCAGGTGGACGAGGACGCCTGGCACGTCCCTGTGCTGCCGTGTCTGGACCACGAGGCGATGCTCCACCAGCACGTGGCGCCGCACGTGTCAGTGTATCTGCGCGAGCCCGGGCACGACGGCATCCACGAGGTGGCCGTGTACTCTGCCGACCGACGGCTGCAGGTGGATCTCGTCTCGACCAGCGGCGAGCACACCGACGCCTCGCAGGCGCAGCTCCTCGAGCAACTGCGACGCGTCTTCGGCGATTATCGTCTCGAGGTGCACCACCCATCGTGGTGGCGAGGGGAACGGCGCGTCACCGAGGCGTGCCGGGCACAGATCACGCTGCGCCAGGTCCTGATCGACAAGCCATCTGACGATCTCAAGCGACGTATCGATCGGCTCCAGCTCGTGGGTGCGTTGATGGAGAAGCAGTCGAGGGTCGCCTCGTGGGGCGTCCGCACGATGACCGGACCGCTGCTCGCGGCCACCGGTGTGGTGCTCTACGGCGTACTCGGCCTGCTCTCACTGCGCCTCGGCATCGCCAACACCACCGGCCTGCAGTACGGGATCATCGGCACGCTCGGCGCCATCTTCCTCTACTACGGTCTGAAGGCCGTGCAGCTCACGGACATGGCCAATCGCGTCTGGAAGCGTGCGTCGGAGTACTCGCTCATCCTGTCCGAACGAAGCCGGATCAAACACTAGACGTCAGAGGGTCACCATGCGCATCACGACCAGTGTCGCCGTCGTTCTCGTAGGCCTGCTCGTCACCTTCTACGGCTATCGGCGTGACGTTGACGCCCAGGCGCGGACTGCAGTCGATGCGCCGTATTTCGAGGTGGACCCGTTCTGGCCCAGGCCACTCCCCAATCACTGGCTGCTTGGCTCGACCATCGGCGTGGACGTAGACGAGCGCGATCACGTCTGGATCATCCATCGCAGTTCCGCGACGCTCAACGACAACGAGCGCGGGCTCGAGCTGACGCCGCCGACTGGTGAATGCTGTGCCGGCGCGCCGCCCGTGCTCGAGTTCGACGCGACAGGGAATCTGGTCGGAAGCTGGGGTGGTCCAGGACAGGGCTACGAGTGGCCCGCCTCGAATCACGGCATCACCGTCGATCACAAGGGTAACGTCTGGATTGGCGGCAACGGTCAGCAGGACTCGCAGGTGTTGAAGTTCGACCGCGCGGGCAAGTTCCTGATGCAGGTGGGCCGGTCAGCAGCTCGACGCGGCCCCAACGGGTCAGACGGACGTCCGACCTACGTCGGCAACAGCAACGACACGGTGAGCTTCGGGCGCGTAGCCAAGATCTTCGTGGATCCTCGCGACAACGAGGCGTACCTCGGCGACGGGTATCTGAACAAGCGCGTCGCGGTGATCGACGCGGATACCGGCACGCTGAAGCGCTATTGGGGCGCTTACGGCAACAAGCCCGACGATGCCGATCCGGGACCGTACCGGCCAGACGCACCGCCGGCGCAGCAGTTCCGCAATCCCGTGCATTGCGCCGACATGTCGGTGGATCGACTCGTCTACGTCTGCGATCGGCAGGGCAACCGCTTACAGGTCTTCAGACCCGACGGCACGTTCGTGAAAGAAGGCTTCTTCGCCAGGGGGAGCCTGAGCGAGGGTGCCGTGTGGGACATTGCGTTCTCAGCAGATCCACAACAGCGCTTCATCTACATCGCCGACGGACGGAACATGAAGATCCGGGTCGTGCTGCGTGACACGCTCGAGGAGATCACCAACTTCGGCGACGGCGGACGCCAGCCCGGCCAGTTCTTCGGCGTCCACAGCATCGCCATCGACTCGCGCGGCAATCTCTACACGACCGAGACCTACGAGGGAAAGCGCGTGCAGAAGTTCACCTACAAGGGCCTGCGACGCGTCACACGTCGTGAGCAGGGTGTGGTCTGGCCGCGGTAAGATGGCGGGCGCGTGGACGCGCTCTTGCTGTTCGCGCAGCACCGACTAACGTCGCAACGGAGGTTTGAGCATGCGTCCTCTCATGATTCTTGGTCTGATGGCGATCTGTTCCACAGTGGCCGGCGCGCAGGCGCCACCCTCGACCGCCGCGGCCCCCGCCCCGGCACCGGCGGTGCCCACGGTCGTCAAGGTCGGCGACATGGCGCCCGACTTCACGCTGCCAGGCAGCGACGGCAAGACGCACAAGCTGTCGGAGTATCGCGGCAAGACGATGGTCGTACTGGCGTGGTTCCCGAAGGCGTTCACCGGCGGATGCACCACCGAGTGCAAGTCGCTGGCGGAGAACGGCGACAAGATCCAGAAATATCAGGTGGCCTACTTCATGGCCAGCACCGACCAGCTCGAGGATCAGATTGCTTTCGCCAAGGCCACCTCCGTCGCGGTGCAGGGCCGCAACGGCGAGTCGCTCGGGCGCACGGTCGAGAAGAAGAGCGCTGACTTCCCGATGCTCGCCGATCCGAGTGGAGCCTCCGCACGCGCCTATGGCGTCGCCGACGAACTGGACCGTGGACGCGCTCGGCGCTGGACGTTCTACATCGACAAGAGCGGTCGTGTCGCGGCCATCGATACGGCGGTCAGACCGGCGACATCCGCCGAAGACATGATTGCCAAGCTCGTCGATCTGAAAGTGCCGACGAAGTAGGCGCGTGCCGGGAGGAAGGGCCATCAGTCGGTCGGCACTTCGATCACGGCAGGTTCGCTTTCTCGCCGGCATTGACGGCACCCGCGCACGTCAACTCCATGTTCTTGTCGAGCAGGTCGACCTTCCGGCACAAACCCGCGTTGCTCCCGTCCCGAATGGGGTTGAACGTGACCGCGACACGTTCGCCAGCCGGCAGTGACTGGCGGCTCCAGCCCAGCCGCGTCAAGTTCCCAGGGCTCGACGCTTCGAACACCCAGACAGGCGGCTCTTCGCCTGCAGGGGCCTCGACCGACACGAAGACGAAGACGTGGGGGTTGATCCAGCGAAACTGCTTCACGACACCACGAAGCGTCAGCGGCTTGGTGGCATCGTACATGGCCGTCGAATGATGGGCCGACGCGTAGCCCCCGAGCAGGACGAGCCCGACGATAGAGGCGCCGAAGAACCTGGTTGCGTGTGTCATGGAAGCCTTCTTCATCTGGTGATCCTTGGCGCCGAGCCATCAGGCTCTCTCGGTAGCGGAACGAACACTGCGTTTCCGTTCTCGTCCGTCTCTTCAGAGAAGCTGCCCTCCAGGCAGACGCCCTCAATGATGTCGTAGCGACGGTTCCGCTGGCGGAAGAAGTGCCGCGTGGTCTTCCACGGCGCGGTCAGCACCCGTGGCGCTGTGATCTCGAGTTCGACGACGAGCTGATCCGGACCGGCAAGGTGGATCCGTTCGATCACGCGCATGTCGCCGTTGTTGGGGACGCCAACACCTTCGCCAATCGCGATGTACGCCTGGGGGCGAACGCCGACGGTGTCAACCACGAGCGTGTCGCCTTCCCAGTGCCCGATGGAGTGCCCGTGGAAGGTGGGATCCGGGTCGGCTGGATGAGGACGGCCGTCGGTGTAGATGCGCCGAAGGCGATTCCCATCCAGCTCGCCGAGCATGGTCACGCGCCCCGGCGTGAACAAGACCTCCATCGAGTTGTGGCTGATGAGCATCCAACTCGGCATCGCTTCCGGCAGGCAGTTGACGAACAGCCCTTTGGGTCGCCCGGCGTCCTGCTCGGCGGTGAGGCGCTGGATCTGGGCGGCGGCGCTGGGTGTCCAGGGCACCGGGTCGGTCACGATGCGCGCATTCTGATCGGTGACGTTCGGCGTCCAGACGCCGCTCCAGTCCGGGAGTTCGGCGAGGCCTGCCCAGGCATCCGCGGTTGGCGCCGGATTGATATCTGGTCCCACGCCGAGCGTTGCCGTTCTGCTCGCACACGCCGAGAGCAACACGCTGAGGAGAACGAACCGAAGGACTCGTGTCGCATCGATCTTCATGAGTCGATCTTCTCCATGCTCTTCCCCAGTCACTGCGACCGCCAAGACGAGCCGGCGACGAGTCGTGCGCATGCAGCAATGCCTGGATGGTTCAGCGACGCGAGCACTTCATACGGGCCGAGGCGCGTGCCGTGAGGAAGGGCCAAGTGCCGGGATTATAGTGTTGGCCCGCTGACTTCCTTCCAGGTCTCCACTGGGTAAAAACTCCCACCCAAGTTCCTGAGCGTGGTACGTCCGGAGCTCGAAGCCTTGACCCCGCGGCCTCGCCGATTACAGGGGTACTGAACTGGACGAGAGGCCTCGCACGATGATGCGTGTGGCGTTCATACTCACGCTGATGCTGGCAGTCATTGCCCCACCCGAGAACGGGCGGTCGCTCAAGGCGGACTACTCGGACCGCGTCACCCTGCTCGAACTACCTGACGTGGGCCATGCCGCCTACCGCGTGCAACCCGATGTCCACGCAGAGGCCATCGCTGTGCTCGCGCGGCGAGTCGGGCATTTAACGGCCCAGGGTCAGAAGTCGCACGGCGACTATTGCAGACCGTCGATGGACCGCCTGATGTCGTTCAGCTTGTCCACCAGCTCAGGTGCTTCCTTGAGCTCCGCGAGCTGGGCGAGTTGGGTCTCTACGTAACCCCAGTCCATGGTCGGCGATTGCCGCACGAGAATACCCTCGACGTCGACCCAGTCCTTCGGTCGATCGGCGAACGCCTTGAACACGACCAGGTCTTCTGCCGAACAGGTTCTGAGAGACACGTCAGGGGGAAACGTGAACACACTGGAGCGTGCGACCACGGATTCCTCAAAAGGCAGGCCACCCAACGCAATGTCGAGACCGACACCCGATGATGTGCGCAGAAGGAGCACCCGATTGACGCGAGCGAACTCCGCGACGTTCTCGACCCGCGGCTCGAACGACGCGAGCAGGGTCGTCACATAGGCCGACACATCTGAGAATCCGGTGAGAAGGGTGAGATCAACGTCGACGGTCTCTCTCGGCTCACCCCAACGCTGAACGGCCATGCCGCCGATGAAACAAAATCTCCAGCCCTGGCCCACGCAGACGCCTTGAAGATCTGCAGCCGCGCGGATGAGGGCATTCATGCGGACCTGAACCGACCAAAGAGGCGCTGCTGCTCGATGAGACCGGAGGTCGGCCGGGGAGCGCGCGGGGCGATGTGGTAGTCAGCGGGGCCGCACAAACGCGCAATCGCCGCAAACGTGTCCAGGTTCCGAAGTTCCTGTCGACGGACTTCCTCGAGCGCTGGACCGGCTCGGCGCCACGCCGCCACCCACGCGCGGCCTTGAGCCACCTGCTCCGGAGACCAGGTCTCGAGTGCTGATCGTCGCTTGGCCATGCCGTGATTGTACCGCTCGATCACCGCTCACAGGAAAGCCAGCCTCGACGAAGGGCGACGGTCCTCTATGTGACCGCCGCCCTCGACATCTGCGCTGCTACTGGGGCCCTCCCGCCTGAACCCACTGCTGGATCACGTCAGACAACTGCACCTTCGTGTGGCTGGCTGTTGGCGTCAGATAGGTGTACATCGACCCTGACGACCGGGTCGAACTGGCAAGCTTGGCGAGCTTCGATTTGACCCCGTTGAAGGTACTCAAGTCGACGCCGCCGGCCGCAAAGCCCGCGTTGTGGCACATCACGCAGTTACGACCCATGATGGGCTCGATGTCCGCCGTGAACGTCAGTGTCACGACAGGAGGTGGAGGCGGAGGGGGCGGGGTGGTCGAGACCGTCACCGTGGCCGTGGCGGTCGCGCTGCCGCCGGCGCCACTCGCCACCAGCGTGTAGGTGTGCGTCGTCATCGGCGACACCATCTGCGTGCCGCTCAGACTCACCGCGACCCCATCGAGGGTCGCCGACGTGGCGTTGGTGCTCGACCAGCTCAGCATCGACTGCCCGCCGCTCTGAACCGACAGTGGATTCGCTGACAGCGAGGCGGTTGGGG
>JBEBGV010000163.1:0-4354 GCA_040081265.1 Vicinamibacterales bacterium
TCACCATCACGGCCGACGCCCATGTCAACAAGGGGCCAGGCCGCCCGGTGTTCAACGAGAAGCTCCGCGCGCACACGCTGGCCGCGCTGCAGTGTGTGGACCGCGTCGTCGTCGTGCCGTTCCCGGCGGCGGTCGAGGCCATCACGTGCGTCAAGCCCGATGTCTATTGCAAGGGCATCGAGTATCAGGACGCCGCCAACGATCCGACCGGGAACATCCATGACGACCGGCGGCTGGTCGAACAGTTCGGCGGGGCGATTCATTACGTCGGGTCGGTGATCTTCAGCTCGTCGAAGCTGCTCAACAACCATTTCGATCATCTCGGGTCCGAGGTGCGCTCCTTCTGCCGGACGCTCGCGGAGACAGTGTCGCCCGACGGCTTCCGTGACGCGGTCGAGAGCTTCGCGAACCTGAAGGTCCTGGTCATCGGCGACGTCATCTTCGACCGTTACGTCACCGTCGGCGTGCAGGGCCTGACGTCGAAGAACCGCATCCTGTCGTCACGCTTCGTGAACGAGGAGACACAGGCGGGCGGCGCCATCGCGGTGGCCCGGCATGTCGCCCAGTTCACGAAGCACGTGCGGCTGCTCTCGCTCGTGGGCACCGAGCCCTGGGTGCTGCCGGCGCTGCGCGAGGCGCTCGCGCCCGAGCAGATTGCCGTGCTGGCGGAACCGTCGTTCACGACGGTGGTCAAGCAGCGGTTCGTCGAGCCGGGCAGCGGCAGCGGCAAAGAGCTGCCGAAGCTCTTCTCGGTGAACTATCTCGATTCCGCACCCCCGTCTCACGACGTGGCGGACCGTGTGCTGGCCGGAATCAGGGCCGAGATCGACAAGGCCGACGTTGTGCTGGTGGCCGACTTCGGTCACGGGCTCCTGAACGCCGAGGCCCGCGGGTTCATCCAGGATCGCGCCAGCCAGATGATGTTGAACTGCCAGACCAATAGCTTCAATCATGGCTTCAACGTCATTTCGCGGCAGTACCGCCGGGCGACGGCGTTCACGCTCGATCAGAACGAGCTGATGCTCGCCTGTGGCCGGCCGCACCCGAACTTCGCGTCTGAGCTGGAGGCGCTGCGCGCGCTGCTCGACGCCGAGTACGGCTGGCTGACCCGCGGTGGCATCGAAACGCTCGGCGTCACGCGGGCCGGTACGCCGGTCGTCTGCCCGCCGATTGACCACGCCGTGACCGACACGGTCGGTGCGGGCGACGCGTTCTTCTCCGTGGTCGCGCTGGCAGCCGCGCAGCACCTGCCTTGCGCGCTGGCCACCTACATCGGGCAGCTCGCGGGCGCCGATGCCGTCAAGATCGTCGGTAACGCGCGGCCCATCTCCAAGGCGCACCTCCTCAAGTCGGGGATGACCCTGCTTACGTTCTGACATGCAGACCACCACGCCAGACTTCACCGCGCTGACTCGCACGGCGGCCGAGATCAGAGGCACGGTCATCGACATGTGCCATCGGGCCGGTACGGCGCACCTGGCGTCGTGCCTCTCGTGCATCGACCTGCTCACGGCCATCTACTGGCACGCCGCCCGCGTGGATCCATCCAGGCACAAGGCGCCGGAGCGCGATCGCGTGATTCTCAGCAAGGGGCACGCCGCGATGGCGCTCTTTGCCACGCTCGCGAAGCGCGGCTTTTTCGACCCATCCGTCCTGGACACGTACTGCCTTGACGGCAGCGCGCTGGCCGAGCACCCGAGCCTGGACTGCGTGCCTGGTGTGGAGGCCTCCACCGGGTCTCTGGGGCACGGCCTGTCGTTCGGTCTCGGCACCGTGCTCGGTGAGCGGATCCAGGGACGCGACATCCGCGCGTACGTCGTCATGAGCGACGGGGAGTGCAACGAAGGGTCGTCGTGGGAGGCCGCGCTCTACGCGCCGGCGCAGAAGGTCTCCGGGCTCGTCGCCCTCGTCGACTACAACAAGTGGCAGGCGACCGGGCGCAGCGAGGAAGTGACCTCGCTCAGGCCGCTTGCCGCGAAGTGGGCCGCCTTCGGCTGGCGCACGCTCGAGATCGACGGCCACGACATGAAGGCCATCGTCGGCGCGCTCGATCAGGTGCCGGACGGAGACGGGCGTCCGACCGCGATCATCGCCCACACCGTGAAGGGCAAGGGCGTCTCCTTCATGGAAGACGACAACAACTGGCATTACCGTGCGCCGACGGCCGACGAAGTCGTGCGCGCGCGGCAGGAACTGGGGCTGGCATGAGGAACGCGTTTGCGGCGGAGATCACCGCGCTCGCCGACGTCGACCCACGCGTCGTGCTGCTCTCCGGCGACATCGGCAACCGGCTGTTCGACAAGTTCAAGGAACGCCATCCCGCCCGCTTCTTCAACTGCGGAGTGGCCGAAGCCAACATGATCACGATGGGCGCGGGCATGGCCCGCACCGGACTGCGGCCCGTGGCCTACACGATCGCGCCGTTCATCACGGCCCGCGTGATCGAGCAGATCCGCGTCGACCTCTGCTATCACAACCTCGGCGTGACCTTTGTCGGCGTCGGAGCAGGACTCGGCTATTCGGAACTGGGTCCGACGCATCACTCGTGCGAGGACGTCGCGATGCTCCGTGCGCTGCCGAACCTCACGGTGCTCGCCCCGGCGGATGCTCCCGAGGTCCGGTCCGGGCTGCGCGCCGTGCTCGCGCACGACGGTCCCGTCTACATGCGCATCGGCAAGAAGGGCGAGCCGGTCATCCACCCCGAGCCTCCGCCCTTCACCATCGGGCGGGTGATTCCGCTGCGTGAGGGTGAGGACGTCTGCCTCGTCAGCACCGGCGCGATCCTGAAGGATGTGCTCGAAGCGGCCGATCGACTGACGGTCGAGGACGGGCTCTCGGTTCGCGTCGTCAGCATGCCGACGATCAAGCCGCTCGACACGGCGTTTCTCGCGGACGCATTCGCGCGGCACCGCGTGGTGACGACCGTGGAGGAGCACAGCCTCATCGGCGGGCTCGGCTCTGCCTTGGCGGAGTGGCTCGTGGACCAGGCGCCACAGCGGGCGGCGCTCTGCCGTGTGGGTGGGAAGGACACGTTTCTGAAGGTCTGTGCGGAGCTGCACACGGCGCGCGCGCTGCTGGGCATGTCGGTCGACGACATGGTCGAGCGCACCCGTGCTGTGCTCGCGCGGACATCTGCTGGAGTGGCGAGGTAGCGATGAAGACAACGGCGGCGGTGCTGGTCGAGACGGGGCGTCCTCTTGAGATCGTGGAGCTGGGTATTCCGGCGCTCAAGCCGGGGCAGACGATCGTGGAGTTCGCCTACAGCGGCGTGTGCCATACGCAGCTGCTGGAGTCGCGCGGCTACCGCGGCGAGGACAAGTTCCTGCCGCACCTGCTGGGGCATGAAGGCGCCGGGACCGTGGTCGAGGTTGCGCCGGGCGTGAGCAAGGTCGCCGTGGGGCAGCAGGTGATCGTGTCGTGGATCAAGGGCCTGGGTGCCGACGTTCCCGGCACGGTCTACGACTGGGATGGCCGCAAGGTGAACGCCGGAGCCGTGACGACGTTCAACCGGCACGCCGTCATCAGCGAGAACCGCCTCACGCCGCTTCCAGCCGGGCTTCCGCTGCGGCCCGCGGCACTCATCGGCTGCGCGATTCCGACCGGGTTCGGCGCCGTCATGAACGTGCTGCGCCCGCAGGCGGGACAGAGCGCCGCCGTCTTCGGCACAGGCGGCGTCGGGTTGTGTGCCGTGGCGGCCGCTGCGATGTCCGGGTGCGCCCCGGTGATTGCGATCGATCTGGACGAGACCAAGCTGGCGTTGGCGAAGCAGTACGGCGCGACGCACGTCATCAATGCGGCATCCGGCGACGTGGTCGCGGCGGTGAAGGCGATCGTGCCGGGCGGAGTCGACCTCGCCGTGGAGGCGACCGGGCTTCCCGCGGTGATGCGCGACGCGTTGACCAGTGTGCGCGCACAGGGCGGCGCGGCCGTCGTCGTCGGCAACGCGCACCACGGGCGCATGCTCGAGCTGGACCCGAAGGAATTCAACCAGGGCAAGCGCCTGCTCGGTACGTGGGGCGGCGACAGCGTGCCGGACCGCGACTACCCGCGCTATGCGCGTCTCATGACGAGCGGCCGCTTCGATCCGGAGCCGCTCCTGGCGAAGAGCTACTCGCTCGGACAGGCGAACGAGGCGCTCGAGGCGCTGGAGACGGGCGGCGTCGCGCGGCCGCTGATCGATTTCTTGCTGTCCGTATGATGCTCGGCGTCGATTTCGACAACACCATCGTCGACTACGACGCGGTCTTTCGCCGGGTGGCCGTCGAGCAGGGGCTTTGTCCGGCTGCGATCGAGCCCACCAAGATTGCCGTGCGCGGCCACCTGCGTGCCACCGGGCGTGAGGACGCGTGGACCG
>JBEBGV010000092.1:0-16159 GCA_040081265.1 Vicinamibacterales bacterium
AGATCTACCGGAACTTCGGGTATGCGAAGCCGGAAGGCTACCGCAAGGCGCTTCGGGCCATGAAGCTGGCCGAAAAGTTCTCGCGACCAGTACTCGCGTTCGTGGATACTCCCGCCGCCTACCCCGGAGTGGAATCTGAGGAGCGCGGCATCGCTGAGGCGATCGCCGTCAACCTGCGCGAGATGGCTGCGCTTGACGTGCCCGTTATCGTCATCGTCCACGGTGAGGGGGGCAGCGGGGGAGCGTTGGGGATCGCCGTGGGAGACCGCATCCTGATGAGTGAGTTCGCGGTCTACAGCGTCATCCCACCCGAGGGCTGCGCGGCGATTCTGTGGCGTGACTCCGGCCGGAAGGTCGAGGCTGCCAACGCCCTCAAGCTCACCGCGCCGGACCTTGTCCGCTTCGGCCTGGTTGACGAGATCATCGCCGAGCCGATCGGGGGGGCGCACACTGACCCCGACCAGGCGGCTGAGTTCCTCGATGCCTCTCTGTCGGCGGCCCTCGCCGATGTGTCGGCGGTCGACCCGGCCGACAGACTCGAGCTGCGGTACCAGAAGTTCCGGGCCATGGGCAGCGTCGGCTTGACGGAGCTCTGAGCCCATGGCGGGGGTCCCCAGAATCTGGCAGTCAACACCACGGCCGACAGGCGATGTGCAGGGCCTGGCCGACGCACTTGGTGTTTCCGAGATCACGGCCACGCTGCTCAGCCAGCGGGGTTTCTCGGATCCGGACGTGGCGCGGCGTTTTCTCTACCCATCGCTCGATCACCTGCTCGATCCGTTCAGACTTGCCGACATGGGGCGCGTGGTCGATCGCCTCCTCCAGGCGATTGCGCAGCAGGAACGGATCGCCGTTCACGGTGACTACGACGTGGACGGCGTAACATCGACTGTCATCCTGCGTCGCGCGCTGGAGCTTCTGGGCGCAAACGTGACGCACTTCATCCCAGAGCGCTTCCGTGACGGGTACGGCCTGCAGCCGGCCTCGCTCGAACGCCTGCATGCTGAAGGCGTGAGGGTCGTCATCTCCGTCGACTGCGGTATTCGCGGAGTAGAGGCTGCGGCACGAGCGACAGCCCTTGGGCTCGATCTGATCATCACCGATCACCATGAGCCGGACGTCGACCTTCCCGCGGCTTACGCGGTGGTGAACCCTAAACGGCACGACTGTCACTACCCCGACAAGAATCTCGCCGGTGTCGGAGTGGCGCTCAAAGTCGTCCAGGCACTGTGCCTGCGCACCGGACACAGCAGCTGGCTGCCGGCCTTCGTGAAGATCGCCGCCATCGGTACGCTGGCCGACGTCGTGCCGCTGGCGGGCGAGAATCGCGTCATTGCCAAGCTCGGCCTGGAAATGCTGTCGGCGGGCCCGCACAAGGTGGGTCTGCGCTCGCTGCTGGAGGTCTGCAATCTGACCGGGAAACGGCTCGACAGCTTCCACATCGGCTTCCAGCTGGCGCCCCGCGTGAATGCTGCCGGGCGTATGAGCAGCCCCGACATCGCCGCCCGGCTGCTGCTGGCCGTCGACGAATCGCTGGCTGATGAGGCACGCGCTCTCGCGCTGCAGCTCGATGCCGAGAACATTCGCCGGCAGCAGGAGGAAGCCGAGATCGTAGCCCAGGCGCGCACGCTGGTGGAGACTGACCCCGCAGTTGGAGCACAGACGGTGCTGGTCGTCGCCGGGGAAGGCTGGCATCGCGGCGTCATCGGCATCGTGGCGTCCAAGCTCGTTGACGCCTTCCATAAGCCGACCATCGTCCTCTCGATCGACGGCGACAAGGCGCACGGCTCGTGCCGCAGCATCCCTACCTTCAACCTGCTTGCGGGGCTCGAATCGTGTGGCGACCTGTTCATGACCTTCGGGGGTCACAAACAAGCGGCTGGACTGACGATCGCCCCCGATCGCATCCGCGACCTGCGTCGGCGGATTAACGAACACGCCGACAGCCTCCTCCAACCCGACGATCTTCGTCCCAGACTCTGGATCGACAGCGCGGTGACGTTCAGGGCGTTGACCGGGCAAGTGGCCAGCGAGATCGCGTCACTGGCGCCGTTCGGCGCCGGAAACCCGTGCCCGGTCTTCAGTGCCAGCGGTGTTGAGATCGTCGATGGCCCGAGACGGATCAAGGAACGACACCTCAAGATGTCGTTCCGTCAGGACGGACGCGTCATGCGGGGCATAGCCTGGCGGGCTTCCGAACGTGAGTCGTTCGTCAGCGAGCACCGTGGGGCCCTCGACGTCGCCTTCTCGGTGGAGCAGGACAGCTGGAACGGTGAACAGTATGTGCAGCTTTCCGTCGCCGACTTCCGCGCCCCGAAGGACTGATCAGCTGCCGGCGCACGAGCCGACCTCGGGCCCCACACCGGGTACAATTCCGTCAGTCTACCCATGAAGCTCTGGCAGCATCGCGCGAGACTCGTCGTGGCCGGCATCGGCATCGCTACCGCGATTGCCGTCTATGCCGCCATGAAGGAGCGTCCCCCGGTGCAAACGCCACCGCCCCTGGAACGGCTGGATCCGGCGGCCATGATTGAAAGCTCCGGAAACATCGTCCAGCAGGTGAGGGGCACGAAGCAGGACTTTCTCGTGAAAGCCGAGCAGCAGCTCACCTATGAGGGCGGCGCCACCAGGCTCGTGGGCGTGGAGATCACAGTCAGCAACAAGGGCGGCCGTGACTATGTGATCCGCGCGCGTGAGGCGCAGGCGGGTGAACGCCAGCAGGAGCTGCAGCTCCGTGGCGAGGTCCGCCTGGAGTCGAGCGACGGGCTGACCCTGCACACCGACGAGGCGTTCTTCAGCGAGAGCGACGGGCAGATGCGGGCGCCGGGCACCTTCAGCTTTGCTCGACGACTGCTGACTGGCACCGGCACGGGCATGACCTATGACCGGACGACCGACGTCCTGTCGATCCTCTCGAAGGCCGACATCCGCCTGACCGATGACGGCGGCAACACTCAGACGCAGTTCCTGGCTGGCAATGCGGTCTATGACCGGCTTCGGCACCTCATCATCCTGGGCGAAATGGTCCACGTGCTGCACAACGAGCAGGTCGCCGATGCGACGCAGGCATCGGCCCGGCTCAACGAGGACGACAGCGTTCTTCAACGCGTCGAACTGCGCGGTGGCAGCGAAGTGACCGGCGGGGGCACGGGGATTGAACGCCTCCGCGGCATGTCGATCGACCTCGACTACGCCAGCGACGGGCAGCGGTTGTCGCACGTGCTGCTGGACGGCGAGGCGGCGGTGATCTCAACGGGCACCGGAGGCATGGGCGGACGCGAGGTCCGCGGCACGTCCATCGATCTCCTCATGGCCGAAGACGGATCCCTGTCCCGCATGACCGCCCGCGACGCCGTACAGCTGGCACTCCCAGGCACCTCCTCGGTACCAGTCCGAACGATCGAAGCGCGAAATCTCGAAGCCGATGGCGTGCCCGGCGGTGGCCTCAAGGCCGCCCGATTCGACGGGACGGTCGTCTACCGCGAAGTCCCTCACGAGTCTGCGGCTCGCGTCGTTCGCTCGCGCACGCTTCGCGTGACGCTCGAAGAGGATCAGATCGACGCGGCAACGTTCTCGGGCTCGGTGCGCTTCGAGGAGGCCGCGCTGACCGCGTCGGGTGCAACCATGACCTATGTGCCTGAGCCAGGGTCGCTCGTCATCTCCGGAGCCGACGCCGGTGGCGGACCTCGCGTCACCGACGAACAGGTATCGGTCGAGGCCGGGCGAGTCACCGTCCAGATTGCCGACAGGGACATGACGGCCACCGGCTCGGTGCGCACCACGCTGAAGCCCCGTCCCGCCGCGTCAGTCGCCCGGCAACAGCCAGCGGGCTCCGCCACGAGCGCGAGGCTCCCCGGATTGTTCGTACAGGGGACTGCCGCCAACGGAACGGCCGATGCCTTTCAGTACTCGGGCTCGGGTGGCCAGGCGACCTACACGGGCAACGCCACGCTGTGGCAGGGAGAGACGGCCGTGCGGGGTGACACCATCGCTATTGATCAGCGTTCGGGCGACCTGCGCGTCAGCGGATCCGCGCGATCATCACTCAAGCTCGCGACCGGGTCCTCTGACAGTCGGAGTTCCGACATGTCATACGTTGACCGTGATCGAACGATTACTTATCAGGGAAGTACCGCGGCTCCGGCCCAGGTCGTGGGCCCGGCCGGTGACCTGCGGGCAGAGCGGGTGCTTGTCGCCCTTGAAGGGGCGAGCAATCGTGTGGACCGACTTGAGGCCACCAGCGGCGTCACTCTCAAGCTCGACGCACGCACCGCCACAGGTGCCAAGCTCACATACAGCACCAGCGATGAACGCTACGTCATGACCGGGACAGGCCGCGCGCCAGTGCGGATCATCGAGAACTGCAGGGAAACAACCGGTGGCACGTTGACCTTCTACAAGTCGACCGATAGGATCACCATCGATGGCAACGACGCGGCGCGCACCCAGTCGATCCGTGGCGAGCAGTGTTCGGAGCCGCGGCGTCGCTGAATGTCTACGCTGCGCACGCAGGAACTGACCAAGTCGTACGGCGGTCGCACCGTCGTTCGCGGTATCAGCCTCGAAGTGGCTTCGGGGGAGGTCGTTGGCCTCCTCGGCCCGAACGGAGCCGGCAAGACGACGACGTTCTACATGACCGTCGGACTGACGGTTCCAGACTCAGGTCGGGTCGTGCTCGACGGTGAAGACGTCACCGATGACCCGATGTATGTGAGGGCTCGGAAGGGCATCGGCTACCTGCCCCAGGAACCGTCGATCTTTCGCGGACTGTCGGTCGAGCAGAATATCCTCGCCATCCTTGAAACGCTGGACCTGGACCGCGCGACTCGGCGGGAGCGCCTGCGCTCGCTGCTGGCCGAACTGGGGCTGACACCGCTGGCGCAATCTCCGGCGTACACCCTGTCAGGGGGCGAGCGGCGCCGCGCAGAGATCACCCGCGCGCTGGCGGTATCGCCCCGGTTCATCCTGCTCGACGAACCGTTTGCGGGCATCGATCCGATTGCGGTCACGGAGATTCAGAAGATCGTGTTCCACCTGAAGGAGAGCGGAATCGGCGTGCTCATCACTGACCACAATGTCAGGGAAACGCTGCGCATAACTGACCGTGCGTATATCGTGCACGACGGCGTGATCTTCAAGAGCGGGACGCCAGGGGCGCTGGCCGCTGATGACGAAGTGCGCCGGATTTACCTCGGGGCCGATTTCCGGTTGGACTAAGATGGAAATCGTGACCCGGAGACCCGACGCGGCGTTCTGATACCCATGGCCATCTCCCAGAGACTCCACACAAAGCTCGTCCAGAAGCTGATTCTGACGCCATCGCTGCAGCAGGCCATCAAGCTGCTGCCGATGTCGACACTCGAGCTTTCTGAACTGCTGAACCAGGAGATGGTCGAGAACCCGATGCTCGAGGAGACGCCCGGCGACGATCTCCAGGCGGCAGAGGCGACCCCGGAAAAGACCGACGAGGTCAAGAAGGACGCCGAGAAGGGCGACACCTGGGACGATCAGGACTACGAGTATTTCTTCGGGGACTATCTCGACGACGGCTATCGGCCCAAGACGCCCACCGAGGTCAAGGAGCTCCCGCCGATCGAGAACACGCTCTCGACCACGGCCTCGCTCTCGGACCACCTGCTGTGGCAACTCTCGATGCAGAGCGACGACGCCAAGCTCCGTGAGATCGGCGAGGCCATCATCGGCAACCTCGACGATGACGGGTATCTGGTCGCCACCGTGGAAGAGCTGGCGGGCATGGGGCCGTGGCCGACCGACGAAGTGGAAGCGGCGCTCAGGCTCGTCCAGGGCTTCGACCCGATCGGTATTGCCGCCAGGGACCTGCAGGAGTGTCTGCTCCTCCAGCTCCGCCACCTGGGCATGACAGGCACGCCGTCCGAGCGCATCGTCACCGAGCACATGCGCCTGCTGCAGAACCATCAGGTGCCCGAGCTGGCGCGCAAGCTCGGCATGCCGATCGAGGATCTCAAACAGCACATCGAGCTCATCCGTCACCTCGATCCGAAGCCCGGCAACCGTCACAACCCGTCACAGTCGCAGTACGTCATCCCTGATGTCTACGTCGTGAAGGTCGAAGACCAGTACGTGGCGGCGCTGAACGAGGAAGGCCTGCCCCAGCTGCGCATCAGCCCGGTGTATCGTCGCCTGCTCGACAAGAGTGCGACCGAGAACACCGATGAGACGCGTGCCTACGTCAAGGACAAGTTCCGCTCTGCGCTGTGGCTGATCAAGTCGGTGGAACAGCGACAGAAGACGATCCACAAGGTCGCCACGAGCATCATCACGTTTCAGCGCGACTTCCTCGACCACGGCATCGAGTACCTGCGCCCGCTCGTGCTCCGCGATGTCGCCAACGACATCGGCATGCACGAATCCACGGTCAGCCGCGTGGTGACCAACAAGTACATGCACACGCCCCAGGGCGTGTTCGAGATGAAGTACTTCTTCCACAGCGGCATCGCCAGTTCCTACGGGGAAGCGGTGTCGTCGGTCACCATCAAGCAGCGGATTCGAAAGATCATCGAGCAGGAAGACCCGCGCAAGCCGCTGAGCGACTCCAAGATCGTCAGCATTCTTCAGCGTGAAGGCCTCGAGCTCGCCCGACGCACCATCGCCAAGTATCGGGAAGAGCTCAAGATTCCGACCTCGAATCAGCGCAAGGTCCTGTATTAGGCAATGGCCGCGCGCAGGAAACCCCCGGTCACTCCTCCCAGCACCCGTGGCACGCGGCGATTCGTCATCCTGACCGGCCTCTCAGGCTCAGGGAAGACGCATGCGGTTCGCGCGCTCGAGGACCTTGGCTACTTCTGCGTCGATAACCTGCCGGTGCAGCTCATCCCCAAGCTGTCAGAGCTGGCCACCCCGGAAGACGCGGCGCTCCAGAAGGTCGCCATCGTCGTGGACGTTCGCGAGCGCGGGTTCGAGAAGGGGTTTCCCCCGGTCTACAAGCGGCTGCGCGCACACAAGGGCGTCAGGCCCACGTTGATCTTCCTGGAGGCCAGCGACTCGGCGCTGGTCCGCCGGTTCAGCGAGACCCGGCGACCACATCCGCTGGCGCCCGACCGGTCGGTGAGCGAAGGCATCGCCGAGGAGCGGTCCCGGATGGCGCCGATCCGTGCGATGGCCGATCTCATCATCGATACGACGAGCCTGACGGTGCACGAACTGCGTGACGTCTTCATGCGGATGTCGCGTGACGGCAACACGCGCGCGGACATGGTGGTCAACCTGGTCAGCTTCGGATTCAAGAACGGTGTGCCGGAGGACGCTGACCTGGTGTTCGATGTCCGGTGCCTGCCAAACCCGCATTTCGTGGACAGCCTGCGTCCGCTGACGGGCCGGGACCGGGGAGTGGTTCGCTACATGCAGCGATACCCTCAAACCCAGGACTTCATCGACAAGCTGACGTCGTTTCTGAAGTTCTCGCTTCCGCAGTACGTGCAGGAAGGGAAGAGCTATCTGACCGTCGCCATCGGGTGTACTGGGGGGCGCCATCGCTCGGTGATGATGGCGGAAGCGCTGAAGAAGTCGCTGGCGTCTGTGAAGAACGTGCGGCTACGGGTGAAGCACCGCGACAGCTAGCCGGAGAGACGAGGCAGGCGGACCCGAAGGCCCGCCCGCGCAGAGTTACTAGAACGGGATGTCGTCGTCGGTGATGGGCTCCATCGGCGGTTCGTCCATCGGTGCCGCCTGACCGCCGCTGCGATCCATGGATCGACCCCCACCCCCGCCTCCACCACCGCCGAGCAGCGTGATGCGATCGGCCTTGATTTCAGTGGTGTAGCGCTTGTTGCCGTCTTTGTCGTCCCACTGCCGCGTCTGCAGCCGGCCCTCGACGTAGATCTGTTTGCCCTTCGTCAGGTACTCCTGCAGGCTCTCCGCCTGCTTTCCCCAGAGCACCACCCGGTGCCATTCCGTCTTCTCCTGGCGCTGATTGCTGCGATCGTTCCAGACCTCGGTCGTCGCCAGGTTGAGGCTCGCCACGGCGGCGCCACCGGGGGTGTACCGCAGTTCTGCATCACGTCCGAGATTTCCAACCAGGATGACCTTGTTTACGCTACCCATCACGCGATCCTTTCGGGCAGATCGACTCTGCCCCTGCGCACGGCACACCGCCGCGCGTACGGTCGTACCTTATCCGATCTGCCTGACAGGTGAGGTCACTGACGCCGGGCGCCGAGTCGATCGAGGTTCTGCTTGGCGAGCCGTCCGGCGTCGCTTTCCGGGTAGGCCTTGACGACCATTTCCCAGGAAGACCGGGCGGCGTCGCCCTGGCCCAGGCGTTCGTAGGCCAGTCCCTGCTTGTAGTACGCGTCGGGGACCGACCCCGACTGTGGATAGGTCTGCATGACGAGCCCGTACGCGGCGATCGCGTCCCGCCAGCGGCTCTGAGCAGAGTAGCTCTCGCCGATGAAGAACTGCGCCTCTCCGGCGGACTCTGAACGCGGGAATGCCCGCAGGAACGCCTCGAAGCCGTTGACTGCGCTGCTCCACTGGCCGGCAAAGTAGTCGGCCTTGGCGGTGTCGAGCATCCGAATCGGCGACAGTCCGGCAGTTGACGCCTGGGGCAATGGGGTAGCGGGGGCCGGGACGAGCTGTGGCGGGGCCACCGGCGCAGCGACCGGCAGACCGTCGGGACCCAGCGTGACCTGAGGCGGCGGGGGAGCGGGCTGCGAGAGCGTGAGAACAGCCGTTCTGAGCGCCTCCAGTTCCTCGCGCAGCGCGGTGATGCGGACGTTGTTGTCATCCGATCGCTCGCGGACAATCCGAACGTCGCTGGCAATGCCGTCGATCAGGAGCTTCTGATCGGCAAAGGCTTTCCTGGTGGCGTTGTTCGACTCGTCGACGCGGACATTCAGCGCCTTTGCCGATTCGTCCAGGCTCTGCTGCAGGGCTGCGATCGTCAGGGCGAGCTGCTGCGCCTGCTCCTGGAGAATCTGCAGCGTCGCCATCATCTGACGCTGCTCGCGACTCTGGGCAGTCGCTGGCGCGCTCAGGGCAAGGGTCAGGCCCAGGGCCACGGATGCAATTGCAGTTCGAGTATGCATACCAACGATCCTACTTGGCGGTGATCACGAAGTGGGCGCGACGGTTCATCGACCACGCGGCATCGGTGTGCCCGGGATCGAAGGGAAACTCCTTGCCGTAGCTGACCGTGCGAATACGTTCGGGAGGCACGCCCAGCGACACGAGATAGGTGCGCACCGCCACCGCCCGGCGCTCGCCCAGCGCCAGGTTGTATTCAGCCGTGCCGCGCTCATCACAGTGTCCTTCGACGGTGATCATCCAGCTCGGATATCGCTTCAGCACTTCGACGTTGTTGCCGGCCACCGTTCTGGCCTCAGCATCCAGCTCAAAGGCATCGAGCGGAAAGAACACCGGGCGCAGGGGAGAGTTCCGGTTCAGATCCTCGAGGGAACGGCTGTTGATTCCGTCTTCGGCCGCCGGCTGCACAGGTAACGGCAGGTTGTCCTCGACGCGCTGCGTCGCAGCAGGTGGGGGAGGCGGCGGCGCCGTAGCGACCGGCGGCGGCGCCGGCTGCGGCGTTGGCGCGGTGACCGGTGGGATCTTCTTGGCACACGCCGCGACCGCGACAACCACCAGGACACACGCCAGATACTGCAATCTCGAATTCATCGCCCCACCACCACTCTTTCTATCCGCAACCTAAAGGAATGCCCGACTAGTTGGACCACGCGGGCGTGAAGTTATTGCCGTCGCGCGTGATCTGCTTCAAACCCCGCCCGTCACGCCCGACGGTGAAAATCTGCGAGCCCCGTCCGACCCGGTTGGACGTGAACGCCAGGTGCCGGCCGTTTGGCGAATACGCGGGACTCTCGTTGGTGCCCTCACCAAAGGTGATCTGACGCGTCTGCCCGGTGGCGAGGTCCAAAGTCTTGATGTCGAATCCCGGACCCGTGCGAGCCGCAAATGCCACTTCGTTAAATGGGGCAGGTGACCATGTCGGGCGGTCTGCGTACGACTCCGAGGTCAGACGACGGAGGTTCAATCCATCTGCCCCGACGACATAGATCTGAGGGGTCCCCCCGCGATCGGACGTGAATGCGATCTGCGTTCCGGTCGGCGACCAGGTCGGAGTGACGTCAATGGCGGGGTTATTGGTAATCCGCCGGATGGCGGAGCCGTCCCGGTTCATGACGTAGATCTCCGGATTGCCATCACGATTGGACGTAAAGGCCAGCCTCGTCCCGTCAGGCGACCACACGGGGAGGAAGTTCTGCCCCACCCCGTTGGTGGGCGTCTCCTGCAGACCCTGGTAGAGCAAGGCGATGAAGATGTCAGGGTAGCCACGTCGATACGAGGTGTAGGCAATCGCGCGCGCGTCGGGTGACCAGGCGGGGGTGATGTTCAGCTGCCGATTCGTGGTCACACGGCGCTGACCTTCACCGTCGTAGTCCGCCACGTAAATTTCTTTCACGTCGCGGTTCTCGACCGGCCCGGAGATCTTCTCGCGGTTCCGATCCGATGAAAACGCCAGCCGGGTGCGCGCCACACCGCGCAGCCCGCGCTGCTGCTGATGAATCTCATCGGCGGCCGTATGGGCATAGAGGCGCGGATTGTTCGCCGTGCCCGTGAACTCTTTCGAGTAGACCGTCTGACGGGTTCTCACGTTAAACAGCCTGATCTGAACCGTGACGGCGTTCCCGGTGCGCTGCACTGTGCCGAACACAACCGCGTCGGCGCCGAGTTCGCGCCAGCTGGCAAACGGAATGGTCTCCGGCGTGCGCGCCACGGCGATGCTCCCGTATGTGTCGCGCGGGATCATGTAGAGCTCACGTTCGAAGTTGAGATCGTCCCAGAGCACCTGCCCGAGCGAGCGCGCGATGTCGGCTGCCTGCGGCGTCAACGCCACGAAGTCGGGGACGGCGTAGCGGGGAGGTGTGCCGGGCTCGCCGTTGATGACCACCGCGATCTCTGAAGGCTGCTGCTGCGCAGCAACGAGCCCCACCGCCACCGCGACGCCAAACAAGGAGGAGAAGAACAGTTTCATCATCAGCGTGAGTACTGGAATGTCATGCGTAGTGTCAGCGTCGGATTGGGATACGCGGACGGCAACTGGCTCAGACGGGTACGAAGGAGCGCGTTCTTCGCTTCCAGCTCATGGGCCGCGAAGCCACTCGACTTCAGCAGTTGAATGCTGTCGCCGACGATCATCCCTGAACGAACGATAGTAAACCGCATCACCACGTCACCGGTGACGCCTTGTTTGGACGACCAGTTCTGCTGAATGGTCCGAACCATCTCAGCGATGTACTCCGGACAGCAGAAGTCACCAACCTCGAGCTCGACGCCGGTGCCGCCGCCACCGCCGGTCGTCAGGCCGAAGCCCTGGCCGCGCACCTGCGTATCCGCGCGCGCAGGTCCCTGCGTCGGCTCCGCCCCGGTCGTCGGCGTTCGACCCACGGCATCGGTCGGCGCCTGGGTCACGCGCGGACGCGGCCGGGCAGGTCTGGTGGGCAGGGCCATTTCAGGGGTCTTCTGCGCCGGGGGAGTCTCGGCGCGGCGCACCGGCACAACCGGTGTCGGCGCCTGAACTGTGCGTCCCCCAATCGCGGTCATGCCACCGGTGCGTGGACCAACGGAACCGCCGAGGCTGATCGTCATCACTGTCGGCGCTGGATCCACCGGCCGACTCATCCACGCCGCCAGTGAAAACGCCACCGCCGTCCCGATGATCGCGTGCGCGACCACGGACCAGCCAGCGATGCTGGCAAGCCCTTCGGGCTGCCGGGCACGAGCCGCGATGATGTCGCTGACGGTCTCAGTCACACACGCCGCCTCTGGAACCACCCCTGCTCATTGTTCCCCGGGCAACTTGTTGATGACCGCAACCTTCTCGACGCCCGCAGCCTTGAGGCGGTCCATCACATCGAGCATCTCCTGCAGCGTGATGCCGCCATCGCCACGCAGGAAGACCTGTCGGTCGGACCGAGTGGCCATCAGCTGTCGTATCCGTTCGCCCAGCACGTCCAGGCGAATCGCTTCGTCGCCGAGAAACACACGCCGGTCCTGACGAAAGGACAGGGGCATCGTCACGAACAGTTGTTCGCTGGCAATCTCGCTCGACCGACTGGCAACCGGCAGGTTGACCTCCACGCCGCGCTGGAGCATCGGTGCCGCCACCATGAAGATGATCAGCAGCACCAGCATCACGTCGACGAGCGGGATGATGTTGATCTCGGCGAGCGTCGACGAGACACGTCGGCCGCGCGCAAGGCGCCCTCCCGGGGCGGGGGCCGAACCCATGACTTTTGGCATGAGTGGTCCCTACGTGAAGTTGCGCTCCGCGATGTTCAGGAACTCGAGCGCAAAGTCATCCATGTCTGCCGCCATGCCTTTCACACCGGTCGTGAGGTGGTTGTAAAAGTAGACGGCGGGGATGGCCGCAAACAGTCCTGCCGCGGTGGCAATCAAGGCTTCCGAGATGCCAGGTCCGACCACCGCGAGGTTGGTCGACCCGGTCTGCCCGATCCGGAAGAAGGCCAGCATGATGCCGATGACGGTGCCAAAAAGGCCGATATACGGCGTGATGCTGGCGGTGGTCGCCAGAAATGTCAGGCGGCTTTCCAGCTTGCCGATCTCGGCAGTGGCCGCGCGGAGCAGGGCTCGATCGACTGCCGTCAGGCTCTTGAGGATGGGCCGCCCGCCCGAGGTCGCGGAAGCGTCAGCACCGGTCAGGCGAAACTGGGCGTTGAGCTCGGCATACCCGGCCTGAAACACTCCGACAAGCGGGCTGGCCGGCAGGGTTGCGCAGACGACTTGTACCTCGGAGAACTTCGCACTCTTCCGGAACGCGTCGATGAACCGCTTCGACTGCTCCCGCGAGCGCCGGAACGCGATCAGTTTGTAGGCAATGATGGCCCACGAGGCGATCGAGAACAGGATCAGGATGGCGAGAACCGCCTGATTGAGGGGGTTGGTCTCCGCGATGAGCTGTACTACATCTCTACCCGCCCCAGACGGAGAGGCAGCGACGTCCGACACCTGCAGTGCCAGGACGTAAGGGCCAAACGTGTGCAACGAAGCCTCCGGTGCATTCGGCAGCGCGCTGCTGGGATCAGCGCAGACAACGGCAGCGTAGCATGCGACCGAAGTGCTGTCAAAGATCTGATACGATGGAAGTTCCGCCCACATGCTCCGTTTTCTCAGGATACGCAACCTGGCAGTTGTCGAGGGGGTGGATGTCGATTTCTCCCCTGGCTTCACCGTCCTCACCGGCGAGACCGGTGCCGGCAAATCCATCGTCGTCGAAGCGGTCGGACTCCTGCTCGGCGGGCGGGCCTCGGCTGACATGGTGCGCACCGGCGAGGCGCAGGCCACCATTGAGGCCATCTTCGAAGACGCCGGCGAGGAAGTCGTCATCCGGCGGGAACTGACGGCCCAGGGCCGGTCCCGCGCCTTCGTCAACGGCGAGCTGACGACAAGCGCGGCGCTCCGGGTGCTGGCTTCGCGCCTGGTCGAACTCCACGGACAGCACGAGCACCAGTCGCTGATGGACCCTGCGACCCATATCCCCGCTCTCGACGAATACGGGCGCCTGTCCGCCGAGACGGCGGCGGTCGCAGAAGACTGGGATGCGCTGAAGGTGCTTCGCGAGCGGTGTGACCGCGCCACGATGGACCAGAAGGAGCGGACGGCGCGCCTTGACCTGATCGCCTTCCAGTTGGGTGAAATTGACAAGGCGGCACCGAAGTCGAAGGACGAGGACGCCGAACTCGCCGCCACGAGGCAGGTGCTGGCCAACGCGGAACGTGTCCAGCGCCTGTGCACGGAGGGCTACACCTCGCTGTACGAGAATGACGCGTCAGTCCTGGCGCAACTGGCGGGCGTGTGGCGACGCGTCGACGAACTGGCTGAGATCGACAGCCGATTCGCCGCCTACGGCGAGATGCGGGATTCGGTCAAAGCTCAGCTCAATGATCTCGCCACCGAACTTCGCTCCTACGGCGGGGCGATCGACGCGTCACCTCGCCGGTTGCAGGAGATCGAGGAGCGACTCGCCACACTCGATCGCGTGAAGAAGAAATACGGGCCGACTCTGGAAGAGGTCATCGCCCGGCGACATGCCCTTCGAGACGAGCACGCGCAGTTGACCGACCCCCAGCAGGACCTCGATGCGTTGCTGGCCCAGCGTGACACCGCCCGCGCTCGCTACCTGGCTTCGGCGCAACGACTCTCGACGGCACGGCGCAAGGCCGGCGAGTTGCTGGCGTCCGGGATGAGCACCGTCCTCGGTCAGCTGGGCATGGCCCGCGCGCAGTTCGAAATGCGAATCGCGGGACAGGACGTGGGGGAGACGGAGTGGAGTGCCAGCGGCATCGACTCCGGAGAGTTCTTCATCGCACCGAACCCCGGTGAAGCGGCCCGGCCTCTTGCCCGGATTGTGTCCGGTGGCGAGTTGTCACGCATCATGCTTGCCCTGAAGACACTCGGCGCTGACGACGGGAAGGGCGCCCCCGCGTCAACGGTCCGCACGCTGGTGTTCGATGAGGTGGACGCGGGTATCGGCGGGCAGGTTGCCGAGGTCGTCGCGCGTCACCTTCAGGGTCTGGGCTCCAGGTTCCAGGTGCTGTGCGTCACGCATCTCCCCCAGATCGCGGCGCGCGCCGCGGCGCACTACGCCGTGGCCAAACAGACGGCAGGCGACCGTACTCGGGTCTCGGTCAGCGCGCTCGACGAGAGCGGGCGGGTCGAAGAGCTCGCCCGGATGATCGGCGGGGTCGACATCACCGAACCGCTGCGGGCGAGCGCCAGGGAGCTGATCGGCCGCGGGCTGGCGGTGGGGGCGAAAGCAAAAGAAAAAGCGAAAGGCGAAAGCGAAAGGCGCCGGGCAACCCGGCAGTGACGATGGCCAAGCGGTATCTGATCGAAACCTTCGGTTGCCAGATGAACGTCCACGATTCCGAGCGTATGGCCGGCCTGCTCGAACAGGCGGGCTACGAGCGTGCGGACACCGATGACGACGCGGACCTGGTGGTCATCAATACGTGCAGCGTGCGCGAACACGCCGAGGACAAGCTCTACACCCGCCTCGGCGAACTTCGTGTCCGCGAGGAGGAAACCGGACGATCGACCGCTGTCGTTGTCGCCGGATGCGTGGCGCAACAGGAAGGCGCCAACCTTCTCCGCAGGACCAATGGACACATGATCGACGTGGTCCTCGGGACCCAGCAACAGAAACTGCTCCCCATGCTCGTCGAACGCGCGATGACGGCCACGGTGCCGGCGGTCGACGTCAGCGCCCTCGACGATGTGTCCTTCCCGCTCGGATTGGCCCGGCGCACAGACCCTGTCCGCGCGCTGGTCTCGATCGTTGAAGGGTGCAACGACCACTGCGCGTTCTGTGTGGTCCCGCACACCCGGGGCCACGAGCGCATGCGCGCCAGGGCGGAGATCCTGGCGGAGATCGGCGAGGCGGCTGCCACGGGACACCGCGAGGTGGTCTTGCTCGGTCAGATCGTCAATCACTACCAGGCGCCCGACGATCCGACCTGCGACTTCGCCGGACTGCTCGAGGCGGTCAGCGAGATCGCGGGCATCGAACGCATCCGCTTTGCCAGCCCTCATCCCCGACACACCGGCCCACGCCTGATCGACGCCCTCGCGCACCTGCCGAAGGTCTGCAAGCACATCCACCTGCCGGTCCAGTCCGGCTCGACGCGGATCCTTCGCGCCATGCGCCGGCGTCATACCCGGGAGGACTACCTGGATCTGCTGTTCCGCCTGCGCGACGCCGTCCCCGGGATCACTGTCTCCACGGACATGATCGTCGGCTTCCCGGGCGAGACGGCGGAGGACTTCGACGACACGTTGACACTGGTGGAACGGGCCCGGTACCTCAGCATGTTTTCCTTCAAGTACTCCCCGCGCCCCAACACGCTCGCGGCCCGGCGCTATCCTGACGACGTGCGCGACGAGGACAAGACGTCACGCATCGTCGCGCTGCAGTCGCTCCAGCGGCGCATCCAGACACGACTGCACGAGGACATGGTCGGGTCATCCGTGGATGTCCTGGTGGACTCCATCAGTCGCCGGGGCGACGGCGAGCGGTCCGGGCGGACCGGCAGCAACGTGGTGGTGAGTTTCCCGACCGGGGGCGGGGCGGGGGTGGCGCCGGGAC
>JBEBGV010000033.1:0-52259 GCA_040081265.1 Vicinamibacterales bacterium
GAGCGACTGGAGGTCGTGGGCCCGAACAGCGTCGAGGACGCACAGCGTCTCGGCCCGCTGCGCCTGCTCTGGAGGCAGGTCGAGAGCCCTCTGGTCCTGATCCTGATCTTCGCTGCCGCGGTTTCGCTCGGCCTCTCCCAGTGGATCGACGCGGCGATCATCCTCGCGATCGTCATTGGCTCGACGCTCCTCGGCTTCTACCAGGAATACCGGGCTTCCGCGGCGGTCGAGGAGCTGAAGAAGCGGCTCGCACTCACCTGCCGCGTGGTGCGCGACGGCATCGAAGGGACCGTGCGTGCCGAGGTCCTCGTGCCGGGTGACGTCCTCGTGCTCTCGGCGGGGAATCTGATTGCCGCGGACGGGCGGATTCTCGAGGCGAGGGACTTCCTCGTCAGCGAGGCGAGCATGACCGGAGAGTCGTTTCCGGTCGAGAAGCAGCCCGGAATCGTCCCTGCCGACGCACCGCTCGCCCGGCGAACCAACGTCGTGTTTCTCGGGGCGTCAGTGCGCAGCGGAACGGCAAGGGTCATGGTCGTCGACACCGGGCGACGCACGGCGTTCGGCGCGATCGCCGCGCGGCTGCGGGCGCGGGAGCCTGAAACGAACTTCGCCCGCGGACTTCGGCAGTTCGGTTACCTGCTGATCCGGGCGATGGTCGTCATCGTCCTCTCTGTCCTGACGGTCAATCTTCTGCTGCACCGTCCGCTCGTCGAATCGCTGCTCTTCTCGGTGGCGCTCGCCGTCGGCCTCTCGCCCGAGCTCCTGCCCGCCATCGTGAGCGTCACGCTCGCGGCCGGCGCACGGGCGATGAGCAAGCAGGGCGTTATCGTCCGCCGCCTGGACGCGATCGAGAACCTCGGAAGCATGACCGTTCTCTGCACCGACAAGACCGGCACGTTGACCGAAGGGACCATCGTCCTCGCCCAGGCGGCGGATCCGAGCGGGCGCACGTCGGCCGAGGTTCGGCACCTCGCGTTTCTCAACGCCTCATTCGAAACTGGCATCGACAACCCGATCGACGCGGCGATCGTGGCGGCCGGGCAGCAGGCCGGGCTCTCGACAGCCGGCCACGACAAGATCGACCAGATCCCCTACGATTTCTTGAGAAAGCGCCTCACGATAGTGATGCGTCAGGGAGGCGACGCTACGCGACACCTCGTTGTCACCAAAGGCGCGTTCTCGAACGTGCTCTCGGTCTGCACGCACGTGGAGCGCGACGGCGCAGTGCTCCCGCTGACTGATGCCGACACCGCCGAGCTCTCGGCGTATTACGAGGCGAAAGGCAAGGCCGGGTTTCGCGTGCTGGCGCTCGCGACGCGTACGGTCTCAGCCAAAGAGACCTACCAGCGCGACGACGAAGCGGAGATGGTGTTCGCGGGCTCTCTGCTCTTCCTCGACCCGCCCAAAGCCGATGTGGCGCGCGCGCTCGGCGACCTCGCGAAGCTGAACGTCCAGGTCAAGATCATCACCGGGGACAACCGCTTCGTCACGGGCCACCTCGCCGAGACGGTCGGGATCGACCCGACCTCGATGCTCACGGGGGACGCGCTGATGACCCTCGACGACGAGGCGCTCTGGCACGCGGCGCCCAAGGTATCGCTCTTCGCCGAGATCGATCCGCAACAGAAGGAACGCATCGTGCGGGCGCTTCAGCGCACGGGTCACTCGGTCGGCTTCCTCGGCGACGGGATCAACGACGCCCCGGCGTTACACGCGGCCGACGTCGGCATCTCGGTCGACCAGGCCGTGGACGTCGCCCGCGAGAGTGCCGACATCATCCTGTTGAAGCGCGACCTCGACGTCCTCCGCACGGGGGTGGAGGACGGGCGACGCACGTTTGCAAATACGCTGAAGTACATCTCGATTACGACCAGCGCAAACTTCGGGAACATGGTCAGCATGGCGCTGGCGGCGCCGCTCCTGCCGTTCCTGCCGCTGGTCGCCAAGCAGATCCTGCTCAACAACTTCCTCTCCGACGTGCCGTCGATGGCCATCTCGACCGACCTGGTCGATCCAGAGCGCGTGACGCATCCGCAGCGCTGGGATATCGCACAGGTGCGGCGCTACATGATCGTCTTCGGGCTCGTCAGCTCGATCTTCGACCTCCTGACCTTCGCCGCGCTGCTCCTGCTGTTCCATGCAGGTGAGGCGACATTCCAGACGACGTGGTTCGTGGTGTCGCTGCTCACCGAGCTCGGTGTCGTGCTCATCCTGCGCACCCGGGGACCTGCGTGGCGCAGCCGGCCAAGCGCCTTGTTGCTCTGGACGACCGTCGCGGCCGCGGTATTCACCCTCGCCGTGCCGTTCTTCGGGCACGGGTCCAGGCTGTTCGGCTTTGTGCCTCTGTCGACCGTGGAGATGGGCACCGTTGTCGGGATCGTGGTGACCTACCTGGGCGCGACCGAAGCGACCAAGCGCTGGTTCTTCCGCCGCACAGGCCCGGCGCCCGCCTGGGTATCATGAGTATGGGATTTCTGATCGACCCGACTCGGTATCTCTTCTTCACAGGCAAAGGCGGCGTGGGAAAGACATCGCTCTCGGCCGCCGCCGCGATCGCGTTGTCGGACGCCGGGAAGACCGTGCTGCTTGTCAGCACAGACGCCGCATCCAACCTCGACGAGATGCTCGGGATCGAACTTCGCAACACGCCGACGCCGGTGCCGGGGGCGGTCGGGATGTCGGTCCTGAACATCGACCCCGATGCGGCAGCCGAGTCGTATCGTCAGCGGGTCCTGGCGCAAATGGCGGTCGGAACCAGTGACGCCGAGCGTTCGACCGTGCACGAGCAATTGTCGGGGGCCTGCACCACGGAGATCGCGGCATTCGACGAGTTCGCGTCACTGCTGGGAGACACGGCAGAACGCTTTGATCACGTGATCTTCGACACCGCTCCAACCGGCCATACGCTGCGACTGCTCAGCCTGCCCAATGCATGGAGCGGGTTCCTCGAGGGCCATGACCGCGAAGCCTCCTGCCTGGGGCCCCACTCAGGCCTGAAGATGCAGGAATCCCGCTTCAACGCCGCGTTCACAGCGTTGAGTGATCCGGTCCGGACCACGGTCATCCTGGTGACTCGACCGGACCAGGGCGCGATGGCCGAGGCGGCGCGCACGTCCGAGGAACTGCAGGCGCTTGGCCTGAGCAACCAGCGGCTTGTCATCAACGGGGTGTTTCACGCGCGCAGCCGCGAGGACCAGGTGGCCCGTGCCATCGAGACGCTGGGGGAACAGACGCTGGCCAGGCTGCCCTCATCTCTGCGTGCCTTGCCGCAGGATCAGGTGCCGCTCAAGCCATTCGACACCGTGGGCCTGCCCGCCTTGCGCGCACTCCTCACCGCCGGTGCCGTGCCGAGCGACGCCAGCGGATCGGTGGCGATCGACTTCAGTGAGTCGCCAAAGGGCCTCGACGCGCTGGCCGACGAACTCGCCACCGCTGGGCGCGGGCTCATCATGGTCATGGGCAAGGGAGGGGTTGGAAAGACAACCGTGGCGGCGGCCCTGGCCCTTGGCCTCATTCAGCGCGGAAAGACCGTCCATTTGAGCACCACCGATCCGGCGGCGCACCTGGTCGCCACACTCGACGGTGAGGTGCCAGGCCTCCGCGTGGACCGAATCGATCCCAAGGTCGAGACGGAGCGCTACATCGACAGGATTTTCAAGGCCAAGGCTCCTGGTCTCGACGCTCAGGGACAGGCCTTGCTGCTTGAAGACCTGCGCTCACCGTGTTCGGAAGAGGTGGCGGTGTTCCACGCCTTTTCGCGGATGGTGAGTGAGGCGCGCAGTGCCTTTGTGGTGCTCGACACCGCCCCGACGGGGCACTCCTTGCTGCTGATGGATGCGACCGGGGCCTACCACCGGCAAACACTGCGGGAGTTCGAGGGACACGGGAGCGGGAAGATCGTGACGCCCCTGATGAGACTGCAGGACGCCGACTACACGAAGATCATCGTGGTCACACTGCCCGAAGTCACGCCGGTGTCGCAAGCAGCAGCGTTACAGGAAGACTTACGTCGCGCCGGCATCGAGCCATACGCATGGGTGCTGAACAAGACCCTTCTGGCCAGCGGCACACGAGACCCAGTGCTCGTGGCGCGACTCAATGGCGAACGCACGCAAGTGGAACGACTCTCCTCGGGTCTGGCGCACCACACCTTCATCCTGCCGTGGCTCAGCCGGCCGCCCGTTGGACTTGTCGAACTCTCAGCGCTGGTGCAACCCCACGATGGGCCATCGTCCGGAGTTGTATCAGTCAACGACTGACTGCGCGACGAGATCCTCGAACTCGCGCTGGATCTCACCGTTCGGCGTTTGGACCATCAGCACGCCGACCAGCTCTTCCTTTGGATCGACGAAGAAGTGCGTGCCCTGAGCACCAGTCCATCCAAACGTGCCGTCTGACAAGATCGTGCCTCGGGCCGCGTGGTTGGCCACCACACGGATGCTCAGCCCGTAGCCCTCGCCGGCCGGGCGTCCCGGCAGCGTGTCAGGAACGTGGATGGCGCGCATCATCTCCACCGTCTTGCGGCCGAGGAGACGCTTGCCATTCAGTTCCCCACCGTTGGACAGCATGATGCCAAGCGGAATGTAGTCCTCAGCCGTGCTGTACAGACCGCCGGAGCCACGGAAGTAAACGTTCCTCGACATCGTGTCGTTGGGCATTGCGGTCCTGGTGAGCCCGTTCGGACCGCTTGTATAGACGGTGGCGACACGTGACATCTGCGCGTCGGTTGGCCAGAACGTGATGTCCTTCATGCCCAGTGGATCGAAGATGCGCGCACGGACGAACTGATCGAGCCTGGTGCCAGAGGCCACCTCAATGACGCGCCCCAGGGTCTCGAAGCCAGCGAGGGCGCTGTAGGCCCAACGGGTTCCAGGCTGGAACTCGAGCGCGGTCGATCCGAGACGCGGGATGTAGTCGGCGAGCGTCTCACCTTCCTTGCGGGCCACCTTTGCGATATCGCTGTTGCTCATCGGCCCGCTCCCGAGCCCGGACACGTGCGTCAGCAGGTCCTTGATCGTGATCGCGCGCTGCGCGGGCACGGTGTAGAAACGCGGCTCAGCGTTCTGTCCGCCGTTCTGTCCCCCGCCCGGCTGCGCCATGGCGACTTTCATGTCGCGGAACTCGGGGATGTAGCGCGCGACCGGGTCGTTCAGGTGGAGCTTCCCTTCCTCGACAAGCATCATGATCGACACGCCGATCACGGGCTTGGTCAGCGAGGCGATGCGAAACATGGAGCTTGTGGTCATCGGCTGCTTCGACTGCAGATCCATTACGCCCTGGGCGACGTGATGGGCGACCTTGCCCTTGCGCGCCACGATCGTCACGGCGCCCACCAGGTCGCCAGCCGCAATGCGCCGCTCGATCATCTGGCTGATTCGCTGTAGCCGTTCGGAGGAGAGCCCGACGTCTTCAGGTTTGGCCGTCGGAGACGCCGTGAGCGCGGGCAGCGTGAGAACGGTCAGAAGGAGCACACAGAGAGCAGCCAATTTCATAGAAACAGTCTCCTGTCCAGTGGCGCCGATTATGGCCGCACCGCCTGCGGGTTTCAACTGCTCTCAAGACCAGACGTTACGCCGGTTGTGAAACCCGCGACTCAGTGAGATAGACTGCCGGCAGCGTACCCGAGCGGCAAGAGAAGGAGCGGTAACAGCGTGACTGATCAGGACAAGGACGCCATCCCGACGCACGACAAGGACGCGACCAGGAGCGTCAGCGAGAGCGAAAACCCGGTCATCCCCGCTCCCACTCCGAAACGCTCGCGCCCCAGGACCAACAGTGACTGGTGGCCCAATCAACTGGATCTTTCGGTGCTGCACCGGCACTCAGCGCTTTCCACGCCGGTCGGCGACGACTTCAGCTACCGCAAGGCGTTCGCATCACTCGATGTCAACGCACTGAAGAAGGACCTGATCGCGCTGATGACGACGTCGCAGGACTGGTGGCCCGCCGACTACGGCCACTACGGCGGCCTCTTCATCCGGATGTCGTGGCATGCCGCCGGCACCTACCGCATCTCCGACGGCCGCGGCGGCGGCGGCACCGGCGGGCAACGATTCGCACCGCTGAACAGCTGGCCCGACAACGCCAACCTCGACAAGGCACGTCGCCTGCTGTGGCCGATCAAGCAGAAGTACGGACAGAAGATTTCGTGGGCGGACCTGCTGGTGTTCACCGGCAACGTCGCGCTGGAGTCGATGGGCTTCAAGACGTTTGGCTTTGGCTTTGGCCGGCCCGACGTCTGGGAACCCGAGGAGATCTTCTGGGGGCCGGAAGACACCTGGCTTGGCGACGAGCGCTACAGCGGTGACCGTCAGCTCGGTAAGCCGTTTGGCGCCGTGCAGATGGGGCTGATCTACGTCAACCCCGAGGGTCCCAACGGCAAGCCGGATCCGCTCGCGGCCGCACGCGACATCCGCGAAACCTTCGGGCGCATGGCGATGAACGATGAGGAGACCGCCGCGCTCATCATTGGCGGCCATTCGTTCGGGAAGACGCACGGTGCGGCTCCAGCGACCAACAACGTTGGCCCCGAGCCCGAGGCGGCCGCCCTTGAACTGCAGGGGCTCGGCTGGCAGAACAAGTACGGCAGCGGCAAGGGTGGCGACACGATCACCAGCGGCCTCGAAGGCGCGTGGACCCAGACCCCGACAAAGTGGGGCATGGGATTTCTCGACAACCTGTACAACTTCGAGTGGGAGCTGACCAAGAGCCCGGCCGGCGCCTTCCAGTGGAAACCCAAAAACCCCGAGGCGCAAGGCACGGTGCCCGATGCCCACGATGCATCGAAGCGGCATGCGCCAACGATGCTGACCACGGATTTGGCGCTGAAGGTGGACCCGATCTACGGGCCGATCACCAAACGCTTCCACGAGAATCCCGACCTGCTCGCCGAGGCCTTTGCGAAGGCCTGGTACAAGCTGCTGCACCGCGACATGGGTCCGCTGTCGCGCTACCTGGGGCCGTGGGTTGCCGAGCCGCAGTTGTGGCAGGACCCGGTGCCACCCCCTGATGGCGGGCTGATTGGCGACAACGAGATCGCCACCCTCAAGAGCAAGTTACTCGCGTCTGGTCTCTCGATCTCGCGACTGGTCTCGACTGCCTGGGCGTCAGCGGCGAGCTTCCGCGGCACCGACAAGCGCGGCGGTGCCAACGGCGCACGGATCCGTCTCGAACCACAACGCAAGTGGGAGGTCAACGAGCCATCTGAACTGGGAAGGGCGCTGCAGGCCCTGGAAAAGGTTCAGCAGGACTTCAACACTTCGAGCGGCAAGAAGGTGTCGCTTGCCGACGTGATTGTCCTCGGCGGTTGTGCAGCGGTCGAGCAAGCGGCACGCAACGCCGGCGTCACCGTCACGGTGCCGTTTGCGCCCGGGCGCACGGATGCGTCGCAGGCGCAGACCGATGTCAGCACATTCGACGTGCTCGAGCCGACCGCCGACGGGTTCCGCAATTACCTCGCTGCCGGAGAAACATTGTCTCCGGAAACGCTGCTGCTCGACCGCGCGTACATGCTGCGGTTGACCGCTCCGCAGATGACCGTGCTCGTCGGCGGCCTGCGCAGCCTCAACACGAACGTCGGGCAGTCGCGCCATGGCGTCTTCACCAACACACCCGACACGTTGACCAACGACTTCTTCGTGCACCTGCTCGATATGCGCACCGAATGGAAGCCGGGGGGCGCGGGTCAGAACGTGTACGAAGGTCGCGACCGCGTCAGCGGCAAGGTGACGGCAACGGCGACAGCCGTGGACCTCGTCTTTGGCGCGCACTCACAGCTCCGGGCCATTGCCGAGGTCTATGCGAGCGCCGACGCCAGGGAGAAGTTCGTGCACGACTTCGTGGCAGCGTGGAACAAGGTGATGAACCTCGATCGGTTCGACCTGCTCGCGTAGCGAGCTACCGCGGCGCACCCGTCGCCGTGCCCGCGGGCTTCCAATCACTGTCCATCGACGTGTTCTGCACGCCGTTGATCGACACCACATTGGTGTAGTTGCCGGAACGCTCGCCACTGAACTCTTCGCCGACGACAAAGGAGTCTGGAGCGTCGCGGCCTCGGGCGGCACGGCGGCGCTGCTGTCCGCCAACGAGACCGGGACTCGCGCCCAGGATCCCCAACCGATCGTCGGAACGGACTGGATCCTCTTCGGCATCACACGAGCTACCAGGCAACAGGCGGCGCTGGTGTCGCGCAGCAGCGGCCAACGCCGGGTCGTGGTGGATGACGCCAGTCACGTTCGATACGTCTCGCCGGGTTATGTGCTGTTCGACCGGGGCGGAACACTCTTCGCCCAGGCCTTCAACCCGACACCTGGCACGATGCTCGGAACGGCCGTACCTCTCATCCAGGGCATTGCGACCAATGTCGGTGTGGCGCTCGCGTCATCTGGAACCCTGGCCTACTACGCAGCCACAAGCGAGACGTCTGAATCGATGCGCCTGGTCCAGGTCTCTCGGGCTGGGATGCCGGCGCCGCTGAGCGAGACGGCCGGGTCGGTGTGGTTTCCGCGGTTCTCTCCAGACGGAGCGAAGATCGCGTACGGCTTGAGCGCTTCCCCTGGCCTGGCAGGGCCCTCGGATGTGTGGGTGGTCGACGTCCAGAGGGGTGCACTAACCCGAGTGACCTTCGGGGGGAACAATCGCCACTTTCCGACGTGGACGCGCGATGGGACCATGATCACCACCGCCAACGGCGTGACGGCGCCCAACAACGTCATCTCGGCGAGCGCCGACGGCAGCGGCGTCGTGCGCAGCGTCCTCGAGAACGCGCCGCGCAGCTTTCCCACGTCGTGGTCACCCGACGGTCGCACCCTGGCGCTGCATACAGGCGGTGGCGCGGGACCCGGCACCTCCACCTCGCGCGACATCGTCATGTGGTCGAGTGGGGCTGCGAGCCCAACCCCGTTTGTCGCGACGCCATTCGAGGAGAGGGGCCCGATCTTCTCGCCCAACGGCCGCTGGGTGGCGTTTGTGTCGAACAAATCTGGCATGAACGAGGTGTATGCCCGTCCGTTCCCTGGGCCTGGCGAGGAGATCACGATCTCGGTGGGCGGCGGCGGCGAACCTGTCTGGGGCCCCTCGGGCCGGGAGCTGTTCTACCGACACGAGGGAAAGCTGCTGGTCGTCCCGCTGAGCGACGCTGCCGCAACACTCACCGCGGGCAAACCGGCGGTACTCTTCACCGACCCCTATCGCCTCGATATCTCAGGTTCGGCCGGCGGTGTGGCCAACTACGATGTGTCACCCGATGGCCAGCGCTTCGTCATGGTCGAACCGCTTCGCGCCGGGAACGGCCAGCCGCAGTCGGCCCGAATCGAGGTCGTCCTGAACTGGAGTGAAGAGCTGAAGCGCCTCGCGCCAGCAAAGTAGCCGTCGTGGGCTACAGACTCACCCGCGTAGCACAGGGTTAGAGTTGTCCGTTCGTCCGCATCATCGTCCTGCTGATGTGCCGAACGACTCGGCGACACTCCGCGCGATGGCGGAGGTGTCGGTATGGGACGTGTTCGACACGACGGCCACGACAATTCCACTTGCGGGAACGTCGAGCACTGACGCGACGGTCCCGCCCAATAGCGTGCCCTCATGGCTCTGCCCGGACGTCAGACGCGCCGACGCCGGGAACTCTTGCACGGTTGCCGGCTGCAGCAGCGTGCCGCTGTTGATAGCCAGGCCGAAGCGCACCAGATCGGACGGCGTCGAATAGAACGCCATCGCGCCGGCGTAACACGACAGGTTGCCCAGCCGCATCGTGCGCCTGCCGCCACGCGGGTCGGTACTATCTCTCGGGACGTAGACCGTGGCGATATCCATCGCCGTCCTGGGTGTCGTCTTACCCAGGCCGATCGGCTCGAACACCAGACGGCGAATGAGCGTAAACGGTGGCGGATCCTCTGCCGGCTCGCCGATGGCTTCAGGGTTTTCCTCCGTCGTGGACTCGGCGCCGGTGTTCGCCATCGCGAGTGGCTCAAACACCCTGTCCCGCATGAACCCGAGGAACGGCTGATCCGCCGCCCCTTCGATGGCGGCACTCACCAGGACCCATCCGTAGGGTGACGCGTTGTTCGCGAACAACGGCACTGCGTCTGCCGGACGCGCGCACCGTTGACGGGAGAGCGGGCTGTCGTCGAGAGCGTCGGCATCGGTACCCGTCACAGGTCCCATCAGCTGCCGAAGCGTCACCGTTGACTGTCCCTTTGGAAACTCGGGCACGTACGTCTGGATCTGCTCATCCAGTGATAGCCGGTCCTCGTCCAGCAGCAACCCAGCCGCGGCCGCCGTCAGCATTGCGGAGGCTGTCCCGATCCGGAATCGCGTCGTCGGCGTCACCGGCACCTGCGCCTCGACGTCGCTCCAGCCGAAGCCTTCGGCCCAGACAACGTCACGGCCGATACCCACTGCTACCGAGAGCCCTGGCAGGTTCTGCTCGCGAAGGTGTTCCCGCACGCGTGAGCGAGCCTGGTTCACCGCGACCGACCAGCGTGGCGGCACGCCGGCCCCGCTGACTGACGGGACGCGGTCCGCCTGCGCGTGCAGTGGGACTCTCCCCGCGGTTTCGTAGGCAAGAAATCCCGCCAATGCCGCGACGACCACGGCGACGACAAATGCGCTGCGAACAGCCCACACCGGGAGACGGTTCCGTGCGATCTTCACGCCCAGCGCCACGCCGGCGATCGTCAGCAGGATGCCGGCGGCCGAGGCGCCAGGGGCATCGTCTGTGGCGCCGATGTAGACACCGTTGGCGCCGATGCACACGGCAATGATGATGAGGGCCAGACCCAGGACGAGCTTGGTGGTTTTCATCGGGAGCAACACCTGAGATTGGAATGATTATGGTGGAATCCTTGCTACAATCCCGGCATGAAAACCCAGACACTCCTGGTCGTCGCCGCCGTGTTCGCCTCGGCGATGGCGGTCGTTGCGCAGCAACAGGTTGGCACCCCCGGCGTCCAGGCTGGACGGGATCCCAATCGCGCGGCGTTTGTTGCGGCCAACTGTAAGGCGCAGCCGGCCGCTGCAGCGCCAGCGGCTCCGGCCGGGCAGAATGCCGGCCGCGGCGGCGGTGGTGCCCAGCCGGCCGTCCCACCCGTACTCATCCCCGCTGACCCCGCTCCCCCCATCGCGGGCGTGCTCGCCACAGGGCAGCGCTGGCGCAAGGTCTGGGAGGGCACCGGCAACAACACTGATGGTGCCACCGGGACGGATAAGGGACTGCTGCTGGCGCAAAACGACCTGAGCCAGATTGTCGAGATCTCGCTCGACGGCAAGGTCGACGTGATCGCCAAAGACACCTTCACCGGTGGAGCGCTGGGCGTTACGCCCGACGGCACGCTCTACGTTGGGACGCGCGCGCTGAACCGGGGCATCTGGCGCGTCACCCCGCGCACGCTCTTCACCAACACCATGAACGGTGAACCGCTCGAGTGCCTGGGCCCGGCAGTCCTCAACGACATGGTCGCTGACAAGAAGGGCGGCTTCTACCTGACCATGGGCGGCGTGTACTACGCCAACGCCAAGGGCGTGGTGAGTGGACGCTACGGCACCGTCGGCGGCAACGGCATCGTGGTCAGCCCCGACGACAAGACGCTGTATGTCACCGGCAGGCTTGCGGGCGCCATGCCGCCAGCCGATCTGAAGCTACCCGCCGGCGCCCCCACACCTACCGGGGGGCTCGTAGCGTTCGACATTCAACCGGATGGGTCGCTGACCAACGAGCGGCAGTTCGCCTGGGCCGGTGGCGACGGTTCAGCCGTCGATACCGCTGGACGCATCTACACGCCCGGCAACAACGGCGCGTGGGTGATTGACCCGGCCAATGGCCAGTTCCTCGGCTACTTCCCGACACCGGCCGGTACGCATGGCCTGCATTTCGGCGGGCCTGGCCGACGCACGTTGTTCTCACTCCAGCTCAACGTCCAGACGTCGGTTCATGCGATCGACACGCAGGTGCGGGGCTACCAGGCCACGGAGTGGAAGCGCTAGCGCCGCCAGCTACAGAGACGTCGGCGCACGCGAGTTGCAGATTCTACCCGTTGCCTCCTTTCGCCGAGCCGTTGTTCACCGCCTTGTTGACGGCGCCCTTCTTCGCATTGACACTGAGCGCGCCCCGACTGCGCTTTGTGGCGGCCTTATCGCTCCGCGGTTCCTGCTGCCCGCCACCCTGCGATCGCTTCGTCCGGTTTGACATGTAACCCTCCGGCTCCGAGCACTGCAGGCTACGTACCGCATGGCCAGCAACAGGCGGGAGTGACCGGCAGAATCGACCGGTGGGTCTCCTGGGTTCTGTCGGTCCCCTCGCGCCACTCGAACATGCGCGATGGCATCCACCTTGCTCAAAACACGGGCATGAGCACACTCTTGATTCTCCTCATCCTCCTGCTCGTGCTGGGCGGCGGTGGATTCTACGCTGGCGGGGCTCGGGTCGGTGGAAGCCTTGGTGGTCTGATCCTGCTGGTCCTGATCGTGATGGCGTTGACAGGACGACTGTAGACGGATGGCGAACCCCGACAACCGCTCGGCGCAGATCGGCCCAGACACATCGGGTGAGCGGCGACCGCAGGCGGTGCCTCCGTTGAAGGACCGCGACCAGGCGCGGAATCACAAAGCGCCTGTCGAGGACCGCGACTCACAGGATATCGACCCTGACTCCGCTGAATCCGACAACAACCGTAACGACACGGTTGATGACGACGTCGAGGCGTAGGCCAGTAACCTCGATCCGCCACTCAGCTCACGAGCAAGACGACAACGGCCAGCAAAGCTGCGACGCCGCCGGCCTGCACGCTGCGCTTCGGCGCGTAGGCAAAGGGAAAGACGAGCGCGAGGCCGCTGGCTGAGAGGTTCATCAGCCACGCCGCCGTGCCCATCGGCACGTCCCAGTTCAGGTAGCACGGCAGCCACGACAGTCCGAGCAGCAGATAGCCACCCACGCGGAGCCCCTGGACGAGGCCGCGCGATGGCGGCGTCGTCCAGATCAGCGGCACGTTGCGCTTCGTGATCGCGCAAAGAGCGGCGAAGCCGGCATACGCGCAGAGAAAAGCAGAGAGCAGGTACATCACTCGGCTGGTGAGAGCACGGGTGGCGCGACGAGCTTGCCAACGGGGACGCCGACGCGCTTACCGCTCACCTTCCACGCGGTATACGCCAGCATCAGGCCGATGCTCAATCCGCTGAGATCGACGGCCACCATCTTCCAGTCGCCTGCCCTGATCATCGAACCGAGATCGCAGTTGGGCACCAGATATCCGATCGCAGGCATGCCGATGCAGAGCACCGCGCCGGCGGCAAACTGTTCGGTCCAGGCTCTGTGCGGCACCCGCACGAAGGCATGCACTGCGGCGACACCCCAGGCCCCCCAGAACAGATACAGTTCCCAGTCGGAGCGCACCGCCTGGTCGAACGGTATGGCGCGGATCGACGCATAGACGCCGTCGAAGTAGCCTCCACTCGGGTCCGAGAGCGACTGCGGCAGCAGTCGGATCGCCCAGAGATAGCTGGCGCAGGCGATCAGCGCGCCGCCAATCGAAGCCACGTTCATGCGTTCGACAAACGCGTAGAAGCGTCCCTCGCCGACTGAATGCGCCATCGCCTTGCGTTTGGTGGTGAACATGATCAGCCCGGTGGCGATCATGATCGTGCCGGCGGCGGCGGACAAGAAATACAGGATCCGCATCGGTGTGCCGCCGAAGAAGGCGAAGTGAATGCCCGCAAATGCGTTGGTGACCTTCTGCACCGCAGGCGTCCTGTTTCCTGGTGGACTGAGGACCGTGCCGGTCACGCCATCGAAAGTCATGGACTCAGACGAGAAGGTCATGACGTTGGGACGCGCGCGCGGGCCGCTCATCCGCACCACCGCGTTATCACGACCAGGATTGCTGACCGCGAAGCCTGAGAGAGGGCCCATCAGCTCCGTCGCCTGCGCAAAGAGCGCCGGGATTGCAACGTTGGCTGCGGGGTTCCCAGGCTCCACGACATTGGCCGGATAGTCACCGACCGCATCGGCGGCGATGCGCCCCCACAACATTCCTGGGCCCGCCACGCCGGGGGCGGGCGCCACGCGCGGCGCCGGATAGCGCGCGGCCATCTGCATGCCAGTAGGAATATAGAGATAGCAGTAGAAGACGAGGCCGCTCAGCACGATCACGAAGTGGAAAGGCCACGCAAAGACGCCGAGCACGTTGTGCGCGTCGAGCCAGCGGGTCTGTGGAACCTTCGCATTGCGCCGGAAGGTGAAGAAGTTGCGGAAGATCTTCTTGTGGATGACCAGTCCCGTGATCGTGCCGATCAGGAAGCCCATGCCGACCAGGCCCGACAGCATGTAGGTCCACTTGAACGTGCGCCCCTGCAGATCGGGCACCACGTTGTTGAACGTCCAGTGGAAGTCCACGAAGAAACGCCCGCCGTTGGTCACGGTGGTGACTTCGCGCCCCGAGCCATCGGGTACCAGCCGCTTGAACTGCTGGGCGTCGTTCTCGTCGAGCCAGCTCAGGACCAGGAGCGGATGGCGGTCGAAGTCTGGCATGTAGACGTTCCAGCGCTTCGAGTCGGGAGCGACCTTGCGGAGGTAATCGAGGCTGTAGTCCACCGTCTGCGGTATGGACAACATCTTCGCGCCGTGCAGCTCCGGCTGCGCCCAGTGCTGAATTTCCAGCCAGAAGACCGAGAGCGTTCCAGTGAGAAAGAGCGCGAATGCCAGCCAGCCGAGCACCAGCCCAAACCAGGTGTGCAGCCAGCTCATTCGCTGCGTAAAGCTCTTTTCCATCACTTCTCCTGACGCGTTACTAGTTCCTGGTTCCTGGTTCCTGGTTCCTGGTTCCTGGTTCCTGGCAACTAGCAACTAGCAACTAGCAACTAGCAACTAGCAACTAATTCGGTCCCGGCGTAAGCATCACGACACCGACGAGCACCGCGGTGAGCACTGTCAGCATCAACCACGCCTTCCGCATGGATGCCATCGAACACACCCCGATGATGAGAGCGACATAGACGACGAGCTGTATGAGACCGGAGAACATCCCGGCATTGGCGCGGGTCAGCAGGTTCCACTCGATGGCCATCTTGGCCACGGCGGCGCCGGTCCAGTAGGTGACGACGTAGCCGCCGAGCACTGCGGCGGCGGTTCTGGAGATGACCAGCCAGGTATACGACGAGTCGGACGCCTTCTTGCTCTGGACGACGACAGCCACGTTACCTCCGCTTGCTCGTGAGGACTCGGCCCGGGATCCCAGCGAAACCGTCGGTTAGGGCTGGGATTGTCCCAGAAAACGGGTGTGGGCGATACAAGAACGGCGGGCGGTGAACTGTCGGACCCCGGCTGCAGTCCGTGTTGACAACGTATACACAGGACGCTAGAGTCAGAGAACAGACCCATGGCAGCACCCGCACCCGCCGCGAGGACAAGAACCATCAACCTCCGCATCGAGGATGAGCGCCGAGCGCTGATCGATCGAGCTGCTGAAGCTGTTGGCAAAGACCGAACTCAGTTCGTGCTCGACGCAGCGACCCGCGAGGCGACAACGGTGCTGCTCGACCAGCGGTACTTTCAGCTCGACACGGATGCATTCGCCAGGTTCAACGCAGCACTCGACGCCTCTCCGGCCGAGAACCCACGCTTGCGGAAGCTTCTCTCACGAAAAGCGCCCTGGGCACGATGAGCCGTGCGTTGGACATCAGCTCTCCGGAGCATCTGACTGCCGCGCATGACCTCAGCACCTTTGATTCCGGCACGCCGGAACTCGACAACTGGTTGAAACGCCGAGCGCTTGCCAATGAGGCGCTCGGCTCTTCGCGGACCTATGTCGTCGTCGCCGGTGGGCGCGCTGTCGGCTTCTACGCGATTGCCAACGGAGCTGTTGCCCACAAGGACGTGTCCGCGAAGGCCAGGCGCAACCTGCCGGACCCGATTCCGGTCATGGTGCTTGCTCGTCTGGCGGTCGATTCCGCGTACCAGAACCAAGGCCTGGGCTCCGCCCTTCTCAAGGACGCGCTCCTTCGCACCCTGGCCGCCGCTCAGATCGCTGGTATTCGCGCGGTGCTGCTGCACGCGATGTCAGACGACGCGAAGCGCTTCTATGTCCGCTCCGGGTTTCACGAATGCCCGGTTGACCCGATGATGATGATGGTCACCCTCGAAGAAGTTGAACAACATCTCGGCCCTGGCAATGCGACGTGATCGGCCATCTCGACGCCCAACCGGACCGCCCTCACGAGAAGAACTGCTTCTTGATCTCGTCGTTGGATACCAGCTCGCGTGCGTCGCGCGTTCCTTGTCGCTAACGGCCATGTCGGTAATTCGACCCTAGAACAGCCTCGCTGTCGGTGGCGAGACTTCTTGCGCTTTGGCTCAAGAGGGACGGGGACGGAGGCCAGGCAACGCCTGGCCTCCGTTGTCTTCGCGCTAACGCTCGGTGTCGGGTCGCGCGCTCTCGCGACCGTAGCTGTCCTTGGTGCGGATCTGCCCGCTGCGGCCGTGGATCACCAGCTCCACGTGATCGCGCCTGGCGACGGCCCTGCCCGCCTTCGCGGCCGCCGCTTGTGAACGATGCGCGGACAGCACACGACCGGCCTGAACAATGATCCAGCCATAGCCATCCACACCTGGACACACATGCACGTCGTGATGCTCGGTCACGACGCCTTCTCCAGCAAGGCCGGTGGCACCACTGCCGGCGCCTCCGCCGGTGCCGTCGCTGTGCTGACCGGCGTTGCGACGACCGGCGCCGCGCCAGCCGCTGGCGCTACCGCGCTCGAGGCCCGACGTCCCCGCCGCGAGTAGTCCACCCGCCGCGCCTGCTCCCACACCGACAGCGTCGCCGGATCCTTCGACAAGCGATTGCGAAGGATAGTGTCGAGCTCCATCACGGCAGCCATGCCGGCGTCGAGCGCCTGCGTGATGTGGGATCGCGCCGCCCGCAGCGTCCCGAGCCTGACCTGCTGCTCGCGACACGCCTTCTCGAACGCCTCGATGCCCGTCGTCAGCTGTGCCACGAAGTCGGTGGGCATCTCGTAGCGCGCAAACACCTCCTTCACGCGCTCGGCCTCGCGCAGGAAGGTGTGAGCGGACGTCGCGTAGGCGGCGTCGGTGCGGGTGGTCGGCATCTGGAAGACATCCTCGAACCCGGGGTTCGAGACCCCGATGCCGCGGGCGGCAAGATGAAGCGCGTTGAGCTGCGCCAGCAGCGCCTCGCGGGCAAGGCGCCTCGCCTTCCTCCCTCCCTTCGCCATCGTCTGCTTCTCGATGGCGTGCTCGCGAAGCTGCGCCACCGCGGCCGCCAGCGCCTGGAACTTCTCGCCGCCGAGGCTGGTTGGCGGAAACAGCGAGCTGTACGTCTCGCCGAAGGTATTGGAACGAACGAGCATCTCGAACTTGCGCATTTCACTCGTGTACATAGCGTCTCCTGTCCTGAAACATCTGGTTGAATGCAGCTTCCGCACGGCGCCAACCCTCACACTCGATGTCCAGCCCAAGAGGGCCGGCCGTGAGGATTTCGCAGATGCGGGGCTGGCGGGGTTTTCGCCAGGGATGGGAGTTGAACGGCGTGCGGTGACGACGGTTACAGTGTGGAATCACGGTCGGCCTCCTACCTTCCAGATTGCTTGTAGGGGCCGATCCAAGTCGTGATCAGTTCGATGAAAACTTATGAATCCTCATTCATCGAGCGCGTTCGCGAAGCAGTGCCAGTGGAACCGTCCACGTCGCCACGTGCACCGTCGGCCTGAGGATCGGCTCGAGTGGCAGTTGCCATCCAGCCGAACCAGGCTCGGCCGCCTCGAACGCGGTCGCACACAGGCGCGCGGCTTCGTCGTGGTGGCCGTCGAGGGCCAGTGCCACCGCCATATCGATGGCCGCGTCCAGGCCCGCAACCGTGCCGACGGAGCTCCCCCCGAACACTGCGCCGCGGCGCAGGGCCGCAAGGGCGCGTCGGTGCGTCGGCACGCGGCTGAGCACCTCCTCGAACGCTGTGGCCGCCTCGTCAAGTCGACCGTTGCGAAGATGAATCGCACCGATCCAGTACCAGCTGTTGGCGCACGCCTCACGGCTGTAGACGTGCTTCAGGCGCTCGAACTCCAGCTCCCGCTCGAATTCCGCGAGTGCCTCGTCTTCACGGCCCATGGCATCGAGAATCGCGCCAGCCAGCCAGTGCAATCCAACGCCGGGCAGACGACCAGGCTTGGGCGCATCCTGCGCGCAGCAGCCGAAATGCGCCTGCTCGAGGGCCGCGTCGAGGAGGTTGCGCGCGACATACACGGTCGCGGCGAAGTAGTGCGCATAGGCGACACCAGGGCATAACGCGAGGGTCTGCATGGCGGCCGCGAGTCGCTCCTCCCCGGCGCTCACATAGGCGAGAGGAAGCTGATGCAGCCATTTGCCGGGCTCGAGGTCAACCGCCTTTCGGACGGCGGCCAGGGCGCCACGCGTGTCGCCGAGCCGATGCCGCACGACCCCAAGGATGGCCCACGCATGACCGGATCGCGGCCTGATCGTGCACGCCAGACGCGCCAGTTGTTCAGTCCTGGTCAGCAGCGCGACCGGAGCTTCCGAATCGGCTCTTGTCGATTCGAAGCCGAAAAACAGCGCACTGGCCATCGCGACCATCGTCCCCTCGAAGCGCCCGTCGATGCGGAGTGCACCCTCCAGCATGTGCCGGGCCCGGTCAATCCCGTCGAGGGTGAGTGATTCGATCGCCACACGGCTGTCAGTCAGCGCCATGAACGGCGAGAGCAGGTCATCGACGTCCGCAGCCGCGGGCGCGTCGGCATCCTCGCGCTCAACCGGCGCCGCAAGTCGATACCCCTCGCGAGGAACGGTCTCGATGTATGTCTGGCCGGGAGAGTGCTCGGCAAGAGCTTCGCGAATCTTCGCCACCGCCTGGACGAGGCTGTTGTCGGTGACCGCGGCGCCCTCCCAGGCGACGGCGACCAGATCGTCCTTCGTCACGCACTTCCCCTCGTGCTCGACCAGACACAACAGGGCATTGATCGCCTGCCGGGCCAGCCGGATGCGCGTCTCGCCGTGGGTCAAGACACGCCGGTCGGCGTCCAGAGCGAATGGACCGAAGCGGTAGAGCGGGCCGCGGCTGCCGGCCATGATGGCGAATTTTCAACCACAACCGAGTCTGAGAATCGCCACTTTGCACACAGAATTCCTGGCACGCCAGGCTGGACGGGTACAACGGGCTGGTACGACGCTGCAATGGACAGGTACAGCGCCTCAACGTGGTGGTACGACGTTGCAACGGGGTGGTACGCGTGCACAACGGATCGGTACAGCTCGCAATGGGGAGGTACGGCCGAACAATGGGGTGGTACGGACCTGCAACGGGGTGGTACAGCGCTACGACGGGATGGTACGGCGTTACAACAGAGTGGTACAACCCGCAATGGCGTGATCGGAGGCGTATGACCGCCGATCCTGACGCGGAATTGGACGCCTTCTCGGAGGAATTTGAAGCCAACAGATGGATCAAGGGCCGCTGACTCTCTGGCGAACCTACAAGAGTGTTAAGATCTCTGCGGGCGTCACCTCGCCCGTTCCTGCCCAACGCACCACGGACCCACCCGCGAAGCCGCTCGACCGGCCTCGGGGCGCGAAGCGTCTTTCTCGCGAAACCGTCACTGAGGCCTCGACGTCATGCCGCCGTTCGGCCACGAGCTCCCGGAGGACGAAACACATCTTCGGCACCTGCCGGCGCGGGAGATGCTGCGCCGCGTCCTGCCGCTCGTCCGTCCGCAGTTCGGGGCGCTCGCGACGGGTCTGGCCCTGCTCGTCGTCTCGGTGTCCGCCGAGCTCGCCGGTCCGCTCGTGCTGCGTCACCTGATCGACGTCAACATCGCTGACGGCGATCGCGCCGGCATTCGCACCAGCGCCTTCACCTGTGCGGCGCTCTTTCTCACGGGGACGCTCGCCAACTACCTGCAGGTCGTCGTCCTGACGCGGATGGGCCTGGCGATCGTGACGGACCTGAAGGAGACCGTCTTCCGTCACCTGATGGGGCTGTCGATGGCCTATTTCGACCGCAACTCACCCGGCAGGCTGATGGCGCGCGTCGAGTCCGACACCGAACGACTGCAGGCACTGTTCTCCGACGTGGCGATCGCCGTACTCCGCACCGCCGTGCTCTTTGCGGGCGCGCTGACCGTGATGTTCATCGCCAACTGGCGCGTCACGCTCGGCATCATCAGCTGCGCAGTACCGCTGGCGGTCGCAGCGGTCTATTACTTCCGCTGGATGCGCGGCTTCTATCGCCGCATCCGCGTGATGTTTGCCCGCATCTCGGGATTTGTCTCCGAATACACCCTCGGCGTGCCTATCCTCCAGATCTATGGATACGAAGGAGAAGCCAGCCGGCGCCTGGCCGGACTCAACGACGACAAGATGAACGTCGAGCGGTCGATGGTGCTCTTCGAGAACGGCTTCTGGGGCGTCCTCGGAGCCGTCGAGGTTGGAGCCATCATCCTGCTGCTCTATCTCGGGTCGGGCTGGCTGACCGGCGTGACGATGACGGTGGGAACGCTCATCCTGTTCGTGGAATACACGCGGCGCGTGTTTGGTCCGCTGGTGATGTTCTCCGAGCAGATCGGGTTCATCCAGCGCGCGTTTGCGTCCGCTGATCGCGTCTTCAGCGTCCTCGACACCGCATCTGGCACGCCCGATCGCGATGGTGCCGCGTCGGTCATTCCGGGCGACTGGCGGGAGGTTGCCTTCGACGACGTCTCCTTCGTCTACGAGGGCGGTACACGTGCGCTCGACCATGTGTCGTTCCGCATCCGCCGCGGCGAGACGGTGGCGCTGGTCGGACTGTCCGGCGGCGGCAAGTCCACGATCACCAACCTGCTGCTGCGGTTCTACGAACCGTCAGAAGGCCGTGTCACGCTCGACGACGTGGACATCCGCGACTACAAGCAGAAAGTGTGGCGCGCGCGAATTGGTCTCGTGCAGCAGGACATCCATCTCTTTCCCGGCACTGTCGCCGATAATCTGCGCGCGCTTGTCGACGAGCTGAACACCGATGCGGTGGAGCGCGCCGCCCGCACGGTAGGCGCGGACAGCGTGATCGCGCGCCTGCCGCTTGGCTACGACGAGGCCCTGAGTGAAGGCGGCGCCAATCTGTCCATGGGCGAGCGCCAGATCCTCAGCTTCGCGCGGGCCCTGGTCAACGACCCGGACCTCCTGATCCTCGACGAAGCCACGTCCTCGGTCGATCCCGGCACGGAGCGGCGTCTGCAGCAGTCGGTGCAACAGATGCTCGCCGGACGCACGGCGCTGGTCATCGCGCACCGCCTGGCCACCGTCGTCACCGCCGATCGCATCCTCGTCGTCCACGGCGGGCGCATCGTCGAGCAAGGCGCGCATGCCGATCTCTACGAACAGGGCGGCGTCTATCGCGACCTCTTCGATCTGCAGTTCCGAAAGGCGGCGACCGCATGACCGGGGCCGTAACAATGACCACGCGTGAACATCTGGCATGGCTTGCCGACTACTGGCGGCCACACAAGACGTTCGCCGGACTTCTGGTGCTGTGGACCGTGCTGTCGAGCGCGGTGGCGGTGGCGTTTCCGCTGGTCTGGAAGCTGGTCATCGACGGGCTCGAAGCGATACCGGCCGGCACCGCCCTCGACAACGCCTCGCTCCGCCGCTTCACGGCCCTGCTTGCGGTCGTGGCGCTCGGTCGCTTCATCGTCAGCTTCTACCCGGGCTTCCGCGCGCGCATGAACCTGAACATCGAGAAAGCGGTGCGCGAGCGGGTGTTTGCGTCGATTCTGGCCAAGGACTACACCTTCTTCGGGCGGTTCCGAACCGGCGACCTGATCACGCGCCTGACCGACGACATCAACGAGTACCCGCGCATCGCGTGGTTCGGCTGCTCGGGTGTCTTCCGCTTCATCGACTCAGCCTCGCGCGTGTTCTTCTGCGTCGGCGCCATGCTGCTCTACTGCAACGCGCGCCTGGCGCTGCTGTCGATGCTGCCGGTGCCCTTGATGCTGTGGGTGTTCTATCTCGCGCGCAAGGAGCTGTCGTCCACCTACAGCGCCCAGCAGGTCGCTGTCTCGAAGACCAACGACACGCTCGAATCGGCACTGACAGGGATCCGCATCGTCAAGGCGTTCAACGGCGAAGCGGGACAGGAGCGGCGACTCGGCGAAATCCTGCGTGAGCGCATCGGCATTCAATTGAAGCTGGCCAAGCTCGTGGCGATGGTGCACCAGAGCGACAACGTCGCCAGTCGGCTCGGCCAGGTGGTCGTGCTCTCGGTTGGCGGCCTCATGGTCATCGACGGGACGGTGACGCTGGGGACGCTCTTCGCGCTCCACCTGTATCTCGACATGCTCGTCCAGCCGATGATGGACCTGCCCAACCTCTTCGTCTCGGCGCGTCAGGCGTTCGTGTCGGTTGACCGCGAGGAAGAAGTGCTCCGTGCACCCGCTGCCGTGCGCACCAGCGCACCGGGCCAGACGAACGCGCCGATTGGCAGCGTGACGGCGGATGGCGTGACCTTCGCTTACCGCGACGATGTGCCGGTGACGCTGAAGGACATTTCCTTCAGCGTGCCGCGCGGGAGCATCGTCGCCGTCGTCGGTGCCGTGGCCAGCGGGAAGTCGACGCTGCTTCGAGTGCTTGCCGGCCTCATTCCGGCGCAAGAGGGCGAGGTCTGCTACGGCGACCGGCGGATCGAGGGCTGGGACTGGCCGCAGATCCGTTCGCGTCTCGGCTACGTGCCGCAGGAATCGCTGCTCTTCTCGGAGACCATCAACGACAACGTGACGTTTGGCCGCACGGTCGATCCGGCATTGGTGCGCACGTGTCTCGACACCGCACAGATGGGCGACGACCTGGCACGGATGGAAGGCGGAACGGCGACGCAGCTGGGACGGGGTGGCACGCTCGTGTCAGGGGGACAGAAGCAGCGCATCGCGATTGCGCGCTCGCTGGCCGGTCGTCCAGAGGTGCTGCTCCTCGACGACTGCACGTCATCGCTTGACGCCCACAATGAGGACCGGCTCTGGGACGGCATCCGTCGCGAATGCCCAGGCGTGACGATCTTTTGCGTGTCGCATCGCCCGACCACCATTCGTCGGGCTGATGTCATCCTGGTCCTGGACGCCGGCCGACTGGTCGGGTCCGGCACTCACGACCACCTCTCGCGCACCTGCCGCGAATACGCCGAGTTCCTGATGGCCGAGGAAAGGCGCGAGCACTCATGTGGTTTTGGGACCTGACGCGGTGACATTTCCCGATCGCTTCGCGTGTTTCGCGCCAAGGGGGCGGTCTGGCGTTGGCGGCTCTGCATTGCCCGGCGGCACGTGTGTTGCTCGCACCCTTGGCAAGGCAGGAACCCATGACCAAGACCCATGCTCAGCAGCCAGTGACGATTCCGGACACCACTCGGGAAGCGGAGCACGACGCCGTTCGCCTGTCGAACGATCTCGATCAGGCTCTCGAACGCGACGGCTTCACCTCGGCACATAACCGCGGCTATGACGCGGCGGTGCGTGATGAGACCTCACGCGGGCGCGATCAGGGCATCGATAACGGCAATCGCAATGATCTGAACCGCAACGGGATCAACGACGCACTCGAGGGCCCGGCACCCGACGTGGATGCCAGCCGCAAGCGTCTCGAAGACCGCTTTCAGAGTATTCCTGGCACAACTCCTGTCCTCTCAGGGGGTGACGTGGATGCCCGATGGGAGGACGCTGAGTCAGGCGGCGATGAAACCGTGGGAGGCAGCACCGCGACTCCCGAACAAAATGACGTGGATGACATCGGACGGGCGCTGGGAGTGACCTACGCCGCGGCGGAGGAATTGAGGACTGGCGAAAAGAGGGAGCACCTCGACAAGAAACGCTGGGAACTCGACCCTGCGTCTTCGGAAGACTACGTCGACCGCACCCAGTCCGGGACGTAGTAGTGCAAAACGGAACAGCCCGGCTGGGACAGGCGGACATAGACTTGCCGCTAACTCGACGATGGCGACAGAACCGCGCGCCCATGCACCGCCCGCACTCGGGCGCGACGAGCACGAGGACGTGGCCCTCATGGACCGTATCGCGGCGCGGGACATGATCGCGTTGCGCGAGCTGTGCGACCGCCACAGCGTGGGGCTGTATGGGCTGGCGCTCCGCATCCTGCCAGAGAGTCAAGCGGCCGCCGTGGTGGCCCAGGTGTTCGTGGAAGCGTGGCACGAGGCCCCCTCCTATGATGTGGGGCTCTGCACCCCTGCTGCGTGGCTCATTGAACGCACACGCACGCGGGCCATCGCCCGCCGCCGCTTCCTGGGCATACAGGGCGAGTCTCGAGACCCGATCGTCTCGCCCGCGTCTGAGGTGGGTCGCGCCCTCGCCGAGCTTTCAACCGAGCAGCGTTGGTTCATCGAACAGACGTATTTCTTTGGTTCGACTCGCGCCGAGCTGGCTCAACGCTCAGGTTTGTCACCCAATGTCGTGGCCGAGTGCCTCAGTCAGGGCATGCGGACGCTCCGCGACCTGCTGCAGCAGTCTGCGCTCAAGCATAAATCACTTGTCGAAGCCGACTTGATCGCGGTCAACGACGGAGTGGGATCGACGCCGCGAACGCCGTAGCTCGCCTCGAGCAGCCCCCCGCTCCAGACGCGGGCAGTTAGTGGGTCAGCGCGTAGAGGACCACGTTGATGCCCAGCGCATAGCCGTTGGGGGCAAACTGCGCGAAGAACTCAGGGTCGTCGCCCTCGCGCTCGAACGCATCCGCGATGTCGGTGTTGTGCGTCATCGCCAGCATGATGCGACCCTGTCGGTCGCGCACCGCCTTGAAGTGTGGCACCGCGCTGTCGGCCCCCTGCTCTGAGGTGCCGCCACCCCGTCGCCAGAAGCCAATGTTGGGAATCTGCGGCATCGCCGACATCACAAACTGCGACTGGAAGATCGGATCGGCCGGCGTCACTTCCTCGATCGGGAACTCGCGCGGGTCGAACACCTTGGCCAGCTCCCGCGTCCAGACCTCCCACTCCTCGGAGCCCCAGTGGTCATCGGTCCAGAGGAACCCGCCTTTGAGCAGGTACTCACGCAGTTGAACGGCGTCGGTCGCGCTGATCCCCATGGATCCCACATCGCCAGCCATCAGGAAGGGGCAGGAGAACAGCTGCGGATCGGTGAGTCGGACCAGGTAGTGATTGGGTTCCCCGCCACGCTGACTGACCCGCGTCTTGGTCAGCTCGCCCACGCGCACGCTGAGGTTCCGTTCGCCGAGCGGGTAGTCCGTCCGCCACCCCTGCCCGTATCGCCTGACCTCCGTGTAGACCAGCCTGCAGACGGCGAAGTTGCCGTCCGGAAACGTCAGGGGTGCGATGGTGGCCTGAACGCGTCCGCCTCGTCCGAGCTGCCCGAACTGCCCGAGCTGCCCGAACTGAGCGGCGGCAAATGACGCGAAGGCGAGCACCATCGTACCGACCAGACAGGCGAGGGTTCGTCGGCCCCTGAAGGGCCCGTGGGCACGCACGCGGTAAGTCTACCGCGCCCGGCGGGCGTTCTGACCGCGGTATCTTCCGGCAAACTGCCGGAGTCCGCTACAATCGTGCCCTTTGGGGGGCGTGGATCGCGCCGTTAATCCCAGCGTAATTCTGCAGGGCGTCTTATCACGCGGATGGAGGAATTGAAGATGAGGAAGATTCTTGCGTGCGGCTTCGTCGCATCGCTCACGATTGGTGCGGCCGCACTGATGGCACAACAGGGCGCCCCCGGGCAGGGTGCCCCTGGCGCGCCAGCCGGGCGCGGCGGTGGCGCGCCGCAGGCGCCTCCGGGTCCCCCACTCATTGCTGCCCAGCCCTACAAAGCCGGAATCCCCGAGCGAACGGCGCAGGACACGGTCATCACCAACGTCCGCATCGTCGTGGGGAACGGTACCGTCATCAACAACGGTCACATCATCGTCCGCGCTGGAAAGATCGCCACGGTGGCAGCGGGTGCGCCGGCCAGCACGCAGGGACTGCGCGTCCTCAACGCCCAGGGGCTGACGGCCATGCCGGGCTTCATCGACGGACACAAGCACATCACCGAGGGTCCGCAAGCCGAGGCGCAGGGCCGTTCTCTGCTCGAAGCCGGCTACACCACCATTCTCGTCAGCGGCCAGGTTGAACCGACCAAGACGCTGTCTGAGAAGACCGAGCGCGGTGACTACAACGGACCGCGCATCATCCCGTCTGGCGCGGTGAACCTGCGGCAGACGCCGGCCGAAGCGCGCGCGCAGGTACAGGCGATCGCCGCCGCTGGTGTGAAGCACACCGGGGAGATCGGCTTGACGCCCGAGCCGGCACCGCCCCAGGCCGAAGTTGAAGTCCTGAAGGCGATCGTCGACGAAGGCAAGAAGGTCGGCGTCCAGGTGAACGTCCACGCCGTGAGCAGCACCGCGATGGTGGCGGCGATCGAAGCCGGCGTCACGCGCCTCGTGCACCTGCCGAACAAGGACTTCACCAGCTTCGAACAGGCCGATGCCGTGTCCAAGGCCGGGGCCATCGTGGCCGGGCTGATCGCGTTTGGCGCGCCCACCATCGAGCGCAACTCACCGCCTCCCGCCGGCTGCCCACAGCCGTGCCAGGGCTCGGTGGTGTTCCCGCGTGACAACAGCGCGCGCTTCCGCGACGGACGTCCGTGGCCCGAGTCACTCGCTGGAGCCAACCGCGACGCGAAGGGCCGGGCCACCGGCACCGAAGGCGGCTACACCATCATCAACGCGCGACGCATCTGGGACGCTGACCCGATGCACAACACGATCTCCTACTCGACCGATCAGAACTTTGCCGACATCGTCGTGCTCGAGCATGAGCTGAAGTCGTTCAGCATCGTCTTCTCGATGAGCGACATTCACCGGATCATGGGGCCCAACTCGGCACGTTTCGTCGGGATGGAAAGCGAAATCGGTACGCTCGAAACCGGCAAGCGGGCCGACATCATCCTGCAGTCGGGTGACGCAACCGAGAACATCTATGGCTTGCTCAGCAACAAGCTGACGATGAAGGACGGGCGCATCGTTATCGACAAGCGGTAGTAGCAGTCGGGAGGCGCACCCCTGAACGGTGCGCTTCCCGCTCCTCCGGTGGTAGGGTTCTTGTAAATCCTTCCGCAGTGAAGCGTTCCCGTTTCGCGCGTGAACGGACCCTGCGGCCTTCCCTCGCGAAAACATTCAAGCAATCGACCGATGTCGTCAGGTACACGCCGCACGCGCCTGCGCCGGCGTTGACGGACATCAGACCTCGCCGTGTCGGAAACCCGTCACTCGGGCAACCTGCCAGTGCCGACAACGGAAGGGGGTCGCCCTCATGATGTCCGGCATCTCGGGCATGACGACCAGCCAGATCGCCGCGTTGACCACCGGGCAAATCCAGGCGATGGACGCCGGCGACTTCGCCGCGCTCAGGACCACCCAGGTGGCGGCTCTCGGCAGCGACCAGATCGCAGCGATCGAAACCAGGGACCTTGTGGTGCTGAGTGGATCGCAGGTCCAGTCGCTGCAGATCTATAACAGCCAGGGGCTGCTGCCCGCACAGGTGACGGCACTCACCTCGCTTCAGATCAAGGCCTTGACGAGCGATCAGCTCGCCGGCTTCTCCACCCAGTGGCTAACGAGCCTGACGACGGCGCAGGTCAGGGCGATCGACGCCAGCGACCTGACCCAGCTGTCGACGACGCAGATCGGCGTCCTTGTCGCCAGCACCGCCAATCTTGCAGCGCTGACACCGGCGCAACTCGGCGCCTTGAGCACCACGACGATCGACGCGCTCACCACCGCTCAGGTCAGGGCGCTGACCACGGCTCAGCTGAAGGCCCTGTCGAGCGACCACGCCAGAGCGCTGAGCACCGCGCAGATCGCCAGCCTGACCACCGCGCAGGCGCGGTCGATCGACAGCGCGGCCCTCGGCCAGATGTCGACTGCCCAGGTGCCCGTACTGATTGCGGCCGCGGGTGGCGTGTCCGCACTGACGACCACCCAGGTCCGGTCCCTGAACACGACCAGCATCGATGCGTTGACCACTGACGAAGTCCGAGCCTTGACGACCGCGCAGATCGCGGCGCTGACAAGCGATCAGGTCCGCGCGATGAGCACCACGCAGATTGCGAGCCTGACGACGGCGCAAGCCCCAGCGATCGCCGCCAGTGCGCTGGCTCAGATGTCGACGGCGCAGGTACCCGTCCTGATCACCGCCGCTGGCGGCATCACGGCGCTCACGACCGCCCAGACTGCCGGGCTGAGCACGGCACACATCGGCGCCTTGAGCACCGCCCAGGTCAACGCCCTCTCGGTCCCCCAGGTCAGGGCACTGACCAGCGCACAGATCGTCGCGCTGTCGAGCGCTCAGGTGAGCGCACTCAGTACCGCACAGATCGCCGGGCTCAGCAGCGCTCAGGCCGGATCGATCGAGGCGAGTGACCTGGCTCAGATGTCTACGGCACAGGTCGCGGTCCTGCTTGCCAGTCCCGGGAGCCTCGCCGCCCTGACGACCGCCCAGATCGGCGTCGTGAGCACCACCAACATCAACGCGCTGACGACCAGCCAGATCAGGGCCCTGAGCGCCGCCCAGGTTTCGGCCCTGACAAGCGACCAGGTCCGCGCGCTGACCACGGTGCAGATCTCCAATCTCAGCTCGGCACATGCCAGATCCATCGAAGTCGGCGACCTGGCGCAGATGTCCACGGCGCAGGTTGGTGCACTGCTGGCCAGCAACGCCAACATCTTCGCGCTGACAACCGGCCAGATCGCGGCATTGAGCACCGCCAACATCAACGCGCTGACGACCAGGCAGATCAGCGTCCTGTCCACGGCGCAGATCAAGGCGCTGACGAGCGGCCAGACCACGGCGATGACCAGCACGCAGATCGCGAGCCTGACCGCTGCGCAGGTCAGGTCGATCGACGCGAGCGACCTCGCCCAGATGTCGACGGCGCAAGTCGGAGTCCTGCTCGCCAGTTCCGCAACCCTCGCCGCGCTGACGGCGCCGCAGCTCGGAGCCGTGAGCACCGCGAACGTCACCGCGCTCACGACCGCGCAGGTCCGGGCCCTGACGACGGCACAGGTCCGGGCGCTCACAAGCGACCAGATCACCGCGATGAGCACGACGCAGATTGCGAGTCTGACGGCCATCCAGGCTCGATCGCTTGACGGGGCGTCACTCGGGGCGCTGTCGACCGGACAGCTGGCGGCCCTGCTCACGGCCGGGGGAGGCCTGCCGCTGCTCCCGCCGGCTCAGCTCAGAGGACTGAGCACTGCCAGCATCAACGCCCTGACAACCGCGCAGGTCGCGGCACTGACCCTGGCGCAGGTCGCCGCCTTGACGAGTGACCAGGCCAGCGCGCTCACCACGACGCAGATTGCCAGCCTCAGCCTTTCGCAGGCCAGATCGGTTGGGGCCACCGCACTCGCCCAGATGTCAACGGCGCAGATTCCGGTGTTGATCGCGGCTGCCGGAGGCGTCGCCGCGCTCACGACCGGCCAGACCGCATCGTTGAAGACAGCCGACGTCGCCGCGCTGACCACCGCGCAGGTCCGCAGCCTGACGACCGCTCAGATCAAGGCGCTGACCAGCGACCAGATGCGGGCACTTGACACCGTCCAGATCGCCAGCCTCACCGTCACCCAGGTGCGGGCGATCGACGCAGCCGATGTGGCGCAGATGTCGAGCGCGCAACTGGGGGTGCTGCTCGCGAACACGGCCGACCTCGCGGCCTTGTCACCAGCTCAGGTCGCCGCGCTCGGTACCGCCAGCATCAACGCCCTGTCCTCGACCCAGCTTCGCGTCCTGACGCAGGTCCAGATCAGGGCACTGACCACGGACCAGCTCAGAAATGGCCTGAGCACAGCACAGATCGCGTCGCTGACGGTCGGCCAGGTGCAGGCGATCACCACGGCGCAGATCGCGGCCCTCTCCACCGACCAGATTCGCTCGCTTCCCTTCTGACGCGGGCTGGCCCGCGTCAGCTTCTGACCGCAGCCGGCAAGTCGATGACAAACACGCAGCCCTTACCAGGGACATTGCGGATGTGAATGTCCCCGCCTTCTGCCCTGACGACCTTCCGAGCGAGAGAGAGTCCCAGACCCAGGCCGGTGCGATCGCGACTGCGCTGCTCCCCGAACGATCGGAACGGGTCACCCTCGGCGGGAGGAATGCCACCACACTCGTCTTCGACTTCAATCATCACGCGTGCCTCTTCGCTGGCATGCGCGCGCAGCCACACATGCCCACCGGCTGTCGTGAACTTGAAGGCGTTGTTCAGCAGATTGGTGACCGCAGATGCCAATAGATGCGGGTCTGCAACGACGACCAATCCATCGCTGCAGGGCTCCGCGGCAAACTCCAATCCGCGGGACTCGGCATGCAGGCGGCCGGCGACAGCGATCTCAGCGAGGAACGGCTTGATTGGCAGGCGCTCCGGTCGTTGCCGATCCGCCGCCAGGCGAATTTCGGCAAGCGTCCTGTCGATCAGGTCGCGCATCCCCATGAGGCTTCTCCCCAACACCGCGCCCGTGCTGCCGTTGATGGCGACAGACCCCTGCTTCAATAACTGGTAGGCGAGGATGGCCGTATGAAGCAGATCGCGCGTCTCGTGAGCGAGGTGTCCAGATCGTTCGGACTCTTCGGCTACTCGTGCTTCTGCAGTAATGCGCGCGTGCTCCATCACCGCTGAGGCAGTGGCATCGTCAAGGCACCTGTTCAAGGTCTTGAATTCTTCAGTCGTGATAGGGGCGCGCTGCTCGATCGCCAGCTCGGTTACTGCCTGGCAGATGTCCCCGTAGTCGTGGACAACCTGTGAGACGGTGAACCCCAATGCCGTGAGATCCCGCCCGTGGCTGGTCGCGGTGGAATCCATGGCTCGTGACGAGTGCGGAGTGCCGCTCGATTCGGATTGGAGGATGTCCGCCAGTTGAGCCAGGAAGAGTGGGACACCGTTGTTGAGTTCTTCCTGCGACGCCACGGGCCACGGTCGGGCAGTCAGTTTCCCCCTCGCCCTGTCGATGATCGCGTCCCGATACGTCGTGATGAACTCGTACAGCATGGAATCCTTGGGCGGGCAACGAGACCTCGGGAGACATCCCGGCCAACCTGAACATCGTAGGCGGTCACCCCTGTCTGGCCCTGTTCAGAACGACACACACTCCGGGCCACCACTGCTGACAATGGCGTTCCAGTAGCGGTCGGTTTCTTCCCTGATTCTCGGGCTGCGGACCGAGGCAAACAGGTCACAATGCTGCCAGTGACGCTCCCGTTGATGTTCGTGGTTCTGCTGGCGCTGCAGGCCGTGACGCCCGCGGCTCAGTCGGCTGAGGATCCCGATCGCCTTTACGCCGACCGGGAGCACCTGGTCAGCGGTCTGCGCGCCGCCGCCATCTGGGAAGAACGTCTGGCCGACGGGGACAACGGTTTCGAGTCCGGGTGGAAGCTGGCGCGCGCCTGCTACTGGCTCGGGGGTCACGTCCCGGAGAACGAACGACGGGCACACTACGAACGCGGCATCGCCGCAGCCATGAAGGCGCTCGAGCTGGAGCCCATGCGGCCGGAGGGCCACTTCTGGGTGGCCGCCAACATGGGCGCAATGGCCGAGTCGTTCGGCCTCCGCGCCGGCATCCGTTACCGTGGCCCGATCAAGGACGAGCTGGAAACCGTGCTGCGCCTCGACCCGGCCTACGAGGGCGGGTCGGCCGATCGCGCGCTGGGCCGCTGGTACTTCCGCGTGCCTGGGCTGTTCGGCGGCAGCAACGAGAAGTCCGTCGAACACCTGCAGGCGGCGCTGAAGTACAAGCCGGAGAGCACCGCAACGCACTTCTTCCTGGCTGAAACACTGCTCGAGATGAAGCGCACCGAGGAAGCACGGGCGGCGCTTGAAACCGTCATCGCCGTGCCGTCCGATCCGGATTGGATCCCGGAGGATCGCGACTTCAAGCACAAGGCCGCGGAGCTTCTCAAGACACTGCCGCCGCCCAGGTAGCGCGCCCTCCACATGCCACGCATCCTCTCTGTCGCCACCGCGCTTCCGCCTCATCGTCTCGACCAGCCGCGCGCCCGCGCCGAGATGGCGCGCCTGGCGGAAGGCAACCCCGCCATCGCACGCCTGGTGCCGGTGTTCGACCGCTCGGGCGTCGATACACGCTATCTGGTGCATCCACCTGAGTGGTACCTGGAGCCGCGGACCTTCGAGGAGCGTAATCTCGAGTACCTCGAGCGCGGGCTGGAATTGACCGAGCAGGCCGCGCGCGCGTGCCTGGCGCAGGCCGCGGTTGTTCCGGGAGACATCGACCACATCTTCTTCGTCACCACCACCGGCCTGGCCACGCCAAGCATCGATGCGCTTCTCGCGGCACGGCTCGGACTGCGGAACGATGTGCGGCGCTGGCCGCTCTTCGGCCTCGGGTGTGCCGGCGGTGCCGGTGCGCTGACGCGAGCCCGCGATCTGCTGCTCTCGGCCCCACAGGCGAAGATCCTGGTGATCTCGCTGGAGCTGTGCAGCCTGGTGTTTTCGCGCCAGGCGATGACTCCCACCGACCTGATCGGTGTGGCGCTCTTTGGTGACGGTGCTGCTGCGGTGCTGCTCGGCGGCGACGACACTGATGGCATCTCCATCGTTGACACCCGCACCCGACTCTTTCCTGAAGCACAGCATCTGATGGGATGGCGGTTCACCGGCGACGGCATGCGCCTCGTGCTGTCGCGCGATATCCCGGAGTTTGTCAGCACGACGCTGACGCCGGCGGTCAAGGAGTTCGTGTGCGGCCAGCACATGGCCGTCACCGGCTTCAATCACTACGTCCTGCATCCCGGTGGCCCCAAGGTGATGGCCACCTACAAGTCGGCGTTTGGCCTGCCCGAAGATGCCGTCCGCATCGCACGCTCGTCGATGAACCGCGTCGGCAACCTGTCGAGTGCCTCGGTGCTGTTCATGCTCAGCGACGTGATGGCCGAGGGTCCCTCTGCGGGCGATACCGGACTGATGCTGGCGCTTGGCCCTGGCTTCGCCTGCGAGATGCTGATGCTGCGATGGTGAACGACGTCGCGGTTGTCGGCGGCGGGCCGGCCGGCGCCGCCGTGGCGATCGCGCTTGGCCAGCGCGGTGTGCGGGTGGTGCTCTACGAGCAGGCCTCCACGCCCAGGCTGAAACCCTGTGGTGAGGGCCTGCTGCCGCACGGAGTCGACGCGCTGCTGGCGCTCACCGGAGCACTGCCGCCGGCACCACGGGTGCGCGGCCTGCGGTTCGTCGTGGGTCGTGCGTCCGCGGAAGGCGACTTTCCGCAGCACCCTGGCGCGGTGTCACACGGCCTGGTCGTCCGCCGCGACCGTTTCGACGCCTGGTTGCTCGAGAAGGCGGCAGCGACGCCGAACGTGGACGTGCGCATCGGCACCCGCTACGTCCCTGGCCCTGAACGGATGGTCGTGGGCGCCGATGGCAAGCGCTCCATGTTCCATCGTCGTCTGCCCGCGCTTCCCGCGACGGAGCAGCGTGTCGGCCTGTCCACGCACATCGCCGGCCTGACGGGGCTGCGCGACCAGGTCGAGGTGTTCTTCCACCGGGACGGCGAACTCTACATCGCCCCGACCGGCGGCGGCGAGGCGCTGGTCTCGGGCCTGTTCCATCGCGCTCGCTTCCGTCGCGACGGCATAGAGCATCTGCTCCAGCAGATACCTGAGCTGGTGGAGCGCGCCCGGCACGTCGAGTTCACTTCCCCGGTGCTCGCCTGCTCACCCCTGTCCCTTCAGGTGCCGCGGATCGTGGCGCCCGGACTGCTGCTTATCGGCGACGCCGCCGGTGCGCCGGATCCGATTACGGGTGAAGGCATGGCGCTGGCGCTGACGACGGCCGTTCCCGCTGCCGAGGCCATCGTGTCTGGCCGACTCGGTGACTACGCTGAGATCCGTCGCGAGATGGGCCGCAACGCCGATCGGCTGGCCGCGCTGCTGCTGACGGTGTCGCGGCTGCAGGGCCGGGTCGCCTCGCTCCTGCTCAGACGCCCGTCGCTGGTTCCGACCCTGCTCGACGTCGCCATCAATCGCCGGCCGCTCAACGCAGCGACGCTCATGAAGTCGGTTCTATGAGGTGGATGGCGGAGCGCAGTCGCGAGCACGAGATTCTCGACGACCATGAGCCCGACCAGGAGACGACCGACAAGATCTACCGCTTTCTCGCCGGCGCCAACCGTTACCTGTGGGGCACCAGCGCCACGCTGGCTCGCTTCGAGACGTTCAGCCGCCACTGGCCGCCGGGCTCTCGCATCCGTATCCTCGACGTCGGCAGCGGCGCCGCTGACATTCCGCGCTCGCTGATCGCGTGGGGACACGCGCGTGGCTTCGACATCGATGTCACCGCGCTCGATCTCAGCGCGCGGGCGCTGGTGTCAGCGAGACGCTTCGGCGCTCCGGACAGCCATCTGCACTTCGTGTGCGGCGACGTGACGCGCCTGCCATTCCCCGACCGGTCGTTTGACTACGTCACCTGCGCGCTCTTCTTCCACCACCTCGGCGACGATCAGATCGTCACTGCACTGCGGGCCTTCGATGCGCTGGCGGCCAGGGGTATCGTGGTCAACGACCTGGTCCGTGATCCGCGCGCCTGGCTGTGGACCACGGTCTTCACGCTGCCGTTCCATCCCATCCTTCGCAACGACGGTCCCCTGTCGGTGAAGCGCGCGCTGCGGCCACACGAACTGCAGCGCCTGAGCGCGCAGGCGGGTTTGCCGTGGCTGTCTGTCACGAGGCATTTCGGCCATCGGATGACGCTGTCGGGCGAGCGTCACACCGACGCCTAGTGAAGCTGTGCAGCGCGAACAATGAAGCGCTGAGGCGCGGTGCCAACGAAGCTGAACGGATAGCAGGTCACCAGGGTGATCATCGGACGAGTTGTGGGATCGAGCACCCACACATCCTCCGGATCCACTATCTGTGTATCCACCACCACATAGTTGTAGGTGCCGCCGACCGTGCTCACGGTCACCACATCGTTGGTGCGGATGTCTCCGAGGCGCCGGAAGAAGGTATCGCGATGGGCTGCCAGCCCGGTGTTTCCGCCCTCACCGGGAAGGGCCGTGCCAGGAATGAAACCGACCGCGTGCTCGAGCGACCGTGCATCGCTGCCGGCGACGATGATCGAGGACATCCCCAGAGCAGGGATGCTGATGCGCCCGAACGCTTCGCCCAGGCGCGGCCGGCTGAACAAGGCACGTCGCACTTCGCCATCGGCAGGCGCAGTGATGAAAAGGCGGTCCAGCTCGCGGTGTGCAGCCTCCTGGTAGAAGTACGTCGCCAGCTGAGCGTAAGACCATGAACCCAGAAGAAGTACGGCAATTCCCAGCAGGAACCCCTGGAGCGCGAGCCATGGCCACGAGACCAATCGTGTGCGCCGGCGTTCAGCGACCATCGCCGTTGTCCCCTGTGACGTAGCCACGCCGGACCCGGGTATTCAAACTCCCGCGCCCGGGCGACCGGGCCACGACCTTCACGTCGTGGAACTTCCGGGACGACCGCTCCGCCGGCACGTAGCCGATGCTGTAGCCACGGCGAATGTTGCCCGCGATGTCGGCGAAGCTTTGGATCACCTCTCGTTCGGTGTCTGACGAATACGCCACGCCTCCTGACAGCTCGGCGAGTCGACGCAGGGTCCCGGCGTCAGATGGGCCGCCAGAATCGAGGCGGTTGACGCTGGTGTAGACGATGGCATCGCTGGCCATGACCTTGTCGAACATGTCCTGGCGGGTATGTCGGCTGGCGTTGTCGTCGCCATCGGACAGCACGAGCAATACGCGCTTCTGGAGGCTGGAGGTGTCGAGATGGGCCAGCGCGTCAATGACCGCGTCGTAGAGGGCGGTGCGTCCGCCCGGCGGGTATGCCGCGAGAGACGCCAGCAACATCGGCGCACTCTGCGTGAAGGTCACCGCCGGAGGCAGCCCAAGACGGACGTGTTCGTTGAAGATCACTGTGAAGAGTTCGTCTTCCGGATGCCCGGCTTCTGCAAACGCTCGCGCACCAGCGACGACCATCGGCCTTCGGCCGATCATGCTGCTGCTGTTGTCGATGACCAGGCCGGCCGCGACCGGCACGTCGCCGCCAGCAAAGAAGGCGATGTCCTGGGGCCGACCGTCTTCGAACACCGTAAACGCGTCCTGCGGGAGATCGGGCACGGCGTCCGAGCGGCGATCCAATACGGTGACGTGGAGCACGACGAGATCCGCGCTTGCGCGAAACACTGGCGCGTTTGTGCCCGCGGGCTCCTGAAGTTCGCCGATCGCACGTGCGCTCACCACACCGGCCGCGGCAATCGCGGCGGCGGCGACAAACACGATGCGACGGAAGCCTTGTCGGTGCACGTGTCGAGGTCTCGGCCAGCCTATGAAAGGCTGAAACCGCCGGGCGAACTCGGCGGTCCCAGCGTTATTGTGGTGACCCTACGCGCGAAGCGTGCGAAGGCCCATTGCGGCGGCAAGTGCCAGCAGGCCGGCAAAGCCGATGAGCGGCCACGAGCTGGCCGTCTGCGGCAACGTCTCAGCAATTGCCTCCTGGCGCGGCGCCGGAACCGGAGCCGGCGTCGTCTGGCTCACCGGGTTCGGTTGCTGAACAGGCGCCTGGAGAACTGGCGCGGGAGCCTGGGCGGGTGCGACGGCAGCGCGAGCCTGTACCGATTCCGCCGCTGGCTGCGTCCGCGGTTCAAGTGGAGTCGCATTGCCACGGTCATCGATCGTGGCTACACGGTCGCCGTCTGCCGCCAGCACCGGTGCGTGTGTGCGAGCCGCGATCTTCAGCGCCTGGTCTTTGGGATAGATGAACTCCTTACCGATGCGTTCGCCCGGGTAATACCAGTACTGAACGGCCGGGGTGGCGCCTTCGGCTGTCTCGCGGAACATCACCACCGTGTCGCTGGTGGCGTCAGGGCGTCGCGACTGCATGAAGAGAAACTGACCATGCACCATCTTTTCATCGCGGCTCAACACCTGCACGACGTTGCGCCCTGGCGTGTCAGCGAGCCGAAACGTGTATTCGCCGGCGGGCAAGGTCATGCCCGGCAGCTCAACCGAATTACTGAAGGTGAGATAGGTCTTCTCGAGTGGATTGAGGTCCTGTGCCTGCGCAGGCAACGACCAGAATGCGAGTAGGGCCACCACCAGAACGGCAGCCGCGGATGTGATGCGCTTCATTGCTAAGTCTCCTGTCCAACTATTGGTGGCTGGGCCGTAGTGCCTTCCCCATATGCAGCCACCAGTGCACAAGACGTGCCTTGGTGTGACTGGACGTGCCACACCGTGCAACTGTGCATGTGCTTGAAAAGACGGGTGATTTCGAAAGCGACTCAACGACGGTTCGCCCTCTGGTCCCCGGCAGGACTTCACCCGATAACCCCGTTATGCACACTCTGACCCACGGCGAGACCTACCACCCCACGCCGTCGTTCCTCCGCCTGCCCCGCTGGCGCTGGGGCAAGCTCGCGGCGGTGCGGGCCGAGCTCGAAGAGGCTCGGGGAGAGCTCGCCAGGCTTGAACAGGAACTGGTCGTCCGGGACGCAGCCCGTCAAGACACGGCGAGCGCGCACGCGGCCGAGGTGCTGCTGCAGACGACGCGAGCGGACGCAAGGCTGGAGGACTCACGCCGACAGTGCGACGTGGCGTTGAGAGAACTGTCGGCCGCCACTCGAGCGGCGGCTGACGTCGCTGAGCAACATGCGACCACACTCGCGGCGATGCGGGTCGATCTCGACGCCGCCGAAGCCAGGGCTGCCCAGCTGGAGCAAGCGCTCCCGCTTCACGTCGAGGCGGTCCGTCGAGAGGCTGCTACGGCGCATGAGGCCGCGGTCTGGGCGCTCACCACACATGCTGCCACCGAGCTCGACGCCGCCCGCCGCGATGCGGCGGACGCGCTCGCGGCGCAGGCCACCAGGCTGGAGGCGCAGGCTGCTGCACAGGTCGCGGCGGCGGTACGAACGTATCAGGGGGAAGCAGCGGACGCCCTCGCCGGCACCGTGAAGCAGCACAACGCGGCCATCGCAGCGGTGCGAGCCGAACTTGAAGACGTTGAAAAACGTCGCTCGCGCCTTGAGCTGGATCTGCCGGCTGCAGTGGACCTCGCCCGGCAGGAAGAGAAGGCCGCGCATGCGGCGCAGATGGCAGTGCTCGAAGAGCAGGCGGAAGCACGGCTGGCCTCAACGCGGCGCGATGCGGAGACGGCGCTCGCACTCCTCGCCGAGGAACTGGACGCGCGAGCCTCGACCCACCTCGAGACAACGCTGCGCACGGCGCGCGACGAAGCGGGACGTGCGGCGGCGGCGGTGGCTCAGCAGCATGCCGGCGAGCTCGGCGCGATGCGAGCCCAGCTCGAAGATGTCGAAAAGCGGCGCGCAACGCTCGAGCGCGATCTCCCTGTTCAGGTCGAGGCGGCGCGACGGGAGGCAGGCGCTGCGCATGCGAACGAACTGACGGCATTGCGGGCACACGCGACTGCCCAGATTGAAGCCGCGGTGCGCGAGGCGCGCGAGGACGCTGCTCAGGCCGAGGCGAAGGCGGCGCGGCGGCACGTGGCCGCATTTGCGAAGCTTCGCGGTCAACGCGAAGAGACGGAGGCACGGGCGACGCGGCTCGAGCAGGACCTCAATATCGAACTCGTCCGCCGACGGGAAGCCGGCGTCGCACATGCAGCCGAACTTGCCGTACTACAGGCGCAGGCCGAGGCTCGAGTCGAGGCAGCCGTACGCGAGGCACGGGATGAGGCCGCACGCGCGGCCAGTGAGGTGGCACAGCAGCACGCGACATCTCTAGCGCTGATGCAGGTGGACCTCGACGCGTCCGAGGCTCGGCGCGTGCAGGGTGAGCGTGACACCGGGCTCCAGGTCGAGGCCGCCCGTCGTGACGCCCATGCCGCGCACGCGACCGAGGTGGCTGCGCTGCGTACGCAGGCCACCGCCCAGGTCGAGGTGGCCATGCGCGAGGCTCACGACGAGGCCGCACGGGCCGCGGCAGAGGCGGAGCTTCGGCATGCCGAGGCGCTTGGGGCTCTGCGATACGAACTTGAAGATGCGGAGGCGAGGCGCATGCGGATCGAACAGGACCTGGCTCTTCACGTGGTGCTGCGTCGCGAGGCCAGCACGGCGCATGCGGCCGAGATTGCTGCCCTGCGCGCGCAAGCCGCCGCGCAGGTTGAGGCCGCCGAGAACCAGGCGCGGGAAGACGCGTCCCGCGCCGCGGCACATATGACCGCGCAGCACGCTCTTGCACTCGAGGCACTCCGTGCCGAACTCGAGCAGAGCGAGGCCAGGCTGGCCAAGCTCGAAGGTGACCTTCTGAGTGATATCGACGCGGTGCGTCGCGACGCCGAGGCCAGGCACTCGACAGCGGTTGCGGCGTTGAAGGCGCAGGCCGCCGCTCAGATCGAGAGCGCGGTGCGCGAGGCGCGTGAAGAGGCGGCCCGAGCCGTTGTCCATCCGTCACGAGGCGAGGACGCCGAGCTCGACGACGAGCAGCTGGCCGCACTCATGGGGATCCCGGCTCTCCCGGTGCGCCAGGGATCGACCCTCGCTCAAATGGCCGTCGTCACCGGCGCCCTCATCGTGTCCGGGGCCGCCGGGTCTCTGGTAGGCTGGTCCGTGGCGGTCTGGGGCCTCCTCTAGCGATCACACGTGACCGTGACTTCATACAAGGACGCGACATGAAACACCTCCTGATATCAACTCTCGCCCTCTGCGCGATGGTTGGCACTTCCCTCTTCGCCCAACAGGCGCCCGGGGGCGGGCGCGGCAACCAGCCGCCCTTTGTCAGACAGATTGAGCAGGTCACAGGTGACCTGTACAAGGTCGTCAGCGGGCCCGGTGTCGGCGCCGTGACGGTTTTTCTGGTCACCCAGGACGGCATCATCCTCACCGATACGCTCAATCCCGAGTTTGCGGCGTGGCTGAAGGGTGAGCTGGCGACGCGCTTTCCGGGTAAGCCCGTGCGGTTCGTGATCGAAAGTCACTATCACTGGGACCACTCGCGCGGGGGCGGCATGTTCGCCGACACGGCGAAGTTCATCGGGCACCAGAACATGGCCAGGAACCTTGACCTGCCGCTCAATCAGGCTCGTCCGCCGGGTGACACCGATGACGTCAACGGCGACGGCAAGATGACCCGCGAGGAAGCGCAGACCGGCACGCGCGGCAACTTCGATCGCTTCGACGGCAACAGCGACGGCTTCCTCACCCGCGAAGAAATCAACGCCGACGTGCGTCGGCCGGACATCACGTTCGCCGACCGCTACTCCCTCGCGTCAGGGGGAAAGCGGGTCGAACTCCTCTGGGCGAAGAATCGCCACACGAGCGACCTGATCGACGTCTACTTCCCGGATGAACGCGTCCTGTTTGCCGGCGATTACATCTGGGTCAACCGGCTGTGCTGCAATTTCGCGTTCGATCGCCGACCGATCACCACCTGGATCGCCTCCATCAAGGCCCTCGAACAGCTCGATTTCGACACCATCGTCAACAGCCACTACGTGGCTGGCACCAAGGCCGATCTCGTGAAGTTCCGGACGATGCTCGAGGATCTCTCCACCCAGGTGCAGGCCGGGATCAAGGCGGGCCGCAGCGTGGAAGAACTGCAGAAGACGGTCAAGCTCGATGCCTACAAGGACTTCGTCGGTTACCCCGATCAGGTGCCAGCGATCATCCAGTCGGCCTACACCAGCCTGACCAAGTACGCGGGTAACTGATCAGGCAGGGCCGGAACGTGCGCCCGTCTTTTTGGGTATGGACGGGGCTCGGAACGCGACGACGACACCGTCAGGTGGTTCCGGCGGTTTGACAAGAAATAGACTCAGCGCGGCGACGACTCGAGGGGATGCAGGTCGGCGCTCACGCGCGCGACCTGTTCGGTCGTGACGACAATCGCCGACGACCACCGCTCATAGCCGGGCAGTTCGAGCCGAACGGCGCGCGACCCCACCGGGAGGCCGTCCAGGTTGAGCGGCGTTGTCCCAACGGGCTGGTTGTTCAGGTACACGCCAGCCCCGCGGGGATTGGATTCCACCACCAACGAGCTGCGATAGACGCCATCGCCGACGGTGTTGCCGGCGGGGACGGCAGCCGGTCGCGCGGGGCGTGCGCTGCGAGCAACGGTACGCGGCGGTGGTATGCCAGCCACCGGAACACTGCTTGGTGGAAGCGGGCCGCTGACTGCTGGTGGCGCGGGCATGCTGAGACTCAGCACGACTGCGGACGCGCCCACCACCACGCCAGCCACAAAGGCCACCAGGGTGGTCACGCGCATCATCGATCCCACCCGCTGCGCCCAGGCCGGAGTGACGGGCGACGCCGGAGCCTCGACCGCGGCATCAGACGAGGCCCCCTCAGTCGGGAACTCAAACATCTCGTTGAACGCCGTCGGCGGGGCGAGAGTCGGCGGTGCCGGCTGAGCCTCGCTGTCGGTGGCCGCAGGCTGCCCACCCGAGCGAAGGCTCACGCGGATGACGCTCGACTTGTCGAGCAGCCCCTTGTCCGCGCGAATCGAGATCGTGAGCTGGAGGTTCTGGAGATCCAGCACCGGGCCGCTGACCTGCCGGAGAAGAGTGCGCGGGCTCACGAGGCCTCGACTATAAGTCCGGGGCGTGGGTCACGGATCGGCCAGCCATCTCCTTGGTGTGCAAGTTCTGGAACAGTGTGCAAAGGAGATTATTCGCATTGAAAAACGAATTTTTATGTTGAAAAAAAACACCGGCGTCTCACTCCTTAAACTGCCCTCCACGGTAAACGGAACCTGCATCCAGCACGTATTTGCACGGTGGGATTCACTCCCTCTCATGACATATCAACGCAAGCTGGAGGCACGAATGCTGCTCAGAACGCTCACCGGTGCCGCTGTCCTGGTCACCTTCATCGCAACAGGCGCCGCCGCGCAGAACGCGGGCGCGGTCGTCGCCGCGGCATCGAAGGCGATGGGCGCGGACACGCTCACCTCAATCACCTACTCGGGATCAGCGCGGAACGGGGCTTTCGGCCAGAGCAAGGCGCTCGGCGACCCGCTCGGCACGGTGAACAACACCCAGATCCCGACCTACACCCGGACCATCAATTTCGGGGCGGCGGCACAGCCGACCGACCTCGTTTCCCGTGCATTCGGGCCGACACAGCCGGCGCCGACCGCCGATATCCCCGCGCCGATGCCCGGGCAGTTTCAGCAGAACATCACCGGAACGCAGGCGACCACGAACTTCGGCCAGGCCCTCAACATCCTGACCACGCCGTGGGGCTTCCTCAAGGCAGCGGCCGCGGCACCCAATGCCACCGTCCGTCAGGCCGGTGGACAGCAGGTCGTGTCATTCTCGCCGGCCGGCTTCATGTCGCCGTCAGGTCTTCCCTACACAGTGACCGGCTACATCGACAACCAGAACCACGTCGCCAAGGTTGAAACGCGCGTCGACAACGCGGTCGCTGGCGATGTCCTCACCGAGTTCGAGTACTCGAACTACGCGAACCGGGGCGGTGTGCAGGTGCCCGGCCGGATCGTCCAGAAGCAGTTTGGGCTGACGTCGTTCGAAGCGACGATCACGGCGGCAACGCCGAACCCGACCGGCCTGGTCGCACTGCTCACGCCCCCGCCAGCTCCGGCGCGTGCGGGTGGTCCTGGCGGTCCCGGTGGTCCCGGTGGCGCCCGCGCGGGCGGTCCGCCCCCGGCTCCTCCCGTTGAGATGATCGCGGCTGGCGTCTTCAAGATCGGCGGCGGCTACACCTCGCTCGCCATCGACATGGGCGACCACATCCTCGTCGCCGAGAGCGGTCAGAGCGAGGCGCGCGGCCTGGCGACGATGGCGGCGGCGAAGGCGGCGATCCCCGGCAAGCCGATCCGCTTCGTGACAAGCTCGCACGGTCACTTCGATCACGCCAGCGGCCTCCCCGCGGCCGTGGCCGAGGGCGCGACGATCCTGGTCCACCGCAACAGCGAACCGACGCTCGAGCGCTTCCTGACGGGCCCGCGCACGCTGGTCGGCGACAGCCTGTCGAAGGTGGCCAACCGCCGTACGAACGTCGTCGAGGGTGTGGGTGACCGCGATGTGCGACGAGGGACCAACGGCCGGGTCGTCGAGCTGATCCACGTCCCGAACGAGCACACCGACAGCAACATCATTGTCTATTTGCCGGCCGACAAAATCATTCACAGCGGCGACATCACGGCCAACAACCCGACGCCCGCCCAGGTGGGAGTCGTGAAGTCGTTTGTCGCGGTCGCCACCCGGCTTAACCTCGACTACGTCACCTGGATTCCGGTGCACGCGCCGAATCCCGACGCGCCGATGACCAAGGCAGACGTCACCCGCGCCGTCGCCGGTAACTAGGAAACACCTCTGCACGTTCTCCGGGAATCCGTCCACGGACGGGTTCCCGGAACCTTCCACTACGCTCACCCCTCTCGCGCCGCGGGTTACTATCGTCGTTGCGTGAGCGACGACTCGATTTCTGTATTCACCGATGGCGCGGCCAAAGGCAACCCCGGACCTGGCGGATGGGGCGTGGTCATCATCACACCCGACGAGCACGTGGTTGAACTGGGCGGCGGCGCTCCTCACACCACGAACAACCGGATGGAGCTCAGCGGTGCCATTGCAGCGCTGGAATTTCTGGCGCCCAATCCTGCGCATGTCACGATCCACACCGACTCCACATATGTCATCAAGGGCATCACCCAGTGGGTGTGGAACTGGCAGCGACGCGGGTGGAAGACCAGCGAAGGGGCCGATGTCCTGAACCAGGATCTCTGGGAGCGGCTTGTCGGGCTCGTATCCGCCAGAGGTCGAACCCGGATCACATGGCAGTGGGTAAAAGGCCACAACGGGACGACAGGCAACGAGCGCGTCGATGAGATCGCTGTGGCGTTTTCACAGCAACGTCAAGAGGAGTTGTATCAAGGCCCTCTCGCCTCCTATGCGGTCCAGGTCCTTCCCCTGAAGAACAGAAGCGCCGAGCCGCCAGCGTTCACGCTGACGCCGACGACATTCCGGAAGAAGACGACCGCCCATTCGTACCTCAGCGTCGTTGACGGCGTGCTCACGCGCCACACCACCTGGGCCGACTGTGAACGTCACGTCAAGGGCCGGCCGGGCGCACGATTCAAGAAGGCCGTGAGCCCCGCCGACGAACAGGCGATCCTGCGCCAGTGGGGACTGGGCTGAACGCGCCCGGGCCATCGCAGGCATAATCTCGCACGAAGGAAAAGCTGATTGGACCGACGCAGAGCGCTCGGGTGGATGGGAACAGCGGCTGCGCTCGGCGCAGTCGGGTCACGGATCGGCTCGCTTGAACAGATCCTTCAGGCACAGGGCCCTATCGACTGGAGCGCACGGCTGGCGGCGTTACCCAGGCCCGCCGCCGATGAAGTCGCCATTGCTGCCGTGGGCGACCTGATGATCAGCGACCCGGTGACCAACCGGGGATTGCCGGAAGCCCAGGCGCTCTATCAGGTACTGCGCGAGGCCGACGTGGCCTTCGGCAATTGTGAGGGATCGATCGGCAGCACGGGCGTGCTCAGGGGCGGCTTCCCTCAGACCGCACCGCTCGAGATGCTCGACGACTTCAAGGCCAGCGGCTTCGACATGCTGTCGCTGGCGAACAACCACGCGCTCGATCTCGGTGAGGCTGGACTGCGGCAGGAGATCGAAGAAGCGAAGGCGCGCGGCTTCACCCTCGCCGGCGCCGGCCGCAACCTCGCGGAAGCCACATCAGCAGGCGTCATGACGGTCAAGGGGCAGGGCATCGGACTGCTCTCCTTCCTGTGCGCGTCGGAGGACTTCCAGCGTCCGGAAGTGACGGCTGAGTTCCGCGCCCTGGCGGCAAAGGCTGGAGTCGGGCTCATCGCCGGTACACGCGTCACCGTGCCCGGATCGCCCATCCCGCTGATGCTGCCGCAGGCCGGGGACATGCGGACGATGACCGATGCCGTGCGGCGCGCGCGTGCCGAGGTCGATGTCCTGCTGATCTCGTTCCACCAGCACTGGGAGCTGGATGTCCCGCCGGCAGCCGACCGGCCGCAGCCCGCGCAGGCGCCACCTCCCCGCACCATCGTCCCGGCGCAACTGGGCCGCGCCGGCAATCAGGTGGCCGAAGGCCGCAAGCTGATTTGTCGAAGCGCGATCGATGCAGGCGCCGACGTCGTGATCGGCCATGGTCCACATGTGCTGAATGGCGTCGAGATGTACAAGGGGAAGCCGATTCTCTACAGCCTCGGCCACTTCTATATGCAGCTCCTGCGGGACGGCAAGGCACTGCCCAGGATGCAGATGAGTCCGACCATGGTCAGGTTTGTGGAGAACGGTTACTACCTCGAGGAGTACCGGTGGTCGGCCGTGGCGCGCATCTTCGTCCGGCGCGGCGCCGTCACGCGGCTGCAGATTCTGCCTGCCTTCATGGACGTGCAGAAGGACGGCTATCCGGCTTTTCCTTCCGATGCTGACGCGCAGACGATCAACAACGCGCTCCGCGAGTTGTCGCGGCCATTCCAGACAGAGCTGCGAACCACGGGCTGGTATACGGAAGCGCAGCTCTGAAGCGGGCGGAACCTACGCGACGCGATCGCTCACGCCAGCGGGACGGGCGATATCGCGCGTCACACCCTGCGGGCGCACAGGCACGCGCATCTCTGGCGCGTCCAGCACACGGCGTGGCAGATGGATCTTCAGCACCATGTCGCCAGTCGGTTCCACCGTCGCCCAGAGGTGCCCCCCACTGTCGCTGACCAGCGCCTGCAAGGTGCCGAGGTCCACGCCAGCGTTACCACCACCTGGGGCGGGCTCGGCCGCACCGCTCTTCTTTTCGGTCACGGTGAGCAGCACGTGGGAACCGGGGCGGACGTTGGGGTACTTATCGACGAACGTGCGATCGACGACCACTGAGTCGAGCTCGAACGTCAGCCGGCCGCCAACCTGCATCCGCTCACGTCCGTAGGCCGCGATGTTCACCAGTATCCGCTCGACGCGTTCGGCCTCGACATCAAGGTTGTGTGGCGTCGACAGCTTGGGCAGGACGAACTCGATGTGATTGCCCGCTACGCGCTTGAGCACCGGCGCGAGGTCTCGCAGGACTCTGTGGAGGTCCACCAGCGCAGGGGCGCTCTTCTCTTCCTCGCCGTAGATGGCAAGACGACGCAGGAGCGCGGATGCGCGGGTCACTTCCTCGAGCATCATTTCAACCTGGTGCCTGATCACTCCGCCGTCGGACCCGGTCGCAATCCGATGCGCCTCCTGCGTGACATTGCCGAGCACCGAGTCGCACGTCAGAGCGACCTCGGAGGCGTATCGAGCAACCGCCTCCATACGCTGCGAGCGTCGGAGCTTCTCTTCCAGCGATCGCCGGGCCGTGATGTCCTCGACGGTCAGGTCAATCGAGTCCTGGGCGGTCGCTGACGCTCGTATCCCAACGAGAATGCGGTTTCCGTCCTGCTTCTGCCACGTCGTCTCGATGGACTCGGGCGAACGCGACGTGAGGCAGCGGTCAACCAGCCACTTGAGCTCGTCACCGGTCTCGAAGACCGATGCTAAACCGACGCGCTGCAGCTCCTCGGGCGTGCTGTATCCGAGCAAGTCGGCCAGTGCCTGGTTGGTGCGTTCGATCGTGCCGTCACGCCCGCAGCGGCAAAGGCTGGCCGGAGAGTGGTCGAATCGGCGGCGATTGGTGGCGACGTCCGCGACGAGCCCTTCGAGTTGCTTCTGCAGCTGCTGCGTCGTCCGGACCGCGCGTTCCTCGAGAAGCGCTTCACGCTCGCGGGCGCTCTGACTCATGGACGCAACCGTCTCCATCAGGCTGCGCTCGGCTCGCTCGGCCGCCGCGCTGGCGTCGGTCTCCGACCGGGCCAGCCGGCTGGTGAGTTGGGCGGCCTCGTCGGCAGCAGTCTGGCACTGGTCCGCGGCCTGTTGCTGGGCGCGCGTCAGGGCTTCTGACCGCTCGGCCAGCTTGCCCTTCAGCACGTTGAGCATGGCGGAGGCCTGCGCCATCCGCTCGTCGGTTTGCTTCTGGTAATCCGCATGCCTCGCCGTCGCCTCGCTCATGACGGTCGCATGATGCTGTTCGAAACGACGCAATTCGGCCGTTGCATCGGCAAGCATCGTCTTCAGCGTGGCTGCGGCAGCGCCCGACTCAGCCAACCGCTTCTCGGCCTGCTGTTGATAGTCGGCGAACTGCTGAATGGATGCGGCCAGGGCCTGTTCAGTGACCGTGCGAGTTGCCACTTCCTTCGCGAGATCGCTCTCGAAGGTCGCCTGACGCTCGGCGGCCTGCTCGACACCGGTCTGGCGCTCGGTAGCGGCCCGCTGCCGGGAGTCATCCAGATCGGCAATCAGCTCAGCCTGTGTGACGTGCAGCGACTCGATGATCGCGGCAGCCTGCAGGAGTTTGGCATCGGCGCGTTCCTGATGGGTGCTCAGTCGCACCGCCGCCTCCTGCAAGTCCGACTCATGCCGGTTGGCGGCACGTGCCTGCGCGGCCTGGGCATCGACCAGGGACCGTTCGAGCGCCTTGCGCGTCGCCATTTCCTGCGCGAGTTCGCCTTCAAACATCGCCTGACGCTCGGCGGCGTGATCGGCAGCCATTTGCCGTTCGGCAGCAGCCCGCTGCCGGGTGCCCTCGAGATCGGCGGTCAGCTCGGCCTGTGTGACGTGCAGCGTGTCGATAGCGGCGGCAGCCTGCGCCAACCGCGATTCAGCCTGTTGCTGATACTCGTGCAGCCGTACCGCAGCCTCGTGCCCCTCCGACGCGCGACGCGCCTCGGACTGCTCGAGCGTCGCTGCCGCGTCGGCGAGCTGCTGCTCGAATGCCTGCCGAGTTGCTGCGGCGCGTGAGCGCTCCGACTCGAGGTCGGCCTGCTGCGCAAGGGCTTGCTGGTGAGCCGCCGCTTCGGCCTCAGCCGCACGGTGCTCGACGTATCTCAGCGCGGCATCGGCGTCGGCCAGGCGACCTTCGAGCTGCCTCTGAACAGCCGCGGCTGCATCGGCATCGGCGGCACGGTCGTCACGAGACTGCTCGAGTGACGCGATCAACTCGGCGCCCCGCTGCTCGAGCGCAGCGCGCGCTCGGTCGCCCTCGTCGAGACGCGCCTCGAGTTCTGCATGGCGCGACGCCAGCGCCTGCGCCGCCTGTCGCTCCTCCGCGGCACGGTCGGTCACACGTTGCAGCGCCACCGCCTGGTCGGCGAGCTGCTGTTCGAGGTTGTGCCTGACTTCGGCCACCTCGGCCACCCGTTCGGCCAGCTCGGAGGTGCGTTGCTCGTGAAGCTCGGCCCACGCCGTCGCCTCGGCGGCGTGATCCCTGCGAACCTGTTCGATCGCGGCAACCGTATCGTTCAGCCGCGCTTCGATCGTGCGCAGGGAGGTGGACGCGTCAACCAGCTGCGCATCCAGGGCGGACTGGCGATCAGTTGGACGTGCCACAACAAGGGGGCGGCTGGAGGTCGGATGGGTGGGGTCGAGCGCGCGCGTCACAATCCCGGGCAGGTCGTGGAGAAAGGAGGGGTTCTTTTCGACAACCTCAGCCGCGACGGCCTGGAGCGCCGACAGTTCTGAGCCTCGTCCGGTCGCCGACACCGCCACCACCGGCGCCGCAACACCACTGGCGTGCACATCGTGGATGAACGCCTCGCAGCCTGGGACGTCGGACCCGACCTCAACAATGATGGTCGCGACATCGCGATGTTCGTCCACCCATCGCCGCCCCTCGTCCAGATTGGCCGCCCATCCGACGGCGACATCCGGTGCGACGGCAGGGAGCGCCGACGCAGCGAGTTCCGCGGCCCGGCGTTGTTTCGCGATGTAAAGAATGTTCATGCGGCGCCCCCCTGCGGCGAACCCGTATCGCCTGTCCGCCTATCGGTTCGGCGCACCGGTCACTGCAGGCGCGGTTCAACCACTCTTCCACAGGCGTAAGCCCATCCGTAACTACCTCCCCCTGCCGCTGGCTGAGCGCATGACTCCCGGGGCCTGCCCACGTGGGCGTGGGCCAGCCAAACCGGCACCGAATCGCCGTGCTCCATCTCGATCTTCGACGCTGTCGCCCGCTGAGGCGACGCCGACAGTTCGCGCACCGCTCACTTGGTCCGCATCTTCATCCACAGATCATCGAACGCTCCAGGGGCGAGCATTTTTGTGATCCACACCACCTGTCCCATGTGGGTGGCATTGTGATGGCTGACGTGCAGCAGAATCTGCGCGAAGGTCGTCGTGCGGCCTGTTCGCTCAGTGGCCTGGGCCATCTGCGACGGCGTCAGCCCCTCGAGCACGGCCTGAGTCCGCCTCACCGACGCGTCCCAGCCGGCCTGCAGATCCGACTTCGTTCGCGTCGCGCGAGCGGTGAACTCGGCGGCGCGCTCGCGGTCGAGCACGTGCTCACCGATGGCGTGTTCAACGTAGTAATGGTTCGAGCCGATCAGGTGCAACACGAGGTTGCCCACCGCATTCGCCTGCTCATGCGGTCGCCACCAGATCTGGTCCTCCGACAGCGCGTCCAGGCACGTCTGGATCTGCCCGGGGTAGTCCACGGTCAGGCGGAGACGCGTGATGTGCAGCAGCGTCGAGTCGAGCGTGCGGTCCACCCTCCGGATGATATGCCGAGACAGTGCAGCGTCCTGGCACAGCACCGGAAAATTACCCAGATCAGGCCCACGTCCGACGGGCCTCGGTACGGGACCGCCGAGTCAGTGATAATGCTTCGTCAGGGGTGACCAGAATGACGAGAGGTGCTGTGTGAGCCGAGGCCGCAAGGGTGGAGTTCCGCCGGAAGACCGGGAAGCCGCGAAGCAGGAGCGTGTCGCGAAACAGGAAGGAGCGGCACGCAAGCGCAAGCAGGCAGCGCTCCGGCAACGCGTGATCAAGTACACCGTCATCGCGCTCGTGGTGGCCGGGGTCATCGCACTGTTGATGCCCAGGAAGGGCAGCTACTCTGCCGGCGGGTCGGGAGAGTCAATCGACGGTGTGCAGCTCTACCGGAATCCAACCGGGCACACGGTAAGTCCCGTGGTGTACCCGCAGATTCCGCCGGCAGGAGGTGAGCACCACCCGACCTGGCTCAACTGCGGGATCTACACCGAGTCGGTGCCGAACGTGTACGCCGTGCATTCGCTCGAGCACGGCGCCGTATGGGTGACCTACGACCCCGGGATCAGCGCGGACACACTCGCAGCGCTGCGTGAGTACCTGCCCTCGAGTTACGTCGTCCTGTCACCGTACGTCGGACTCCCCTCCCCCATCGTCGTCAGCGCCTGGAACGCCCAGTTGCGTGTGGAGACTCCTGACGATCCACGTTTCGCGCAGTTCTTCGAGGAGTACTGGCGCAATCAGAACGTGCCCGAGCCTGGGGCCTTGTGCACGGGAGGCATCGATGGGCCGGGACGCTCCTGACGGTCAGCGCGGGGGCCGCATCCTCGTCGCGGCGCTCGTCGCGGCCCTCGTGGCTGGCGCCGGCGGGTACTGGGCCGGCCGAGCCAGTGCAGTCTCCGTAACGCCGGGTACCTCGAGCGCTGAAGCCGGGTTCGCACGCGACATGCAGGTGCACCACCTCCAGGGCGTGGAACTTGCCATGCTCGTTCGCGACCGCACCGACGATCCCGACATGAGGCGGATGGCGTACGACGTCGCGACGACACAAGGACATCAGGCGGGGCAACTCTATGGGTGGCTCGCCGCGTGGGGCCTGAATCAGCTCGGAAGTGAGCCGCCGATGGCGTGGATGGGCCACACCGGACACGGCATGAACGCCCTGATGCCCGGGATGGCGACCCCGGCACAGATGACTGAGCTGTCGACGGCCTCGGGCGTCTCGGCCGAGCGCATCTTTCTCACGTTGATGATCACGCATCATCGCGGAGCGCTCGACATGTCCACGGCCGTACTCGAGCGTTCGGAGCAGCCCGTCGTCCGCGCGTTTGCGCGCGCGGTGCTCATCAGCCAGCAGTCGGAGATCGACCTGATGACCAAGATGCTGCAGGAGCGAGAAGGACGATAACCGACACCCCCGGCGGAGTCTTCATACGCCGGTGAGGGTTTGTGAGATATCGGTAGGACAGGAAGGTCACCCTCAGCGGTAGTAGGCGCCGGCAAGAGCAGCGATGACCGCCAGCAGCACGGCGAGCTGCGTGCCGAACAGCCAGATGAATCGGCCATCGAGTTGGTCGAAGCGGCCGTCAATCTGGGTGAAGCGTGCGTCGAGCTGCGTGAAGCGATCGTCAATCTGCTTGAAGCGCCCGTCGATCTGAGTAAAGCGCGCATCGACCTGGGCGAACCGCCCGTTCATGTCGGTCCGCAGATCGGTGAGCCCCGTGCGCAGGTCGCCCATCGAGTGCTGCAGGTCGGCGAACGCGCGAGTGTGTTCACCCACGGTGCCCTCCAGATAGGCCACCCGCTCTTCGAGTGTCGGCATCTCTCCGCCTCGCTCCCACCAGGTCGGCACGACCCGGATTCTACATCGTCGGATCGCAGGGTTCGTTCCGGGAGGAATCCGGCCGGAATCGGCGCTGGCACACAAGACGTCGGTGATTTTTGCAGACTTGGGTACGCCCAGGCGTTGCGGAATCTGCGAACGCTGTGAGCGCCGCGCGAATCGGGAGGTGCTCGTGGCTACGGCGCGCGCGGCGGACGACGCATCAGCCCGTAGGCGAGGCCGAGGCCGAAGGTGGCCCCTTCGCCAAACGCGATGATGGCCCGCGAAACGGGACCGAAGTCTGGCTCGCCGATCAACCGTCCGAGCGGCGCCAGCGTCGCGCGCGACCCGCCAGCGGCGTTTGCGATGGCGTGGATCGTCCCGCCGACAAGCGGTCGGTCGGCGAGGGCGAGGGCAAGCCCGGCCAGGCCGCAGATGGTGGCCGTCACGAGTGCGGCACGCACGCGCTTTCGACCACGCGGCGCCGCCATCTCCCCCTCGGTATGACGGGTCGCGATGGCGTAACCTGCTCCCGCCGCTGCCCCGATCACAAGCCCCTCCAGCCCACCTCCGATGTCGAGGTCGAGGCCGACGAGCGCGGCCAGGCCCCATCGAGCAAACCACTGAACGGCTGTTCCAACGACGCCACCACCGAGCGCGGCGGCGCCCATCAAAGCCAGGCTCCGACGTGAGCGTAAGCTGGCTTCGGCAAACGAGAGACCCGCCCCGACACCGGCGCCCGCCAGGCCGCCGCAGGCCCCGCCGATCACGGCGAGCACCGGTGCGATCGCAACCGGAGCCGCACTCTCCGGCGCGGCGGCGAGAATCAAACCTCCAGCGGCGCCGGCCGCCACCCCTGCCAGACCACCGCCCGCGGCCGCGCCCACCCACCTGTCGGCAGCACTCCGCGCAGCGCG
>JBEBGV010000034.1:0-51575 GCA_040081265.1 Vicinamibacterales bacterium
CAGTAGACGAGGGAGGGGTCTGGGAGGGCCCGCTACGGCGTGACGCCGTCCTTGAGAAAGTCGATGAGCGGCGGCAGCGTCTTCTCCGGCGACTCGAGGTGTGGCACGTGGCCGAGGCCCGGAAGCAGGAGCAGCCTGGCCTTGCCGTTCGGAATCGTGCTCGAGATGTACTTCATGCGTGCCTGGAATTCGGCGGGCGTTCCCGCGAGGTAATCCTCGGCTCCGCCGAAGACCAGCGTCGTCGCCTGTATGTGCGACCAGTCGTACACGACAGGGTCGAGATACTGCACCTGGCTGATGAGGGCCTGCACCATCGCCAGACGCGGCCACTCGGCGCCAAGCGTCCATGCGTAGCGAATGCGCGTGTAACGCTCAAAGGCATCGTTCCAGGCGCCGGGCTTGTGAGCCACGTAGCGCATCAGGCCAGCGCGAATTGACTGATAGCTGGATCCCAGCGTCGTCTTGTAGGCCTCATCGATGCCGGCCCACGGTCGCGCGAAGCGCGCATCCGTCAGACCAATCGGGTTGTAGAGGACGAGGCGTTCGGTCAGCGACGGATACTGCGTCGCGAAGCGCGCGGCGAGCATGCCGCCCATCGAGTGGCCGACGATCATGGCCCGTGGAATCTGCAGGCTGCCGATGAGAAGTCTGGTGTTCCTGGCCCACTCGTGAAAGTTGTACTGAATCGTCGTGGGCTTCGACGAACGGCCGTAGCCGATCTGGTCCGGGACGATCACCCGGAAGCCTGCCGCCGCCAGAGCGTTGGCAAACCCACCGAAGTAGAACCCGGCGAAGTTGTTGCCGTGCAGCAGCACGACCGTGTGCCCGTTCGGAGGAGCGGTCGGCGCGATGTCCATGTAGGCCATGCGCAGTTCCTGCCCTTGAGTCGTGATCGAAAAATACGTGCTCGGGTACGGATACGGCACGTCCTCGGCGGTGATGCTGCCGGGCAGGATTCCTGGTGGGGTTGGTACCGTCGGCGCTCCACTTTGAGCGCTCAGGCTGCTCTGGGCGATCAGCAGCGCACAGAGGATGGGGGCGAAGCGTGGGTGCTTCATGGCCAGCGTTGGATGGGGTGGTCCGCGAGTCTCGCACCGGAATTATAGGGCACCCCGCACCGTACCTGACGGCCGTGTGCAGACAACATCCCCGATCGGTGCAGCCGGCACCGGATTGGAATTTCTCGTAGTATTGGCGCCATCCGATGCGTCCGTTGATTCGGCGTCTTGTGTCTCCCTTCGTCCAGTTGCGCGAGGGCGAGGGCACCACCGCGGCCTTGATGTTCGCCTATTCGTTTCTGGCGATGACCGCCTACAACATCATCAAGCCGGTTACGCGGTCCAAGTTCATCTCGGACCTCGGCGCAGATAACCTGCCGTGGGTTCAACTCGCCGCGGGCCTCCTCATCGGTGTGGTCATGCACGGCTACTCGAGGGTGATCGGGCGCGTTCCGAAGCGCTGGGCCATCCCGGTGACGCAGGCCGGGCTCGTGGCGCTGCTCCTGGTCCTCTGGTTCTTCTTCATCGAAGGCTTCGACGCAGCGTCGGTCGGGCTGTACGTGCTCGGACAGATCCTCGGGATCCTCCTGATTAGTCAGTTCTGGACGCTGGCCAACGACATCTACGATGCCAGGCACGCCAAGCGGCTGTTCGGCCTGATCGGCGGCGGCGCCAGCATCGGTGGCGCAATGGGGGCCGGGATTACCGCGACGATCGTCGACGAAGTCGGAACGGTGAACCTGCTGCTCGTGGCGTCCGCGGTGATGCTTCTGTGCATCGGACTCGTCCTGATCATTCTGCGTCGCGAGTCGGCAGCGGGCACATCCAGCGCCGCCGAGACGGAAGCCGGAGTGGGTGGCACCGAAGCCATCTCGCTGCTCCGCAATTCCCGGCACCTTCAGCTCATCGCCGTGATCATCGGCTGCGCCGCCATCGGCGGTGCCATTGTCGAACAGCAGCTCAACATGGCCGCCGAGGCCAGCCTGGGGCAATCGGAGGTCGACGGCATCACGCAACTGCTGGCCCAGGTAACTGTGTATCTCTCTCTGATCGGTTTCGCGATTCAGGTGCTCCTGACCAGCCGGATCCACGGCCTGCTCGGCATCGGGTTCGCGTTGCTCATACTTCCTGTCGGCCTGGGTGGCATGGGCATCGCGATGCTGCTGAACAGCGCCCTGTGGGTGCCTGCTGCCGCCCGTGTGCTCGACACGTCTCTGCGCTACACGGTGGACAAGACCACGAGAGAGATTCTCTTCCTGCCCCTACCCGCCGGGGTGAAGCACCGTGCCAAGCCGTTCATCGATGTGACGATGGACCGGTTCGCCAAGGCGGTCGGCGCGCTGCTCCTGCTCGTGCTGATCAAGCCGTGGGGTCTGGCGCTGACGTGGCGGCAATTGAGTTACGCCAGCCTTGCCTTGATGGCGGTGTGGGCGGTGATGGCCGTCAAGGCCCGGCGCGAGTATCTGGCGTCGTTCCGTCGAAGCCTCATTCGGCACGACGTCGCTGCGGCGGACATACGAGCGCCGCACGCCGACCTTCAGACGGTGGAACTGCTGGTCGAGGAACTCGCGCATCCGGAAGAGTCGCGCGTGCTCTATGCCATCGACCTTCTTGAATCCCTGGGCAAGCGTCACCTGGTGACGCCGCTGCTGCTGCACCACGGCTCAGGAGCAGTGCGGGCGCGGGCACTTCAGGCGGTCGGTGCGCTGAAGCCCGATCTGGCAATACGGTGGCTGCCGATGGCGGAGCGCCTGCTGGTCGATGATCATCCGGACGTGCGCGTCTCGGCCGCGCGTGCGGTGGCGATCATCAAGGGGCAGGATGCCACCACGCTGATGCGGGACTACCTCGCAGGTGAAGACCCCCGTCTCGCGATCACTGCGGCAGTCGTCTTGTCGGATGTTGCCGACCAGGCCGACCAGGACGCGGCCGCTGACGCATTGCGGCGTCTCGCGGACGATTCGCGTGAGGAGGCCGCTGCGATTCGGCTGGAGGTGGCGCGCGCCCTCGCGGACGTCACCAATACGCGGATTCGTCGGATTCTGATTCCACTCGTTCTTGACGCCGACGTTGAGGTCGCGCGGGCGGCGATCGCCAGCACTCGGAGAAGTGCCGACGACCGCGCGCTCTACCTGCCCGCGCTGGTGTCGCTGCTCGGGAACCGTCGCCTGAAAGACGATGCGCGCGATGCCATCCTGGGCTACGGGGATCACGCAATTGGTGTTCTTGTGCACTTTCTGAACGAAGAGGGCGAGGACCTCTGGGTCCGGCGGCGCATCCCGGCGACACTCGCACACTTTCCCAGTCAAACGGCGATGGACTCGCTCGTGGCGACGCTGTCATCGGCCGACGGATTCATGCGCTACAAGACGATCGCCGCGATCGAGTCACTGCATCGTCGGCATCCAGGATTGACTGTCTCGCGCGAGAGGCTCGACGCGCTGACGCTCGACGAGGCCAGGCGCTTTTTCAACGCGCACACTCTTCATGCGAGCATGAAGCGAGGCGCGAAGGAAATCGGCGGAACCCTGCTCGCCAGGGCGCTCGATGAGAAGCAGCAGCGGACACTCGACCGGATCTTTCGGCTGTTGGCGCTGATGTACCCCGCCATGGATCTCGCTTCCGTGTGGTCGGTCCTGAAGCACGGCGACGCCCGCCAGCGGGCCGGCGCCGCAGAATACCTGGACAACGTCGTTGCCGGCTCACTTCGAAAGCGGGTCCTCTTGATGGTCGAGGAGATGCCGGACGCTGAACGCTTACGGCAGATCAGCGCGCTCTTCGGCCTGCGGGTCCGCGCCGTCGATGACACGCTGGCCCAGCTGATTCATGACGACGATCCGGTGATGGCGGCCGCAGCGATTCACTTCACGGCAGCGACCGGACGCTGGGAGCTGGCCGACGATCTCGAGTTCGTGAAGACGCATCGAGTCGAGAGTAACTGGTGCGCGAGCGACACGGCGACGTGGGCTCTTTCAACCCGGACCGCGTTGGCAGGGGAGCGCGGCGAGGGTCTCAGCCCTTTGCCCACCGTCGCGCTGGCCGATCAGCTTCGTCGCCTGTCGATGTTCGACTACGTGTCGGTCGACGAGCTGTTCCGCTTCGCAGGGACCGCGCGACAGGCTCGCTACGAGCGAGGCCGCCACCTGTATCGCGGTGGCGTCCAGCCGGACACGCTCGAGTTCTTGGTCGAGGGGTCTGTGCAGACAGAGGGGGGCGACCGGATCAATGCCCCAGCGGCGCTCGGGTTCGAACAGATCCTGGCTGGAGCGCCAATGCATGCCGGGATACAGGTGATCGACGGCGTCGTGAGCCTCTCACTGACGCGGGAAGAATGTCTGACGCTGCTCTCCGACAACGTGGACATGGCTCGCGGGGTATTCAAGATGCTCGGCGAAACGCGTGGCGGGTTCACCGGCGGTGCGATTGCCAGCGGCCAGGATGCGTTCGAGCCGGTACGGGCCGTCGCCGCAGGCCTTCCGCGCGACCATGTGCGGCTGCTCCACCGCCACGCGCTGTTCTCGGTGCTGAGTCCAGCGCAGATGCTTCCGCTCGCAGCGCTTGCGCGTGAGGTGCCGGTTGAGGCGGGGTCGACCCTGCCGTTGGACGCCGGCAACCCGGCGATCTGCTTCGTTGCTCAGGGTGCGCTCAGCGTCAGTCGTCCAGACGGGTCCATCGTCATCGCACGGCCCGGAGACGCGGTGGGACTCTATGAGGCTCTTGGTGGGTCTGGATCCCGACCCGTGATCACGGCGACGACGCCGGGAATTGTGCTCAAGATCGACGCGCAGGATCTCTTTGCCCTGCTGGCGAGCGATCTGACCTTCCTGAGAGCGGTCTTCGCCGGGGCGCTCAGGACTGAAGGACTGGGTCAGGGAGCCCCGGACGGGCATTGATGCGCACGGCGGGCCTGCTGGGCTAGAATCCGCTCGCGTCGTCACTTCTGTCACCGGGAGTCCCTATGATGGCCTTTCAGCGCGTCGCCACACTCGTTCTGATCCTCCTCTGGTACGGCCCGACGGTGGCCGTGGCACAGTCCGCGGCGCCGGCGGTGATCGCGGCTCCGAGCCTGACGCCGGAGCAGATGGAGCAGTTTCTGCTCAATGCGCGCTTTGTGTCGCTCAAGACGGTGCGGCAGGGCGTTACCGGCACGCGACGCGCCACGTTCACGGACGGCCAGCTGACGCACGACGTCCAGATTCAGACCATCGATGAATCGCGGGCAACCTTTGAGACGCCCAAGGGCGTCGAACTCGACTTCAAGGACACGTTTCGTTACAACATCGCGGCCTATCGTCTGGCGGTCATGCTGGGTCTCGACAACGTGCCGATGTCGGTCGCGCGGCCGTTTCAGGGAGCTCCGGCCGCGCACACGTGGTGGCTCGATGACGTGATGTTCGATGAGGGCGGCCGATTGAAGGCCAAGTCCACCGGTCCTGATCCGCAGCGATTTGCCAGCTTCGTGCACATCCAGCGCGTGTTCGACCAGTTGATCGACAACACCGATCGCAACATCGGCAACTCGCTGTGGACCAGGGACTGGAAGATGTGGATGGTCGACCACACGCGTGCATTTCGTCGCAGTACCGAGCTCCGCAATCCGGCCAGGCTCGAGCGGGTGGACAGGGGTCTGCTGACGGCCCTGCGAGGTTTGACCGCCGCCAGTGTGAAGGCGGCCGTTGGTGACAGCTTGACTGAGCTGGAGATAGACCCGCTGATTGTGCGCGCAGGGTTGATCGTCGCACTGTTCGACAAGAAGATTGCTGCAACGAGTGAAGCGCGGGTTCTGTATACGAAGCGCTAAGGCTGAGGCGTCGGGAGCGCGTCACGGCTGTTGAGGTAGACAGCCGTGAACGTCTCGCCAACGATTTCGAGCGCCGATGGCTGTCCGTTCCTGTAGACCGCGCCGCCAAGCATGCCCGTGTCGATCTGAATCACCCGGCCTTCGTAGTGGGTGGCGACCCGGAGCGTCGAACTCACGCTGTGACCCACCACCATGGCGCGCACGCCGAGAGCCCTCAGCACCGCCGGCACCTGTGGCGTCAACGTTTCCGGTTCGGTGACCAGCCCGCGGTACCAGAGCGGTCCGCTTTCCTGTGACGAGAACATCGCCAGGCCTTGAGCGAGCGTCGGCGAAGGTTCCGCGAGATCTTTCGCCACCGCGGCGTTGATGCCGGCGCATCCGAGAGACGCAAGCGCCGGACTCACGCCCCCGTGGACGAAGGCCACGCCGTTGATCTGCACCATCGCGACGTGCGTCCGCAGCCATCGTCCGTACTCGCCGTCACTCGAGAAGGCCTGGCGCATCTCGATCGCGCCGAGCGGCACGTCTTTCATGAACTGGTCGCGGAACGCGTTCACGTCGAGGCGGCGCTTGTCGGCCCGTGCTGATTCTTCAGCCTGAGCGAGTGCCGCCTCATACACCCGGTCACGCGTGTCGGCGGAGTCGGCCCGGCGGAACGCCGCGTATTCTCCCGCACTGACATAGCGCCAGTCGCGGATCATTCGCATGACTTCGTGATTGCCGAGGAGCGCATAGACCTTGCCACCGGCCTGGTCCGCGTCGCGCTCCAGGCGGCGCAGCAGGTCCAGCGTTTTCCGAGAGTCCGCGCCGCGGTCGAGGATGTCGCCCGTCTGGACGAGGATCGCGCGGTTCCCGATCCAGCGATCGCGCTGATCGATGAGGCGCACCGTACGCAGCAATTCGACGAACCGCGCGTGCGCGCCGTGGACATCGCCGATAGCCACGACGCGTTCGGTGGTTCGAATGTCGCAGGGCGCCGCGCTGGGTGCGCCCGACTGAGCGCGGGCGGGCGCGACCGCGGAATCAACGACGAGTGTGGACAGCGCGAGGAGCGCTGCCGCACGAGCCAGACGCCGGAACCGGGCTGAGCGCACGATGGCGGCCATCACAGTTATTCTCGCACGCTCCAGCCTCGCCTCCGGCGTCCCCTTCCGGGGGAAGGGAAGCCATCATGCGCACAGGATCCGCGGTCCATTCCGCGCGTGGCTGGACAGGCCTCGCGACCATCCGGCATAGTGTGTCCCTGTTGAGACTCCTTCCCGCAGTGTCGGCGCTGTGTGCAGTACTTGTTGCCGTGGTGACGGTATCTGCGCAGGCGCCTTATCCAGCCCGCGTGCTGATGCTGACCACGCACTCGAGCCCTGGTGGCGGCAGCGACGTGTTCCTGCGCGAGATGGCGCCGCACCTCTCGCGCCTCATGGGCGTGCGTGTCGTCGTGGACAACGTCGCCGGAGGCAGCGGTGCGCGCGCGGTCGGAGCGGTGGCCAAGTCTCGCCCCAACGGTGGCGTGCTCTACGCCACGACTCCCACCTACGTGTACACGTCGCTCCTCAGCCGTCCGGCGTCAACCTACCGGGACCTCGAACCACTGGTGAATGTGTTCTATGACCCGGAGGTGCTCTACACCGCTGCCGGGTCCAAGTACCAGTCGCTGGCGGATGTGATTGCCGCCGCACGCGCCGGCCGTGGCCGATGGGGTGCCGCCAATCCGGCCTCGCTCGAGAGACAGACGCTTGAACGATTGAAGCAGCGCGCCGGGGTGAATCCAGCCATCGCGACCTTCGAGGGTGGCGGCGACATGCTGATCAACGTACTCAATCAAACCCTCGACATGGGCATCGGTGAGCTGCAGGAGCTGCGGCCCCAGCTCGATGCCAGGCGTCTTCGAGTGCTGGCCATCGTGGGCGACTCGGCGCTGCCGGCGCTCCCGGGTGTCAAGACGGTGAAAGAGCAGGGCATCGACCTCTCCGTCCGTAAGTTCCGTGGCCTGGCTGGTCCGAAGAACACGCCACCTGCGGTGATTGCCGCCCTCGAGGCCGCCATCCCGAAGTTGCTCGCCGACCCGCAGTACAAGGCGGTGTATACGGCCAACAGCCTTCAGCCGGGTTTCCTGCCGCATGCCGAGTACGTGCGGTTCATGAACGAGTTCGTCCGCCAGACCGAAGGCTTTCTCAAAGAGTCCGGCGCCATCCGGTGACTCGCGACAAGGCGCTCGGCATCGTCCTGCTCGGCGTGGCGACGGTCTATTACCTGGCAGCCCGGGCGATTCCTGCCAGCGACCTGGCGGACGTCGTGGGGCCTCGGGGTCTGCCCACGGCGTACGCTGCAGGGTTGGCCCTGCTCTCCGTTCTCCTGCTGGTGCGCCGAGAGTCCGCGCACGCCAAAGCGGGACCGGTCGTGTCTCCAGCGGTGCTTGCCCGGGTGCTTGGCCTGCTGGTCATCGGTGTCCTTTACATCCTGCTCGTTCCGTGGGTGGGCTATCCGGTCGCCATCGCCGGGCTGCTGATTGGCACCTCCTACTATCAAGGCGGTCGACTCGATCGGCGCGTCGTGCTGGTCGGGATCTCGGGCGCGATCGTTCTCTGGCTGGTGTTCGTCCAGGTGCTCGGGATCGATCACCCGGTTGGTGCGTGGCTCGAACGTCTGCTGGGTGAGGCGTGACCGACGGGTTCTGGTCGATTGTCCCGGCGGCGTTCGGGGGTGTGGCCTGGGGCATCCTCGGTGGTGCGTTGCCGGGTATCTCGCCATCGATCACGATGGCGCTCCTGCTGCCGTTCACCTTTGGACTCGACGCAGCGGTGGCGGTCGTCCTGCTCGCGTCGACCTACGTCGGCGCCGAGTACGGAGGGTCGATTCCGGCCATCCTGATTCGGACGCCTGGTACCAACGCGGCCGCCGCCACGGTCGTCGATGGCCACATGATGAAGCTGCAGGGGAAGGCGGGCGAGGCCCTCGGCATTTCCTTGTACTCGGGGTTTGTCGGAGGGCTGTTCGGCCTGACCGTCCTGGTCCTGCTCACCGAACCGTTGTCGGGTGTCGCGCTCGCGTTCACGCCGGCCGCGTACTTCGCGCTCGGTATTCTGGGCCTGAGCGTGATCGCGTCGCTGTCGAGGGAGTCGCTGCTCAAGGCGCTCATTGCTGGCGTGCTGGGCCTGATGATCGCGTCAATCGGCACCGATCCCGTCACCGGCACCAGCCGGTTCACCTTCGGTAGTCCCGAGCTGCTTGGGGGCATTCCCACGATCATTGTCATGGTTGGCGTCTTTGCCATCGCTGAGCTGTTCGAGCAGAGCGGTGCTCCGGGATGGGCGCAGGCCACTGAACGCCCGCGCATTCGCATTCCGAGTCCGGCGATGTGGAAGCGACTCGCGGTGCCGCAGCTGATCGGATCAGTCATCGGCACATTCGAAGGCATCATCCCGGGTGGGGGAGGGACGGTGTCATCGTTTCTTGCCTACAACGAAGCACGGAGATGGTCACGGCACAAGGAGGAGTTCGGGCACGGTTCACCGGAAGGCGTGGCCGCCCCTGAGGCCGCGAACAATACGGTCGCGTGCACCGCGCTCATCCCGATGCTGAGCCTGGGGATCCCGAGCTCGAACTCGGCGGCGGTGCTGCTCGGTGGCTTCCTCATGCACGGCCTGATTCCGGGCCCCATGCTGTTTGTCCAGCACGGCGACGTCGTGTCGTCGCTCTATGCCGGCTTGCTGGCGGCGAATGTGGCGATGGTGATTGTCGGCTACCTGATGATGGGGCCGTGCATCTGGCTGGTCGGGCGGCCCAAGCCGTATCTGATGGCGTTCATCTATGCGCTGGTCGTATCGGGCGTGTTCTCGATCGAAGCCAGCCTGTTCCACGTCGGGGCCGCGCTCGCGTTCGGTGTCGTCGGCTATGGAATGCGGTACTTCCAGGTGCCGGTGCTGCCTATGGTCCTTGGCGTCGTGCTGGGCTTCATGGTGGAGTCTAACTATCGGCGGGCGCTTGTCTTGTCGAGCGGCGACTACACCACGTTTGTGAGCAACCCGGTCTCGGCATCTCTGCTCGCGCTGGCGCTCGTGTTCGTGGTCGGGTCACTTGTCAGGCGGTCCCGCTCGAAGGAGGAGGCGTCGGTATGAGCGGAGGAATCAACCCGACGCCGGTTGCGGTCGTCGTCTCAGAGTGGCTGGCCGCGCTGGCGCCGGCTGACGTGCCTGGCCCTGTGCGAGAGGTGGCACGCCGGCTGCTCGTGGATGTGGGAGGTCTGTGCGTCGCTGCACGGCACGAGGCCTACGTATCGGCAGTCCTGGCTTCTGCGGAGGGCGTGGGGCGGTGTACGGCGATTGGCCATAGCGGAGCGTTCACGACTGCTGACGCGGCGCTCGTCAACGGTACGGCTGCGCACGGTGAAGACTTCGACGACACCTTCGAGGGTGGGCCCGTGCATTCGGGGGCAGTGATCGTCCCGGCGCTGCTCGCGGTCTGTGAGCGCGAGCGCCTGTCAGGCGATCGGCTGCTGGTCGGTATTGTGACGGGTGTCGAGTTGCTGTGTCGGATGAGCCTGGTTGCGCCGATGGGCGCGCACAAGGCCGGGTTCCACCCGACCGCTGTCTACGGTGCTGTCGCCGCCGCCGGTGCGGTCGGCGCGGCGCTTCAACTTCCGGCTGCGTCTATCGCCTCGGCATTGGGTATCGCTGGGAGCATGGCGTCGGGAATCATCGAGTACCTGGCAGAGGGCACCTGGACCAAACGCATGCACGCCGGATGGTCGGCGCAGTCCGGGGTGCGCGCGGCGTTGATGGCGCGCGCGGGATTTGTCGGCCCGCGCACCGTGCTCGATGGCGCCCACGGGTTCTACCGAGCCTTCGCGCCTTCTGTGTCGCCCCGCTTCGACGCGCTGACCGAGGGTCTCGGTGCACGCTGGGTGACCGAGGATCTGGCATTCAAGCCCTACGCCTGCGGCACGATGACCCAGCCGTTCATCGATTGCGCCATTGCCCTGGCGGAGTCAGGTGTCCGCCCGGACGAGATTCGGGAGATCGTGTGCGAGGTGGGGGAAGGCACCGTTCACCGACTCTGGGAACCGCTGGACGTGAAGCACCGTCCACCCACCGGCTACGCGGCGAAGTTCAGCACGCCGTACTGCATGGCCGTTGGCTTCCTCGATGGTCGCGCGGGATTCGCGCAGTTCACCGACACTCGCGTTCACGACAGGGACCTGCTGGCCCTGGCTGGCAAGATTCGTTATCAGGTCAATCCGGCCGACGAGTACCCCCGTGCGTTCACGGGCCACTTACGTGCCGTGCTCGCCGATGGGAGCACGCGCGAGTTCCGCCAGCCGTTCATGCGCGGCGGGGCTCGCGCCCCTTTGACCTCGACCGAACTCGACGCCAAGTGTCTCGACAACGCCCGGTTCGGGGGCTGGAGCCCGCAGAGGGCGGCCGACTGGCTCACGTTGGTCGAAGGCATCTTCGGGGCGCCGACGCTCGACGCCATGGAGGTCTTTCGAGGATGACTGCGAGGATCACTGGGCACGAACTTGCGGGTCGTCGTGCGATCGTCACCGGCAGCGCCAGGAATATCGGCCGCGAAATCGCGATGGAACTGGCCCGGGGCGGCGCAGCCGTCCTCATTAACGCGCGCACGTCGCAGGCCGAGGCCGAGGCAGTCGCCCAGGAGATCCGCGCGCTCGGTGGTGTTTCAGCGGTGTCGCTGGCAGATGTGTCGACACCATCGGGTGCCGCCGCGGTCATCGGCGCTGCCGCTGACGCGTTCGGCGGGGTCGACATCCTGGTCAACAACGCGGCCATCAGGCGCGAGGTCGACTTCGCTGATCTTGGCTATGCCGAGTGGCGCGAGGTGCTCGCCACGACGCTCGACGGTGCCTACCTGTGTTGCCATGCGGCCATGCCGCACATGGTCAGCGGTGGGTCCGGCGGCGCCATCGTCAATATCGGGGGCCTGTCCGCGCACCTCGGCGCCTCACGCCGTGCGCACGTTCTGGCCGCCAAGGCCGGGCTCGTGGGACTGACCAGAGCCCTCGCGCACGACCTCGCCCCGCACGACATCACGGTGAACTGCGTGGCGCCTGGCTTGATCAACACGATCCGCGATGCCCGTTCGACGTCTGGGGGCGCGCCGTCGCATCACGCCAGGCCCACGACGCTGCTGTCGCGTCGAGGCGAACCGGCCGACGTCGCCGCGATGGTCCGTTTTCTCTGCGGCCCCGCCGCGCGTTACGTGACCGGCCAGACGCTCCACGTCAACGGCGGCAGCTACCTCGCCTGAGTGGCGTGAGCGTCAAGACGGGGCTGTCGCTAGACCGGAAATCTTGCCAGGAAGTGAGTTAAGTGGGGTGGGTGACGGGTCTCGAACCCCAATTGTATAGGCTTTGCAAGTAACTGATGGCGTGCGTGTTGTGGTCGCAACCCGTTGCCGTGAAGGTGTTTGAAGGTCTTTCAGTCGTCCTCTGTCCTTCTCTTCCGTCCCCTCGCGTTTTCCCCGGTCGTGGAGACATTTTGGAGACGGGAATACCTGCCTCTACCGCGAGCCCCCAGGGCCGTCAGACTGTGCCGTAGAGTAAGCAGGCCACCACTTGTGGCGTTGAATCCACAAGCGTCCCGGTAGAAGGGCCAGAGGCTTTGCTCGCAATCGACATGGAGCCATTGGCACCCAGCTTCAGCGGCGTTCGAGGCCGCTACTGCCACCATCTCGCGGCCAATCCCCTGGTGCCGTCTGTGTGCCGCCGTCATGGTGTCGAGGATGATCGCGTGCTCCGCGCCATCCCACGCGACGTTGACGAAGCCGACGAGTTCGTTCTCGCCTTGGGCAACGACCCATCCGAGGCTCCACCGACTCACCTGACTCCACCAGTCGTGGTCGGTGAGGGGATGCTGGAACGCCTCCGCGTGCAGCCGATTCAGCCCGTCGTTCTCGAAAGGCGCCCGTCACGCACATTTCATCGGAGGAGTCTAAGTGAGGCGTCGTCGCGAATCCTATTTGCGGCGAGCAGGAGGCACCTTCACCGTGACCTCAAAGCCTCGATTGATGGCGTAGACCAATACCACCAAGGCGAGCACCAGCGGACCCCCTTGAATCAGATCCGCGAGGGTGAGAGTGAGGGTGAAAGGCACCATTTAAGTATATGGAAAACAAGGTGCTTCCCTAAGCAGGACAACCGCCTTCAAGTCGTTAACTGGCAACTGTTTACGTGCTGCAATTGCGCTGTGAATGTGACCACGCCGCCCGCTGACGCATTCTCCGCCTTAGAAGAGGGCCCCAAGCTTGGCGCTGGGCGTGGAGCTATAGGCTCGGTTGGGGCTGCATGATTTCGCAGTTCGTCGGCTTCGCAATGAGCACCGCCCCCATTCTCATCACAGGCGCGTCAGGATCGGGCACCACCACGCTTGGCAAAGCCCTCGCGGAGAAGCTGGGCGCTCAGCACATCGACGCCGACGACTACTACTGGCTTCCGACAGACCCTCCGTATCGGGACAAACGCCCAGCCGATGAACGATTGAAGCTGATCCTGAATGCGCTGTCCGCCACACCGTCGTCGGTGGTCTCGGGTTCAGTGATGGGATATGGCGCGAAGCTGGAAGACTCCTTCACCCTCATCGTATTCTTGCTGGTAGAGACCGACGTTCGCCTCGCCCGCCTTCGCGCTCGTGAGCTGCGGAACCTGGGGTCGGTCGATGAGGCATTCCTAACCTGGGCCTCTCAATACGAAGACGGGCCTCCCGAAGGCAGGAGTCGAGCGCGTCATGAGGCATGGCTTGCATCGCGTTCATGTCCGGTCCTGCGGCTCGAAGGCAGCGGTTCGGTCGAGGACCATCTCGATGAGGTAGTGAGCCGCCTTTAGCTGACCCTATAATTCGCATCGCCACGTTCCACGCGGACAGCAGACAACAAGGTGGGTCGGCTCGAAGGGCGTCAATGCTGACTGACATTCAAGCAGTGATCTTCGACCTTGATGGGACCTTGCTTGACCGTCGTCAGAGTTTCGAGCGTTTCATTCGAGTGCAGTGGGAGCGGTTTCCGACCGTTCACGACGCGATAGACGTGGACCGCTACGTCCGGGTTCTCGTAGAGCTGGATCGCGATGGGTATGGCCCACGGAAGGGGATGTTCAGCGGGATGCTTGAGCAGTTGAATCTTCCGTCCGATTTGGCCGAAGAGATGCTCACTGACTACCGCGACGGTTTCCCACCTTCGTGCGTCCTCTTTCCAGATGCGGCCGAGACGCTATCCTCGCTGCGTGAATCAGGCCTGAAGCTCGGGCTCATCACGAACGGTTCGGTTCGTATGCAGAGTCGAAAACTGGAGTGCTTAGCCCTCTTGCCCATGTTTGACATGGTGTTGATTTCCGACGCGGAGGGCATCAGCAAACCAGATCCCCGAATATTCCACCGGGCATTGGAGGGACTGAGCGTCGAACCTCGTCGTGCTGTCTTCGTGGGGGATCACCCAGAAGTAGACATCGCTGGAGCGCGGGCTGCGGGGATGCGAGCAGTGTGGCGGCGCGACTCACTCGTCTCAAGACTTGTTGAGGCTGACGCGGTGATCGAGGAGTTGGGCGATCTGCACGCCTTACTCGGACTGGGACGGGAAGCGTGACCCTTGGACCCCAAGCTACCGACCCTAAACGGCACCTAGCGGATCGTCGGGCCCAGCGAACGATAGGACGGGCAGCTCCCGTTGATCCATTCCTGGCATGGGCGCCGATACACTCCCGACTCTCCGAGCGCCCAGGCGAACGTAGAACGCCTCAGCGAACGGATCGGACTCGACCCGGACCTGCGTGTAGCCATTCATCTGTGCGGTTCGCAACGCTCGATGGATGAGGGTTCTCCCGATACCACGGCGCTGATGCTCGGGCGAAATCCACAAATGACCGATCTCGGCTTTGTCGTGATGTGCTTCAAGGACACAGATTCCCACGAGCGCCTCATGGTCAACCGCGACGACTGACCAATGGCGTTCGAGATACTCCGCCTTGATCGTCAACGCCTCGCGCCAGATCAATAGCCACTCAGACGGATAACCCCAATTCGCCTTCGCCCGCTGCGCGAGCCGCGATGCGGCCTCGGCGTCGAGTGGACCACCCAGGCGATACACGATGCTCATCTTGGATAGAAGAGAGTGTTCACCACCGGATTGTTCTTAGAGACATCGGCGACGCTCATTGACATCCTCACTCGATTGATGCGACCGCCGAGTAGTGCTCAACGACCGGAAACGGATCGTAGCAGTGGTGCAGGAGCGCCGCCCATCGAGGGTAGTCAGCGGACTGCCGGAAACCGACCATATGATCTTCTAACGTCTCCCATCGGACCAAAAGGATGAAGCGACTGGGCCGCTCAAGGCAGCGTTGAAGTTCAAGCGAGATGAAGCCAGGGATGGCGGAGATGATGGGTGTCGCTTCGGTGAAGGCAGCCTCGAACGCGGGCTCAGTCCCGGCCGAACGCCCAGTCCTGCAACCTCAAGAATCATGCGCTCTCCATTCAGCCGCTACAGGTTCAGACCGCCATCTCGCCTTTGGCGTAGAAATTGTTGGCATCCAGTGGCTTCCCGGAGACAAGGTGAATGTGGAGATGCCTGTTGCTCTGGTAGGAGCCACCATTCGTGATGACTTTGTAGTTGGTCTCGCTCAGCCGCCGCTCGCGGATGATGCGAATGGCAACCTGAAACAGTTCTGCTAGCAAGGAGGGGTCATCCACCTCGCTCAGGCTACGAACGTGTTCTTTGGGAATGATGACGAAGTGAGTGTCCCAGGTCTGGAAGACGTGATGGAAAGCCAGCACGCGGTCGGTTTCAACGACCACATCGACTGGCACCTGCCCGCTCAGGATGAACTCGCAGTAGTAGTCGTCACTCATCGTCCCCACCACCTATCGAGACCGGGATGTCGTCAAGCGACTGAAACACCCTCATCCCCCGCGCCCGGAACGCCTGCACTTCCTGGTCCGCACCCTTTGAAGCGCCACCAACTCTCAGCACCGCATCACACCGTTCAACCAAACTCAGCGACAGCGGCATCATGATGTCTGCATACGTCTCCGCGCCCGCGGCGTTGATGATCGGCAGGGCGAGATTCACCGCGATGATCGGGACGTGTCCCTTCTTGAAGACTGCATACGCGGCGCGGTTCAACGCTTCGAGGTTGTTCGCCCAGGTCGTCGGATCGGAAGATCCAGACCGATAGGGGCCAGAAATCATGATCCACATCGGCGCAGAGTTCGATTCGAGGTGGCTGAGATCGTTCCACGTTCGCAAGCACCACCCTAACCCGTCGTATTCAAACGAGTTGAAGCTACCGTTGTCTTTCTTGAACCGCGTGCCGCTGCCGGACGGAATCCCAAGGACGAACTCCAGGAATCCCATGAGAAACCCGCCATGCGTCACGACGACTACGGTGTCGTGTGGGTGACGTTCAGCTATGGCAGTGAGGACCCGAATACTTCGATCACGGCGCTCTTCCGCAGTTTCACCCTCTGGAATCGTCCGAAAGAATCCAGTCCGCTCGTATTCCGCTCGCTCCTGCGGAAACTGTAAGGACATTTCGTCCCAGGTAAGTCCTTGGAAGACTCCCATGTGGCGCTCCCGCAGTTGCTGATCCAGGCGAACCGGCTGCTTGCACGCGGCGCCAATGACTTCGGCAGTCTGGACCGCACGGCCCAGGTCACTGCTGTATAGGGCGTCGATTGTGAGATGGCCCAAGCGTCGGGCGAGCGCCTCTGCTTGTCGGACACCATTCTCAGTCAAGGGACTGTCGAGATGGCCCTGCTCTCGCCGTTGCCGATTCCATTCCGTTTCGCCGTGACGAACGACAATGAGCTTCACGTTCGCCTCCCTACCGAAGGTCCAACTCCATGAAGAAGCCCGCGTGGGGGTTGTCGTTATAGCGAGCGATTTCGACAAAACCCTGCTTCCTGAACAAATGAACGGCTGGCCCGCCATCACGAAAGGTGTCGAGTCGCACCGCTCGAAAGTCCTCGTTCTTGGCGTGCGAAATGGCATGGCGTAGCAACGCCTCACCGAAGCCGCGCCCTCGTTCCTGACGGAGAATATTGAACCGCTTGATCTCCGCTACGTCGTGGGAGAGGCGACGAACGGCAATGGTGCCGACGATCTCCTCAGCGTCCTTCATGAGCCAGAAGCCGCCGCCATCCACCTGATAGGCGGTCGCAATCAACCGAAGATCGGCGTGTGCGCCGTCGGGGTCGAATGGAAACGGCGCGTCCTGCCACACATTCTGAAAGAACGCTTCCAGTTCAGGCTGATCAGCCGATTCAAACGAGGCGACTACAGGCCGTTCGGAAAGAGCGGGGATGTCGGCGTTTGTTGCCGGACGGATCACCATCGCCACGCATTCTCGCAGAATAACTCCAGTCGGCCACAACAACTCTGCGTGGTATTCGTCTTGCTTCGTTTCGAGGCGGAGGATCACCTGGCAGAGAAATCAGCCAGCACCCGCAGCAGTCAGAAACGCGACCTCGTGAAGAAGCCAAGTGCCTCGGACCACCTCTGGGCCGTTCAAAGAGGTGGACGATGTGGGTCGGCCACAGAAGGCGGATCGGCGGACGCAGGCGAAGACGACCGCGAAGTGAGGGTTTGGTGACCCGGGGGATCAGAAGCGGAAGGCGGTGACGAGGCGATAAGCGCGTCTACTTGCTTTATCGCCGGAGATGTCAGGCACACGCAGAGGTGCCGATCGCCCACGAGAGTGCCGACGCCAATTCCTCCCGCCAGCATTCCGGATCATGACCTCCCTTGAAGACTTCATAGCGTAGGAGACAACCCGATCCGCGTAGCGCGGTCACGGCTCGCTCACATGCGTCGATCTGGCTGACACCCTGATACAGTCCTGAGGGCGGATGTGACACGTCCGCAGTCACCTCCGCACTGCCGACGCTCACCCACAACGCGGGACGCTGAGCGCCGTCAGTGGGGAGGGCGCGTCGAAATCGTTCATCTTCCCACCAGAACGATGGGGATTGGCAGATGGCCGCACCGAATGCTTCCGGATGCGTCAACGCGGCATGAGCTGCGGCCAGACCACTCAGACTGAGGCCCACCAGCACGATCCCGCCAGGGTCTATCTCTGGGTAACGGTCCAGCAGCCAGGACCGCGCGTCAGTCGCGAGAAAGGCAGCGTAGTCGTCGTCGCAGGTGAAATCGGCGTGGCGGTCGGCGGGGCTCTGATTGGACACGAAGATCGCTCGAAGGGGCGGGGTATCTTTCCTGTCCTCAAGATCGTTTAGCACCGACATGGCTGCGACCCGTTCCAGATACAACTCGCCATCGAGGAAGACCAGTCCAGTTGCGGGCGCCCCTGTGCGGAACGCCGTGTGCCAGACGTGGCGTCCAGGCGCCTTAGTCGCACTCGGAACGAAGGCGTCATTGAGCAGCGGGTGGGGCAGCATATCAATCCGGCTCAAGCAGTTCGATGCGGTTTCCAAACGGGTCGGCTACATACACCCGCGAGTAACCCTCCAGTGGCTCGTCCGACTTCACCTCGGTTCCTGCCTGAAGAAGGTGCTCGATGAGACTGTCGAGATTCTGAACCAGAAGCGCGGGGTGTGCCTTGCGCGCCGGTCGAAAGTCCTGCTCGACACCCAGGTGAAGGCGTAGTGCGCCCGACGCAAACCACATGCCCCCGCGTTTGGCGAGGTTCGGCGGCTTTGTCTCTTCGGTGAGCCCAAGAAGGGCGCCGTAGAAGGCGCGGGCTCTCGCCTCTTCACCCACTGGCATGGCAAGTTGAATGTGATCGAGCCCACGAATATGGAAGGGTGCGCTCATGGTAAGAACCTCTACGAGTAGGTAACCGCACCGTCACACGCTGATGGTCGTTGCTTCCGCAACTTACTCCACCACCGCGCTCTCAAGAATGGCGAACTCCTGCCTACCGGAGTCAATCTGCGCCATCACGCCGTAAGGGAGCACGAACATTGGATCGGTGTGCCCGAAGTCCATCCGGGTCACGATGGGCAGATCAGTCAGCCCCTCCTCCTCCGCGACAACCTGAAGGATCGCCTCGTCATACTTCGGAAATTGATCAACTGGGACAGAGCCACCTGGGCGGCCGAAGAGGATGCCTGACAGTCTCTTGAGGATGCCCATCGCCGCATAGCTGCGTAAGGTGTGCGCGACGGCGGCAGGTGGAGCGGCGCTCTCGGATGTTTCGAGGAACAGGATCGCCTGATCGAACGCGCTCGCGTCCGGCCAACCGGGGGTTCCTCGCAGCCAGTCGAGGACTTCAAGACAGCCGCCAATCAGGGGGCCTTGCGCGATTCCGGTTCCCTGGAGAAAGCGCCAGCCGGTAGAAGGGCTCAGCGATCGGCGCCGATCTTGGTTGGCTGGGTTTGTCCACTCCAGGTGCTCAACGGTCCATCCATCGCGACAAGGTGCAATCACACCGATGGGAGCCGCCGAGAAACACGTCCTTCTGACGGACTCCACCATGTAGGGGAACATGCCGCCGTTCTCCGCGAATCCGGCCATAAACGCAGGACCGTAGAACGACACGAGTCCAGCGCGAAAACAGACGAGATGACTCACCGTCGTGTCCGAGTAGCCGAGGAACACTTTGGGGTTTTCTGTGATCACCTCCTGGCGGAGATGTGGCAACAGCCGCATGGACTCGCTGCCCCCGATGGTCGAAATGATCCCGTCAATCGACGGGTCAGCGAACGCCTCCATCACGTCGGCGGCACGCGCCGCTGGATTCCTGGCGAGCCACTCGGGATCTCTCAGCGCATGAGCCGTCTCCACGACCTCGACGCCGAACTCACGGACGAACTGCGCCTTTCCGATCCGATAGCGGTGTGGAATCGCTCCTGGACCACCCCACGACAGCGAGATGGCGGCGACTCTTCCACCGCGCTGGAGTTTTTTTGGCTTCACCATGTGCAAGGCGCTGCGGCGCAGCATAACGCAACAGCGGCCCAGCGCAGCATCCCTCGACCTGCCTGGGTGCCACCTCCTATACTTCAGGCCGAACTGCCCACCGATCAGCCTCCAGCCATGAAGACCGTCAGAATCAGCGCCAAGGCCATCATCATTGAGGACGGGAGGCTACTCCTCATCGCGAACCGTGACCCCCAAGGCGAGTGGTTCATGCTGCCGGGTGGAGGCCAGGAGCATGGGGAGACGCTGATGGCTGCCTTGAATCGCGAGTGCGTCGAGGAGATCGGAAGTTCGGTGGTCGTCGGCCCGCTGCGCTACATCAGGGATTACATCGGCAAGAATCACGAGTTCGCGTCGCTGGAAGCAGAGGTGCATCAGGTTGAGTTGATGTTTGAATGCACGGTCACCTCGCCGCCAAGCGTCGGCTCGACGATGGATTCAATGCAGACCGGGATTAAGTGGATTGAGCTGACAGCGTTAGCGGAACATCGGGTGTATCCGAAGGTGTTGGCGGAACTCTTGGTGACCGGGCGCCACGACCGTCCTCCCTTGTACCTGGGCGATACGAATTAACACATTAGGCGCAGCAGTGCATCGTGAGCCCCACGACGAAACGACCATCTTGGAGTCAGCATGAGCATTCGGCAGAGCGTCCAAGCAGGGTTGAGAGCGACCGCCATCGACCAGAGACTTCCGATCTGGCTGCAAAGCACGGCCCTGATTCTGAACGTCGCGCTGATCGTCCTCGAATTGGGCTATCTGGTTCCCCGATGGGTAGGCCCGAATGAGGTGGCTGTGGTGTCATTCCTCGTCGCCGCCCCGATCCTCAACCTTGCCATGTTCGCGGATTATCACCGTCGCGGACTGTTCTTACCATTGCGCGGAGCCTCATGGAAGGAGAGGGGCGACTCGCGCCCGTTGCCAACGCCATTGCGGTGGCTCGTCTGCGCGTTCAATATCCTGCTGCTGTTCAATGAGGCGCTGATTTATCTGGAATGGGGCGGAATCGCGCAAGGGCTCCTGCAGTGGAGTATTGCGTCGTTGCACATCCTCACTCCCATCGTGAGCCTCACGGTGTTTCTGGATTACAACCGACGCCGCGTGTAAGCCACCTCATGCACCCTGATAGCAGGGCAGCATCTGCCTGCGTTCCGCCAGATCGGAGATTTGGATATTCTGACTCGTCTCATTTCCTTTGCTTTCTGGTGTTCTCACACAAGTAGGAATCTCTGGGACAGATGGGACACATTGGGCACTTCACGCCCGCTGCTTCGCCAACATTTCAAGATGCGGCTTGAAGCCCGCACTCAGGTAAAGGTGCCTTGCTCGGACGTTCTGGTGCATCACCCCGATGCGAAGTTCCGTCGCCCCCGCACTCCAGGAAAAGGCCTCCGCCTGCTCCAGCAGCTTCCGCCCAATGCCGTGGTCTCGGTGGGACTCCAACACTGCCATGTCCGTGACGAGGGCGAAGGTGCCGGGAGGATCGTCCAGGCTCTCAAACCTCTGCGCGGCGACAACCGCCACCATCCCGACGACCACCGATTCGACTTCCGCCACAAACACGCGCCCGTTCGCCGCCGCGCACTCGGCCTGCATCTGGGTCCAGTAGGCTGCAGCCATTGATGCTCCAGGCCGGAGCCGTGGATCGAGGGTGCGTTCGAAGTCCTGCATCTCTGCGATGCACTGGCAGATCGCCTCGCTGTCGCGATCCTCGGCTCGACGAATAGACACTTCCATCATCGGGGACAGTTCTCTCTCAGTCCGCCGTGGGCCGTTCAGCCCGGTCTATAACCAGCACTCGAATGGGGCCTCTCTCTGATTGAAGCCGAAGCCCTATCTGTTCCTGAAGTGCTGTAAAGATGGACACGCCATCACCAGTCGCGACTCGTGCCTCATCGGGCACCCATTCGAGCGTCAGTTCAAACGCCCCCATCAGGTTCGTCTTGTCCAGAACGGGGCGGTCAACGACTCGCGTAAGGCTGGTCGCGAGACTACTCATCGTCGTTGGCCCAGACATCTGTCCGACACGGGCGAAAAACCCGCACACTTGGACACCTGGACCACCTGGCCGACCGTTCAAGAACGCGTCACAGTCGAGTGTCATCTTCTTCAGACGAGGGCCGAGCTGACCCGCGCGATTGACGACGAGGCTGTAAACTGCAGACTCCCGCGTTTCTTCGTGCACGAGAACTCCAAATCGCTCCGCGACAAGCCCCCGCAACGCGCCAAACCGCTGCTCCTGAGTGACAGCAGGACTTCCGCTCTGGAATCTGGCAGCCACATCGAAAGTGTCCGTGTCAACCCAGGCTGGGCCATTCACGACCTGATTCGATGCTGCGAACCCGTCGATCCCGTAGGCGAGCCGGATGAGTTCTTTGAGGGGGACGTTGGTTGCGTTGAAACCGTTTGGAGTGAACTGCATCCGGCGCGCGGCTTGTAATGTCCGGTTGGGCTTCACCGAAGTCACGTCGAACGGTGTCGGCGCCGCGCCTTGCCCTTGCGCCGATAGCGTCGTGCCGGAGACGAGGAATCCAAGGCAAAGCACGCATTGAGCGACGTTCCGGCAATAGACACTCACAACGACCAGTATCGAAAGCCGTCCGGTCAGACGAGAAAGAGGTCCCATGTCGTCTCCATTTACCTCCAGGAACGCGTTTCTCCGTCTTGGACGACTGTGGGGCTCGTCCAGTCTTACCGGACAGGGATAACAGGTCGTAGCCTGGAAGCCGTGAGGCAGCATCACGCCGTAGTCAGCGTTGTCGGCTCTTCGCTGAGCCCAAGAAGGGTTCCGTAGAAGGTGCGGGCTCTCACCTCTTCACCCACTGGCATGGCAAGTTGAATGTGATCGAGGCCACGAATATTGAACGGTGCGCTGATGATTTGAAAACCTCTGCAGGCGGATAACCCGTGAACTGCTTGCCGTGTTGCCAAGGTGAGCCGTCATCGAACACCGACCTCGGTTGTCGAAAGCCACCAGCCATCGCCCGCGAACCACATACTCTGATCCGGCTCAGTCCCCCGACGCAGGGAGCGAATCTCTTCTGGAGAGCGGCTCTTGAACGCCGCAGCCAACGTGGCTGCTGTGTGCTCATCGCTGGCGCCGACACAAGGAATAAACCCGGCCGTCGAGATCATGCGAGCGGCATAGTGACTCGTTGGGTGATGTGTCACCAGCAGCATCCCACCCAACCCCCATTCCGGCGTCAGGGGGACGACGAGGCGTCCGTCCGGGGCAACAGCATCGAGCCAGTTCGCGGGAAGATCGGTGACGCCCGCGCTGACGTAGACGACATTCGCGGTTGGCAGGTCGGCACTCACCGCGGATTCACGGCGCACGCTCACCGTCGCATACGACGCCAGATTAGAGGTGGCGGCGCGGGCCAGCTCCGCGTCGATCTCGTAGGCGACGACACGACCGCTCGGGCCAACGAGTGAAGCGAGAATGGCGGTGTAGTAGCCGGTTCCTGCTCCGATGTGGATCACGACGTCTCCCTCTTGCACACTTGCAGCCGCCATACACAGAGCGTGCAGGCTCGGTTGCCCGTTGTTGATTCGCCGTTCAGGAATTAATCCGACGCCAATGTCCTGATAGAGGACTACGGGATCATCGGTCTCGGTGCTCATGTAGCCGTCCTGCACAGGAATCTGCCACGGTCCAGAACCGACGAACTCCTCCCGCTTGATTGTGGCGAACGCTTCAGTGAGCCGGGGGTGCGCTTCCGGCACAGAGGTGACCAGACGAGCATAGAAGCGGCGCATTACCTCAGTGTTCATGCGTATCTACTCCCGCCCGATGATCGGAGATCCGTAACGCACCACAACGTGCCAGAGTTGCCGGAAGTGCTGGAGTAACTGGTCCTGAGAGCCCAAAGCGCCCCAAGCCTCAGGCCGAGCGCGGAAGGACGCCTCCGCAGCACCGATGACGGCAGCTTCGACCATGCCGCCGCGCCCCGCGATCCTTCTCGCCAGCTCGGGGATCGCTGGTCCTCGGAACTCCGCAGGCACGTCGTTTACGGCCATGCGGAAGCCGCGATGCCATGCCAAGGGAATGGCGTATTTCGCAGACAGTCCTTCGAGCGCCTCTCCAGTCGCCGTCCGCTTAAATGCCGGATCAGCCACGACTGTCTCAACGTCTGTGGCCATGTCAATCGGGCCATGCACTTGCGCTTCTATGCAGCTATCGAGCACCCGGCCAGGAGGCTCCGTTGCCGGGTTTGGGCGGGGCAAAGGGAGATCATCGCGTAGGCGTGCCAGGAAACCGGCGATGGTTAGGCCCGCGACACCCAGGGTCGGCGCGAGGAAAGGAGGCCACGGCACTCTTGCCCCCTCGCCGCGTGCGATCTCCTCAAGCAATGGAGCCATCACGCCATCCATCGCGCCGATGGTGCCCAGTCGGTCGGTCGCATCTGGTTGTTCACTCCCTGCAAAGGTGAACGAGGCCCGCTGGGAGACTTCCGGCCTCAACACCAAGTAGCAAGAACCAAAGCGCGGGGATGGTCCATCGGGGAATCGGATCAACTCCAATGCGCCATACTTCGGCCGCTCACCGGGTGAGCAATCGTCGTCATGGTATGCGCCACCGAACAGAACCTTCTCCCACGCATCCCGCTCGCCGCCAGGAAAGGCCGTGGGACTACCACTCGACAGACCCGTTTCAAATTGGCTCCGATACTGACCATCTGCGAGGAGGGCCTGGGCAACGGGAATCGACTCGGAGCCGATGCGATCAGGGTGGAAGTGGACAACCACTCGCGCATGGTCGCGAATGCTGTCCGCCGCCATCGCGTATGCGGTGTGAGGAACACCTGAGGCTCGGAGAAGGTTCTCCGCCTTGGCGCGGGCGGTCGCGCTGCCAGCGGCAATGCGCCCCTCGACGTGGCGGAGCGCGGCACGCTGTGAAGCTGTCAGACGAGTCAGCGACGGTTGATCCGAAGACATGAGTGCTGGTGCGATAGCACCGAAGGATAACCCCGGATTGACTTATAGCCACGTGCCCCGGCCCAAGACTCCCGCGCCTGACTTTCGTGACACCTGCAGATTTCTCCCTGGTCTGCGCGAACCTTTCTGGCGAACCGGCCTAAGGCGGCAAAATACCTCCATGCCCACATCCAACGGCAAGGCGAGGCTGATCATCGTCAGTGGGTTGCCGGGGTCTGGAAAGACCACGTTGGCTAAGCAACTTCAGACGAGTTTGCACGCCATTCGATTGGCTCCAGACGAATGGATGGACGCATTGGCCTTCGACATCTACGACGAGGCGTCCCGCGCCAAGGTCGAGACCCTTCAGTGGAACCTGGGCCAAGAGCTTTTGCGGCTCGGAGTGGTCGTCATCATTGAGTGGGGCACATGGAGCCGCACGGAGCGAGACCAACTGCGAGTGACCGCTCGCACTCTGGGTGCAGCCGTCGAGTTGCGCTACGTCTCAGCACCGCCAGAAACGCTGTTCGAGCGCATTCAGGCCAGGAATCGCGAGAGGCCACCGATCACACGCGACGATCTTGAGAGGTGGGTGCAAGTGTTCGAGGAGCCGACGGACGAGGAGCTGGCACTCTTCGATCAGCCAGCCTCCGATACCGCGCCCACATCTTAGGCCCGAGCGAACAACCGTGGGTCACCCTGCTCCTGACGCGAACTCGGAGTCCTCGAGCACATCCACGCGCTCCCGAAACGGATCCGCGACCGGGACCGGATCTGACTTCACCCCACAAATTGCCATCTCGACTCGCATCCCCGCGCGCCTCAGCATCGCCGCGCACGCCCTCAAATGCCCACCCGTCGTCACGACGTCATCGATGAGGACACAACGTCCCGGCAGCTCCCCGCCCCCTTCTCGCATGCGCAGATGCTCGAAGAGGTCCGCTGCGCTGCGCGACCCACCACCCGCGCTGGCTGATATCCGTGCTCGATCCCATCGCAAGACATCAAGAACGCTGAAGGCCCCGCCAGACTCGCGCTCCACCGCCCGCGCCAGCGCCGTCGTCCGACACAACGTCATCCCCACCGCACTGCCCGCATCCGGCACCGGCACCAGCAGCGCCGACGTCACGCCCCGCTCGACCAGAATGCGAACCGCCATCTCGCCGAACCAGTCAACCGCCTGCCAGGCCGTCTCATTGTCGATCTGGCGCTTCGCCTCGGCGCCGTGCACGAGAATGTGCCCGTATCCCCGCACCGGACGCCCCTTCAACGCATCGACGAACTTCTTGATGCTGTGGTCAGCGTCCGTCCATGCGGCGTCCTTCGATGTGCGGTATGTGAAGAGCGACACAACGTCCATGCGGCCTGCCCCCTCCTCATTGGAGGGCGCAGGCCGCATGCCAGCAGAACAGAGCAGAGAGAGCGCGTGATGGGCGCGTCACGCGAGCGCGACGCGCCCACCACGCAGTATTTGCCACCCCGCCGCACTCCGCGGTACGCGGCTGCCGCAACACCGCGCGTCGGCTCCGGCAGCCGCCGCGCTACTTCAGATCAAACCGCACCAGCATGCTCACGCGCACTGGCACAGCCTGACCGTCCCTTGAGCCCGGCGTGAACAGCCACTGCTTCACCGAGTCGACTGCGCTCTGGTCCAGTCCGTAAGCGGTGTCGAGTGATTTCGTTACGACGACGTCTCCAACCGTCCCGTCCGCCTTCACAACAGCGCTCAACTCCACCGCGCCTACGATCTTCGCGTCCAACGCCGCCGCCGGATAGAAGGCTTTCACAGAACGTGTTGGAATCGGAAGGACCACGCCAGCGTCATCTGCCGAGAACGGTGACTGAGCGACACCTTGAGGCGCGGCCCTATTTCCGTCAGCAAGGCCAGCGACAATCGACTCTGCCTGCCGCTGCGTGAACGCCCCGGTGAGCAAGGCCGTCGACCCGACGGCACTCCGCACGATCGGTGCGGCGACGAGGCGCCCGTCGACGATGACAGCTAGCGGCCTTCCGATATGTCCGCGGGTCGCGGCTGTGAGACGCGCGGACGCGGCGCTGTTAAACGTTGTCTCAACCGAGAAGCGGCCATTCTCGGCAGGTACAACCCGTGCGCTCGTGACGTCAGACGAGCCCGCGAGCACTTCGGGATGCAGGTAGACGCGACGGCCAGGTGCAACCTCCGACTCAACCAACCCTGCCGCTGGCTGCTCTTCGGCCAGGCGCAACTCGAGCCGGCTGGCTCCAGCCTGAACGACGGCCCCAAAGTCAGCCGGCACCGCCGACACAACGCCCTGCGTGACAGCCCCAAGTAGAACAATGATCCCCGCCGCAACGCCGACGAGACGAATGCGCGACATGTGAACCTCCTTCGACAGGTGGGTAAGCCGCGCCGCCACATGGCGACGCCGCAGAAACGACAGCGAGGGGACACCCGTAGGCGCGGCGTCAGCAAACGTCAGCAGGGCCTGCATATAGGCTTTGCGCGCTCCCGTGCGTCCGACGACCTGTTCATCGATCAGTTGCTCCCGACTCAAATGCAAACGATCGATCACCCACCAGATCGCCGGATGAAACCAGAAGATCGATCGAACGACTTCCTCGGCGACAATCCACGGCCAATCACCGCGCGCGACATGCGTCAACTCGTGACAGACAACGGCGCGCTGGCCGTCGGGGTCCATGTCGGCCAACTGTCTTGGAAGCAGGACCGTATGCCGGGATAGTCCAAACGCAGCCGGTCGGTGCAGTTGCTCCGTCCATCGCAACTCTGCGTGCGGTGCAAGCGCGACCCGTAGCGCCTCGAGGTCTTCTCCGAGTTCCGCTGGGACGCTTGCCGAGCGCAGGCGCCCGAGACGCCACATCCCCAGAACGAGCCAGATAAGGCGAGCCGCAACCCCGGCACCCAGAATCCAGAGAACAACTGCGCTGAGCGTCACGCTCGAGGACGCTGGAGCCCCAACGCCAAAGCCAGAGATCGATGCCTCCGTGAATGTCCCTTCGTCGTGACCACCGGCAACCGCTGCCACCGACAGGGCCGGTAGGGCCAGACACAACGTCCCAACGCCGCGCCAGTACAACAGTCTGGCCCACGGACGTGCCTCGCCGAGGAGGAGCGCGGCGGTCGCTGCCACAGCGACCACGCACATCACCTGCGTGCAGTAGGCGGCGATTGCGGCCGCCAGGGGCGTCACGACTCGGCCTCGTCAATCAATCGCTGCAGGGCGGCGCGCTGCGACTTGGACAGCCGGCTGTCAGTGGCGAGGTGTGCCAGCAGCGGAGCAGCCGCTCCATCGAACACGCGATCGACAAACTCACGAATCAGGGCGGTGAGCGCACGTCCCTTAGGCTGAGTCGAGCGATACCGAAAAGCTCGGCCCTCCGTCGCCTTCGTGAGGTAGCCCTTCGTCTCCAAGATATTCATCATCGTCATCACCGTCGTGTAGGCGATGCGACGCTGGGCACGCAGGGCCTCGTAGACCTCGCGAACCGTGCTGTCCCCGCGCCCCCAGATCACTTTCATGATCGCGAGCTCCTGGGACGTCAGTATCGGTAGGGTGCGCTTCATGTCTACTAATTAGTTAGTACTTAGTAGATAGTTGTCAAGTGCGAAGGCCTCCGGCCAGAACGCCCCGGCGCGACGCGGCTCTATGCCCCGTCCTCCGTCGCCGTGTTAGCGCGTCCGCGCGCCCGGTCTGCGGATCGAACTAGCTGCGAACTCTCAGGCTCGATTAGGAGTACGCACGCGGTGCGTGGCTGTGCGGAGACTGGTGCCGCCGCGTCCGCAGCGCGCGCCGAAGGGAGGCGTAGCGGCTGCGGGGGTGTACCCGCGGCGACGATTTGTTCTCTCGCGTCGGCGCGATGCCCCAAATAGGCTAGGCGGGGAGATGGGGTCGCCCTGCACAAGTGGGCGGCGCTCCGGTTGTCAAGACTTCCCAAGTCTTGATCGCGTTTTGACTCCCCAACATCATCCATGGGCGGCTGGCCAAGGTATCCTGTCCGGCCCGATGGGCGTTAGGTCGACGGCCTCATTTGATCAACTTGATGTTGTAGGGACGAATGGCGAACGACAGCGACAGCCCTAAGAAGGGTTACAAATTCTTTCGCGACCGCGCCAAGGATGCCAGGCCATTCACTGTTGACGACCTCGAAAAGGCCTCCGGTTGGTCGCGTGCGAGCATCGACACCTACAAGTCCAAGCAGTGGAAGGACCTTCTCGATCGAGCAAGTCCAGGCCACTGGACGGTTCGAAAGGAGTTCTTGCGCTTGTCCGAGCGCGAGTTTCTGGATCACATTAGTCAGAAGCGACCGCTATTCTCCAGATACCAGCGGAGAGGGCACGAACACTATGTGATGTTCGAATTCTTGTTACCGCTAACTCGGGAGGGTGAGCTACGCGCAGCTCTTGACGATCTGTTCTATTCCGATACGGTCGAGCAGCGGTTGCGGGAAATAGGTGCCGTCAAGTTGGGCGAAGTGGTCAAGAAGAACGCGGGTGAAGCCGCGGACGCGTTCTACGCGCGCGTCGTCGCGCTTGCCACCAATCGCTTCGGCGGTTACTCGGTGAGCCACGTATCTGGACGATACAAAGCAGCTGACCTCATGACGCGTCACGAGGCACTCGAGTACGTCACAAATGGTGGTCGATATCTGATCGACGAAACGACGGCAGTGGTGCGCTTCATCATCCCGTGCCAGACCGGAACCTTCACATTCTCGGACACACTCGAACCAACCAGTGAATCACCAGACCTGTTGGATGCTGCGGAGGGAGGGCTTGACGAAGAGGTCGAATTGATTCGAAAGCTGTTCTTTCTGCTCTTCGTCGAGAGTGTGATTCGCACAGTCAAGGGTGAGGACGAAATATGGCTGGTTGAATCAGGCGTCCGTCGTCGTCTGTATCGATTGGAGAGAGTGGAGAATTGAATCGGACCGCACGCCACCGGGCTGTACGAACCACCAGCGGTCTTGGTTCGACCGCATCCATCACCGTAGCGAGCCAGTCCACTCAACCATCGCGGCCATCGACACTGCGCCCACGGTGTCGGTCAGCTGCACTGGATGTGCGTGGCACCGCCGATTGGGTTCGCAGGCGAGACAGCGGAGGCTGGTACGTCAACTTGCGTCGTGAGAGCGCAGTGAGTTTTGCGGCGGAGGAAGACTTGCGCTGGGCGCCGCGAGATATGTGCTGAAATAGACCGACCCGATGCTGAACAACGTGCTCTCGATCGCTGTTGTGCTCGTCTTTGTGGCGCTGGCATTCGCCTTTGCCAAGGGATTCGTTTGGGTTGTCTTCTGGCTCTCATCACTGGTTCCCCAAACTGGAAGAAAGCACAGGCACGAACGTTGGGGGGAGGATGTTACGAGGCGGAAGTGACACCTCGCTCAGGCTCGAAGTTGATGACGCGGCGGCTGAGCCTACCGAGTTGAAAGTGATGAAAGGAACACGCGCATCCGGCGTTCCGTGTCATCCGGCTCGGTCAGAAATTGATAGTGATTTGCCGGATAAGTGAATATCTGAGCGCCCTTTACATCTTGCGCGAACCGCGCCCGCTCGGTTTCGACTTCTGGCTCGACCTTTGCCAGCAGCGTGTCGGCGCGTGCGCGAAGCGCTGGGGCGTCGCGAAGCCACGGAAGGACGCCTAAAGGAGTGTCGTCGGAATAGAGCGAGAGCACAGGCGCCTGAACCTTCTTGAAGTTCGGTGGCGCCGTCGCGGCAACGGTTTGCGCGAAGACGTTCTGTGACGCCCGCTGCCCAACGACGACACCAGCCGCGTCAGTTCTGAGCGTTGCCAGCACTTCACCGATCGGGAGTCGGATGCCTCGTATGCGCCGGTAGAACTCTCGGTAGGCCTGCGCATTCGCGCGATCAGCAGCACTGGGCCTCGGCTCCGCCCGAATAATGTCTGCCAGCCCCTCCACCCACTTCAATGCGACAGTGTGGTCGAGCCCAGCATCCAGATAGATGACTCCCAATGTGCGCTCGGGATACGCGCCTGCGAACGCGGTGATCTCATCTCCTCCAAGTGAGTGTCCGACGAGCAGGGCACGCGCGACCTTCAATTCGTCAAGTGCTGCCCGTATGTGCGCCACCCGCGAGGCCAAGTCGTAACCGTCGCGCTCGGGCTGGTCAGATTCACCGAAACCGACCCGCGTCACCCCCACCACGCGGAAGCGATCAATGAACCGCGGAGCAAAGTCGTCGTATACGTGCGCCGAGTGCCCCATCCCGGGAATGAACACAAGGGCCACGCCCGCGCCGCCCCAATCCAGATACGGCACCTGGACGCCCTTCACTGTGACCATCGCAACCCGGTGCTGCGCCGAATCGGTTACACGGGATGAGGTTGATGTGAGGGCTGGTTGTTGGGATGAAACGGTGCCTACGGCCAGCGCCAGACTTAGGCCAAGCGAACTCATCACAAGAGTGCCTCGCAACTGCTCGTCGACTCCTTTCCGGGTGATTCAGCGCAGCATACTCGATACCGGCGTAGTCATAAGAATTGCCTGAATGCCCGTCGAGGCACGGCGCGGTGTCGAAAGTAGGGTGGCGGCCTGTTGGCCCGAGGCCTGTGGCGAGAGTGGCGCAGACGGGCGGGCGAGCGCGGGCAGGCAGGGCAGTGGGTAGCGCGCGCCGGGCGTGGTGACGCCTCGCCCGCACACGGTGTTCTGGCTTGGGGGTATCGTTGGTAAGGCAAACAAATGGGGGGGCGCACCCCGTAAATGCTGTGCGGCAGGGGTTTGTCGCCTCGCGGTCAGGATTCCCAGTTCTTGATCGCGGCGGTAGACTTCAAGGCCTCCGCATGGACATCGACCCAACGATCGCCGCCGCGCTCGGGTTTCCCAAGCCGATGTATACGAACGTTGAACGGGAACGGCGATGGCTGTGTCACGACGTGCCCCGTGAGCTGATTCGCGAGACGTGGACCATCACTGATCTGTATGTCACGGGGGCGCGGTTACGACTGCGTGAAATGCGGCCTGCCGGGGGCGGTCCGGGTCGACTTCGGCTGACTCGCAAAGCGGATGTCGATGCCCGAACGCGCCTGATCACCTCCATCTATCTCCCCGAGGATGAATTCGCGCTTCTCGCCGCCTCACTCACGGGCGTCCGACTCACAAAGATTCGACATCGTTTGGTGCTTCCACCGGGAGTGTCGCTCTTATCTGTTGACGAATTTCAGGGCGATCTTAGTGGGCTCGTCCTCGCGGAGACGGAATTCGAAACGCCGGAGGCATTGGCTGCATTCACGACACTGGACTTCGCAACGCGGGAGGTCACCGATGATCTTCGTTACAGCGACGGCTCGCTTGCGAAGAGCGGGATACCGCGGTAGGCCAGAGTGATTCCTGTCCTGGAAAGCCCTCGAATTCGCCTTCAGGAATGGCGCGAGCATGATCTTGGTGCCATGCATCGCTGGTTGGCGGACGCGGACGTCACACGCTACATAACACTCGGGACCCATAGTCTCTCGGAGACGGAGAAGCATCTTCATCTGTGTCTGGCTGAGCAGCAACTGCCAGAGCGCACCCGCTACTATCTAGCGGTCGCACTGCAGAACAATTCTGAGATTATCGGCGGCGCCGGATTCGAGTGGCTTTTCGACGAAAGACGTGAAGGCGACCTGGGTTACTTTCTCTTACCACCGTATTGGGGAAAGGGAATGGGCACTGACTGTGCCCGGTTGGTTCTCCAACTGGCCTTTACCCATTGTGGCGCCGAGGCAATGCGCGCGTCATGCGATGCCAGAAACGCGGCGTCGGAAAGAGTCATGCAGAAATGCGGAATGCGCCGCGACACGTCGCTCGAGAATCCAGGGCGCCTTCGTTACGTTATTTCGAGGGCTCAGTGGCTCGGCTCGGAGGAGGCGACTAGGCTGGCCTAATCACCCAGCGACACCGCATTGACCTCAACGTCAATAGGCCCTCACGCGGCCTCACACGCCTCGCCGAAGCTGCGCGTAGCTAGCTCCCCCTCAACCACCCTCTCTCAGCACCACTCCACACCCAAAATCCTCAACTATTCGCAGAGTGACTGGCGATTTGCTGTGCCGCAAAACCTCCATCCCAGGTTCAGCCGCGACCGCCTCCAAACCACCGAACCCAAGACGCAATCAGCGAACGACCGGTGTGAATCGGCGCTTCGCATATTGCCGAAACGCCTCGTCAAATTCCGTCGGAGTCAACTCGAAGACCGCGTCGTAGGTCCTGTCCTTGCGCGGGATGATTAGGGCGCCCAGAAACCGACGTATGCTCGTCGGCCCCCAGCGACTCTCGATGTAGTCGAATGCAGCGTGCCCCACTGCGTAGTTCACGCGCTCGTTGACGAAGCCTCCGCTACCGGTCAGCTGCGATAGGGCCGGGATGGTACCTGCAGCGACGAGCTCGCGCATTAAACGCTCGTCCTCATCAGGCCAGACACGGACCATGTGAGTCGCAATGCCTTCCTGAATCCAACGCGGCACCCCGCCGTCGCCGCCTTTTCCCGGCTGGATCAGTTCATACATGACGATGTGGGTCAACTCATGGATGAACAGTGCGTCGAGCGGCATAGCGCCGCCTGGGAGGGGGAGCACCATGCGGGTCCGATGCGGACGTAGTGGCGCGACTTGAGGGCTGTCCGCGTACGCCCCAATCTGTTCTCGCGTCAAGGGACCCGAGAGGGTGAACAAGACTACCGGCACTTTGGAGGCCATCACGAAGTCCAACCCTGCGCTGATTCGCTCATACGCACGTTCGGCGCTCGGAACGACACGGTCGAGTTCACCCGCTTGCATAGGCAGGTAGTGGAACTCGAAGTGTTGACTTTCGAGCCGCAACCATGAGGAACGACCAAGGCTCGACTGGGCCGCGGCAGTAGAGGGGTGTGACTGCCACAAGCCGGTAATGAGAATCAGTGCGATGGTGAGCGCTCGAAGATGCATGGAAGCTCTCCCCTTGCGATGATGTAGCGGTGTAGCAGTCTACCCGGAGCGTTGTTCGTCAGTCAGCTCCAGAGCGGCCTTCCGCCTAACCCCAGCAGGGAAGGTCGTGGTCAGCCGAAGGCCCCAAGTGACCCTGGGGTGTGCCGCCTCCAGGCACTGTCGCTTTGCACACAAAATCAATAGCCTGACACTTCAGGGGCCGTCAGCACTCTTACAATCGGCGCCATGCCGCGTGCCGCCTTGGCCTTCGGCCCCTACTTGCTCGACGAGCGCTCACGCCGCCTGCACCGCGACGGGGTCGCGCTCCCGATGACGCAACGTCACATCAGTCTCCTGCACTGCCTAGCGTCCAATCCCGGCATGCCCGTGTCCAAGGACGCCCTGATCGCCGCAGGCTGGAAGATGTCGTTCGTCACCGACAACAGCGTCGAGCAGGCCATGTCTCGGCTCCGCCGCGCCCTTGGCCCTCGCCCCGACGGCGTACCCTACATCGAGGCCGTCCCACGACTGGGCTATCGGTTGACGGTCGCCGTCCAACGTGTTGTTTCTCGGGAATCAGCCAGCGCCTTGCGCGGACTGCTTCTCCCAGAGCGCGACTTCATCGAGGGCCGCGACGCTCTCGAGACTCTGCACAGCTCTCAGGAGGCGGCCGAGGACTCCTTTCGCAGAGCCCTCGCGGTTCGCCCCGATGATGCGCTCACGCGCGCTGGGCTCGCCAACGCCTGCCGCTTCAAATACGAAGCCACTCGCATTGATATCACCCCTGATCTCGATTCCCTCATCGAAGCTCGTCGCCAAGCCGACGAAGCCTGCGCTCTGGACCCTGAATGCGCTGAAGCATGGGCAACGCTCGGAACCGTCCTTGCCTCTCAGGGAAACGACGAGGCCGCGTTGGCGGTGCGCCGCGCCATTGCTCTTGAACCCAGCAACTGGCGGCACACGTTGCGACTTTCGGCTGTGAGTTGGGGTGAGGCGCGACTGCGGGCAGCGGAGCGGGCGCTCCAACAGCTTCCAGATCTGGCTTTGGCCCACTGGTTCGCTGCCACCGTGCATGTCGCCAGACAGGCGTATAGCAGCGCGATGCGTCACGCCGAGGCCGGGAGCCGCGCACAGGACGCGCAAACTCCAGACGCGCGATTCGGCGCCGTGGGCTTGCATTGGCTGCGGGGCCTGCTTCTGCTCCATGCCGGAGACGAGGCCGAAGCCGAAAAGGCCTTCTGCGCCGAACTCAACGTCCCACAGTCCTCGCACATCTACTCTCGCGAAGCGCACGCCAACTCCTGGTATGCGCTCGGAGTCTTGTACCTTCGACGCAACGCCAAAGACCAGTCGCTGGTTGCGTTCGAACACGCCCTCGCCCTGGTGCCATCGCATGTGCTCGCCTTGGCCGGGCGGGCCATTGTGACGAACACGCTCGGAGGCGTCAGGGTCCAGGCGCTTTCACAGAGGTTTGAAGTCTCGCTCGCGAAGGCCGCGGGCATCGTATCAATCGGCAATCACGTTGCCGCCGCCGCGATAGTCCGGGATGCCCTCACCCAATGGGAGGGTGCATCCGTCGGTTGGATCGTCCCCGTCGAACCCCTGCTCCGCGTGAACGAAAGCCCGGCGGTGTGGGCCGACGTCCTGACAACGCTGCGCACCCGCGCGGCCTGATTGTCAGCATTCGTCAGCCCATGTGACAGGACTTCCCAGTCCCACCAAGGCACGATCTCACTCGAGAGGTGCCTATGCGAATTGTCGCCACGCTTATTGTGTTTGTCGCCCTGATAGGGCCAGCTTACGCCGAGGAACCCAACGTCACGCCGGCCCCCGACGCTGAGGTGATCATCGCCCAGCGTCTCAAGCCGGTGTTTGTGACTCTCGACACAGGTGAGACCGTGTCAGGTCCCTTGTTGGACGCAACGTCCCGCAGTCTCACCCTGCTGGTCGACCGTCAACCCGTGACCGTGCCGTTCGAGCATGTGCGGCAGGTGCAGCGCACCGGCGACTCCGTCCGCAACGGCGCCAGAATCGGCGCCCTGGCGTTCGGGCTCTGGTGCGCGTACATCTGCCGCCAGTCCGTGCCCGGCATCTGGCCCTATGCCGTCGTCACCAACTCCCTCGTCGGCGCGGCGCTGGGCGCGGGCATTGATGCAGGCATCCCTGGGCGGAGCACGATCTATGTCGCTCCGCCCAAAACCGAATGCCCAGTCGAGGGCCCGCGCCCGATGGCGCGCCTCTCGTTCCGGTTCTGAGTGGGGGAGAGGGCCATGTCACAGGCTGACCGTCGACCATCATCGTCGCCAATCGGCAATCGCGTGCTCGCGCGATTGCCGGAGGAGGAGCGGCGGCGGGTGGGCGCCCGTCTCGAGCTCGTCCACTTGACCCCGGGGACGACTCTCGACCGGCTCGGCGTCGCCGCCGCCGCTGCCTACTTCCCAACCTCCGCCGTCGTTTCCCTGCGCTCGCTGACAAGAGAAGGAGAGAGCGTCGAGATCGCCACCGTCGGAGACGACGGCGTCGTCGGCCTCCCGCACCTGATCGACCGCATCGCGGCGAGCCACGATGCCGTCGTTCAGGTGCGTGGTGACGCCTACCGCCTGGGCGCGGAGCCATTCGTGACCGAATACCTCCGCGCCCCGGCGTTTCAGCAGAGCGTGCAGCGCGCCCTGCGAGGCCTGCTCGCGCAGACCGCGCAGGCCGCGCTCTGTCACCGCTTTCACAAGATCCCTCAGCGCCTCGCCCGCGCACTGCTGCACAGGCGCGACCGGGCGCTGACCGATTCATTTCGTCTGACTCAGGAGGCGCTGGCACTGCAACTCGGTTCCTCCCGAGCCGCAGTGTCAGCCGCCGAAACCGAGCTTCAGGACCGCAACGTCATCCGCGTGCGGCATGGCCGCGTCACCGTGCTCGACCGCTCCGCGCTCGAGCACGCCGCCTGCGAGTGCTACCTCGCCCTCAAGAGTCGCACCAGCTATGCTCCCCCTTGAATCTCGTTGATGATCTCCAGCCACAACTCGAGCGTGAGGTCGTCGCGTTCCGGTCTGGCCGACTGATACCGAAGCTCAGAGCGATACCTCCGCGCTAGCAGTCGGGCGTCAAGCCCCGCGCTGACGCACAGGCGACTCACATCCTCTCGGTCACGATCCAGGTTCCGCGACAGCTTGCTGAGGACCAGGTCATGCTTCTCTAGCACCTTTAGCCGAAGATGCTGAAACTCTTCCGGCAGCCAGTCCGTCAATCGTTCCTCGTAGTGGTCAGGCACGATGGCGACTGTCACCACGTCAAGGTAGACACGATGCCGACGATGAAGATCGGAGTTCCGGCCCGCGAGTTCCTGCAGCATGGCCATCCGCGTGCCGCGCACGCTGATCACGTCGAGATCAGCGGTGACACGCGTCAAGTCATACAGCTCGCCGATGACGAAGCCCCCGAGACAGTGCAGGTCCGTCGTCGTTGTGAGCAGGGAATCGAGGTCGTGCAGGAATGCACGCCAGGGTTCACGAAGCGGGTTGGGCATGCGTCACGCTGTCAGCGCTCAAGCGTGACAGCATATTCCACCGTGCTGCCTCGCCGGAACGATGAGTACGGAGCCAACGTCGCTCCGCATCCGTGAGCGCCTCGCCACCGAACGCGTCCTCGAGTTGGAGACGCGAGCGTTCGAGCACTTCCTCCCAGGTACGTAGGGTAGCCGTCGTCGATGCGTGTCCCAGTCGTTCGGCGAGCGCACGGGCGACAGTGACCACACATCCCAACCGGTTCTGTAGGTCGTGAAGCTTGGCCTGACTGACCAGCCAGGCCCAGTCCATGTCGGGGAAGTGCAGAAGGACCCAGGGCAAGGCCTCAACGAGACGTGCGTCGAGCCGGTCTCGACCCAACGTCCGCACCACCAGTTCCGCCGGATTCAGACGCACCCTCCGGCGGAGGTGGGCAAATCCAGCGTAACCCAGCGTCCCCAGTGCCGCAGCAACGCGCTCAGCCTGCAAAGGCTCTCCCGACTCCTCGAGGGGCAGGTGACTTGCGGAGAGTCCGAGCAAAGGCACAAGTCTCGAGGCCAGACTGCGCGGCACAGCCCGTTCGTCGGACTCCATCAGCGACACGTAGCCCTGAGAAACCCCAAGCCGGCGTGCCAGTTCTGCCTGGGTCCAGTCCTTCCGCTCCCGGCCCTGCCGCAGTTCGCGCCCCGTAAGAAGCATGACACCGTAATATTACAAGATATGTAATATTACAACAAGACCTCTTCCCTTGGTGTTCATACCACGGTCAGCTCCACCCTCGCCGCCGGCCTCGCTCCCATCCGTAACGCATTCGTCTCGCGACCCCTGAAGATGCCGGGTGATTGCACAGAATCTGAGGGCGGAGTGGCCTCATTTCATTGAACTGGCGCGACAATCTCGGACGCGACCCTGAAGGCGACGGTCGCGGCTTGCCGATGACGGAACGCGGAGGGGATATGAGCGAAGCCCTGGACGTTACCCAGTCCGACCACGAGATGGCGGCCGCAATGTTCTCGATCTTCGGCGCAATGCGGCCTTCCGTCGTCCCTGACCGCGCGCCACTGGAGCGGGCCGGCGATTATGCCAGTGAGGCCTGCCGTCTGGGTCCGGCCAACCCTGGTGCCTGGGGTGTCCTGACCGTCATTCGCAATCGGCAGGGGCGCTACGAAGAAGCGGTCGCGGCCGCCCGAAGAGCCGTCTCCCTTGCACCCAGCAGTGGCCTTCACTATCTGCAGCTTGCCGCCGTCACATGGGGCAAGGAGCGTATTCGTAGCGCCCGTCGTGGCCTCCTGTGGAGTCCTGAGATGGCACTCGCGCACCTGTTGATCGCGACGGTGCATATCGCGCGGGGCGAACTGGCCGCCGCGCTCGACGAGCTTGAAATCGGGTGCGCGAAGTGGGACGCGCAGACGGTCGGGCAGACAAGCGTGAACTCGGTCGGCCTTCACTGGCTGCATGGGCTCGTCCTTCTGGCGCACGGCGAACAAGGAAAAGCCGAGACCGACTTTGAGTTCGAGATGTTGACCGCCAATGCGCGGTCTGTAGACGGGCGAGAGTCTGTCGCAAACAGCGCCTATGCTCTCGGGGCGATTCGCTTACGAATGGCCCTCAGCAACGGGGTGCATCCAGCCTCGCCCAGCGTACTGAGGGATCTGCCTTCGGACATCATGAACACTAGCGGGGTGCTCACGTCTACGCCCGGAGCCGCGGAACTCACCGCGACGCCGAACAAGGTGGACGACGCGATCATGAAAGCCACCAGGCTCGCACTTCAGCATCGTCACAGCGAGGCAGCCCGTTTATGCAGGGAGGCCATTGTCAATGCGCCACCGGGAGGATCGGGATGGCTCATTCCAGTCGATCCCTTGCTGAACATCAGCGCTCACCCCGAGACCTGGGCGGCGACCATGTTCGCGCTCCGCCAGCGCGCGATGTGACGCGTGGATCAACGGCTGCCAGCCGACGAGAAGAGTTGGTCGGCCCGGAGGCCTGACTGCAATGGTGCCCCGGCTTAGAAGACTGATTCTCCGTCCAGCAGAGTTACGACACTCGTCGGCACTGTCTCGCCCCTGACAGACGACATCCGCTTTCCCCGAATACCTTCAGCCCCTGACGCGCTCGCCCTGTTCCTGACGAACAGCCCGGCCGCGACAAGGAGCTGACATGACCGACCCCTCACCCCTCGTTCCGGCCTCCAGCCACACCCGCGCCACCCGCCGGCCACTCCTGCACACAATCGCCGCAATCGCCGCAATCCTCGCATCACTCCCAGCGCTGGCCTCTGCGCAGGGCGTCTCTCCATGGGAGCGTGCTGCCCAGAACCTCGAACTCTCTTTCACAGGTCCTCTCGCTCGCTCCATGGCCCTCGTCGCCATCGTCATTGGCGGCCTGATGTTCATGTACGGCGAGGGCGGCGCCAAACGCCAGATCAGCGGCATCGTGTTCGGCGGCGGCCTCGCGCTCTTCGCCGCCCAGTTCCTTGCCTGGCTTTTCTGACGTCATCCCGAGTGAGGCACTCCCGAGGACGCAACGTCCGCATCGGGCCGTCACTCTGCCACGGTGCTCGCCGGCGTCAAGGGGGTGAGCGACGGGCACACCACCCTTGACCCCGCCTCCGCGCCGTAGCCCTTCTGCACTTACCGATGCTGCGCAACCAATATGCCGTCGCTGCACCGGCGGGCAGGAGTAGCGCCGGCCGGAGGCCAAGCCGCACGAAGCTGGCAGGCAGCGGTCGGATGTGACGGGTGACGCCGGCAGGGGACCCCGCCGCGCGCACGCCAGGAGCACGGCGGGGTAGCCGGCGGCAGGCCCCGTCACACACCCGTCAGTCCGGCGACAGCACCCGCGTTCGCTGATGTACGTCGGGAGAGCCCGCAGCCCCAACTTCCAGGAGAACTCCCAATGTCACCGCCAACCATGCGCCCCGTCTACCGCTCGCTCTACCGCCCCCTGACACTCTGCGGCGTCGAGCGCCGGCTCTTCTTCCTCGCGCTCCTCGTCGGCGTCGCCGCCTTCAACCTCTTCTTCAGCCTCCTCGCCGGCTGCCTCCTCTTCGTCGCCATCTACCTCGCCGCCTGGTGGAGCCACGCCCACGACCCCAGGTTCCTTGAGATCCTCCTGCGCACCAGCCAGCGCCGCGCCCGATACGACGCGGCCAAACACGTGCCCTTCTCTATCTCTCTCCGGTCAACCCATGATGAAACTCTCTAGACTCCTCAAAGACCACGCCGATGCCGGTGCCCTCAACGAGCAACTCGCCGTCTGGGGCTTCATTGACGACACAACGTTTCTCACCAAGGGCGGCGCCGTTGGCACCGCCCTCCGACTGTGTCCCGTGGACGACGCCTGCCTTGAGGCCGACGCCAGAGAGGTCATCGCGCGTCGGTTCGCGCAGGCCCTCAAGCACCTCGACGAGAGCTATCGCCTCTACACCTATCTCGTGAAGCGGCCCGCGACCATCGCGCATCCCAGCCCGCCCGAGAACGCCGCCGCACGCGCGGCGTTCGACCGCCGCCGCGCCCACTTCGAGCAGCAGCGCCACGCCTTGTTCTCCTACGAGCTCATCCTCGTTCTGCTGTACGAAGGTTGGAGCGGGTCAGGAGGCGCCAACCCCCTCGCGGCGCTTCGCGAGCGCTTCTCCGTGCGCCGCACCATGACCCTGCTCGAGACTCAGATCAATCGGGCAAGCGCGCAGCTGCAGGCTAAGGCGCAGATGCTGGTAGCCCAACTCAACGACACGCTGCATCCCGCCCCGCTCACCAAGGCCGACCTGTTCGCGTTCCTGCGGGATCTCGCCAACCCCGCCCCCCACAAGTCAGAAGGCGTATCCCTCAAGTACGACACCCATCTCGACTACTTCGTCGCGGACTCAACCATCGAGTGTGCGCGTGACACCCTCCTCGTTGACGACTATCACGTGAAGGTCGTCACCATGAAGGAGCCACCCGCGAGCACATACCCCCAGGTGCTCGCGGACCTGCTCGCCATCCCCAGCCGGTTCGTGGCCTGTCTCGAGTGGCAGCGCGTCCCCAATTCTGCCGTTCGCCGCGACCTCCACGCCCGTCGGCGTCACTTCTTCAACAAGAAGGTGTCGCTCGTCAATTACCTCAACACCGACACGCGTCCCGATGAAATGCTCCAAGACGACTCCGCCCAGGCCATCGTCAACGAGCTCGGCCACGCCCTCACCGACCTCGAGGTCAACGGCCACGCCTTCGGCGCATGTTCCCTGTCCGTGGTGTTGATTGATCAGGATCGACGAAGGCTCGACCAGAGCACCGCGGCGTGCACCAAGGCGTTTGCGACCCATGATGGGGCCGTCTTCGAGGAGAGCTACAACCTGCTCAATGCGTGGCTGGCGACCATGCCCGGCAACAGCGCCCACAACCTGCGCCGCCTCGTGCTGTCACATGAGAACGTGGCCGATCTGGCTCCGCTCTTCGCACCCCAGGCAGGAGAACGCAACGATCCCCACCTCGCTGGCACCTGCCTCGCCGTCCTCGAAGCCGAGCACGGAGCGCCGTATCACTGGAACCTGCACTACGGTGACGTCGGGCACGCCCTTGTCCTGGGGGCGACCGGGGCAGGGAAGTCGTTCCTCATGAATTTCCTGCTCACCCAGGCGCAGCAGTACGCGCCCACCACCTTCATCTTCGACCTCGGCGGCAGCTACGACTCCGTAGCGCGAGCTCTCGGTGGCAGCGTCTGGCGTTTCGACGCGCGTCAGCGACGCGTGGCCATCAATCCCTTCAGTCTCGCGCCCAACCCAGAGAACCTGCACTTCCTGCAGGACTTCGTCAAAGTCCTCATGCGTGTTGGCGGCACCAGGCTCGACATCACCACGCGAGACGACCGAGAGATCAGCGACGGCGTTGCGAGCCTCTATGTCATGCACCCAGCCCAGCGCCGCCTCTCCACGCTCGCGCGCACCCTCCCGCGCCACCTCGCCGAACACCTGCATCGCTGGACCGCCGACGAGCTCTACGCACCCCTCTTCGATGCCGTCACCGACACCCTCACCTTTGGCGAACTCCAGTGCTTTGACTTTCAGGGCCTTGAGGATCATCCCCTCGTCCTCGAGCCGCTGCTGTTCTATGTCCTGCACCGCGCTAATGACGCCATCCGCCGCGACACCGACGGTCCTCGGCCCTTCACCCTCTTCCTTCTCGACGAAGCCTGGCGATTTGCCAAAGACCCCACCGTCAAGAACTACATCGTCGAGGCATTGAAGACCTGGAGGAAACACAACGCCGCGCTCCTCCTCGCCACCCAGAGCGACCAGGACCTCGTCGCGCCAGACCTGCTTCGCGCCGTCCTCGACAATTGCCCGACAAAGGTCTTCCTCGCCAACCCCGGCATCGACCTCGCCCACGCCCGCGAACGCTTCCACCTCACCGACCGTGAAGCCCGCCGCATCGCCGACCTTCGCCCACGAGAACAGCTCCTCCTCAAACGCCCCGATCTCTCGACAGTCCTCTCACTCCGCGTCGACCCCGAATCCGCCGCCTTGTTCTCCCGGAAACCGATGGGACGGGACGATCAGCCGTGACGGTCCTTGGAGCGCGTGTCCCGAAACGAGGCGGTCTCGGCGAGGGGAGTGGTGCGGCCCATTTAGTTCGATGCTGAACCTCGGACCGCGTACGCTATTGACTTCCATGTCATTTGGGATCAATATACTTCTACGTGTTTAGGGATCGAATACTGTTTCCTCCAGATGCGGATCATTGCCAAGAAGGCTCTTCGTGAGTTCTGGGAGCGACATCGCGACGCGGAGGAGCCGCTCTTGGCTTGGTATCGCGAAGTCGAGCATGAGGATTGGGACACGCCAGCGAAGGCGAAAGAGAAGTATCGGAGTGCCAGCATCGTGGCCGACAACCGCCTCGTCTTCAACATCAAGGGAAACAGCTACCGACTGGTGGTGAAGGTCAACTACGCGGCTCGAATCGTGTTCATTCGTTTTGTCGGCACTCACGCAGAGTACGACCGGATCGACGTGGAGGAGGTGTGAGCATGGGCAAAATCAAGGCGATTCGGAGTCAGCCTGACTACGACGCCGCACTTGAGCGCATCGAAGCGCTGATGGACGCCGAGCCCAATACCCCTGAAGGCGAGGAACTCGACGTCCTAGCTGATCTCGTTGAGCACTATGAAGAGAAGCATGTCCCCATGGGCTTTCCGAGCCCAGTCGCCGCCATCGAGTTTCGTTTGGAGCAGGCAGGCCTCGCGCCGCGAGACCTCATCCCGTTCATCGGCAGCCGAGCTAAGGTGTCAGAAGTGCTTTCCGGGAAGCGTCCGCTCACGATGCCGATGGCGCGTGCTCTCCACGAGCATTTCGGAATTCCTGCCGAAGTGCTTTTGCAGCAGCCGGGCGCCGACTTTGACACCGAAATCGAAACGCTCGAGTGGGACCGCTTCCCGCTCCAGGCCATGGCCAAGGTGGGTTGGATCCCGACCGTTCGAAACCTAAGCGCGCGGTCAGAAGAACTGGTGCGCGACCTCATTAAGAAGGCCGGCGGCCCGCCGGTGGCAAGCGCAGCGCTATACCGCAAGAGCCATCAGGCACGAGCCAACGCCAAAACCAATCCGTATGCCCTTAAGGCGTGGTGTTGGAAAGTGCTAGGTGACGCGAATCGCGAGAAGCCGTCCGTGGTGTATCGCCCAGGAACCGTGACGCTCGAGTTCCTTCGGCAGCTCGCCCAACTCAGTTGGCTGGAAGAGGGACCTCGCCTAGCGAAGGAGTTGCTGGCGAAACACGGCATCCCGCTGGTGACCGTTCGCCATCTTCCCAAGACCTACCTCGACGGTGCCGCATTAAAGCTCGGTGACGGAACCCCCGTGATTGGGCTGACGTTGCGCTACGACAGGCTGGACAACTTTTGGTTCTGCCTGCTGCACGAGCTCGCACACGTGGGGCGGCACATGGACATCGATGGCCAAGCGACGTTCGTTGACGATCTGTCACTACGTGACGTCGAAGGTGCGCTGGACGATCCCCGGGAAGCGCAGGCGGACGAGTGGGCCGAGGAGGCGCTGGTTCCTCGCGCGATCTGGGAGTCGAGCGCTGTGCGGGAGGAACCGACGGCGATGTCCGTCATAAACCTGGCCAATGCGCTCAAGGTGCACCCCGCCATCGTCGCCGGAAAGATTCGGCACGAGAAGCGGAACTATCGATTGCTCTCACAGTTCGTCGGAACAGGCGCGGTTCGGCATCACTTCGGCATCACGTCCTAGCAGGTCGATGGCACTCGCGAACACGGAACTCCGCTACTACGACAGCAATGTCCTTCGCCTGCCGGCTGACAAGCGGAAGGAGTACCACGGCCAGGTTGACCGTCTGATCGCAGAGCTCAGTCGCAGTGTTCGCGAGAAGACCGAGATCAAGATCACTAGAGTCGTGAAAGCCGGATCCTTTGCGAAGTTCACTATTCTGCGGAAAACATCTACGGACCCGGTCGATGTCGACGTTGTGTTCTACGTGTCAGGGCGCAGCATTGACCAGGAGACCCTCCAGAGCCTTAGCGACACGATTCATGCGTTGCTGATCGGGGTGTATCCGACTAAGGACGTCGAAGATTTCCAAATTCAGCGAAAGGCCGCAACCGTTTCATTCGTTCGCACAGGCCTTAGTGTCGACATCGTTCCCGTGGTCGAGGACCCTGCAAAGCCCGGATATGGCTGGCAGTTCGACCGGGCGGACGGCGGAAAGCTGCAGACGTGTGCTCCCTGCCAGATCGAGTTCGTGCGCAACCGGAAGGACATGGACGGCGACTTTCGAACGCTGGTCCGGCTGGCAAAGAAATGGCGCAATCACGCCGAGCTCAAGCCGTTGAAGTCCTTCGCGATCGAGCTGCTAATGGCCCACATCCTTGACAATGAGGGCGCTGCAGGATCGATCGAAGAACGGTTTAGGCGATTCCTGCTCTACGTCGCCCAATCCGAGCTCAAGGAAGTCATCAGCTTCCCTGAAAACCAAGGCCCGCTTGGCGCATTCTCCGAGCCGGTGATCATTGTCGATCCCGTATGCAACTTGAACAACGTCACTAGCCGTATCTCTGAGACTGAGCGGCGGCAGATCGTGTCGGCCGCACAGGGGGCGTGGGAGACCGCGAATTTTGCCTCAGCCGAGGGTGACGCTGAGATCTGGAAAGAACTGTTCGGGCCGAGATTCCGAGTCGCGGAGTAGGAGTATGTCGAGTACAGCCACTCAGTCAACGAGCCACACTTACACCACGGCCGATATCGCGACGGTTGTTCGCCGATTCGGTTCAGACATTGTCATGATGGCTCAGAGTTCTGCCGCGATCACTGAAGCCAGGGCGCGGGACTACGCACACGATGTTGAGGTGCTGGCGAAGTCCGGGTATCTCAAGAGTGTCGACCTCACGCTCTTCAGTGGAACGACCGAGGTTCGCGCTACCCAGTATGTCGTGAGCACCGCGGCCGGTGAACTCAGCATGAGCAGGCCGGGCGGCGTGATGTGGCCCCGAGTGGTCAACCCGGACTTCAGGATCGTGCTGATCTATACGGACGCGTACACCGCCTTGGCTCGTGAGGCGACCAAAGGACGGCTGAAGATCGGCTGGACCCCGACCAACGCTGACACGAGCCACCCAACTTTGGCGGCGTCCGGCGGGCGCGACTACGCCTCCAATGGTTGGGGTATGCAGCGAAAGGACTTCGCGGCGTGAATCTACCCGCGATTTTCGACAGCGAGACTGTTCTTCCTGACGAAGGCCTCACCGCCAAGGAGAAGACTCTGCTGGGGTTCGAACGCCGCTACGCCCGCGTGAGAGACCAACTGCGACTGCTCCTGAGCATCGGCGAACTCGCCGCATGGAACAAGAGGCATCACCGAGGGCAACTGGCCCTCGTCGAACTGGTCGCCGAGCAGTATCCCCTTGCCGTGTTCCATGGAGACGTCGGAACGGGGAAGACCGCGACTGCCGAGTGTGTCGCCAATCGACTTGTAGCCGAAGCTGGCACCGAAGACTCGGTGCTCTTCAAGCTCAGCAACCGGGTTCGCGGTAGCGGAAAAGTCGGCGAAATGGGATCGCTCCTGTCCGACGCATTTCAGAAAGTTGCTCAGGCGGCTGGCCGCGGGCGACGCGCCATCCTGCTTATCGACGAAGGCGATTCGCTCGCAGCTGCCCGAACACAGGAGCACAGTCACCACGAGGACAAGGTAGCCGTGAATACGTTGATCCAGGGAATCGACGATATCCGGCGCTACGGAGGGCGGGTCGTCGTCGTTCTTTGCACTAACCGGATGACAGCCCTCGATCCGGCGATTCAGCGCCGCGCAGCCGTTATCGAGGAGTTCCTGCGTCCGACTTCCGAAGAGCGGCGGCAGCTGTTTGCGATGGATCTTCGAGCGCTCCCTCTGACTGAAGGACAGCTATCTCAACTCGTCGACCTGACGGGGCCCCGCAACGGGCAGCCGACCTGGACGTATTCCGACATCCGCACTCGTCTGTATCCGGCAGCCCTTGCGATGGCGTTTCCGGAGCGGCCGCTGCAGTTCGATCACCTTCAGGTTGTCGCCTCTGCCCTTAAGGCGACGCCGACTGTGGAAGAGTGCTGATGGCGAGGTCTTCGCTGTTCGGACGCCGGATTCACATCGCGGGCAGCATCTCAGTCGAACTCGCGATCGCTGCAACTGAAGAGGTGAGGACGGCGCGATCGTTCGCGGAGAGTTTGGTTCAAGAGCTGGTCAGGCGAGGCGCGACGTTTGTAGTTCCCGTCGATGCTGAGAAGCGCAGACCGGGCGACGACATGCCGATCTGCTTCGATTGGCTCGTCTGGAAATCCCTGCACGCCAGCCTCACTCGAAGACCGGCTGACGCGCCAAACCCACTAGCGGTCGCCGTTCAGCATCACAAGAACGAGGGCCAGATTCCGCAGGAATATGAAGCCCTGTGGGACAGCCTCCGAGTCTCCGACCTGGTGCAGATCGACAATGTCTCGCACTGGAACATGAACAGCAAGAGGATGGAGGCTCAGGCGCAGTGGGGGGACGTACTGATCGCTCTCGGCGGGACGGAGGGCGTGCTGTTTCTCGCCAACCTGTACCACGATGCGGGTAAGCCGGTTGTTCCCCTTAACTTCACGATCACGCCGTCGGACGCTGGTGCAAAACGTCTGTTCAGCCTCGGTCTCTCGAGTGCCCACGCTCAGCAATTGTTCTCGACAGGTGAGCGGGCTGCAAGTGCATGGATGAACCGGATCAACTTCGCCCAAAGGACGGTAGTGGCCGACCGCGTCTCCATGGTGATCGATCTACTGGAGGCACTTGACCCGCCAAAGGCCTTCGTGGTGCGACTACTCGACACGGCACACGAGGACTACGCTGATGTTCAGGCGTTCTTTGAGACTGTGGTGCAGCCCGTGATAGAAGGCGAACTCGGTTTCAAGATGACCGCTGTCGATGGGCGGCAGCCGTACAACCACCCTAGAATCGACCAAGAGATCTTCGTCCGGCTCCACCGCAGCAACGTCGTACTCGCTGACGTAACCGGGATGCGTCCCAACTGCCTCGTCGAACTAGGCTATGCCCTTGGCCGCGGGCTGCCGACGATGCTGATGGCGAAGGAAGGCACTGCGCACCCGTTTGACATTCACACGCTTGCCGGACTGCGGTGGACGACGTCAGGCACAGTGGATGAGCGTCGGCGTGCGTTCCGCGAGCACTGGGCGGCGATCCGCAGTCGCCCACCTCTTGTCCCAACAGAACGGTTGATCTCGTGAACACTAACTCCGAGGTCTACATCTCCGTCGACGTCGAAAGCGCGGGACCGATTCCGGGCGAGTACAGCCTTCTGACGATCGGGGCCTGCAGTGTTGATGGTCCGCAACGCACGTTCGCGTGCGAACTGAAGCCCCTCAATCGAAACGCCGACCCGAAGGCGCTCGAGGTGAGTGGTCTCTCGCTTGAAGATCTTGGACGCCGAGGCCTGGAGCCTGCGGTGGCGATGCAACGTTTTGCAGATTGGCTAGCCGACGGCCTCGCGGAGGACCAGCGGTTAGTGTTCGTGGGGCTCAATGCCCCGTTCGATTGGTCCTTCGTGAACTACTACTTCCACCGATTCGTTGGAAGCAATCCGTTCGGCTTCACGGCGCTGGACATCAAGGCGTTCTACATGGGGTCAATCGGATGCAGTTGGGCAGACACGCGTTCGAGCCAGATGGTGAAGGTTCTCCGCCCTCAGGGCACCGGGGATCACAACGCACTCCATGACGCGCAGTATCAAGCGGAGCTTTTCCGGCTTATACGAGACCGGACCCGCCGCTGATAAGCAGGTTTCGCGTACGCAAGTACGCGGGCCTGTTCTCTGTGCCCTACTTTCAGTCTTAACCCCTACGACGCACGTTCTCAGTGCTTCGGTGTCCATTCGCCCTAAGAAATCTGCCTCCAGCCAGACAAAAGATCTGGACTTGGGTACTTTTCAAGCGCATCTTATCCGCGACCCTAGTCGTTCTGATCGTCGTACGTCTCTTCTGGAGGTCGATGATGAAACCTGGCCGCGGCGGGGTGCTTAGCTACTTGCTGACGAAAGAGATGGCCGCCGCCCTGGCACCGGGCACCGCGAGCGCTCTGGGAACCGCCGCAGTGACCTACTACGCGGGGGCCGCCCTCTCGTCGAGGACCCTGGCTGAATCTGCCTTCCTTGCCGCTTTGATAACCGGTGGAGTCGTCTACCACAATCGGGTTGTGGCCCGCGACCTGGCCGCTCGCAACCTTGTGGAGGGGGCTCTCACGGCGGCCTCGCTCGACGCCGAAGCCCTCCGGCAGAAAATGGGGAGGTTGAGGGACGAACTGACCCAGTTTGAAACAGCGAGCCGCACTACCGGCAGGGGCGCAGTACGACTGCTCGAGTCTTTGCAGTCCATCTCGGAGTCCGTCCATCAGCTGGGAACCCGCCCTGAGAAGTGCGCCGCACTCGACGTCATGGGCCGCTCCGTTCGCCTCGCCAGTCACGCCCTCTCCGAGTACAACATTGGAGCCGGAGAGATGGTAGTGTGCCTGAAAAAACTCGTGTTGAAACGGGGTATTCCGGTAGCGGCAAGGATGGCTATCTGGCCCCCGCACGAGGGCGAGACGGAATGTCTCATCGCCAGCTCGCGTCCGCTTGAGCGTCTGGCAACCCAGCGCCTTGCCTACTACTTCGTCGACGATGCCGAGAGGGAGGTTAACTTCCGACTACACATCCAGTTCGCGGCTCGCACTATTCTTGTCACACCCATCGCGATCGCGCCAGCTCGTGGCATTGGCTTCCTGTGGGTCTCGAGCGAACTGCCCGCTGCCTTCGATCAGCTTCCAGTGTATCTATACACGTCGACGCTGGGCCATATACTGGCTCCCCTCTTCATCGGCGACTACGAAGGCGCTGATGTCCCCAATGCCAACGCGTCTGATGTGGCTTTGAATTGAGGGCAAAGTGACACAAATACTTCCCTTTGAAGCGCGCGAGCAAACACGGAATGCCGCGTCTGAGAAAGGCATTCTCGCGGTGCGGTTCGACTCAGACTGTGAGGCCCATCCGGTAGACCGGCCCGCCCTAGACGGCGAGTGGGTATGGTTCGCAGAGATCGTGAAGGACAGCCTTTCCGGTTCTGCGCAAGTAACGCCGTTTCGCCGTAGTCTTCACGCCTTGGCGCGCGCCGGCGACGTTTGCCTGCTCGTCGACTAAGGCTCTATCGGTCGAACCCCAAGGGCTCGCCCTGCCCGTCGAGTCCCTTGGCCGCCGACTGCGTCGTTTCTCACAGACTCTAACCCTCGACGGCCGACCGGCTGTCCGCTCGTTCTGAGCATGTGATCAACCGCAGGTCCTTCCTGGTTGGTTCCACGCTCACGGCCTGTCTGCATCCGGGCCCGTGCGCAGTTGGTATGGCTGCATTCATGAGAATCGCAACGCCAGAAGAGGAGCGACCGCGCTCGGTGTTCACGAAGACCGCGCACTCGCGGCCCGCGGGTCACCTTTGGCAGTGCAGTATCCATCCGTTGACGTCCACAAGTCATAAATAGGCGTTGCTCTTCGGGCTCAGTGCTGCCTGAAGAGATCTCTTCGGGACGCCACTCGCGCGGAGCGCCCTCTTCAGTGTCGGCTCGAAGAACTCATCCCCTCGACACTGCCAGCCTCTGACAGACGAGCGCCGCTCTGCGCCGCTATCGTCGACCCATGCACGAATCGCTCACCATCACACACCCCAGGAGCGATCGAAGTCCGACGAGACAGGAGAGACCCCGCATGCATCGCTTGCTTCCCGCCCTCGCGCTCTGTGCCCTCATGGCATCACCCGCCCACGCCCAGAGCACGCGTGACGTCAGCTACACCGACCGCGCCATCGTCTCCGTCCAGACCAGGGTGCGCTTCACCACCCTGATCATCCTGCCCGAGGCCGACCGCATTCTTGACGTCATCTGCGGCGACAAGGACTTCTGGATCGTCTCCGGCGCCGACAACATCGCCTACGTCAAGCCCGCCAGGACCGGCGCCACCACCAACCTGAATCTCATCACCGAAAGCGGTCGCGTCTACTCGTTTCTGCTGACCGAAGGCACCTCCGACCCCGACCTCAAGCTCTACGTCAACCCAGATGACATCGCAGCCAGGAAAGGAGAGCCCCGCCGTTACTACGCCGCCGCGGACGTCGAAGCCTTCAAGCAGGACGCAACGTCGGCTCGCCAGGAAGCCGCCGCCGCCAAAGCCACCAGCGCGAGAGCGGCCGAAGAAGCCATCTCAGAGTTCAAGGCCAGCTACCCGACACAACTCCAGTTCCCCTACCGCTTCCGCGCCCACGAGCGCCCCTTCTTCGTCGACGCCATCTACACCGACGGCCGCTTCACCTACATCCGCGCCAGCGCCCCCGAACTGCCGTCGCTCTACGAACTCCGCGACAACTCCGCGAGCCTCTTGTCCTTCCAGGTCGACAACGGCCTCTTCATCGTCTCCAAAGTGTTGCAGAGCGGATACCTCGCCCTCGGCAAAGCCCGCCTCTACTTCGGCCTCGCCCGCTAGATACGAGGTGCATTCGAGATGGACACAACGTCACACAGCCAACAACCCGACCCCGCGCCCAGTGACGGCGAGCGCGTCACCGCGCGCGCGCTGATCCACGACCGCCGGCCCGCGCTGACCGGCGTCCTGCCTCGGCGCGTGCAGACCTGGATCATGTTGAGCCTCGCGCTGCTCATCGTGACCGTGATCATGATCACCGGCAGCTCGACCCCGCCCGCGCCGGTGACGCCGGCGGCCGCGCCGCCCGTTGACACCATCCAGCCCGCGCGCGTGCGCAGCTACCAGGAACGGCTCGCCGAGCAGGAAGCGCGGCTCCGTCAGGAACTTGCAGCGCCGCTCGTGCCCGAGCCGACCCTGGAGTCTGTCCCCACAGGACCGGCGCTGCCTGTCGAGATCGATCCGCTGATTGATGAGCGCCGTCGTCGCGACGAGCAGAGCCTCTTCGCCGACAACGTCGCTTTCAGCCGACGCAACGTCACGCGTGCATTCTCCCCGCCGACCTCGCCGACACCGGCTGCGCAGGCCGTCGGCGAGCCCGTCCCGACCCCGCCGCTGCCCACTGC
>JBEBGV010000164.1:0-4278 GCA_040081265.1 Vicinamibacterales bacterium
CGTCGCCGAGGCCATCGCGGTCCGAGTCGGTCTGATCCGGGTTCGCCGCCGCCGGGCAGTTGTCGACGTTGCCGCAGACACCGTCCGCATCAGCGTCGTTGTTGGCATCGAGCGCGCACGCGTCGCACGCGTCGCCGAGGCCATCGCGGTCCGAGTCGGTCTGATCCGGGTTCGCCGAGGCGCAGTTGTCGACGTTGCCGCAGACGCCGTCGCCATCCGCGTCGTTGTTCGCGTCGAGCGCGCACGCGTCGCAGGCATCGCCCAGACCGTCAGCGTCGGAATCGACCTGGTTGGCATTGGCTACGTTCGGGCAGTTGTCCACTGCACCGCAGGAGCCGTCGCCGTCCGCGTCGTTGCTCGCGTCAGTCCGGCACGCGTCGCAGGAGTCGCCGAGGCCGTCGCTGTCGCCATCCGCCTGGTCAGCGTTGGCGTCCTGCGGGCAGTTGTCGTCGGCGTCGCAGATGTCATCGCCATCGGCATCAAGGCAGCCGCCGCCGACCGACCGCTGCAGAACGAGGATGTGGTACGCCTGCTCGGTATCCTCCTCCCAGCCTCCGTTCGGCAAGCTGAAATACCCGTTGTTCTGCTGCCGGCTGATAACGGTGTAGGCGAAGTCGAAGTACCAGCGTGGAAGCTCGCGTGGGTCGGCGTAGTACCCTGCCCCCCCCCCACCGAAACGCGCAGGACGTGCGACAGTCGAGGGATCCAGATGCAACTGTCGGCCCCCGAAGGCAGGGGCACTGGCCGCCGGAAGAACACCCAGGTCTGCGGTGGTCAGGTGGCCTGCGGTCGGCACCACTGCGGCATCATCCAGGAAGGCAAAGGCTTTGCTTGTGGACCACAGGTAGTAGCCGTACGAGCCCGGCCAGCAGCAGCCGGGCGCACTGTTGACGTTCTCGTAGTTGTACCGGTTGCGAAGCCACTCCAAGTAACCCTGAACTGCGATGCTATTGAGATCGAGGCCACCCACCTGCATGATCCACGCGCCCGAGCCGGTCTGCGCGAGCGAATTCGGACTCCAATCCCAATTAGGATTGAGGTTGTAACGATGTCCGCGTTCCGTCGCGCTCAGGCCATTGGACGTCGCGTTTGCCGCGTACGCCTGCGCTGAGCGGGTCGCCATCTCGTTGAGACGAGCAAGTCTCGTCGCGTCGCCGGTCAGTGGATCGTTGTAGATGCCGCGCGCGGCCGCGAGACCCGACAGCATGTATTGCGTCGTTGAGGAATCTCGGTCCCAGACATCAAAATAGTTAAAGTAGCCGTGCCAGGCAGCAACGCTGCCGTAGCTTGAAATGATCTGGTTGTAGGCTTCGTCAAAGGCTTGGTCCAGCGCCTGGCGCGCCTGGGCATTCGGTCCGCCGGTGCGGATATAGAGCGCGAGTGCCATGAGCACTTGGCCGTTGCGGTAGCTGTAGAAGCCGTTGTTTCCACGGCCGTTGATCCCCAACTCATCGTCCACCATGAACTGCACCATGGTGTTGAGAGCGGCCTGGTCAGCGTCGGAGGCTCCGCTATACCCGGTTGCGCTGGCGTTCTGGACGTTGGAGGAGCGCTTCTCGAGCAGAGCCAGCGCGACAAGGCCGGTCCTGTCTCCAGCGGTACCGTATGCAAACTTGCCAGTCGTTCGGAAGTACTCCAAGCCCGCATCGATGGCGGTGTTCACATCCTTGCTGAAGTTGGTGGCGACCTGCGCATTGGCCGCAGGGGCCAGACACAAGGCAACCGTGAGAGAGCCCGCTGTTCGCAGGAAGAGAGATTTCATGCGCGTTATTCCTCCAAGGGCCGCCTAGTAACGAGAGGGCAGCCCGCCTAGTATCGCTATGAGTGCGAAGTTCGTCAACAGTTCTTGCGGAAAGACTGTACAACGGAAGCGTAACGTGGTTGGCAAGCTCGTAATCATGGTCTGCCGGCTGTGAACGGGATCTACATCTCAGCCATAGCTGAGTTCATACCGTGCCGTCGGTGGGGACAGAACGAAACTACTTTCCCCTTCCGGAGGACAACGCCCGAACGGTGACGGTCACGGGCGTCCCGGGCGTCAGCCCCAGCGTCGGATTGACGCGGATGGCACCGTAGGTTCCAGGTACGGGTTCTACGCGCTCGATCAACGGCGCTGGCGTGTGCACGAAACCAATCAGGACGCCGTCAACGTCGGCGAGAAAGGCGCGTGACCGAGGATAGAACTGGGAGCCGGTGTATACCCATTGGCTGGCGGGCAACGCCTTCTCTGACCCGCTGTCGAACAACAGCTCTTCAGCGCGGATCCGCTTGGTCTCGGCGCCGGCAGTCCAGGAAATCCATACCTCCACGGGGTCGCCTTGGGGCGGGATTGGGTCGAAGTGAAACCGGGGACGAGCGGCGGCCCGGTCGCGGTCCAAACCAAGCAGCACCAACCCGAGATTGAAGTCGATTGCGTTGCTCTCGGCTTCGATCGCGCTCTCGTATCCCTTGTAGCCACCCTTGGTGTTCACCAGGAACTCGAGCACCGGGACATCATTGACTGTGCCCGCTACTGACACCTCCCTCTTCGCCAGGTCAACGAGCACTGCGCCAATTCTGGCGCTGGTCGCGCTCAGCTTCTCTACGCGCGCCGGCGATGTAGGAGGTTCTTTGGGCACGAAGGTCGCTGGAGCCTTCATCGGCGGCGGGGGCGACCCACTCGGCGGCGACTGGCCCGAAGCCGAAGTCTGAGCGGAAAGGCGTGATAGACCCGTGAGCAGCAGAAGGGCCAAGCAGATCAGCCCGCGTGTCAGATTCGTCGACATGGTTCGTGCGGGCTATCCTACCGCACGACAGCGGACCGTCCGCCTGAACTTCATGACCCGGGCGTCGCCGCCCTGATCACACGCGCGGAGGGTACATGAGCACAAGTCCGGTCGGCTGGTTCGAGACCTACGTCCAGGACATCGAGCGCGCCAAGGCGTTCTACGACGCCGGGCTGCACTCGCTCAGGTAGCGCTTGAGAGTGCTCTGACGCTGTCCGCAGACGGAATCGCGCTCAATACGGCTCTCCCCCTTATCGGGCTTGATCCAGCGAGGGGACGCGTTCCCAAACAGCAGTTCGATCCAGTTCCGCCAGCGGGCGATCCCGTCGAGATGTTCGTCAGTTGGTCCGGCACAGGAGCCGAACGACGCGTCCCTGTGGAGGAACTGATGTTCGACAACCGTATCGGTAAGACGCTGCCACCGGGGCCCTGGGTCTATACGGGATCGACCTTCGTGCGAACGCCGAAGGGCGACCGCTTTCTGGCCGAACTGGATGGCGTACTCATCGGAATGATGCGCGGGCCATCTCCACTGATCGACAACGCCCGGGCCGACGTGGCCGGGGGATTCGGCGCCATCCTCTTCAACGAGAAGCTTGGGCTGGCGAGTGGCACTCCTGTCACCTTGACGATCCGGGCGCTGCCCAGGTAGCGAGGAACCGGCCGGTTCAGCTTCGTCAACCGCCGTGTGGCCGGGCCGGAGTGGCCGGCAGTGGTAGCATCGCGGCGAGTTTCCGGAGCAGAGGGACACATGAGCGCCAATCCAGTCGGCTGGTTCGAGATCTACGTCCAGGACATCGAGCGCGCGAAGGCGTTCTACAGCACCGTGCTCCTGAGAACGTTCGAGAAGCTCAGCGGCGACCTGGAGATGTGGGCTTTCAACGGTGAGATGGGCAAGGCCGGCACAGCCGGCACGCTCGTCCAGATGGCAGGGATGCCGTCCGGCGGCAACAGCGTGATCGTCTACTTCAACTGCGACGACTGCGCCGTTGAGGAATCGCGCGTCGTGGCGGCGGGTGGCCGGATTCTGAAGACGAAATTCTCGATCGGCCAGCACGGCTTCGTGGCGCTGGTCTACGACACCGAGGGCAACCTCATCGGGCTGCACTCGCTCAAGTAGCGTCGGGCTTCACGCCGGGCTACTGGGCGCGGTGAGAGGACTGCCGGTCCTTGCGTCTGCCCCACCAGTCGAGGAAAACAATGATGCCGGACACGAACATGATGCCGAAGATGATTCCGAAGGCGTTTGCCATCACCGTTCTCCTTCGAGCGTCAGGCCGAACCAGACGAAGCCAAGCCAGATAAGCGCACCCGCCAACACTGGCGGCCAGGACACCGGGCGTTCCCCGATTGCCTGCCCCAGCACCAGCGCTGCCGCAGCCAGGTTCGCGAACTCACGCAGCGTTTCGCTCAGCGCTGCCCTTTGGCGTGGAGCCAATCGTAGCATCGGCATGCTGCGCGACACTGCCAGTTCCGTTCCCGCGGGAACGCGGCTGAGATCCGTGATTCCCTG
>JBEBGV010000035.1:0-51423 GCA_040081265.1 Vicinamibacterales bacterium
ACCTGAAAGCGAATGCTCTGCAGGAGCGGCGGCGTTTCCCGGAAGTGGACAACGGCGATGCCGGCAGCGGTGAGCATCGACACCGCCGCCACGCCCCATGGCAGCCACGCGCGCGCCCGTGGTCTCGTGGCCGACGACGGCGTCGTCTGCGGCGCGGCCGTCTCGAACGCGCCCTCGAGCGCCAGGCGCACGTCGCGGATGTCGCCAACGCGCTGCTTCGGATCCTTCTGGAGGCATCGCTTCAAGAAGACGACGAGCGTTGGCGAGAGCCCCGAGGGGAACGCGGACCAGTCCGGCTCGCGCTGCAGCACGCGCGACAGCACGTCGGCGACATCCTCGCCGCTGAACGCGCGCTGACCCGTCAGCATCTCGAACAGCACCGCACCAAACGCCCAGATGTCGGCGCGCTTGTCCACGGCCTTCCCGCGCGCCTGCTCAGGCGACATATAGGCCGCCGTACCGAGGATCATCCCGACGCCGGTCATCATCGCGGGCGTGGTAATCGTCGGCGCTTGCGACACGCTCGGCGACATCGGATTCGGCGCGTCCATCGCCTTCGCCAGGCCGAAGTCCAGCACCTTCACGGCGCCGTCTGGTCTGACCTTGATGTTCGCGGGCTTCAGATCCCGGTGGATGATGCCTTGCTCGTGCGCGGCTTCGAGGGCTTCCGCGATCTGCTTCGCGATCGGGAGGGCTTCATCGACGGGCAAGCCGGCGGGTCCTGACGGACCCGCCCTACGTACGATTAACTCCGAGAGGTCGTCGCCCTCGACCAGTTCCATCACCAGCGCGTGCGTGCCCCCGGACTTTTCGACAGCATAGATCGCGGCGATGTTGGGATGATTGAGCGACGCGAGCGTCTTGGCTTCGCGCTCGAACCGCGCGAGGCGTTCGGGATCGGCGGCAAACGCCTCCGGCAGAATCTTGATCGCCACCTGCCGGCCGAGTGTCGTGTCGGTGCCCCGATACACCTGCCCCATGCCCCCTTCGCCGATCTGGGCGGTGACTTCGTAGACGCCGAGCCGAGTACCAGGAATCAGTGCCAAACGACTGGAAGTATATCGGTTAGCGGTGCGCGGACGGGATCACTCTCGTGCAACGGCGTAGTGTAGACCGCTTGTCGGGTCCGCCCACCCGCCAGGAACACCATTGCGACCGCATCATGAGGGTCAGGTCTGACCTGTAGGTCATGAACCTCATGGTCACGAATGACCCCGTTCGCTGAAGGCTCTCCCTGATTCGCTGATGATTCTCGCGAATTGAGCTTGTCACGCGTCTTGCCCTGGGCTGGTGCCGCAGGAGGGATGCGAGATGGCGACACTAGAAGCCACGTTTGAACGGCACTTCACGGTCGACGAACTGGCTGCACTCTGGGGGATGAGCGACGACTTCGTCCGGCGCCTGTTTCTCCACGAACCCGGTGTCGTGATTTTCCATCATTACCGGCCAGGACGACGGGTCTATCGGACGTTGCGGATTCCCGAGTCGGTGGCGCTGCGCGTCCATACGCGCATGAGAAAGGTCTCGTGAGCGCCAAGTGACTCAAGCGCTCACGTCCAGAGTTCTCGCACCCGCTCCTCCAGTCTCTCCCGTCGCGCCCTGACCCAATGCGAGTAGTACGCCTCCGTGATGCGGATCGACTTGTGTCCGAGGAGAACCGAGACATCCTCGATAGGAATCCCCTTCGACAGCAGGTCCGTCGCGAACGTGTGCCGAAACATGTGCGGGTTGCCGGTGACGCCGGCAAGCGTGAACAACTTTCGCAGGGCACGCTGCCAGTCCGCCACCGCGGACTTGCGCAGGCCGTTGCCGGTCCAGAAGAAGTGGGGGCCGTCGCCGCCGATGGCGTCGAGCGCCGTCACCGCATCCGTGGGAAGCGGCACGAAGATCTTGCTGCCGCTCTTCTGCGTGTTGAGAAACAGCTTGTCGCTCTTCAGGTGCGACTTCTGCAACCCGACGCAGTCACCGATGCGCATGCCTGAGTAACGCAATGTCAGCACAAGCGCCTTTACCCGGGTACGGTTGTCGTGCCCGAATGAGTTCCGCTCAGGGTACTCGTCGCACGCCTTGAGGATCTTCGCGAGCTGCGCGTCGGTGAACACCTTCACCTTGCTCGACTGGTCCGGCACCCGGGGCGGTTTGAGCGCTTTCGCGTGGTTCTTCTCGAGCCAGCTGCTTTGCAGGCAGAACCCGAGAAAGGCGCGCAGTCGTTCGAGGTTCTTGGACGCCGAGAGCGGACCGTCTGGCCACGTGATGCGGAATTGCCGCAGTGCGTCGACGTCGAGCTGCTTCAGGTGCCGAAAGCCTTTACCTTCACACCAGGGGAGCAGCCGCTTCTCGAGGAGGTTCTTGTGCTTGCTGATGCTCGCCGGCTGCAGCTGTCGCGCCTGGGCATCGTCGCAGTACTTCTGGACGGCGTCCTTGATGCTCGGGATCTCTGCGCGCACGACACCGACCTGTCCGCTCGCGGTCCAACTGCGCACGAGGTCCGACGCCGCTTCCCAGGAGGACTGGTCCATCGCCTTGCGGACATATTCGCCGCCGAGCGACCCTTCGACATAGATGGGACAGGAACAGCGCCGGTAGGTTTCCGAGGTGTGGGGGCAGGCGGTGCGGTGCCGACGGTAGAGCCTCAGCATGGGGGCTACCGTAACACGGGAAACCCCCATATTACCCCCAGAGAGCCACGTGGCATTGGCAAGCCACGTGTTTTCAATAGTTTAGTAATGGTGGAGGCGGCGGGAGTTGAACCCGCGTCCGAAAGCACGTCGTCGAGGGACTCTACATGCGTATCCACTTCTTTTGTCTCGTACCCAGCGTGTAGAAGCGGCTAAAAACCGCTGGGATACCAGACCCGGTTTGTCTCACCCTCGACCGCCGAGCCGCCAGTCGAGAGCCAGCCTGTTTAATGGCGTTCGACCCCCAACCACCAGGCGAGGTCAGGGCGAACGCTCACAGCGTATTAGGCTGCGAGAGCGTACTGAGTATCCGCAGTTAACGGATGTTCCATCAGATTTACGAGTTAATGGTGCTCGGCATGCATCCCAAGATCCCGCACCCCCGTCGAAGCCAATTCGCCCCCATTGAGGTGAGTGATTTGCCGCGCCGGACGCTCGACCTGCGCGACCCCCCTATTGTACGGGATCGCGAGGGCCTGTAGATCCAGCCCATGTGGGACTTTTCGCATGGACGCTGGAGGGCCACCTCCCGATAATTGGGAGGCACACCCGTCCATTCCTGTTGAGCTTCGCCTACATGCTTTCACGAAGACGATTCCTCTCCGCCGTTGCCGCCGTACCTGTGCTCGCCGCATCGCGTCCCCTGCATGCAGCTTCCCTCGTCCCGCGTGAGCTGAAGTTCCTGCACACGCACACGGGCGAGAAGCTGACAGTCGAGTATTTCAACGCGGGCACCTATCTCCCCGACGCGCTCGACACAGTGAACCACTTCCTCCGCGACTTCCGCACCGGCGACGTGCACGCCATCGATCCGTCGCTCCTCGATCTGCTGAACCGGCTGACGACGCTCACCGAGTCGAAGCGTCCGTTCGAAGTGATCTCGGGTTATCGCTCGCCGGTCACCAACGCGCAACTGCGCTCGCACAGCGAAGGCGTAGCCGCGCACAGCCTGCACATGGTGGGACAGGCGATCGACATCCGCCTCACCGACGTTCCGCTCAAGAACCTCCGCGCAGCAGCACTCTCGGCGCGCATCGGTGGCGTGGGCTACTACCCCGCCTCCAACTTCGTACACGTCGACACAGGCCGCGTTCGGTACTGGTAGACGGCGGGTCCTGCGGACCCGCCCTACGTACGCCGGCAGACGCGCGACGATCAGTAGCGCGGCACGGCGGGATTAACGAGCATCGACCAGGCCTCGATGCCGCCACTCAGGTTGTACAGGTTCGTGAAGCCCTGACTCTGGAAATACTCGGCGGCGCGCTGGCTGCGAATGCCGTGATGGCACTGGAACACGAGGGGTGTGTCGGGCGGAAGCGCGAGCAGTTCATCGTGAAGCGCACGGTCCAGCAGTCGAGCCCCCTCGATGCGGGCGATGGCGACTTCTTCTTCCGTCCGCACGTCAATCAACGCGACCCCGCCTTCATCCATCATCGCCTTCAGCGCCGGCGCCGAGATTTGCCGGATCGATCCGGCCGCGTCAGTCATGGGGTGGAAACGATTGTGCCATGCGCAATCCTGCCCTACGGTCGCGGCGGGCCATTCTTCTCTTTCAACAATCCTGTAAGCCATTAAACAAACAGGCGGGAAACCTGCACATTTACGTTATATTTCTGCCCTCACGGCGGCGGTGTGCGCGCCGATAAGACAAGAAGGTCCGACGAGACTGTCATGAAGGCAATCGCGCTCGTGGTAGCAGGGATGCTGGTCGGGATGACGCCAGCAGCGGCGGCAGCCGGTGAACTCACCGTCCGTCTCTATAACTCCGCGCGCCTCGACGTGAGCGAGATGATGACGGCCCGCGCCGTGGCCGAGCCGATCCTCCGCGAGGCAGGCATGGACGTCCGGTTCCGCTACTGCGGAAGCCCGGTGATGCCCGGCAGCGCCGTTGACCGGTGCAACGACGCGCTGGCTCCCTCAGAAGTCGTGGTCAGGGTCATCGAGGCGCCCCACGTCAGCCTGACGCTGCAGCCCGAAGTGTTCGGTGTGGCCCACATCCTGAAAGACAACGCTAGAGGCTGGCTCGCCAGCCTCTACTCCGACCGCATCTCGGTGACGGAATTGCGCCTGGATCTGGTTCCCGGAACGCTCCTCGGCCGCGTGCTGGCCCACGAAGTCGGCCACCTGCTCCTCAGCACACCCCATCACAGCGAAACCGGCCTGATGCGCGCCAACTGGACCGACGACATCATCCACCGCGACATGTCTGCCGACTGGCGCTTCTCACTCGGCGAAGCCGCCTCGATGCAGCAGATGCTCGTGAGTGTGCGCGGGGAGTAGCTGTTCCTGGTTCCTGGTTACTAGTTCCTAGTTGCTAGTTCTGACCCGGCAAACCAGGAACCAGGAACCAGGAACCAGGAACTAGGAACCAATCGCTAGTCAGAGAGCGCGCGGTCGAGCGCGGCGTCTGTCTTGTAGATGTCGTCGGCAAACCGCAGCGTCCCGTCCGGGGCGACGATGGCCGTGAGGTAGAAGATCACAACCTGAACCGGCTTCTCCAGCTTCACGGTCTTCGGCTGCTCACCCTGAGTCGCCTGCACGATCTGCCCACGATCCATGCCCTGATCCCTCAGCACCCACTCGGCCAGCGCCACCGGATCCTCGACGCGGATGCAGCCATGGCTGAAGTCGCGCCGCTCGCGTGCAAAGAGCGCCGGTGCCGGCGTGCCGTGCATGTAGACGTTGTCGTCGTTCGGGAAGATGAACTTCATCAGCCCAAGGGAGTTCTTGACCCCGGGTCGCTGACGTACCCGCAGTTCACCCTTCTCGAGTCGCGCCAGATTCTCATCTGACGCAGGGACGACCTTCGCCGCATCGCTCTGCCCGGCAACCAGCTCCATGTCGTGCCGGGTCAGATATGCGCTGTCACGTTCGATCGCCGGCAGGATCTCGCCTTTGACGATGGAGGGGGGGACGTTCCAGTAGGGACGGAAGGTCACAAACTCCATGTCCTCGATGAACACGGGCGTCTCCGTACGAAGCGCCGCTCCGACGATCACGCCCATCTCGAAATCTGGCATCGAGTTCTCACCGGCCGCACTCCACGCCCACATCCGGAACATCGGGATGTTCACGCCGATGAGCGGTCCGTCGCCGATGTGCGGCAGCCATCGCAGGCGTTCGAGCGCCAACTCGATCTGACGAGCGCGCTGCGCCATCGGCACCTGTAACGCGGCAACGGTGCCGCGACCCAGCACACCGTCGGGTGTCAGCCCGTGGCGTTCCTGAAAGTGCTTCACGCCGGCGACGAGCGGGGGACTGTACAAAGACGGTTGCTGGTTGCTCGTTGCTGGTTGCTGGTTGGCTGCCAGTTGCTGGTTGCTAGTTGCTGGTTGCTGGTCGGGGGGCAGGTCGCCCAGAGCGACGAGCAGGCGCTGCAGGGCAGCGGCACCTTCGTAGGCTCCGCCAGGCTTGACGCTCGACGCCGGCGTCGGCGGAACCGTGAGCCCCTCGTCCTGCGCGAGGGCGCGATACTCGGCGAGTCTGGCCTTCAGATTCCGGTACAGCTGCAGCTGAGGAGCGAACGATGCCACCTCGGCTTCAAAGCGATGGGCCTCGACGGCAGAACGCAGTGTGGCCGGAAAATTGTGCTCGTCGGCGCGGTCAGCCAGTCGATACCCGAACGCCTTCGGGCTCACGCGCCCGTGATGGACGTGACGGAGGTAACGCAGCGACGCTGCTGTCAGGCGCACGTCAAAGGAGGCGGCTTCCTGCACGGCCACCTGACCGGTTGCCAGCGCACTGGCATCCTGAACCAGCTGAAGAGCCTGGTAGTCGGCGGGGTCCAGCCCTTCTGCGTCGGCGTGCAGGATCAACTTCAGCGCCACCTGCGCCTCGCTGCCTGGTCGTCCGGCTTGGTCCAGCCACAAGGCCCTGAACTCCTGAGCCTCGTAGAAGGCGGCAACTTCGGGGGTCAGTTCTGGAGAATTTACGCGTCCGCTGGCGAAAGTTTCCTGGATCGCGTCGGCCACCGACATCTGAGCGGCCGACACCACCGCCGGGGACGACAAGGGAGACGAGGAAGAATCGCCGGCAAACCGCTCACTGCACGCGACTAATCCCAGCGCCAGCCCTGCCAACAGAAGAGGTTTGAACGCGCGACCCATGGCCGCGGTTATTGCAATTGGCGGACCTGACTCCGGCGGGTCCTAAGCGGACCCGCCCTACGTACGAGGAAAGAGCGCGTGCTCGATCCCCTCTATCAGCAGGTGCGCGGCCTTGATGTGGATCTCCTGGATGCGATCGGAGGTGATGCCGGGCACGATCAGGCTGAGGTCGCAGAGCCCTTTCAGCGCGCCCCCATCACGCCCCAGCAAGCCGACGACACCGACCTGACGCCCGCGTGCGGCTTCGGCGGCTCGGATGAGATTTCGGCTGTTGCCTGAGGTTGAGAATACGAGCAGCACGTCGCCGGCCCTGGCCCAGGCTTCTACGCCTCGGGCAAACACCTGCTCGAAGCCGTAGTCGTTGGCCACGCAGGTGAGGTGTCCGGGGTCGCTCATCGCCTGTGCCGACAGCGCCGGTCGATCCGCACGATTGCGCCCCGACAACTCCTCGGCAAAGTGCATCGCGTCGCACATCGAACCACCGTTGCCGCAACTCAGGATGCGACCGCCAGCTCGCAGGCAGGTGACCAGCGTCTCGGTCATGCGCGAGAGGGTGTGCTGCTCGTCCTCGGCGCGGGTGAGCCAGTCGAGGAGGGCGCGCGCGTCTGCGAGGCTGGAGTGGATGTCGGCCATCGCCGACCATTATGACGGGAGTATGAAGGGGCCGCCGAGGGTTGACGCCGGGTCCTTCGGACCCGGCCTACGTACGATTAGGGAACGGCCGGGGAGGTACGTAGGGCGGGTCGGAACGACCCGCCGCTATCGGCGGCCGCGATTGTTGCCCCAGGTCCAGCCGTCGGCGGGGCGCACGATCTGCTTCAGGTGGATGCGGTAGTCCGCTTCCACACGGCCCGGAGCGCCGGTAATCTGCACGACGTCGCCCGGCTTCAGCGTCTCAGGAGTGACGCCTACCCGTTCCAGCCGGCCGGCACCGGCCCATTCGGCGGCATAGGTCACCGCGATTCGCTGGGGGTCCGCCACCTTCACCTTGAGGATCGCGTGCGGGTTGCGATACAGGAACTCCTCGACGGTGCCTTCGATCTTGATCGAACGGTCCTCGTGATAGTCGAGCGAGAACGAGTGATGCGCATAGGCTGAGGGCACCGCCAGCGCACACGCGAGGGTCAGCAGGCCAAGTCCAATCCGTCTCATGGGGTTAGATACTCCCCCACCTCCCCATTCCTTTACCAGCCCGTGCGATGATGAACCGATTTGCGCACGACGCTGGCCGCTGCCCTCACGACGGCACTCCTTCTTGGGTCGCTCCTGCTGGCTCAGGGCACGACTCCCCCGCCCCTGACGCTCATCACGGCCCAGGGCCGGCGGCCCCTGCCGACGACGATGATCCGGGGCCAGGAAATGGTCGCGACCGATGACCTCGTGTCGCTGCTGCAGGTCGCTGCCCGCGAGGATACGACGGCCGGTGGCATCGCCCTGTCCTACAAGGGTAAGACCGTCGTCGTCTCTCCCGACCAGCCCATGGTCTCGGTGGCCGGACGCCTGGTGCCGCTCCAGTCTCCCGCCATCCGCAACGGCCGTCGATGGTTTGTATCGCTCGACTTCCTGCCCCGCGGGCTCTCGCCCATCTACGACGCACGCATCGAGCTGCGTCGCCCGTCGAGGCTCGTCATCGTGGGAGACCTGCGCGTGCCGCGAGTCACCGTGCGGCTCGACAGTGCCGGCCCGCCCACGCGGCTCTCGATTGAAGCCTCGCCCTCGACGCTCATCACCCCCATGGTCGAGTCGGGGCGTATCGTCCTCCGCCTCGAGGCCGACGCGCTCGACGTCGCCCCGCTGCCCCAGGCCGGCGGCCTGCTTGAACAAGCCCGGACCGAAGGTACGACCGTCGTCCTCACGCTATCGCCACGGGCCGGACTGGCCCGCGCCGCGCAGGCCAGCGGGACCGACGTTTCCAGGCTGAACTTCGACGTGCCTCTGGCCGGGCAAACCGATTCTGCCGCAACCCCTGCAGGGGCACTGCCCGCTGGGGTCACGCCACCGACGACGACGGAGGCGCCACAGCTGCCGCCAAGCCCTTCTGGCGCACGACTGATCGTGCTGGATCCGGGCCACGGCGGAGCCGATACCGGAGCAACGGGACCGAGCGGCGTGCAGGAAAAGGCCCTCACGCTCGAGATCGCGCGCCGCGTGAAGACACTGCTCGAAAGTCGTCTGGGCATGCGGGTGCTGCTGACGCGCGACGACGACCGCAACGTGTCGCTCGACGAGCGCACGGCTGTCGCCAACAACAACAAGGCCAACCTGTTCGTGAGCCTGCACCTGAACACGTCGCCGTCACCGTTGATGTCGGGCGCAGAGATCTACCAGCTGCGGCTCGAGCGCGAGACGCCAGGAAGACGGGGTACGGCGAGCGAGCCGTTCACGCTTCCGCTCACCACAGGCGGAACGAGAACTGTGGCGCTCGTGCCATGGAACCTTGCTCAAGCGCGTCACCGTGAGGACTCGACGTTGCTCGCCAACCTGCTCGAGTCGTCGTTGCGTGCTCAGGTGCCGATGGGCCTGCGGCCAATCCAGGAGGCGCCGATGCGTGTGCTGGCCGGCCTGGATATGGCGGCGGTCGTCGTCGAACTCGCCTACCTGTCAAATCCGGAACAGGACACGGCATCGCAGTCGGACGACTTCCAGAACAAAGCCGCCCAGGCCATCCTCGAAGCCGTCAGCGCGTATCGTGCGGCGTGGCGGGGAGGGCAGTAACGATGCTTCAACCGCGGCAGGTGGCGCTCGGCCTTGCGGCCACACTTGGAATGGCGCTCATCGCGCTGGCGGTGTCGATCGGGCTCGAGCGGTTGTTCTCCACGCCGGTGCCCGAGGCCGCCGACGCGGTCGAGTTCGCGGGCGCCACGGCCAGCGACGTCGCGCACATCAACGCCACGCTGTTCTATGTGTCAGAGGACGGGCAGGCCCTGGTGGGCGTTCGACGAGAGGTTCCGCTCGCGGAAGGGCGCATCGAGCAGGGCCGCCAGATTCTCCGGCTGGCACTCACGCCCCCGCCACGCGGCTACTCGTCGCCGATTCCGCGCGGCACCACCCTCAGGGGCTTCTACGTCACCGACCGCGGCGACGCGTTCATCGACCTGAGCCAGCACGCCACGAGCGGCCACCCAGGCGGATCGTTTGCCGAGATGCTGACGGTGTCGGCACTGGTCAACGACGTCACCGCCAACCTGCCGGCCGTACAGCGCGTGCAGATCCTGATCGAGGGTCAGCACGTGGACACACTCGCCGGCCACGTCGACCTGCGTCGGCCGCTCACGCGCGATACCTCCCTCGTGCGATAGTTGAGGACCCCATGCGAACTGAAGGCCGACTGGCCGAACAACTCCGTCCCACGCGAATCACCCCGAACTATCTCGTGCACGCCGAAGGGTCCGTGCTCGTCGAGTGCGGAAAAACCAAGGTCATCTGCACGGCGAGCGTCGAGGACCGCGTCCCGCCCTTCAGGCGGAACAGCGGCAAAGGCTGGGTAACGGCGGAGTACGGCATGCTGCCTCGCGCCACCTCCACCAGAACGCAGCGCGAAGCCAGCGCCGGCCGGGTCGGCGGACGCACCCAGGAAATCCAGCGGCTGATTGGCCGGTCTCTGCGCGCGGTCACGAAGATGGAGGAACTCGGCGAGCGCACGATCACGCTCGACTGCGACGTCATCCAAGCCGATGGCGGTACCCGCACGGCATCGATCACCGGTGCCTTCGTCGCCCTCGTGCTCGCCGTCCAGACGATGCGTGACAAGTCGATGATCCGGACGATGCCGGTGCAGGACTATGTCGCAGCCACGAGCGTCGGCATTGTCGATGGTCTCCCCCTGCTGGATCTCGAGTACACCGAGGACTCGAAGGCCGACGTGGACATGAACATCGTGAAGACCGGGGCCGGCCTCTACATCGAACTGCAGGGCACCGCGGAGGCACTGCCGTTTGGGCGCGAGGCGCTCAATCGCCTGCTCGACCTCGGCGACACGGGCATCCGCCAGTTGATTGCGCTGCAGAAGAGCCTCGTGGGGCAGCACCTGGGGAAGTGAGAAGTTTGAAGTTTGAAGTGCGAAGTTGAAGTGCGAAGTTGAAGTGGGAAGTACGAAGTGGGAAGTAAGTTGCGGCTGCTGGTTGCGACGACCAACCCGGACAAGCTGCGGGAAATTCGGGGGGTACTGACCGGCGGGTCCTTCGGACCCGCCCTACGTACTGACGGCCTACCCACGGTGAAGTTGCTCTCGCTGACTGACCTGCCTCCCGTGCCGGAGCCGGAGGAGACGGGAGCCACCTTCGAGGCCAACGCCGAGATCAAAGCCCTCTATTACGACGCCCTCGCGCGGCGGTCCGGTGTGAGCGGCAGCGCCGCCACGGACTTGACGGTGGCGGAGGATTCCGGGCTCGAGATCGATGCCCTCGGCGGCGATCCGGGCGTACTGTCGGCCCGCTTCGTCAGTCCAGATGCGAGCTACGCCGAACGTTTCGCTGAAATCTACCGGCGGCTGAACCACATGCAGGCGCCACGCCCCTGGACGGCGCGCTTTGTGTGCGCGATCTCGGTCGTCGCCGACGGAACGCCCGTCTTTCAGACTCGGGGGACGGTTGAAGGTCGGATCGCGGAGGCACCGGCCGGCGGAGCCGGTTTCGGCTACGACCCCATCTTCTTTTACCCCGACTTCGGGTGCACGCTCGCCGAGGTGAGCGCGGAGCGGAAGCTGATGGTGGCGCATCGGGGGCACGCCTTTCGGGCGCTCGACCGCTGGCTCTCGGAGCACCACCCGTATTAATGTATGGCGGCGTAAGCAAGGTGGCCCTTCAGGGCCGCCATCACGATTTGGAGAGACACGTATGAAAAAAGTCACTGCCCTTGCCGTGGCGATCGTCCTGGCGTCCGCGGTAGCACCGTCAGCCCAGCAGGCTGGTGCGCTGCAGACGGCGGCGACAACGCTCGGCACCGCCAACGTCCGGACGCTGCAGTTCACTGCCTCCGGCGGCCAGTACTCGGTCGGCCAGAACTACACGGCAGCTGAAGCGTGGCCGAGGATTACGGTCCCGACCTATACGGCCGCCATCAATTTCGAACAGGGCAGCATGCGCGTGGACCTCACGCGCACCAACGGCGCCACGATGCCGCGGGGCGGTGGCGCACCGTTCACGGGCGAGCAGCGCCAGACGCAGATCGTCAGCGGTGCGTTCGCGTGGAACCAGGCGCCCGCTCCGCCACCCGCTCCGCCGGAACGCGGACGCATCACGGTGGCTGAAATCGCTGCCGCAACCGGGACCCAGGTCCTGCCCGTTCCGCCGGTGAATCAGGCCGCGGCGGCCACTCAGGTCGAGCGCATGCTCCTGCTGAACGCCATCCCGCAGGCGTTTGTGCGCGCGGCGATGGCCAACAACGCCACCACGAAGGCCGGCAAGAATGGCGCGACCGAGGTCTCGTTCGCGCTACCGACCGGGCAGCGGATGTCAGGCGTCATCAACGCCATGGGCCAGGTGGAGAAGGTCACGACGATGATCTACCACCCGATCGTCGGCGACATGGTCGTCGAGACCAGCTTCAGCGGCTACAAGGACTTCGGCGGCGTGATGTTCCCCGCCAAGCTGGTCCAGACGCAGGACGGCTACACGTCTCTCGAACTCGACATCACCGCGGTGACGGCCAATCCGATGGTAAACCTGCCGGTGCCTGCCAACGTGATGAACGCGCCGGCCCCGCCGGCACCAACCGTGGCATCGGAGAAGCTCGGCGACGGGCTCTTCTACCTCACCGGCGGCACGCACCACAGCATCGCTGTCGAGATGAGGGACCACATCGTCGTTGTCGACCTGCCGAACAACCAGGCCCGCGCCGCGGCGGTTCTGGCCAAGGCCAAGGAAGTGATTCCCAACAAGCCGGTTCGCTTCGTCGTGACGACGCATCATCACTGGGATCACCTCGGCGGCATCCGTGAAGCCTTCGCCGAGGGCGCCACCATCGTCACGCACGAGTCGAACAAGAAGTTCCTCGAGCGCGTGGCCAAGGCACCGCACACCTTGTCGCCCGATCGTCAGGCGATGGTCAAGGGCAAGGCGAAGGTTCAGTCGGTCAAGGCGAAGACCGTCCTGACCGACGGGACGCGCGTCATCGAACTGCACCTTCTCACCGGGTTGGAACACACCGGCGACATGCTGATGGTGTACCTGCCCAAGGAGAAGGTCCTGGCCGAGGCTGATGCGTTCACGCCGCCCGCTCAGGTGAACGGCGCGATCGCGCAGGCGGCGGTCCCCTTCACGCGCGCGCTCTATGACAACGTCAAGCGTCTGAATCTCGATGTGACGACGATCGCGCCGTTCCACGGCAACCGCAAGGCCGACCTCGCCGAAGTTGGTCGTCTGGGCGGCGTCGCCAACGCGACGAATTAGACTTTTCGTAATCTCACGCGCCGCACACCGTGATCCTGACCCTTTTCGAGGATCAGGTGTGCGCGCTCGCGCGTCGGCAGGACGTTGTCGTGCAGGTTCACCAGGTTGATGGTGCGCCAGATGCGGCGCGCGGTCTCGACGGCCTCGGTGGGCGACAAGCTGGCATAGCGGTGGAAATACGATGACGGGTTGGTGAACACCGTCTCGCGCAGCCGCAGGAATCGCTCGACGTACCACTCCTCGATGTCGTGCTCGTCGGCATCCACATAAATCGAAAAATCAAAGAAGTCAGACACGAACATCGGCGACAGCCGTCCAAGGCGACGTCCGCCTGTCTGTAACACGTTGAGGCCCTCGACGATCACGATGTCGGGCTGCCGGACGATCTGGTGCTCGCCGGGAACGATGTCGTAGGCCAGGTGGGAGTACACCGGCGCCTCAACCGAGGGGAGCCCTGCCTTGACGTCGGCCAGGAACCTCACGAGACGACGCTGGTCGTAGCTTTCCGGGAACCCCTTCCTCGACGTCAGGCCTCGCGCATCCAGCTCACGCTGCGGCAGCAGGAATCCATCGGTGGTGACGAGATCCACCTTGGGATGGCCGGGCCAGTGCGAGAGCAGCGTCCTGAGCAGGCGCGACGTGGTGCTCTTCCCCACCGCCACGCTTCCCGCCACTCCGATGACGTACGGCACGCGAACCTGATCGGAATTGAGGAACGTGCTGGTCGCCTGGTGCCGCTGCTGAGTGGCCGCAACGTAGAGGTTCAGGAGGCGCGAGAGCGGCAGGTAGACGTCGACGACCTCGCGAAGGGACACGGGATCGATGAGGCCGCCGAGCGGCCGCAGCTGCTCTTCCGACAGGGGGAGGGGGGTCTCGTCCCTGAGCCGCGCCCACTCAGGTCGCGAGAACTCGACGTAGCGGGACACCTGCACCTGTTCGCCAGGACTGGTCGTCACGCCGGGCATTGTAGCCGCTGCCTGCGAAGATCAGTGACATTTCGGCTAAACCATTATTGTTCAGCAGTTTGCTGCCGATAACCCCTTGATACTGCTCAGTGTGTGGAAGTGGGTTTGACGTAACCTGATCAGGCTCTACTAAATTCAGTCGTGACAAGGGATAACAAAAAGCGTTATACAACCATAACTACTGACTGAGCAGAATCACCCCTCAGGGTGATTAATCGGAACGACCTGCATAAGGGTCGTGTCCATAGGAGATAGCGCAGATGAACAGAAGGCTAATCGCCATGCTGTTCCTCGCGTGCGTTGCGATGTACTCGTCATCGCTCACGTCCGCGCAGGAACGGTTCGGCCGGCTCACAGGAATCGTAACCGACCAGCAGAACACGGCGGTTCCTGGTGTCACCGTTACGGTCACCAACACGGAAAGCGGCGCCCCGCGCGTTTTCGTCACCGACACCAGCGGCCGTTACAACGCCCAGGACCTGCAGCCGGGACGTTACATCGTCTCATTCGAGCTGGCGGGCTTCTCGAAGGTTGAACGTCCCGACATCACCGTCCAACTCGGCCGCGCATTCGAACTCGACGCCCAGCTGCGCGTCGGTGCGCTCACCGAAGTCGTGCAGGTGACCGGCGAGGCCGCTCCCCTGGTGGATACCCGGAGCACAACCATCGCGCACAACGTCAGCGCCGAAGAGTTCGACCGTCTGCCAAAGGCGCGTTCCTTCCAGTCCATCGCGCTCTCCGCCCCGTCGGTGAACCAGGGTGAGATCGAAGGTGGGTTCCAGGTCAACGGCGCCAGCGGTGCGGAAAATTCCTTCACCGTTGATGGCACCGTGACCAACTCGCTCGTTGACGGCCGTTCGCGTCAGAACACCGTCTTCGAATACCTGCAGGAAGTGCAGGTTAAGACGAGCGGCATCTCCGCAGAGTTTGGCGGCGCGCTCGGTGGCGTCATCAGCGCCGTGACCAAGAGTGGCGGCAACGTGTTCCGCGGCGAGGCTCACTACTACTTCGCGGGGAGCGCCCTCAGCGCCGCACCCGTCAAGCGCCTGGTGCTGAACCCCCAGACCGAAGCCAACGCTTTCTACGTCCAGGACAAGGAATCGCCGGCCAATCAGAATGAATTCGGCGGCTCCATTGGCGGCCCGATCGTCAAGGATCGCCTGTTCTTCTTCGGTGCGTATTCACCGCGCCGGGACGTCCGCGACAACCCCTACAACTACTCGGACAACCAGTCCAACTCGATCAAGCGCACCATCTGGACGCAGCAGGCGTTCGGCAAGCTCACCTACGCGGGATCGCGCTACAACGTGAACTGGTCAACGCTGTGGACGCCGACCAAGGCCACGGGCACCCAGTCCGCCTATGACGGCGCCACCCCGAACGGCCTCAACTCGAGCGCGGCATCGCAGGCGTTTCAGCCGGGCCGCGGCTACGAAGTGAACCAGGTGAACACCAACGGCATGGTGGACATCACGCTGACCAACACGTCGTTCATGAGCGTGCGCGGCGGCTTCTTCCACGACCGCTTCACCGACACGGGCATTCCCTCGACGACATCGTTCACCTACCTGAACCCGTCGACGGCCTTCAACAGCCAGATCCCGGCGAACATCCAGGGCGGCACGAACTTCGTCAACACCCCGCGTTCGCTGATCACCGAGTTCGACACCACCAAGCGCTCCACCTTCGACGTGAACTACAACAAGGTGTTCAGCGCCGGCGGCCTCCACCAGATCAAGGGTGGCTACGGCTTCCAGCACGTGGTGAACGACATCAACTCGTTCTACCCGGGCGGCTTCGTCCAGATCAACTGGGGCGGCAGCTTCACCTTCGGCGGCATCAATCGTGGCACCGGCACCTACGGCTACTACGAGGTCAACGACCGTCGCACGACCAACAAGGCAGGCGCCGACATTCACTCGCTCTTCATCCAGGACGACTGGAACATCGGCAGCAAGCTGACGCTGAACCTCGGCCTGCGCACCGAAGACGAAAAGGTGCCGACCTTCCGCCCCGATTACCTGAAGACCGCTATTCACTTCAACATGGCCGACAAGCTGGCGCCCCGCCTGGGTGCAGCCTACGACGTGTTTGGTGATGGCAAGCTGAAGGTGTTCGGCAGCTGGGGCATGTATTACGACTGGACGAAGTACGAACTGCCGCGCGGTTCGTTCGGCGCCGAGACGTGGTGCATCTCCTACCGCTCGCTCGATACGCTGAACCTGTCCAGCCTGAGCCTGGCCAACATGCCGGGCCGCGATCTCTGGCAGACCACCAACCTGGGCGGCACGACGCCCGCCGGTCAGTGCCGCGACCGTCGCGTGCCGTCGTTCGCCGACTCCATCGATCCCGACCTGAAGCCGATGCGCCAGTCCAGCACGAGCGCCGGCCTCGACTTTCAGCTCGGCGGCAACAGCGTCCTGACGGTGCACTACATCCACAACGACCTGCTCCAGACCATCGAAGATCTGGGCGTGCTCGACGCGCAGGGCAACGAGGTCTACGTGATCGGCAACCCCGGCAAGGGCGACCCGATCCAGCCGGTCTCAGGAGCCACGGGTTCCTTCATCCAGCCCAAGCCGAAGCGCCAGTACGACGCGCTCGAACTTGGCTGGAGCAAGCGCTTCTCGAACAACTACTTCTTCAGCGCCAACTACACGCTGAGCCGTCTCTACGGCAACTACGCCGGCCTGGCCAGCTCTGACGAGATCCGGACGCCGACGACCAACACGACCTCGGCTGTGTCGCAGCAGCAGGGCGGCAACATCGCGCGCGTCGGCGGCAACGTCAACCGTGCGTGGGACCTCGACGAGCTGTTGTTCGAAGCAGACGGCACCCTGGATGTCCTGGGCCGTCTGGCGACCGACCGCCCGCATGTCCTGAAGCTCTACGGCGCGTACGACCTGCCGACCAACACGCAGATCGGTGCTTTCATCTATGCCGGCAGCGGCACGCCGATGAGCACCTACGTGGTGACCACCAACCAGATCCCGGTGTTTGTCGAGGGTCGTGGTGACATGGGCCGCACGCCCGTCTACAGCCGGACCGACCTGCTCCTGTCGCAGGGCGTCAACCTGGGCTCGAAGAAGCTGCGCCTGGAACTGAACGTCCAGAACCTGTTCAACCAGAAGACGACCCGCCACGTCTTCAATTACCTGAACAAGGGCGCTGGCGCTCCGCGTCAGTCGTCGGCCATCGACCTGTCGCACACCAACCTTCTCGCCGGGTACAACTACAACGCGCTGATTCTGGCGTCTCCAGATGGCGCGAACGCGAAGGACGTCCGCTACGGCATGGCTGACCTGTTCGAGCAGGGCACCAACGCCTACGTCACCTTGAAGTTCGAGTTCTAGAGGAAACTGGTTGCCAGTTCCTAGTTCCTAGTTACTGGCCGGGGTAGTCGGGGGGAGGTGGCCTTTTAGGCCGCCTCCCCTTTTCTGCGTACAGGGGTGGTGGCAAGTGTGCCCAAAACGCACAGGGCGTGCGGTCCTGGAGCCCTGGCAAGGACACCTGCTCGGCGCGTCTGGCGCGGATACGCCCGATCTGCTCACCGAAGGAGGGCTCCCTGATGGCACGGATCCTGATTCAAGACATGGCATCGCGGGGGTCATCAGACCGGACCTGCGGACGTCGGGAGGCGGGTGAGCCAAATGAGGACAAACCAGGTTCCAGCGTTGCCAGCGACACTACCGGCACAGACGGTCGTCGTCGTGGACGGCACGGCCGATGTGGTCGGCATGATCGAGAACGTGCTCGACGCGGGACGCTACGACATGGTCTTTGTGAACGCCGAGGACGGCTACTCGCAGGTCAAGAAAGTGCTCCCCAACCTGGTGATCCTGTGCACCCGCATCGAGGCGATGGACGGCTTTCAGCTGCTGACCATGCTGAAGCTCGACGCTGAGACGCGCAACATCCCCGTACTCACCTACACCACCGAATACGAAGGGCAGCAAATCGAGACGCAGGCCACGCCTGCCGACGATGATCCGACGACGCTGCCGGCCACGACCGCCGCGATTCGCATGAACTGAACGCGGAACCGCGTTCAGTCGTGAAGCACGATGCTCAGCAGCGAGCTGTTGATTTTCAGCCCGCCGTTGTATTCGATGAAGCCCAGCTTGCGGAACTTGTTCATGAAGAAGTTCACGCGGGAACGGGTGGTCCCGACCATGTCGGCCAGTGTTTCCTGCGACAACCTGGGTAGCTCGCGCACGGTCGACTCTGTGGTGCCGTAACGGGCCAGCAAGAGCAGCGTTCGGGCAAGGCGCTTCTCGCTGGAGTTGAAGAGCTGATCGACGAGGTCTTCCTCGATCCGGATATTCCTGGCGAGCATGTGCTTCAGGAAGCGATCTGACAGTTCGGGCTGCTCGTGCAAGGTACGGATCATTTCCAACTTGGTGACCCGTAACACCGTCGTCGGCATGATGGCCTTGGCCGTCCCGATGCGATGGGTCTGCGCGGCCAGGCAGCCTTCACCAAAGAAGTCGCCAGGCCCGAGCATCGCCACCACGGCCTCTTTGCCGGTTGACGACAGCACCGACAACTGCACGCCGCCTGCCTGCACGTAATACACGCTGTTGGCGAGCGCACCCTGGGCAAAGACCCTCGCATTGCGCTTGAACCTGATGATCTGCCTCGTCGTGCTAGCAGACTCGAGGAAGCTGTGAAGATCAAACGCCACCAACTCCGGCAGACCGCCGTTGGCGGCCTTGGAGGCCTTGGCGCGCTTGACTGTCATGCGATTCATCATGCCATGAGTGACGGCCCGACGACTCAATTGGCGACTCGTATCGTCACCGGCGCGGTCAGCCGCGTGGTGATGTCGGTCCCCGCGCCAAGGCGCACTTCCTCACCACGAGTGGCCAGCACGAGCCCCGTACCAGCCCCGCCCCCAATGGCTGCACCTTCAGCGGCGCCCTTTTTTCCGCCCAGGACGGCCCCCACAGCGGCGCCGATTCCGGCACCCACACCAATCTTGGTGGCATCCTCGCTCTTGGTTGCCGGGGCCGTGCGCGAAAAGCCCGATGTTTGAATGTCGTAATCCCTGCCGCTCTGACGCAGAGAGGTAAACCTGAGGGACAGTTGCGCCCTCCCCTTGACCCGGTTGGAATCGTCGGCGGCGCTGACCAGTCCGGACACGGTCGATCCGGCAGAGACCACGTCGCGGCCGTTGATGGTCACGGCCTGGATGAGGTCCGCGCTGACTGAATCCTCGACCCGGCTGGTATCCGAGCCGACGCCGCTTCTCAACTGCAGGTGGAGCACGGTTCCAACCGGCAGGGTCACGGCCCTGAAGGACGCCACCCGCTCCACGCCTGCCTCGACGTCGGAATTGGCTGTTCCGCACGATGTCGCGAGCACCGCGCTTGCCACGACCGCTGCAAACAGCGCCGCGGTCACCTTGTAAGTGTCTGCAATCATGATCCTGGTCCCTCTGGATGAGCATGGCACGTGACAGGACGTGGGATGTGTACCCAACAGCACTAGTGCGAGACGCCAGATTGTTCAGAACGGGACAGACAATCCGCAGGCTCTCGGTCATGCTGACGGACGGAGTAATAGCGATGAAACGAGCGGACAGCAGGCGTCAGCGCCTCAGAACAGCCCTGAACGCGCACCGCCGGGAAGCCAGGGTGGCGCTGCAGAGCCGGATCCGCCGCGGGCGGGTCGATCGGTCCGCTGGCGTGGGCGATCCTCTCGAGCAGGCCGATGCCGATAACCAGACCGACCTCGAGTTCGCGCTGGCTCAGATGAGAGCAGAAACGCTCAACCGCATCACCCAGGCTCTGGCCAGGCTCGAGGCCGGCCACTATGGGGCGTGCGCCGAGTGCGAAGGCGACATTTCGGAGTCGCGGCTCCTCGCTCTCCCTTTCGCAATCAGATGCCTGGACTGCGCCCAGCTCCACGAGCGATCGCTCGCGGCCAGGCCCAGGGTCCTCTCCGACCCGGACGGCCCGCCGTCATTTGCACCGCGCGTCTGGCCCTGACACCTGTCCTGGCACGGTGCGCTGGCAGGGGAGAGTAATGGAGAGCAACGAGCATCTGACAATCGCGGAATCCGCACGGGTCGAAGCTGAGAACTTCAGACGGCTGGCAGAAGAGGCGCGGGCCGTGCGCGATCAGCACCGCGAGGCACTGGACGCCGTCCGCGAGGAACGCGAGCGCCTGCGCGAGACTGGTGAAGCCGCCCGGATCGCGGGCGAGGAGGCGCGCTCGGCTGCCGAAGACGCCCGAAGGTCAACCGCCGAGGCCATTCGCGTCACCGCCGACGGGCTCAACGCCACTCTCGAGCAGATGAAGTACGTAGAAGAACTGCGCCGGGCTCTCCGCGAAGCCCGCGGCATCGAGAAGCTCGACACCAACTAGTTGCAGGATTCATAGAGCACACATGGACATACTCGCCCGCGCGGAATACGTCGAGGTTGCGACAGAAGTCGCTGAAAGCGCTCACGCCGCACTCTCCTGCCCAAGTTGTGGATACACCGGCCTGGTTGCGTCGCAGGTTCAATGGTGGGAGGAGCCCATCCGAGCCGTTACAGCGCGGCGCCCATTCCGGTGTTTTTCCTGCCGCACTCGGCGCTGGCGGCGATGGGGCGACGTAACCCGAGCCACTCCCACCAGCTCTTCCGATCGCTACTGACGACCCAGGACAAGCGCGAGACACGTCCGCGCGTGGCGGTGCCGCAAGGAGCCGGTTACCGGCCGCGAAGGTGTTCGAGATAATCGCCGGACGCGATGCGCTCGGCGCGGCCGAGGGGTGCGTTGTAGAAGTACACCCAGGCTTCGACGGCGCGACCATCGTCGAGCATGACCGGCGTCCGAACTCGCGTATAGAGGCTGCTGTCGGGCTCGCTTGCGCGATACCCCTCGATGCCGTCCAGCTCCCGGAGCACCGTCAGCGGCTCGAGCATCTCGTGCACTTCCCCACGCACCCGGCCATCAGGCGTCGGCACCGCGGCCGGATAGATACCCAGGTCGAAGAGCGCGGCGTTGATGGTGCCGTGCCCGACCATGTGCAGGTGTGGATCGATGCGGGATCGACCGGCGCGTTGAAATGGCAGCATCAACGTACCGTAGAAGAAGACAAGCTCGGGCATCTGTGTCACACGAGATACGTCGTCTCAGCCGGCAATGTTTACTCGGCCGTCCACGCCAGACCGCGCGCGATGACGCTCGTCGCCTTTTCGGTGAGATTGAACTCACCAAGGCGTTCAACAGGAACCAGAACCGCCGCGTCAACGTCTGAACCAGATTGCAGGTGCCCACCGATGGGCCAGCAGAGGTAATCCACGAGCACGAAGTGATACCGGATCCGTCGGTCCTCGTCACGGATGATCCGGTCAAACACCTCGATCATCGGACCGACCCGCACCTCGAGACCGGTTTCCTCCAGGATCTCGCGGGCTACACCTGCTTCGAGCGTTTCTCCCAGTTCGAGCGTCCCGCCTGGCAGGCTCCATCGACCGGCAAGGGGTTCGAAACGTCGCCGAATCAGCACCACCCCGCCGCTTTCCACGACCACCGCGCCCACCCCGACGATGGGTCGCGCGGGATAGATTCTTGAGTCGGTCATCGTGGTCACGACAGCGGCAGTGACGCGTAGGCGTCCAGATCCCATCGCGCGGTCACGCCCTCACGAAACCGGCGCAGGCCCGCCGCGGCGATCATCGCGGCGTTGTCGGTGGACAAGGCCAGTCCCGGCACGTACACGGGCAGGCCACGTCGGGCGCCACGCGTGGCGGCATCCTGCCGCAGCCGGCTGTTCGCGGACACACCGCCGGCGATCCCGACGCTTCTGGCCTGTTCAATCTCGGCCGCAGCGAAGAGCCGGTCCAGGAGGATGTCGACGACGGTCAGCTGGAAGCTGGCGCACACATCGAGGACATCCCGCTCGGGCAGGACGGCCTGTGCGTCCAGTCCCAGTTCGACGCGCCGCCGGGCGACGTAGCGCGAGACCGATGTCTTCAGGCCGCTGAAGCTGAAGTCGCTGGTGCCGGGAAGGTGCGGCGCATTGCGGTCGGCTTGTTTCAAGCGCGTCCGGGGGAACGGGATAGCCGTCTCGTTCCCGTCTCCGGCCAGGCGGTCGATGATCGGCCCGCCGGGGTATCCCAGGCCCAGGAGCTTGGCCACCTTGTCGTAGGCCTCGCCGGCGGCGTCATCCCGGGTTCTGCCCAGCACGGTGTACTCGCCGGGAGCCGACACGCGGTAGAGGCTCGTGTGGCCTCCAGAGACCACGAGAACAACGGCTGGCAGGGGCATCTCTCCGCCCTCGAGCACGAGCGACTCGATGTGGCCGGCCAGATGATGCACCGGGATCAGCGGCACATCGCGGGCCCAGGCCAGTGACTTGGCGAACGACACGCCGACAAGCAGCGAGCCGACCAGCCCCGGTCCGTGTGTGACGGCGATGCCATCGACCTGCACTCCGGCCTCGTCGATCGCCCGCTCCACGACGCCGCAGATGTCCCGGACATGCTGGCGGGCCGAGAGCTCTGGGACCACACCACCCCACTCACGATGAATGTCGATCTGAGAGGCGATGACGTTGGACAAGACATGCCACGGTCGCAACAGGTCGCCCGTTTCGGCCACGACGGCCGCGGCCGTCTCGTCGCAGGAGGTTTCGATGCCGAGGACGTTCACGACAGCGCCGGCACCGCACCGCCGACCAGCGCCGCAAGGGAGGTCGTGTAGGGCGCGCGCGCAATCCCGCGCTCGGTGACGATGGCGGTGACGTACTTCGCGGGCGTGACGTCGAACGCTGGATTCCTGATCTGCGCCCCCACGGGCGTGAGCTGGGCCGCCCCGACGTGAGTCACCTCGCGACTGGGTCGTTCCTCAATGGGGATACCCGATCCGTCAGCGGTGGCCAGGTCCACCGTCGACACCGGCGCGGCGACGTAGAACGGGATGCCGTGTTCCCGGGCCAGCACCGCCACGCTGTAGGTGCCGACCTTGTTGGCGACGTCACCGTTGGCGGCGATACGGTCAGCGCCAACGACCACCAGGTCGACACGCCCGTTCCGCATGATGGTGCCGGCCATGTTGTCGGTGATGACGGTGGTATCGATGCCGTCCTTGACCAGTTCCCACGCGGTGAGTCGTGCGCCCTGCAGGAATGGACGGGTTTCGTCGGCCAGTACCGCGACGCGCTTGCCTTGCTCGATCGCGCCACGAATGACGCCGAGAGCGGTGCCGTATCCGGCCGTTGCGAGCGCGCCCGCATTGCAGTGCGTCAGGATCACCGCATCGTCGGGAACCAGCGATGCCCCGAACACTCCGATCGCCCGGCAGCTGGCGACATCCTCGTCGTGGATAGCTGCGGCTTCGGTGATCAAGCGGGCCTTGATCTCGTCAACGGACATGCCGGCTTGCGCGGCATCAGCAAAGCAGCGTTGCATGCGCGCGATGGCCCAGAACAGATTCACGGCGGTCGGCCTGGTTGCCGCCAGCAGCTCGCACGTTCGCTGGAACTCGGTCGTGAAGGCCCTGGTGCCGGTATTGCGGCTTTTCGACATGCCCAGCGCGATGCCCATCGCCGCGCAGACACCGATCGCCGGGGCTCCGCGGATCACCATCGTCTTGATGGCCTTCGCCACTTCAGTGGCTGTGCGGCAGGTTACATAGACCTCGGAAGCCGGCAGCTTCCGCTGATCGATCATGACGATGGAATCACCCTTCCATTCAATCGTTGGCAGCATCTGGTTACTAGTATGCAGTGGGTGGTGAGTAGTGGGTAGTGAGGCCCTACTTCAAGAGCCGCGCGTCGAACGGAAGCGGGAGCAGATCGGCGAGCTGGAGACGGGCGGTCTCGCGTCTGAGGTTCGCCATGACGACCTCGAGGTCGCCGCCGAACTCCCAGAGAATCTGGCGGCACGGGCCACAGGGCGGCGTCGGCGCCTCGGTGTCGGCAACGACGGCGATGCGGGTGAATTTCCGGTGTCCCTCGGAGATCGCCTTGAACATCGCCACGCGCTCCGCGCACACGGTCAGGCCATACGTCGCATTCTCGATGTTGCAGCCGGTGATGATCGTCCCGTCGGCGGTCTCGAGCGCCGCACCGACCTTGAAATTGGAGTAGCGCGCGTGCGCACGGCGCCGCGCCTTCCGTGCTGCTGCCACCAGGGTGTTCGCTCGTGCCATCTGCTGTCCTCTGCTCACCACCCACCACTCACCACTCACCACCCACTAGACCCGCTCAACAATCCCCTCGAGCAGCGAGACAAACGAGCCACGTACGCGCCGCGCTGTTTCCATCACCTCGTCGTGATTGAGCGGCTGCGGCAGCACGCCGGCTGCCATGTTCGTGATGCACGAGATGCCGAGGACCTCGATGCCCATGTGCCTGGCTGCGATAGCTTCGGGCACTGTGGACATCCCGACCGCGTCCGCGCCGATGGTGCGGAGGTATCGAATCTCGGCCGGTGTCTCATAGCTCGGTCCATGCAGGCCGACGTAGACGCCGTGACTGAGCGGCACGCCCCTCGATGCCCCCACGCGATCGGCGATGGCCCGAAGCCGCTTCGAGTACACCTCCGTCATGTCTGGGAAACGGGCGCCGAACCGTTCATCGCCGGGACCCACGAGGGGGTTGGTTCCCATCATGTTGATGTGGTCGTCGATGATCATCAGACCGCCCTGCGAGAAGCCGGTGTTGATGCCCCCGGCCGCATTGGTGAGGATGAGGTGCTTGATGCCGAGGCGACCCATCACGCGCGTCGCGAACACGACGGTGGACATGTCGTACCCCTCATAGAAGTGCGCGCGGCCCGAGAGCCCGGCGACCAGCCTGCCACCCGTGGTGCCGACCACGAGCTGGCCGGCGTGTCCGATCACCGTGGAGGCGGGCCAATGCGGAATCGACGCGTACGGCAGAACGACGGAATCGGCAAAGGTCGTCGCAAACTCGCCCAGGCCCGACCCGAGGACGATGGCGACATCCGGCGTCTGGCCGCAGACGGAACGGATGTGCGCCGCTGCCGCTTCAGCCTCCACAAAGCCGAGAGGCGTGCTCATCACAGCAGGATCGACGCGATGCAGGCGTTCACGAGTGTGGCCAGAAAGCCCGCCAGCAGGGCCCGCGTGCCCAGCCTGGCCAGGTCGCCGCGCCGGCTCGGCGCCATGCCCCCGATGCCCCCGAGCTGGATACCGATCGATGCGATGTTGGCGAAGCCGGTGAGCGCGTAGGTCGCCAGGATGTAGGTCCTCTCGCTGACGACACCCTTGTATTGCCCCGTGAGCTTGACGAACGAGACGAACTCGTTCGCCACCAGCTTGGTGCCAAGCAGATCACCCATCGCCCCGAGGTCTGCCGTGGGCACCCCCATCAGGAAGGCCACCGGCGCGAAGAGCACTGCGAAGATGCTCGACAGCGTGAGTCCGGGCCGAATGGCTCCCAGGATGAAGTCTGCGAAGGCAAGAAACGCCAGAAACGCGATCAGCATCGCAGCGACATTGATCGCCAGCAGCATGCCATCGGAGGCGCCGCCGGCGGCGGCATCGATCACGTTGACGTGGGTCGTCTCCACCTTGATCGGTGCCGAACCACTTGTGGCCGGCGTCTCCGTTTCCGGCAGCAGCAGTTTCGACAGGTACAACCCGCACGGCGCCGCCATCACGCTGGTGGTCAGGATGGCCACCGGATCCGCACCGAGCGCGATGTACACGGCCATCACGCCGCCGGCAATGGTGGCCATACCGCCCACCATCATCGCCAGCATCTCGGACTGGGTCATGCCGGGCACGAAGGGCTTGACGATGAGCGGCGCCTCCGTCTGCCCCATGAACACGTTCGCCGTCGCCGACAGGGTCTCCGCGCCGCTGGTGCGCATCAGGCTCATCATGGCCCGCGCCAGAATGCGGACAACGAACTGAAGGACCCCGTAGTAGTAGAGAACGGTGAAGAACGACGACACGAAGATGATCGTGGGCAGCGCGGCGAAGGCGAACACCAGCCCGTTCTCGGGGCCGAACACCTGTCCCATCTTCGACTGGTTCACGAGCACGCCAAACACGAATCCGGATCCGGCATTGGTGAAGTCGAGGAAGCGGCTGATCCCTCGCGCGATCGCACTGAAGATCGCATAGCCGGGACGTACGCCGCCGATCTCCAGCTTGAGGATGAACAGCGCCAGGCCGATCTGCAGCGCCAGGCCCCACATGACGGTGCGCCAGTTGACGCGGCTCAGATCGGATGAGCATGCCGCGACGATCGAGATGAAACAGAGCGCACCGGCGGCGGCCTGGCCGCGGTATCCGATGATGTCGGCGAGCAACCACGCCAGCAGCGGCGCGACCAGGGCAATGGCAACGGCGATAAGTCTCAGTGTTCGGCCCGAAGGCCCCGCGGCATGATCGGTCACGTTGTCCAGTGCTCCTCTCGAACCTCACCCAGGATCTTGGCGCGAGGCGCAGGACGCTCGTCGCCGATCGTGATTGCGCCCTGGGACAGCGCCAGCGCCGACTCGAGCCCGCGGCCGGCCCGGTGGTGCAGGTGCAGCAGCGGCTGGCCTGCTGCGATCTGTTCGCCGACCTTCACCTGGGTCACGATGCCCACGGCGTGATCGACCGCATCGCCGACCTTGTCGCGCCCGGCGCCGAGCGCGTTGCTCGCGCGGCCGATGGCTTCCGCCTTCATCGCGGTGAGAAAGCCCTGGCGTTCGGCACGAAGCACGTCAACGTCCGGCGCGGTGGGGAACAACGAATAGTCGTCCGCCACTCGTGGATTGCCCCCCTGGGCGACGATCATCTGGACGAACGTGGCGAGCGCTTTGCCCGAGGCCAGCGCCTCTTCGACGCGCGCGGTCGCCGCCGCCGCGTCAGGAGCCATGCCCGCGAGCACGACCATCCGCGACGCCAGACGGGTCGCGACGGAGGCCAGTTCGGACGACCCTTGTCCCTTCAACGTGTCCAGGCACTCGATGATTTCGAGCGCATTGCCGATCGAGGCGCCGAGTGGCGCCTCCATGTCAGTGAGAAACGCTTCGGTGCGCACCCCGGCGTGCGTGCCAATGGCCACCATCGCCTCGGCGAGCGCGCGCGCCTTGTTGACATCCTTCATGAACGCGCCGTCACCGCATTTGACGTCGAGCACGAGCGCGTTGCTGCCCTCGGCCAGCTTCTTGCTCATGATCGAGGCCGCAATCAACGGGATGCTCTCGATCGTTGCGGTCACATCCCTGAGCGCATACAGCTTCTTGTCGGCCGGGGCGAGCGCGGTGGTCTGGCCGATGATGCAGGTCCCGACGGTGCGCAGCACACGCTTGAACTCTTCGATCGAGAGGTCGATGCGAAAGCCCGGAATCGACTCGAGTTTGTCGAGCGTCCCGCCGGTGTGACCAAGGCCACGTCCGGACATCTTGGGCACGACGACGCCGCAGGCAGCGGCGAGAGGCGCGAGCACAATGGAGACCTTGTCGCCGACGCCCCCGGTGCTGTGCTTCCCCACCTTGACGCCGGGAATGTCGGAGAGGTCGACGCGGTCGCCCGAGCGGACCATGGCGTCGGTCAACCAGGAGGTTTCCTGCGAGTCCATGCCCCGCAGGAAGATCGCCATCATCAACGCCGATGCCTGGTAGTCGGGGACGTCGCCGTTCTGGAGCCCGGCGATGAAGAAGTCGATCTCAGGTCTCGAGAGCGTCCCGCCATCTCGCTTGTTCGCGATCACGTCGACGATGCGCATGCGAGGGCTCAGTATATTAGGATTTTCAGCGTGAACCGCTCGTTTCGCGCGCGGGTACTCGCCGTGGTTCGACGGATCCCGCGCGGGCGCGTCGCCACCTACGGGGATGTCGCAGAGATCGCAGGGTTCCCGCGGGCAGCGCGGGCCGTGGGCAACATCGTGCGAGGATGCGACGACCCTTCAGTGCCATGCCACCGGGTGATCGCCGCGGGCGGGGCGCTCGGTGGCTTTGGCCGCTGGCCGCAGCTCAAGGCAGAACGCCTGCGCGCCGAAGGCGTCACCGTCGTCGAGCGTCGCGTGCGCGGATTTGCGGCACTGCGCTGGGCCGGGACACGACCGAGGTAGGCCGCGACGGCGGGTCCTGCGGACCCGCCCTACGTTACTGCCTGCCGCCTACGGCCAACTGCCTACTATCCGACAGTCAGCAAGTCGAACTGCTCGTGGTGGAGCTGCGCGTCTGACTTGAGCGCCACGTCTCTGCCGAGCGACTGCTTCAGGTCCTTGAACACGGCCCGTTCTTCGTCGCGAAGCACGCGTGCGATGTCCGGGTTGACGCGCAGGACCAGGCTCTGTCCGTTGAGATCAGGAGCAATCTTCTTCACCTCGGTCAGGATCTCGTAGCAGATCGTCGAGCTGGACTTGATGACGGCGCTGCCCGCGCAGTACGGGCACGGCTCGGTCAGCACACGCTCGAGGCTCTGCTTCACCCGCTTGCGGGTGATGATCACCAGCCCGAAGTCCGACACCTGGAGGGCCTTCGAGGGCGCGCGATCCTTGCGCAGCTCCTGCTCGACCGCCTGCAGCACCTTCTGGCGGTTCTTCTTCTCCTCCATGTCGATGAAGTCGAGAACGATGATGCCGCCGAGATCACGCAGGCGGATCTGCCGGACGATTTCCTTGGCCGCCTCGAGGTTGGTCTTGATGATGGTGTCCTCGAGCCGACCGGCTGTCTTCTTGCCGACATAGCGACCGGTGTTGACGTCGATGGCCACGAGCGCTTCGGTCTGGTTGATGACGATCGAGCCACCTGACTTCAGCCACACCTTGCTGCGCAGTGCCTTGTCGATTTCGGCCTGGACGCCGTATTCCTCGAAGATCGGGAACTCCTTGTCGTACAGCTTCACCCGGGGTGCAAGCGACGGCATGATGCGTTCGATCAATTCCATCACCCGACGATGCTCGTGGGCGTTGTCGATGCGGATCGATGAATACTCCTCGGTCAGGAGATCCCGGAGCAGCTTGGCCACCAGGCTCTGCTCCTGGAACACGACCGCCGGCGCGCGTGAGCCCTCGGCCTTCTGCCGGATGTCGGTCCAGACGCGGTGAAAGTAGCTCAGGTCGGAAACGATGTCTTCCTTGGGCCGTCCCGCGGCTGCGGTGCGGATGATGACTCCACCCGTGAACCCGTGCTGTTCGCGGAACTCGCGCACGATGCCGCGGAGCCGGCTGCGCTCCTCGCGCGAGTCGATCTTCCGTGACACACCCACATGGTCCACGGTGGGCATGAACACGAGGAAGCGGCCCGGCATGGTGGCGTGGCTGGTCAGCCGCGCACCTTTGGTGCCCAGCGGCTCCTTGGCCACCTGGACGATGACTTCCTGTCCCTCCTTGAGGAGGTCTTCAATCTTGGGCTCTGGAGCCTTCTCCGTCCTGGCTGGCGGACGGGCGGCTCGAGGGCCTTTGCCGCTGCCGGCAGCGACGTCATCCTCGTCGGTTTCGAGGCGGTCGAACTCCTCGAACGTCGCGACGACGTCCGACACGTAGAGGAAGCCGTCGCGTTCGAGGCCTAGATCAACGAAGGCGGACTGCATGCCGGGGAGTACTTTGGATACCCGGCCTTTGTAGAGGTTGCCAACGACACCACGATGACGTTCGCGCTCGATGAAGATTTCCGCAACCAGCTCTTCCTCGAGGATCGCGACCCGTGTTTCGTGGGCGCTCGAGGAGACGATCATCTCCTTGGTCATGCCCGGAACTCCCGGACCGATGCGGAGACCACGCCGTCCGCAGCTCCGCCTCACGTACCAGCAGGTACGTCAGCAGGAGGGCGAGGAGCGTGATCATGTGCGCAGTGGTCCTTGTGAAAAGGTGAAGTGCGTCGAACTCAATTCGTGAAGCGTCGCATCCGCACGTTGAGGATCAGGCCGAATCCTGCCAGCGTGGCAATCATCGAAGATCCGCCGTAACTCATCAGCGGAAGAGTCAATCCCTTGACCGGCGCAAGACCGGCCGACATGGTGATGTTATAGACGACCTGGAACGAGAAGCTGGCCAGCACTCCCAGCACCAGGTACGCGCCCAGCTTGTCTTTGGCAAGACGAGCCGCATCGAGCGCGCGGACAATGACGAACAAATACAACCCGAGCGTCACGACGACGCCGGCAAAACCCTGCTCCTCGGCCAGCACCGAGAAGATGAAATCGTTGTGCGCCACCGGAAGGAACCGCAGCTGACCCTGCGTGCCCTTGGTGAACCCTTTTCCCCACACGCCGCCCGAGCCAACGGTGATTCGGGCTTGAATCTGCTGATACCCGGCGCCCCTGGCGTCCTGTTCCGGGTCGAGAAAGGTCGAGATCCGTCCCTTCTGATAGTCCTGAAGGGCAAACTTCCAGGCCACAGGCGCCGCCAGAATGCCGACGATCGCCAGAATTCCAAAGATCCGCATGGGCATGCCTGCGACATACGCCACGGCAAAGAGGACCGGCACGAGCGTCACCGCCGTGCCGAGGTCGGGCTGCCTCGCGATGATGAGGGCGGGCACGCCCGCAAGGAGGCCCCCCATGATCAGGTCGCCACGCGACAGCTGGCCGCGCCGCGTCTCGTCGCCAAAGAACTTGGCGAGCACGAGCGCGACCGCCGCCTTCGCCAGCTCTGAGGGCTGCAGGTTGAACACGCCGAGGTCAATCCAGCGGCGTGATCCGCCACGGACGGCGCCGAAAAAGAGCACGTAGATGAGCAGCAGCAGGACGGCGCCGTAGATGAAGTGCGACTTGTCGGCCAGCGAGCGGTAGTCGATGCTGAGGCACACCAGCAGGGCAACAATGCCGAAGGCGATGCCGTAGATTTGTGTGACGTAGGTCGTGGTCGGCCCACCGGTGGCGCTATAGATCTGCACCAGCCCGATCGCGCACAGCGCGAAGATGGCCACGACCAGGGCCCAGTCGATGTGATGGTAGAGTCGCCGCTCAAGCACGGTCTGCCACCTTCACTGTGTCACACCGCCCGCACCGAAGCCGTTGAGCGCAATCGGTGACGCCTGGTCGAGCGCCGGCGGCGAGTCGGGGTCCTGCTCAGGCGCGACTGGCGTGGCTGGCTTCAGCGTCGGCAGCGGCTGGCCTTCCTTCTTGGCAAAGTAGGTCTCGATGACATGCTTGGCAATCGGCGCTCCGAGGTAGCCGTGCTCGCCATGCTCGGCGAAGATCACACCCGCGATCTCAGGATTGTCTTTGGGCGCAAAGAACACAAACCAGCCATGGTCGCGCAGATCCTGGCCCGAGTTGCGCGCCGCCAGACGGCCCTGGTTCGAGATGACCTGCGCCGTGCCCGTCTTGCCCGCGACGTCGCGACCCGCGATCCGCGCTCTCCCACCGGTCCCTGACGCGTTGACCACCATCCACAGGCCGTCGTGGAGCGCTGCAAGCGTCTCTGGCCTGAAGGCCACCTTGTCGGCGGTCGCTCCGGGGTTCAGCGTCTTCCACCCCTGGCCCTCATCGACGGCGCGAATCAAATGGGGGGTGACGCGCGTGCCGCCATTGGCGACGGTGGTGATCATCTCGGCCAGCGAGGCTGGCGTCACCGACACCTGACCCTGTCCGATTGAGACCGAAATCGTTTCGCCGGCGTACCACTTTTCGCCAGTCCGCTGTCGTTTCCACTCGGTCGAGGGGACGATGCTCTCCTGCTCGTTCGGCAGGTCGATGCCCGTCTTTCCGGCCACACCCAGCTTCTCCGCCCACTTGTGGATCTTGTCCACTCCGAGCATGTTGCCGAGCGTGTAGAAGTAGACGTTGCATGACTTCTCGATCGCGTGGCGCATGTCCACCGAGCCGTGCCCGCCCTTCAGGTGGCACTTGAAGAAGCGGCCGAAGAAGGTCGCGCCCCCGCCGCAGAACACGGTGTGATCCGCCGTGACCAGGCCCTCCTCGAGGGCGGCCGTCGCAACCACGATCTTGAAGATGGAACCCGGCGAGTACCGACCCTGGATGACCCGGTTCTGCAGAGGCCGAAGCTTGTCGGTGTTGAGCGATGACCAGGTGGCGCGATCGATTCCCGCGGCAAACGCGTTCGGGTCGTAGGACGGCAGGCTGACGTGCGTCAGCACTTCCCCGTTGCGCGGGTCCATGATCAGGGCCGCGCCATTGAATCCGGCGGCGCGGAAGCCGTCTTCGGCGGCCTTCTGCAGGTCGTAGTCGATGGTGAGCTGGACGCGGCGGCCTTCCTTGGGCGCCACCTCTTCGAGCGTCCGAATCTCACGGCCGGTACTGTTGACCACCACGCGACGCGCACCGTCCTCGCCCATCAGCAGCTTGTTGTAGACACGCTCGATGCCCGTCTGCCCGACGATCGCCCCGCTCTCAACGCCATCGCCGAGCTGGGCGTCGCTGGCCTCACCGACGTAACCAAAGAGGTGCGCCCCGAGCGCATCGGTCGGATAGCTGCGCGTCGGCACCTCCTCGACGACCACGTCAGGAAGCTCGGAATCGAGACGTCGGGCGGTGACCGCTGCCACCTGCGCCAGGCTCGCATCGTCGATGATCACGATCGGGCGGTAGGCCGGCTCGCTGCGATGACGATCGATGGCTTGCCGGACGTCACGTGGGTCGATACCGGTCACGCTGGCCAGCACGCGAATGGTGCGTTCCAGGTCCTTGCTGTGCTCACGGAGAATCGAGATCGTGAAGGAGTGCCGGTTCTCGACCAGCACCTTGCCATTCCGATCGAACAGGACGCCTCTCGGGGCACGCAGGGCCAGGGTCCGCTGATGGTTGTTCTCGGCCATCTCCTGGAACCTGGCATGCTGCACGACCTGCAGGTACCAGAAGCTGAAGGACAGGACGGCAAAAAACACCACGACGCCGACCTGGATGACCGCAATTCGGGTCGTGACGGCGCGACGATCTTCAGCGTTCGACATAATCTTCTCGCCGGACCTGAAGGTCCGGCCTGCGTACGGGTTTCATCGCTTGGCGCGCCTGCCTGACCGGCGCCGCTCCATGGCACCGGGCAGCGACTCGACAATGGTAAACGCCACCATCCCGATGATGCTATTGCCAACTGCCTGACCCAGGACTGCCGACCAGGGCGAAGAAAACGTCCTCAGCCCGAGCAGCACGTAGAGCCCCATGAACACCGCGGCGTGGGCCAGCGTGGCACCGACGAACATCACCAGCCGAGGCAGCGCGGCAGTCACAATGAACTGCTGGCCGATCCCGCCGACGACGAACCCGACGATGCACTTGGCCAGCCCGCCGATGCCGATCACCCCACTCGACAGGGCATCCTGCAGGAGACCGGCCACGCTTCCTGCCAGCATCCCGGCCCCGGGCCCGCTCGTCAACGCGATATACACCACGGCGACCAGGACCAGATCGACCGCCGCCGTGCCCGACACGAGCATCGTCCCCAGCGTGCTCTGGAGTGCCAGCGCCAGGGCAATCGCCACGAACATCCCAGCCGTCTTCACCTCGGCGCCTGCAGCGGATCGGTGGCGACGGACGCCTGGCCGGTGTCTGACGGGGTGGTCACGACCAGCACGCTCTCGAGGCTCGAAAAATCCACTGACGGGCGTACCCGGACCAGGCTGAACTCACCGGCACTGCGCTCAACCAGGTCAATCTGCCCGACCACGAATCCCTTCGGATACAGACCATCGATGCCTGAGGTCACCAGGGTATCGCCCGACTTCACGTCGGCGGTGCCCGACAGGTAGGTCAGGTGCAACTCACCGGTCCCGGTTCCCACGACAATGCCCTGCGCACGCGAACGTTCGTTCACCACGCCGGCCGCAGCGTTGCGATCGATGAGGAGCTGCACCTTCGACGCGAGCACGCCCGCCTGAATCACCCGTCCCACGACGCCTGCGGGAGCGACGACGGCCATGTTCTCGGCCAGGCCGACCCGGGTGCCGATGTCGATCGTCATCGTCCTGAAGTCGGGGCTCGCGCCGCCGCCGATCACGCTGGCCGCCACCGTCGCCAGAGCCGTGCGCTGCTTCAGATCGAGCAGCCCCTGCAGCATCCTGGTCTGCGCGGCCGCCTCCTGCTCCTGCTGGAGGCGAATCTGCAACTGCGCGAGTTCCGTCTTGAGGCGTTCATTGTCGGCGCGCACATCCTGCAGCGCGATGTATCCGCTGTAGCTCCCCCGCGCGAAGCCGAAGACGCCCATGGTCACCCGCTGCACTTCGGCAAACCCGCCGAAGACGACCTCCTCGAACAGCGGAATACCACGCTGCGTCGTCACCTGCATGGAGATCAGGATGACGTGCGCCATCGTGACAGCCAGGAAGAGGTAGCCGGTGCGCTGGCGAATGTCGAGGAGGGCCATTCAGTGGACAGTAGACGGTGAGTGGTGAGTGGTGAGTAGTGGGTAGTGGGTAGTGGGTAGTGAGTAGTGGGTAGTGGGTAGGGCGGACCTTCAGGTCCGCCTAGTCGATCGAAATCTTCCTCAACAGGTTGAAGTCCGAGAGCATCTTGCCGGCGCCGAGGACGACCGACGACAGCGGGTCTTCGGCCATCGCGAGCGGGAGACCGGTTTCCTCGCGCAGTCGTTTATCGAGGTTCTTCAGCAGCGAGCCCCCGCCGGTGAGCACGATGCCGCGATCGACGATGTCGGCAGAGAGCTCAGGCGGCGTACGTTCGAGGGCCACGCGAACGGCGTCGACGATGACGTTGACCGTTTCGGTGAGTGCTTCGCGAATCTCCCCGTCGCTGATCGTGATGGTCTTGGGAACCCCCTCGATGAGGTGACGGCCCTTGATCTCCATCGACATCGGCTCTTCGAGCGGAAAGGCCGACCCAATCTCCATCTTGATCTGTTCGGCCGTGCGCTCACCGATGAGCAGGTTGTACGTCTTCTTGATGTAGGAGATGATCGCCTCGTCCATCTCATTGCCGGCCACACGAACAGCCTTGCTGTAGACGATGCCGGCCAGCGAGATGACGGCGATGTCGGTGGTGCCGCCGCCGATGTCCACGATCATGTTGCCGGACGGTTCGGTGATGGGCATCCCGGCGCCGATCGCGGCAGCCATCGCCTCCTCGATCAGGTGGACTTCGCTGGCCTTGGCGCGGTACGCGCTGTCCTTGACCGCACGCTTTTCCACCTGCGTGATTTCGGAGGGCACGCCGATGACGATGCGCGGCCGCACCCACACGTTCCGGTTGTGCGCCTTCTTGATGAAGTAGGTCAGCATCTTTTCGGTGACTTCGAAGTCAGCGATGACGCCGTCCTTCATCGGCTTGATGGCGACGATGTTGCCGGGGGTACGGCCAAGCATTTCCTTGGCGTCCTTCCCCACGGCTTCGACGCGTCCATTCACCTTGTTGATGGCGACGATGGACGGTTCGTTGACGACGATGCCCTTCCCGCGTGCGTAGACGCACGTGTTGGCGGTGCCGAGGTCAATTGCGAGATCACTCGAGAACAGGGAAAAAAAGGAGCCGAATCCGGCCACGCTAAGTCACTCCTCACCCACCTGTATCCCGTTCTTGCCAGCGGCTTTAACGCGATACATAGCGGCGTCCGCCACCTTCAATAATTCTTCGGCCGAAGAGGCCACGTCCGGCAGGGTGGAGATGCCGATTGACGCGGTCAATTGCACGGATAAACCGTCTCCGGTCAGAAACCTATGAGCGTTCAGCACTTCGTGCAGCCGCTCCGCAACCTTCACCGCACCGGGCGTACCGGTGGCGGGAAGAACCAGCGCGAACTCGTCTCCGCCGAAACGGGCGACGATGTCGGTCTCCCTGGCGCAGCCCTTGAGCAGCGCCCCAACCTCGACAAGTGCTTTACTTCCAGCAAGATGCCCGTGCCTGTCGTTCACGTTCTTGAATCCGTCCAGGTCCAGGAACAGGAGCGACACGGGCCGGTCGTTGCGTCCCGCCAGCTTGGCTTCGCGGCGAAGTGCGAGATCGAGGTAACGGGCATTGTAGAGCCGCGTCAGGTCGTCAGTGACCGACAGGGCCTCGGACTTGCGCAGACGGAGGGCGTTGTCGAGGGCGATCGCCCCAGGATCGAGCGCCGTGCGCAGCAGAGGTTCGACCGCGCCGAGCGCCGGGGCGACGGTCGCCGCCGTGGGGTCGAGGCCCACCAGCGCGCCGACCACCTCCCCGCCCGAGTGCAGAGGAAAGGCGATGACCGCGCCACGGGCGTCAGGCAGCGCGTCAGGCTCGATCGACAGATCCGCGGCAGCGAAGTCGACCTGGCGGCGCAGGACCAGGTTGGCCGCGGTCCAGATGGAAGGCTCGAGTTCTGCCGATAATTCCAGGGACGCAAGAATCCTGACTTCGCCGTCGGGGTCACGGGCCACGAGGGCCCAGACCGGGGCAGGAACCCAGTCGGCGGCCTGGCGAACCAGCCAGAGCGCGACCTGGCGGGGTTCCCGGTTGGCGTTGGCCTGATGAATCAGTTCCACCAGCGTGTCTCGGCGGGCCAGGCGGGCACGCAGCGTACGCAGCCGTGCCTTGAGGCGTACTGCCAGATCGGGGTACCGGGTGGCTCGCGAGGGCGAGCCGGCCGGGTCAGGCTTTGTGGAGGTCGTTGTCACCGCTCGTTTGGTGGGCGGGGGGCCTTCAGGACGGACTTAGCACGCGTCAAATACCGCTAAGTCCTTCTAAAGTTGAGGAATAATACCACAGCAAGTTGCGGCCGCGACGCCCGTTGTCGTACGATCTGCCCCTTGCGGTTCGCCTCCAGAGGACTATTTCTATGACCATGCTCGACCGGATGCGTCGGCATCGCAGCTGGCTCAAGTGGAGCCTTGCGCTCGTCGTGCTGACCTTCATCGCTTTTTACGCCCGGGACTTTGCCGACACGAACAACACAGCGGCAGCCACCGCAATCGCCAACCCGAACTCACTGGTGGCAGAGGTCGACGGTCGCGAGATCACGGTCAATGAGTTCACGACGCGCTACCAGAATCAGATTCAGGCCTATCGCAACGCCTACGGTGCCGGCGTCAGCGACCAGCTGATCCGCCAGCTCGGACTGGACCAGCAGATTCTCCAGCAGATGGTCGACGAGCAGGCGGCGCTCGCCGAAGCGCAGCGCCAGGGCATCACGGTGTCCGACGAAGAACTGGCGCAGCAGATCTTCTCGATCCCGGGCCTGCAGGAGAACGGTCGCTTCATCGGCGAACAGCGCTACGAACAGTTGCTGCGTTCACAGCGCCCCCCGATGACCAAGGCCCAGTTCGAGGACGGCCTCCGCCAGAGCATGATGCTCGACAAGCTCCGCGCGGCCATCACTGACTGGATGGCCGTCTCCGACCAGGAGCTCGAACGTGAATTCCGTCTGCGCAATGAGAAGGTCAAGCTGCAGGTGGTGGCCCTGACCGCAGACAAGTTCCGCGATCAGGTGACGGTGAACGACACCGAGCTCATCACCTATTTCAACGACCACAAGGCCGAATACCGCAAGGGCGAGCAGCGCACGGTGCGCTACTTCCTGCTCGATCGCGACGCCCTGCGCGCGAAGACGACCATTGCCCCGGCCGACATCCAGCAGTACTACAACGCCAACATCGCCCAGTACCAGACGCCGGAGCAGATTCGCGCCAGCCACATCCTTCTCAACACCGAGGGCAAGGACAAGGCGACCGTGCGCACGCAGGCTGAAGACATCCTGAAGCAGGTAAAGGCCCCCGGCGCCGACTTCGCGGCGCTGGCGAAGAAGTATTCCGAGGACGAAGGGTCCAAAGTGAACGGCGGGGACCTGGACTTCTTCGCGCGCGGTCGCATGGTGGCCGAGTTCGAGAACGCCGCATTTGCGATGCAGCCCGGCCAGATCAGCGACCTTGTCGAAACGCAGTTCGGCTTCCACATCATCAAGATGGTGGACAAGAAGGCCGCGACCACGCGAACCCTCGATGAACTGCGCGCCCAGATCCAGGAGACGCTGGCGCTGCAGCGCGTTGATCAGCAGGTCGAGACAAAGACCCGTGAACTCGACGCGCGCATCAGCAACGCCACCGACCTGGCCACCGTCGCCAACGAAAACGGGACGACGGTGCAGGAATCCGGATTCTTCGCCCGCGAAGACCCGGTGCCCGGACTTGGTTCTGCCCCGCAGGTCGTCGCCTCCGCGTTCCAGCTCGCCGACAATGCGGTGAGCAAGGCGATCACGTCACCGCGCGGTCCGGTCTGGATTACGGTGAGCGGCAAGAAGGATCCGTACGTCCCGGCTCTGGACGAGGTGAAGGAGCGGGTCCGCGAAGACGTGGTGCGGACCAAGGCCCGCGAGATCAGCCGGCAGCGGGCGACCGCCATCGCGGCGTCGCTTCGAAGCGCCAAAGACTTCGCCGCCGCGGCCAAAGCACAGGGCTTTGAGGCCAAGGACACCGAACTGCTGACCCGGGAAGCCGCCATTCCCGACGTCGGCATCAGCCCCGAGGTCGACAAGGCCGCCTTTGCGCTTCCCGTCGGCGGTGTCAGCGAGCCAATCGTCACCAGCGACGCCGCCGTCATCGTGCGCGTCGCCCAGCGTGAAGACGTCACGCCCGCCAAACTCAACGAGTCGAAGGACACCTTCCGCGAGCAACTGCTCAGCGAACGGCGCAATCAGTTCTTCGCGTCGTATCTGAGCAAGGCGAAGCAGAACATGAAGATCGAGATCTTCACCGACGTCGCCCGCCGCGCCACGGGCACCTAGCGGCGCGTGGCGTGACGCAGGAGCTGCCCGGCACGCCGGGCATGCGCGTATTCGAACGTGTGCTGCTGGTGGGGGCGCTCGTCGCCCTCACGGCCGCCGCCGTGGCATTCTCCGACAACGAACTTCGCGTCGACGAACAGATTCACTCCGCGCAGATCGAGAGCCTGGCCGGCGGGAACTGGCAGCTCGACGGCCGTCTCACCACCCTCCCCGGCTTCCATCTCATCATCGCTGGTCTCGCCCGGGCCACCGGTCGGGTCGATCTGAGCGCCGTCCGCTTCGATGTGTTCCTGGTGTCGCTGGCCACGGTCGCGACCTTTGCGTGGCTCGCCCGCGGCCGCAAGGCAGCACACCTCAAGACGCTGCAGTTCGTGTTCCTGCCCATCCTCTTCCCCCAGTTCTTCCTGATTTATACCGACGTCGCGTCGCTGCTCTTCGTCCTGCTGATGCTGCTGGCCGCTGACCGACGCCACTACGCAATGGCCGGGGTGCTGGGCGTCGCCTCGTGCCTGATGCGGCAGAACAACGTCGTCTGGGTCGTGCTGGTCTGCCTCTGGTCGTACCTGCAGGAGTACGGATGGCAGGCGAGACCGTGGAGAGAGTCGATGCGGAGACTGTGGCCGTTTGCGTTGTCACTCGGTCTTCTCGCTGCCATCGTCGTGGTGACCCGTGGTGAGGTCGCGCTCGGTGACGCCGGCGCGCACCCGCTGTCGACGGTGCACATCGGCAACGTCTTTTTTGCGCTGTTCCTGGCGTTCTTTCTCTTCCTGCCGTTGTGGTGGGCGCATCGACGCGAAACGCTTCGACGGCTTGGGCGCAAGTGGACGTGGATCCTGCTGATGGCCGCGCTGGCGCTGTTCTGGTTCGGGTTCTCGAACGATCACCCGTACAACCGGGAGCAGGGGGATTTCTTCATCCACAACGGCCTGCTGATCTTCTTCACATCGAGCTGGCTGCTGAAGCTGGCGTTCTTCGTGCCGGTGGCACTGACCCTGGTGTCGCTGCGCTCGGTCAGGCTCACCGCGCATGCCTGGCTGCTCTATCCGGTCACGGTGGCGTTCCTGCTGCCATCCTGGCTCATCGAGCAGCGCTACTACCTGATCCCCTTCACGCTCTTCCTGCTCGTTCGCGAGCCGGTCGACAAGCGGGCGGAGTGGGTGCAGACAGGGCTGTCATTCGCCCTGAGCGTCGCGCTGTTCCTGCCGATCGAACGGGGCGATCTTTTTCTGTGACGCGGCAAGTGCGAAGTCCGAAGTGCGAAGTCGGAAGTGCGAAGTAGAAGGACGAAGGCAGAAGTAAGGAAGTAAGTTCGAACTTGCTTCCCACCTACGTTCGACTTCGCAACTTCCCTACTTCAACTTCGCACTTCGCACTTCTCACTTCAGAACGCTGAACGGCATCAGCGCGAGCGGTTCACCACGGCGGAAGATGCGCAGCGGCGAGGACAGCGTCGCCAGCGCCGAGATGTCGTTACCTGCCAGGGCCGTCTTCAGCTGGCTCAGCATCGACCCACGCCCGAATTGCTCGGTCAGTGTTTCGTAGAAGGATCGCCGCGCCGGATAGGCGACCAGCTGCACGTCTTCGTCGGCCGGGATGTTGGCGGCCATCTTGGCGACGGCCACCGCTCGGTCCAGACCGCCCAGCTCATCGACCAGCCCGCGCTCCCGCGCCTGAGCCCCGGTCCACACGCGTCCCTGCGCCACCGCATGAATCTTGTCTGGCGTCGATCGGCGGGAGGCAGCCACCTTCTCGACGAAGGTCGAATAGAACACCTGCATGTACTCGCCGAGCTTCTCGCGCTGCTCCGGGGTGAACGCGCTCACCGGCGAATAGACATCCGCGTTCTTCCCGGACTTGACGGTCTCGGTCGTCACGCCGAGCTTCTCGAGCGTGCCACCGATCGCCACCTTCCCCATGAACACGCCGATGGAACCGGTCAGGGTGCCGGGTTGCGCCACGATCGTCTGGGCGGGCAGAGCGACGTAGTAGCCACCGGATGCTGCCAGATCCGACATCGACGCAATGATGGGCCTGGCCGGCTGCTGCTCCCGCGTGATGGTCAACTCGCGCCAGATCACATCGGACGCCACTGACGAGCCCCCCGGGCTGTCGATGCGCAGCACGATGGCCTTGACGTCGGAGTCCCGGCGAATCCGCCGGATCTGATCCACGACCGTATCGGACCCGACAAGCTCGCCACTGGTCGCATCGTAGGTGCTCTTGCCGGAGACGATGGTCCCGACGATGTAGAGAACGGCGATGCGCGATCGCGGACGTACGCCCAGCGAGGCAAGGCTCACGCGCTGATAGTCGGTGCCCTCGAGATAGTCGGCATCGGTGCCGAGGCCGAGGTTGCCCGCGCGGTCGTCGAGTTCGTCCTCATACGCCAGGTCGTCGACCAGACCAGCGTCCTTGGCCTGCTGCGGCGTGAACGGACCCTGATCGAACAACCCGCGGACTTCGGCGTCGGTCTTCTTGCGCGCCTCGGCGATCGCGTGGACAAGCTGGTCGTAGGCGTCGCGGTTGAGCGCCTCGGACATCTCCCGGTGCGTGGGCGTGAATCCCTTCTCGGTGAACTGGTTGATGGCCGTCTTGTAGTCGCCGACGTGGAGAAAGTCGGGATACGCGCCCAGCTTGTCGAGTGCCCCGCGCAGGAACATCTCGTACGACGCGACGCCGGTCAGATCAAGCGGGCTCGTCGGCAGCAGATACACGGCGTCAGCGGCGCTCGCCAGGTAGTACTCACGCTCGCCGCCGTACTCGAGAAATGCCACCACGGGCTTGCCTGACGCCCGGAACCGGATGACCGCGTCACGGAGTTCCTGCAGCTTTCCCCAGTAGGGCGAGGAGATGGTGCTCGGGCGCAACAGCACGCCGGTGACCCGAGGATCGCGCCGGGCCTTCTCGAGGTTGTCGACAAACCCGCGCACGGTGGTTTCGTTGCCACCGATGAACTGTCCGAGCACGTCGCTCGGTGCAACCTCTGCAAGGTCACCACCCGGCCTCAAGACAAGAGTGGACTCGTTTGCCACCGCAGGTCCCCCTGTCATGACCATCGAGACGAGCGCGAGACAGGCAGCCGAAACGAACACCGCCAGCGCGATCAGGACGAGGACGAACCGAACACCCCTGCGTGTAGCCACCACAACCTCCAAGAACAAGTAATAGAGAGGTAGACAGTATGCAGTAGGCGGCAGTCGGGCAGGCAGGGCGGATATAATCACCTCTTCATGACACGCACCTCCCTCCCTTTCCTGTTGGTGTGCGCCTCGACCGCTGTTCTTCTGGCAGCCTGCCAGAACGGTGCCGGGAGCGGCAACACGACGGAGTCTTCGACGATGGGCCAATCGAACATCAGCGAGCTGATCAAGACCGACACAACCCCCGGCGCCGGCACAGAAGCGGCCGCTGGCAAGGCCGTCACGGTGCACTACACCGGCTGGCTGTACCAGGACAGTGCCGCCGACAAGAAGGGCTCGAAGTTCGACAGCTCGCGTGACCGCAACGAACCGTTCAGCTTCAACCTCGGCGCCGGAGAGGTGATCCGAGGCTGGGATGAGGGTGTCGCCGGGATGAAGGTAGGAGGACAACGCACGCTGACCATTCCGCCAGCCATGGGCTACGGCGCCCGCGGCGCCGGTGGGGTCATTCCTCCGAACGCGACGCTCGTGTTCGACGTCGAGCTGCTCGACGTCAAGTAGGGCCTCTGTGGCCACGCTGGGTCGCTCCCCTGGCCACCGGCAGTCGCCGTCGACTCCACAGGATCTCGACGTCCAGATCGAGGAGATGTCGGTTGATGGCGACGGCATCGCGCACTACGGTCGCCTGACGATCTACGTACCGTTCACGATTCCGGGCGAGCGCGTCCGTGTGCGGGTGGGCCGCTCCGATCGTGGACGGGCGTCTGCCACGCTCGTTGAGGTCTTGCAGCGGTCGCCGCACAGGGTCGCGGCGCGCTGCGCACACTTCGAAGCATGCGGGGGGTGTACGTGGCAGCACATCGCCTACCCCGAACAGCTCCGCCTGAAAACGCGCATGGTCGACCGGCTGGTTCGCGCCGAGGTCCCCGACGCACCTCCTGCGGCACCGATGCTGGCACCGGACGCGCGCAACCCGTGGGCATTCAGGCAGAAGGTGCACTTCGTCTTCGCCGAAGGCGCCGGCCGACGCGGGTCTCGTGACCTCCTGATGGGGCACTATGCGCGCAACTCACGTCGCGTCGTCAACGTCACCGAGTGCCCTGTGCACGACGCGCGCGGCAACGAGCTCGCCTTTGCCGTGCACCGGCAGCTGGCGCGGGCACGCATTCAGGCCGACTCCGGACAAGGCGCGGCACTGCAATCCCTCACCGTCCGGGCGGCGCTGAACAGCGACGAGCTGATGGCCACGCTGGCGGTGTCACATGAAACCGACCGTCACCTGCGCACCGCCACACGGAAGGCGATGGAGCTCGCGCCGGCCAGGACGTCGTTTCACCTCAACCTGCACGACCGCGACGATGGGTATATCTTCGGCGCCAGGACCCGGACGCTCAAAGGCGCCGAGCGCCTGCGCGAGGACGTCGGCGGCGCGTCGTATCTGATCTCACCGACCGCGTTCTTTCAGACCAACGTGCGAGCCGCCGAACTGCTCGTGTCGCAGGTGCTCGCGGCAATGCCCCCGTCGCCCTCACGGGTGCTCGACCTCTATGCCGGAGCAGGTCTGTTCGCGATTCCGCTGGCTCGCGCCGGACACATCGTCACGGCGGTCGAAAGCAACCGCCAGGCGGTGGCCGACGGGCTCGCCAGCGCGCGTCTCAACCGCTTGACCGACGACCAGTGCCGCTTCGTTGTCAGCCGCACCGAGAATGCCGTGTCGACATCGTCGCGGGTGGACGTGGTCGTGATCGATCCCCCGCGCGAAGGTTGTGCGCCCGGTGTCGTGGAGGCGATCTTCGGTCGGCTCAAGCCGTCGCGTGTCGTGTACGTGTCGTGCAACCCCGAGGCACTGGCCTCTGACCTGGGCGCCATCGTGGGTCTCGGGTACCACGTGCGCTCGCTGGTGCCGGTGGACATGTTTCCACACACAGCTCACATCGAGACCGTCGCGGTGCTGGCCCGATGATGTGGAGGGGCATTGCCGCCGGCCTGGCAGTCATCGTTGTGGCCATGGCGTTCCCGACGTTGCGCCACCTTCGGGAAACGCCGCCTCCCCCGCCACCAGTTGTTCGGGTGGATCTCTCGATCCCCGCCGGCGTGACCCTGGGCTCGAGTGAAGACGCCCTCGACGCCGCCATCTCGCCAGATGAAGGGCGCGTCGCGTTTGTCGCCACCCGGGACGGCACTACCGAACTCTGGATGCAGTCGCTCGTCGACGGCATCAGCCGCCCGCTCCCTGGCACGACCGGCGCGATGCTGCCGGCGTGGAAGCCGGACGGGAGCGCCGTCGCGTACTTTGCAGGCGGAAAGCTCAAGGTATTGACGCTCGCTTCAGGCGCGAGTACTGAGGTCTTCGACACCCCTGCACCGGCCGGCGTCAGCTGGCTCGCTGACGGGTCGCTCGTAGTCGCCGGTGAGGCGGGCGGGGTCATCACGCGAGTGGTCGATGGAGGCTCGCGCGACATCACAACGCTGGCCCCTGGCGACGTCGCGCACACGTTTCCATTTGTCGACCACTCGGGGCGAATGATCTACGTGGCCGTTCGGACCAACGGAGCGCGGGTGATCAGGCGAGTGACCGACGCGGACGGCGACGCGAGGACGGCTCCCTTCGAGGGTCCGAGCAGCTCTGTCGACTTGACCGAGAGCGCCGGGCACGCCGAGATTCGCGGAGAAATGCTGGTGCACGTCAGGGATGGCGTGCTGCTCGCGCAGCGCCTCGACGAGAACGGCACACGCCTCATCGGTCGGTCATCAGCGCTGGCTACCGGCATGGGCGCGTCTGAGCGCGGCCGTGGGTACTTCGCGACGTCGTCCACGATGGTCGTGTGGGCAGCGGCGGTTCCACGTCTGAGCGAGCTCGCCTGGTTTGATCACAACGGGGTGCGGCTTGGGGCTGCAACCGAGCCCGGCGACTACTGGCAGGTACGGCTGTCACCGAATGGGCGTGACGCCGCGGTCACGCGGCTCGATCCCCTGCTGCGGACGCTCGATGTAGTGGCGATTCCCCTCGCTGCACCCGGTGAAGCGCGACGCATCAGCCTCTCCATCGGGCCCGACACCGATCCCGTCTGGTCACCCGACGGCACCACGCTGGTCTATCGCTCAGGCCAGTCAGGGGCGGGAGCGCTGATGTCCCGCCCGTCGGGAGTGTCGGCCGCACCGGAGACCCCCATCCTCCGCGGGAACGTCGACCTCGTACCGTCAGACTGGCGAGCGGACACGATCCTCCTGTCGAGTCTGTCCGCGGACACACCTGGCGCCAGGCGCATCGTCTCGGTCTTCGACCGACGCCGCAACGTCCAGACACCCATTGCCAATTCCGCGTTCGGAAGCTGGAACGCGCGATGGGCACCTGGCGGACAGTCGATTGCCCTTGTATCGGATGAGAGCGGTCAGCCCGAGATTTACATCCAGGCATATCCGGCGGGCACGCCGAAAGTCCGGGCAACCTTTGGCGGCGCCCAGCGCCCGGCGTGGGGGCGGGACGGTTCGCTGTACTTCATTCGCGGGTCGAGCGTCATGCGGGCGTTGGTCTCGGCAGGGACGCCCCCCACCGTCGCGACGCCGCGGGTCGTGCTCACAACCACAGGGCTGCGTGACTTTGCGGTGTCACCGACCGGTGACCGGATCCTCGTCATCGACGCCGCGCCGGGCACGCAGGTACCGGACGCGCACCTGATCTTCGAGTGGCAGACGACGGTGCCACCACCCCCGGCGCCGGTGCCGAAGCTGTGAGTGGTGACGTACGTAGGCCGGGTCCAAAGGACCCGGCGATGAGCCCCCTGCTCGTCGTACCCGCCGCCTGGGCACCGGAGTTCTGCCGCGAGGTGCAGCGGGCGATGGACGAGGGCGACGCGGGTGCCGCCGAGATCCTCGACGGCGACATGACGCGCCAGGACGAGGTGCGGCGCGCGCTGGACATCACAGTGGCAGACGCTTGCCTGGCTCTTGTCGACGCCGCGCTGACCATTGAGCGCGACCGGACCGCCCGACACTTCGGCATCCAGTTGAGTGGCTCTGTCGGCGCGTCGTGCCTTCGCTATCTGCCTGGCGGGCACTACCGGCGTCATCGCGATCGCGACCCCGACATGGCGGGCGACACCAGTAACCGCGTTGTCACAGTCGTGGTCTGGCTCGATTCAGCGGACACGCCCACCGTGCCCGGGTCGTTTTCCGGCGGCACCCTGGTTGTGACCAACCCGGTGTCCGGAGAGGACCACCACGTGATTCCGGTCGTCGGCACACTGGTCGCGTTTCCGGCCGAGTGGCCCCACGAGGTACTGCCCGTCACGAGGGGCATACGCGACGTTGTGGTCGACTGGTGGACGTAATACCAGCGGTTGCGCATGTTTGCGCGCGATCGATCCGATACATAGAATCGTGCGCGTGATTCCCTCGTTGAACCGCAGTAAGCGACCCCTGTTGAAGTGGGCGGGCGGCAAGCGGCAGCTTCTGCCCGCGATGCAGCCTCACTTTCCCGAGACCTTCACGCGTTATATCGAACCCTTTCTGGGCAGCGGGGCGGTGTTCTTCGACCTGTATGGATCGGGACGACTCGACGGGCGGTCGGCGTGGCTGGTGGACGACAACCCCGATTTGATCGGTTGCTACCAGACGCTGAGAGACAAGACCGAGGACGTGATCGACGAGCTGGCACGGATGGCCACGGTGCACGCCGCCGAGGGCGAGGCCTTCTACTACTGTGTCCGGGACGAGCGTTTCAACGCGCTTCGCCGCAGCGGCGCCGCGTACACGCCGTCGCTGGCGGCCATGCTGATCTACTTGAATCGCACCGGCTTCAACGGGCTCTTCCGGTTGAACAGCCGTGGTGACTTCAACGTGCCGGTCGGGCGGTATACCAACCCCGGCATCTGCGATCCCGATCATCTGCGCGCGGTGGCCAGCGCCTTCCGTTCACGGCGCGTCAGGCTGGAGCGGGCGTCGTTCGAGGTGCCGCTCGCCAAGGCGACCGAGGGCGACTTCGTCTATTGCGACCCGCCCTATGCGCCGCTGAGCGTGACGGCAAAGTTTGCCAATTACACCGCAGCCGGATTCAGCCAGGACGACCAGGAGCGCCTGCAGGCGGCGGTCATCCGGGCGGCCGGTCGCGGCGCGACCATCGTGCTCTCCAATTCAAGCGCCCCGTCCATCGTTCGCCTCTACGGCAGCCGCGAGGCGACGAGGGCTGGCCTGGAGCTTCTTCGGGTTCCCGCCCGAAGATCCATTAATGTAAAGGCGAACTCTCGGGGGCCGGTCGACGAGGTCCTGGTCACGAACTCCCTCGCGGCACGGCAGTCACGCCTGGAGGGCATGCACATTAAACCCAGAATGGCCAAGGCGGGCGCCGGACGCACCGTCACCCGGCGCAGCGCATAGCCCTGGTGCGCCCCACCCGTACGGCTAAAGACGTACCGCGCGTCGCCGTGCTAGGCTGATTCGCACGCACCGGTCACGCGAAAGTGGCGGAACTGGCAGACGCGCCAGACTTAGGATCTGGTACCCGAAAGGGTATGGGGGTTCGACTCCCCCCTTTCGCACTTCCCTTCCATGAAAACAGAACTCATCGACGTCAGCGCCACCCAGAAGACACTCACGGTTGAGATCCCGAGCGACATTGTCGACGCGGAGATCGCCCGTATTGCGAAGGACTACTCGAAGCAGGCGAAAATTCCCGGGTTCCGTCCGGGGAAGGTGCCGGCCTCGGTCATCAAGCAGCGATTCCGCGAGCAGATCCTTCACGACGTCATGCATCAGCTCGTGCCGCGCGCCATCGAGAGCGAGCTGAACGAGCGTGGCATCGAGCCGGTGGACACGCCGAACGTCAAGGACGTCTCCCTCAAAGAGGGTGAGCCACTCACCTTCTCGGCCTCGGTCGAGACCATTCCCCCGTTTGACCCCGGCGACCTGTCCACGGTCACGGCGCATCGACCGGTTGTCGCCATCAGCGATGATGCGGTGACGCAGTCGCTCCAGCAGCTGCGCGAGCGGGGGGCGAAGTTCGAGAGCGTCGAGCAGCGTCCCGTTGCCGAAGGCGACACCCTCGAAGCCGACTTGACGCGGACCGACGCGAAGGGCGAAACGGACCGGCACGACGGGGTGACCATCGAGCTCGGGTCACCGTCGAACCCGCCGGGGTTCGACGCGAATCTGATCGGGCTCGAGGCCGGGCAGTCGAAGCAGTTCAGCGTCCAGTTCCCGCCTGAGTATCCGGTCCCCGAGCTGGCCGGTCAGGAACTGGCGTATGAGGTGACGGTCAAAGCGATCCGGCGCAAGTCACTTCCTGAACTCGATGACGCTTTTGCCAAGGACCTCGGCGACTTCGAGACACTGGAGGCGCTGCGCGAACGTGTTCGCACTGATATGCACGCGGAGGCCGAAGCCCACGCGGCACGGCACGTCCGCACCGACGTGCTCAAGCAGCTCGCGTCCCGCCTGACATTCGACCTGCCGGCGGCGATGGTCGAGCGTGAAATGGACCGTCGGCTCGAGGAATTCGCCCGGCAGTTGATCAGCCAGCGGATCGACCCGCGCCAGGCGGGAATCGACTGGGCGCAGTTCCGCGAATCCCAGCGCGAATCCGCGCGGGACGCGGTGGCCAGCGCCCTGGTGCTCGACGCCATCGCGCGTCGTGAAGGCCTCACGGTGACCGACGCAGATGTCGATAAGGAAGTCGAACGCTTTGCAGCGGAGTCGGGCCGGACGCCGGCCGCGCTGCGGGCACAACTCGAGAAGGAAGGCGGGCTGGCCCGGCTGCACATGGGATTGCGACGGGAGCGCGCCGTTGATTTGGCGATCTCGCGTGCTACTATCACAGACGATCCGTCGCACAGTCACAGTCACGACTGACCCACCGGTCTTCTTCATCTCCCGACGACATCACCCATGAGTCATGCGCAGCTGGTACCGATGGTGGTCGAACAGACCAACCGCGGTGAACGTGCCTACGACATCTACTCGCGCCTGCTGAAGGACAACATCATCTTCATCGGTACGCCGATCGATGATGGTGTCGCGAACCTGGCGATCGCGCAGATGCTCTTCCTCGAGGCGGAAGACCCGGACAAGGACATCCTGCTCTACATCAACAGCCCGGGCGGTTCGATTACTGCCGGGCTGGCGATCTACGACACGATGCAGTTCATCAAGCCCGATGTGCAGACCTACTGCATGGGCCAGGCGGCCTCGATGGCGGCGGTGCTGCTGTCGGCAGGCGCCAAGGGCAAGCGATTCTCACTCCCGAACTCGCGCATTGTGATTCACCAGCCGCTGATGTCAGGTCTGCAGGGTCAGGCCACGGACATCGACCTCGCGGCGCGTGAAATCCTGCGCATGCGGGAGAACCTGAACAACATCCTGGCGCACCACACGGGACAGTCGCTCAAGCGCATTCAGGACGACACCGAGCGCGATTACATCATGTCGGCCGATCAGGGCAAGGAATACGGGATTATCGATGACGTCATCCGGAAACGGGTGTAACATCCGATAAAGGACCGGGTACAGCCGTCGATTACCCGGGTTGCCGACAGTCTGTACAACCCGGAATCCCTGGCAGGTTTATGGTCAAAAAGAACGGCGAGACCGAAATCCTCCGTTGCTCGTTCTGCAACAAGGATCAGAATGATGTTCGCAAGCTGATCGCGGGACCGACCGTCTTCATCTGCGACGAGTGTGTTGAAGTCTGCAATGACATCATCGCGGACGACAATCGCTTCGAGAACCGTGGCGTCCGTTCCGCCCTCCCCTCTCCTCCCGAGATCAAGAAGTTCCTCGACGAGTACGTGATCGGGCAGGACCGGACGAAGAAGAAGCTCGCCGTCGCGGTCTACAATCACTACAAGCGGATTGAGATTCAAAAGCAGCCGCGCAGCCGGAATGACGTCGAGCTGACGAAGTCGAACATCCTGCTCATCGGTCCGACCGGCACCGGCAAGACGCTGCTCGCCCAGACGCTCGCCAAGCTGCTCTCGGTGCCCTTCACGATTGTCGATGCCACCACGCTCACCGAGGCGGGCTACGTCGGCGAAGATGTCGAGAACATCATCCTCAAGCTGCTGCAGGCGGCCGGCGGCGACATCGAGAAGTGCCAGCAGGGCATCATCTACATCGACGAGGTCGACAAGATCTGCCGCAAGGACGAGAACCCGTCGATCACCCGCGATGTGTCCGGCGAGGGTGTGCAGCAGGCGCTGCTCAAGATTCTCGAAGGCACGGTGGCCAATGTGCCCCCGCAGGGCGGCCGCAAGCACCCGCATCAGGAGTTCTTCCAGATCGACACGACGAACATCCTGTTTATCTGCGGCGGGGCGTTTGTCGGCCTCGACAAGGTGATCGAGCGTCGGATTGGCAAGAAGACCCTGGGCTTCAAGGCTGACGTCAAGTCGCTGCAGAAGCGCGAGATCGGCACCACCCTCGAGGCCATCGAACCCGCGGACCTGATGCGCTACGGTCTCATTCCCGAGTTTGTCGGCCGTCTGCCGGTGCTCGGCACCCTGCACGAACTCGACAAGCCCGCGCTGGTCCAGATTCTGACGCAACCCCGCAACGCCATCACGCGTCAGTACCAGAAGCTGTTCGAATATGAGAACGTCAAGCTCCGGTTCACCGACGACGCGCTCGAAGCCATTGCTGAGTCGGCGCTCTCCCGGAAGATCGGCGCCCGCGGGTTGCGGATGATCATCGAAGACCTGATGCTGGACCTCATGTATTCGGTCCCGGGTCAGAAGAAGCTTCGCGAGGTGGTCGTCACCCGCGAAGTGGTCGAAGCGAAGGACAAATCGATTACGCTCATAGAGAAGGCCGGATAAGTAGACAGTAGACGGCAGTCCGCGCTGTCTACTGATAACTACAAGGACCTAATGGAAGTCTACGAAACGCTCCCTATCGTCCCGCTCCGGGACGTGGTTGTCTTCCCCCACATGATGATGCCGTTCGTGATTGGACGGCCGTCGTCCACTCGCGCGCTCGAACATGCCTTGTTGAAAGACAAGCGTATCTTCCTCGCCGCGCAGCACGACGCCTCGGTGGATGACCCGCGCCCCGACGACGTCTACACGATGGGGTGCGTGGCCAACGTGGTGCAGAGCCTCAAGCTCCCAGACGGCAACATCAAGGTGCTGGTCGAGGGGGTTGATCGCGCCCGCGCGGTCGAGTGGAAGGAAGACAAGGGTTTCTACCGGGTGGTCGTCAAGGTGCTCCCCCGCCAGAAAGAAGTGGCCGGAGAGGTCGAAGCGACTATGGGTAAGGTGGTCTCGCTGTTCGAGCAGTACGTGAAGCTGTCGAACAACCTGCACTACGACGCCATGATCCAGGCGGTGCGGGTCGACGACCCGGGCAAGCTGGCCGACACGATCGCGGCGCACCTGCTCGTCGGGGTCGACGAGAAGCAGAACCTGCTCGAAATCATCTCACCGCTCGAACGCCTCAACCGCATCGCCGGCATTCTCGAAATCGAGGTCGACAAGCTCCAGGTCGATCGCCGCATCCAGTCTCGCGTGAAGAAGCAGATGGAGAAGGCGCAGAAGGAGTACTACCTCAACGAGAAGATGAAGGCGATCCAGAAGGAACTGGGCCGCAAGGACGAGAAGGGCAACGA
>JBEBGV010000036.1:0-51317 GCA_040081265.1 Vicinamibacterales bacterium
GTGCGCGGGTGCGTCCAGTCGGTCCAGCCCACGTTCTTGCCGGGAGTCGTCGGCGTTGAAGCAGGGAAGCTGGTGCCGTAGTAGTGGTTCACCAGGTGCGCTTCCCAGATGTCTTCGCTTTCTGCCGGAAAGTTGGCTTCCGTGTGCAGCCAGTTGAACGCGCGCAGGAGCGCCTGCGACTCCCACTCGAAGGTATTGAAGCCGGCGCGATCAAGCAGCACCGCCTGCGCGAGCGCACCCTGAAGCGCCTCGTAGACGTAGTTTTCCTTGGGCGGAGGCCACGCGAAGCCACCCGCGCGACGTTCGTCGTCGGGCAGGACTCCGTCGAGCGACTGACCGTTCTTCAGGCAGCCGACCGGGTTGATCGCGACCGGGCGGGAGGGGTCGCACTGCCAGGCCAGGTCTCCGAACTTGAACTTGGCATAGGCGCCGCGGTCACCGAGCCAGCCCTTGAAGACCGCCGCGGCCCTGGCCAGCTCAGCCTGGTCGCCGAGATACATCGCGACAGCGATGCGTGATGCACCGCAATGGGCACCCCAGTTGTTGGGACGCTCCTCATGGCACTTGACGATACTGGACGGTCCACCAGAGGTAGGGGTGGTGAGCAGCACTCGAATGCGCGCGCGGAAGCGCTGATCGAGCGCCGGGTCCTGTGCGCCCAGCTCGATCAGGTCGGCGGCAATGACGTAGGCGGCCAGTTCACGACCGAGCGCCAGGGCGCGTCCGACGTAGGGACCACCGTCGGCGATGCCGGCGAGCACGGCGAGGACCTCGGCGCGACGTGTCAGGTCGCCCGTGCGGGCGGCGACGAGCGCCTTGGCCATGATGCAGACGTTGGTGGAATCGTCCTGATTGGACAGATCCGGTGTCGAACAACTCTTGGCGGCTTCAGATCGCAGACGACTCCACGGGGTGCCTGAGGTCGGAAGGGCCATGAGTTCGGCGTTGCTGATCCAGATGCCGTCGCTCGGCGTCTGCGCGGAGGCCAACGGACTCTGCAGGAGTCCCGTCGCCATCACGACCGCTGCGGCCATCATTGTTGCTCTCACGTTCATGTCATGGGCTCCCCGCATAGAAGGTTGGGTCGGTGGTGGTATCGGCCCGAAACGCAGGAAGCGACACCAGTCAAGCGCACAGCGAGACTCGTTCCACGCGAGTCCCGAAGTGTTGATCTGCAGGATCGCGAGGAAACTCGCGCGATGACGTGGCGCGTGTGCTGCGTTGTGCGCGTGAGTCACCCGCGGCTTTGGATTGCGCGATTACAGTTTTCGTACTTGGAGCGGATCATGCTTTGGTGGCGGTGTCATGTACACACGCTTCTACGGCCTCAAGGAGCGTCCGTTTGAAATCGGACCAAACCCGCGATACCTCCTGCTGACGCCGAGGCATCGCGAAGCGCTGAGCAACCTGGAATACGGCGTCTGCGCGCGCAAGGGCATCACTGTCGTCACCGGTGACCCGGGCACGGGCAAGACCACGCTCTTGAGGCGGATGCTGCAGACCGCAGCCGCCGGCGCGACGCCAGGGCGACGACCACGCTTTGCGTACCTCACCAATCCCACACTCGATCGCCACGAGTTCGTGGAGTACCTCGCGCACAGATTTCGCCTGTCGCTCGAAGCGGGCAAGTCGAAGGGACGGTTTCTCCTCGAGCTCGAGCACGCGCTGATCGAAGACTTTCGTCACGGCACGCCCGCTGCGCTCGTTGTCGATGAAGCCCAGAGCCTCTCGCTCGAGATGCTGGAAGAAATCAGGCTGCTCGCCAACATCGAATCCGACACCGAGAAGCTGCTGCCGGTGGTGCTGGCCGGCCATCAGGACTTCGCAACCCGCCTGAATGAGCCTGAAATGGTGCAGTTGAAGCAGCGCGTGACCCTGCGCTGCAGCCTGCACCCGCTGGACGTCAAGGAGACGGCGTCGTACATCGCCACGCGTATCTCCATGGCTGGCGGCGACGCCCGCGCGCTCTTCACGCGTGAGGCGGTGCTGGCGGTGCACGAGCGTGCGAAGGGTATCCCGCGGACCATCAACGTCATCTGCGACAACGCGTTGATCAGCGGCTTCGCGCTCGAGCGGCGGCCTGTCAGCGCCGACATCATCGCGGAAGTCAGCGCCGACTTCGACCTCGGGCGCGCACGGCCGGTGAGGAAGCGTCAGCCCCTGCGGCGACCACCCGTCAAGGACCCGATGCCAGAAGGAGAGAGGAAGACGTATGTCGAATCCCGCTGAACCGTCACCGACATCTCCCTCGCCGGATGAGGCCATCGTGGCGGGTCCGGATGCCCACGAGTATCTCGAAGGCGATTCACCCGAGGTGCGCAGTCTCGATCCAGGCCTCGACCTGGATGTCTTCGACGCGGAGGTGGGCAGACGTGAGGCTCCAGCGCCGGTTGGAATGTCGGCTCCACCAGAAGAAATGTCTGGCCCGGTCCAGCCTTCGCTCGACGAGCCCCTCCCGACCCTGCGGCCATGGGAGATGGCGACGGCGTATGTCGTCAACCAGCGCCGGCCCATTGCGGGGCTCTTGAGCCTGGTGGCCATCGGCGGTGTGTTCTGGACCGTTACAGCCCTTCAAGGGAGACAGGCGCCTCCACAGCCCACTGCACCGGTGGCGGCGCAGGCCGTGGCCCAGCCCGCTGCAGCCGCAAGCGAACACGCCGTCGCGGCACCCGCACTTGCGTCGTCGCTGGTGTCGGCACCTGCGGCGCCGCAGACTCCAGCGCCGCTGCGGGCCGTCGCACCGGTGTCGGCTGCAGTTCCAGCGCCGGCACTTGCACCACCTCCGGACGCACCAGGTCTGGTGGCCGCAGGCTGGCTGAAGGTCGACGCACCAATCGACCTCGACATCTCGAGCGAGGGTCGCGTGATCGGCACCAGTCGATCAGATCGCACGATGCTTGCGAGCGGCCGCTATGACCTGCTGCTGGCCAATGAACGCGTTGGATATACCGAGCGTCAGACGGTCACGATTCTTCCCGGACAGCTGCGCACGCTGCGCATTCAGATTCCCGCTGGCCAGGTGAGCGTCAACGCGCGCCCGTGGGCCAACGTCACCGTTGACGGGATGGCTGTCGGCGAGACGCCGCTCGGCAACCTGCCGATGAGCGCGGGCGTGCATCAAGTGGTCTTCACCCATCCCGAACTCGGACAGCGGCGTGTTGAAGCGATCGTCCAGGCGGGACAGCACCTGCGCCTCAACGTCGACATGCGCGCACCCTAGGAGGTCGTCAAAAGAGACTCAAAGTATCCCGGCGCACGGCCATTCATGCCGTTTTGACGGTCTCCTCTGGTCCCCGGATGTGACGCGGGCGTTACGATGTCCGCTGAAATGAGCCACAAGGACCCGATCGGACACGACACGTCCTCGTACAGTGCGCCGCCGGCGTCGCGGCCGGGGATGCTGCATGCGCCGCTGCGTTCGAAGATGCCGCCGCCGACCATTGTCGGCGGTCCGGCGATGCAGGAATTTCTGGCGCACCTGCGCAAGCTGTCGCAGGTCAATGCACGCGTCCTGCTCACCGGCGAGACAGGAGTCGGCAAGGAACTGATTGCGTCGTACCTGCACGCCACCAGTCCACGCGCGGCGGGACCGTTTGTCACGGTGAACTGCGCGGGGCTTTCAGAGACACTGCTCGAGTCCGAGATGTTCGGTCACGTGAAGGGCAGCTTCACGGGGGCGTATCGCGACAAGCCTGGAAAGTTCGAACTCGCCCACACCGGGACGCTGTTCCTCGACGAGGTGGGCGAGATGACACCGCGCCTGCAGGGCATGCTGCTGCGGGTGCTGGCGACCGGCGAAGTGCAGAAGGTGGGCGCCGATCACTACACCCGTGGCGTCGACTGTCGCGTTGTCGCGGCGACCAACCGCGCGTTGCCCGAGATGGTGAAACAGGGGCTCTTCCGGGAGGACCTGTACTACCGGCTCGACGTCATCCACGTTCACGTCATTCCGCTGCGCGAGCGTCGCGAAGACATTCCCCTGCTCGTCGACTTCTTCCTCGACCAGCTGCAGTCGGAGTTCCGCGTGGCGTGCACGCTCGATCGCGACGTACGCGACACGCTGCAGCGGTATGACTGGCCGGGCAACATCCGGCAGCTCGAAAACGTCATGCAGCGCCTGGTCGTGAACAACGCCGGACACGCGATTACCGTCGGCGACCTGCCCGAGGACATCGTGGAGGTGGTCGAGCAGTCGAAGCGGGCACCGCGCGTCGAGCGACGCCGTTCGCGTGCCGAGTCGCTCTACAGCGCGATCAAGGCGGGTGGATCCTTCACCGACGTCGTCTACGAACCGTACATGCGACACGAGTTCACGAGAAACGATCTCCGCGAGCTGGTTCGCATGGGCCTCGTGGATGCGCGCGGTAACTATCGATCGCTTGTCAAACTGTTCAACGTGCCCGCGGAGGAATACAAGCGCCTCGTCGGATTCCTCCGTCGGCAGGAGTGTCATCTGCCATTCAGGGAGTTCCGCTGATCGCGCGCTGAGCGCGGGTGTGCACCGCTGCGCACGCTCCGAGGGGTGGTTGGCTGGTTCATCGTTTGCACGCTGAGCACGCGGTGCACGACGCATCGTGAGGAGAGGGCGGAGTAGGCATGCTGCTGTTTGTATGGTTTTCTGGCGCAATGATCGCCCTGATGCTGATCGGGGCGGCCCTCCGACGTCGTCGCCCGCGCGTCTTGTGGCGCCGCGCGTTGTTCTACGCCAGCATGACTTTCTTCGCGGTTCTCTCCGTGATCTCGTGGCGCGCCTCGTCGGCCTCTGCCTCGGAGCTGGATCCGGCCAGGGTCGAGGTGGGCAAGCAACTCTTTGATCAGCACGGGTGCAGCAGTTGTCACTCGGTGGGCAAGGGTCTGGTGTTTGGCCCGGACCTGATGGGCGTCGGTGAGAAGTACCCCCGCACCGTGCTCATGACCTGGATGATGGACTCCGACGAAATCTACCGGCAGTTCGGCCGGCGTCCGCTCGCCTCGGGCAGTCCCGACATGCCGAGCCTCGGCGTGCCCGAAGCGGACGCACGCAACATCGCCGAGTACTTGATGAGCCTCCACGAGGAAGCACCTCGCTAGCGCGGTGCTGGAGAGAGCAGGGGAGAGAGCACTGTGTTAATCGACGGACGAACCATTCCGAACGGCCAGACGCTTCAGACCGATGTGTGCATCATCGGATCGGGGGCAGCCGGCATCACGCTCGCCCGCGCATTCTCTGGACAGTCCTTCACGGTGACGCTGCTGGCCGGCGGCGACCTGAAGCCGGCACCTGAAACGCAGACCCTCAACGCCGGCCCCAACGTCGGCCTGCCGTACTTCGCGCTCGAGTACTGTCGTGCGCGATGCTTCGGCGGCACCACGACCTGGTGGGGCGGCCACTGTCGTCCGCTGTCGGACTTCGACTTCGAGGCCAAGGACTGGATTCCCCGAAGTGGCTGGCCGATCGCACGGAAGGACATCCAGTCGTTCCGCACTGAAGCCGAAGAGATTCTCAACTTGCGCATGGGCCACTGGGACCCGAAAACGTGGGCAGCCGACAGTGGCCTGAAGGAGTTGCCCCTCGATCCACAGCTGTTCGAGACCCGCGTCGCGCAGATCATCTCGCCCTCATCGCAGCGTCGCTTCGGGACGATTTTTCGGAAGGACATCGAGTCGGCGGCCAACGTCACCACCTACCTGAATGCCAACGTCGTCGAGATTGACACCGACGAGACCGGGCAGACCGTCACCGCGCTCAAGCTTGCCTGCATCGACGGACCCCGCTTCACGATCGTTCCGAAGGTGTGCATCCTGGCCGCCGGCGGGCTCGAGAATCCCCGCCTGCTGCTCGTGTCGGATCGGGTGCAGAAGGCCGGCCTGGGCAACCAGCACGATCTGGTGGGACGCTTCTTCCTGGAGCATCCGCGGTTCGAGGCCGGCACGTTCTACCCCGTCAACTCCGACGCTGGCGAGATGCTCTACGGACCGCACAAACTGCTGGACGGCACGGCCATCAAGTCGTACTTCGGTCTGACGCCGGGATGTGCGCGGGCGGAAGAGATCGTCGACGTCCAGTTGCGGATGGAGAGGCTGTACGACCCGGCGTACAAGCGGTCGCGCAACTCCGTCGGCTTCAACGTGTTCCGGCGGATGGTGCAGCAGATCAAGGCCGGAGAGGTTCCCGAGAGCCTCGGCAGCAGCATCGCGACGGTCTTCAGCGACATCGACAACGTGGCGCTGGCCACCTATATGACCGCGTTCAAGAAGGGGCTGATTGGACCGATGCGTCTGACCGCCAGGGTTGATCCCACACCCAATCCGGACAGCCGCGTGACGCTGATCGATCAGCGAGACGAACTCGGCGTCAGGCGCGTGCAGCTCGACTGGCGGCTCACACCACAAGACAAGCGGAGCGCTCGCCGGGTGGTTGAACTCTTTGCGCAGGCTGTCGGCAAATCCGGGCTCGGTCGCGTCCACATCGGCTTTGAAGACGATGGCAGTGCAGCCCAGTGGCCGCCGTCGCTTGCCGGTGGCTACCATCACATGGGGACAACGCGGATGTCTGACGACCCGAAACAAGGTGTGGTCGATCGAGATTGCCGGGTGCATGGGATGTCGAACCTGTGGGTGGCCGGCAGTTCCGTGTTTCCGACCGCGGGGTCAGGCACGCCGACGATGATGATCATCACGCTCGCGTTGCGTCTGGCCGAGGACGTCAAGAAGAGGATGGCTTAGCATGGCGACACCAACTACGACTCGTCGACGAGTGTTGAACGTCCTGATGGCGGCCGGCGGCGCGGCGGTCGCGTCGAGTGTGATCGCCTCCGCGGCGCCTGATCGGCTGCCGTTGCAGGCGGCGCTCCTCGGCGTGCTGAGTCATCCCGATGGCGCGCGCAACATCGGCGCGCGATATCTCAGCCTCGTTCCCGCAGAGGGAGACGAGCGCCACCTGGTGAACCTGCTCGCCAAGGGCGCGCCCGGCTTGATGGCGCGCGACGAGGCGCGGGCGTTGCTCCAGAACGCGGTCCGCGAAGACTTCGATCAGGGTCGCACGGTCGAACTGAACGGCTGGGTGATCTCCCGCACCGAAGCGCGTCTGTGCGCCCTCGCCAGCCTCGCGTGATCGAACGGCGGGTCCTGCGGACCCGCCCTACGTACCGTCCGCCCTACTGCGGACCCGCCCCACGTACCGTCCGCCCTGCGTACCGTCCGCCCTGCGTACCGCTCGGCCGTACGTAGGCCGGGTCCGCAGGACCCGGCGCTCTCCCCCCCAAACGAAATCGTCTGAATGGGCAGATCTGGCCCCAAGCGTGCAATGGGGCGGGCGTCACTCATGGAAATTCGATTTGTTTCATCGCTGACGCCAGAAGACGAGGCGCACGTCGCACAGGCCCTGGCTACAGTGATCGGGATGTGGCTGGATCAGCTTCCGCTGCTGTATACCATGCAGATCACGACGTCCGAGGGGCAGGTGACCACTCGCAGAAGCGTGGCGCCGGAAGGCCCAACGAACCTCGAATTTCCGGTTCGGCGCGGTTGAATGCCCTTAACAAGTGTGACGAAACGTCGGGTCAGTTATTCCCGCGCACACGGTCACTCCTCGACGCCCACCGCGGAATCTCACCTGCACGCCCGCGCCGAGGGTGGCACCGGGCTAACGCGGTCGCACAATATCTGTGGCTGAGATGGGCGCGTCGGTGAAACAGAGAACGAATATCAAGACCGCAAACCCCGCGAGCCACAGTCGAGTGGAATCGAGCGGCACGTCCTCATCGAACACGCGTGGATGACGCGGACCGAGCGTGACCAGCATCACCACCGTCAGCACGGTCCACACGATCCACGATGATGAAATGAACGACAGGCCGATGAGGCCTGCGACCATCACCAGCGTCACCGTCGTGCTGCGGCGTCCAAACACCGCATAGCTGATGTGCCCGCCGTCAAGCTGTCCAATTGGGAACAGGTTCAGCACGGTGGCGAGCATCCCGAACCACGCCGCGAATGCGATCGGGTGCATGTTCACCGTGTAGCCGTCGGGGACCGACCCGAACGTGAGCCACGCTGCGATCTTGAAGAGCAGCGGCTCTCCCAGCTCGAGCACTGATCCTTCGAAATCGGTCGGCAGCGGCACGACCGTGGACATCTGCATCCCGACGAGCAGGAGTGGAACGGCCACGATGAAACCGGCGATCGGGCCGGCAATGCCGATGTCGAAGAGCGCCTGTTTGCTTGGGATGGGCTGGCGGATGCGGATAAATGCGCCCAGCGTTCCGGTGATTGGCAGTGGCGCCGGTAGAAAGAACGGTGCCGAGGCGTCCACACGGTAGTACCGGCACGCATAATAGTGTCCGAACTCGTGGCACCCCAGAATCGCCAGAATCGACACGCTGTACCACAGGCCGTGCGCAAACAGCAGCCAGCCCGACATCCCGAGACTCCGGTCCGAGAAGCCGACGATGAAGCTGGCGTAGTGCAGCTGCCCGGCGTACGTCGTCGTCAGGACGGTGAGGAAGAAGAGCAGTACGTAGCGACCAATTGGCTCTGGCCGGCCAGCGGGGAGGTCAACCGAAGGGCCCATGACTGGGCGCCTTACCCGATGTTCTGCAGGTCTTTACCCGGCTTGAACCGGATCGTCCGGCCAGGCGGAATGCGCACTTCCTTGCCGGTCCTGGGGTTGCGGCCAATGCCGCGTTTGCGCGGCTTCACCTGGAACACCCCGAAGCCACGCAGTTCAATGCGGTCACCCCGCTGCATCGACATCCGCATGGCGTCGAACACCGCGTCAACGGCGACCTCGGCCTTGACCTTGGTGATGTCGGCGATCTTCGAGACTTCGTTGACGATGTCGACCTTGATCATGAAAGGGGCGTCCTCAGGCGAGCAAACGGTAACTAGCATAAATAGAGCTACTTACGACTGTCAAATGGACGATTTTGGTCACCCTCCAATCCTGCTAAGTGATGCACGCTCCTTCAGCACCCGTCAACGCCCGGTATTTCCCACGAATTAATCATCCAGATGGCTCAGTTGCAGCGCTCTGTCGTGCTCGTCGGGCGGCCCAATGTGGGCAAGTCCACGCTGTTCAATCGTTTGAGCCAGACCCGGCGGGCGATCGTGACGGCAATTCCGGGGACGACGAGAGATGTGCTGGCGCAGCATGCGGAGTGGCGGGGTGTGTCGTTCCAGGTCATCGACACCGGCGGGATGTTCGGCGCGAGCGAGGACCCACTGCACGCGCTGGTGCTCGAGCGCGGCCGGCGCGCGATCGCTGCGGCTGACCTTCTGGTGCTCGTCGTGGATGGACGCGAGGGACTGACGCCGGGCGACCGCGAGATTGCCGAGGTCCTGCGTACCGCAAACAGTCCGATTGTCGTGGCGGTCAACAAGACCGATGACAAGCGCGCGCGTGGTTCGGTGGAGTTCTACGAACTCGGCTTCGACCCGGTGCTCGAGATCTCGGCTGAGCACGGCGAGGGGACAGGCGACCTGCTCGATGCCGTGATCGAGCGTCTGGGATCGGCGCCCGACAAAGAAGGGGTTGAGGTACCGGAAGAGGTTCGCATCGCCATCGTGGGCCGGCCCAATGCCGGCAAGTCGTCGCTCGTCAACCGCCTCGTGCGCGAAGAGCGGATGATCGTCGACAAGACGCCGGGCACCACGCGCGACGCCGTGGATACGTTGATGACCTGGCACCGGCGTCAGTTCCGTATCGTGGACACGGCGGGGATCCGTCGTCCAGGCCGCGTTGCCAGTTCCGGACAGGTGGAGTCGGTCAGCGTGCTCCTGGCGCGGCGCTCGATCGAAGCCGCCGACATCGTCGTCCTGGTGTTTGATGCCAACGCCGGTGCCACCGATCAGGACGCCACCATTGCAGGCGAGGCCGACAAGGCGGGCCGCGGCGTGATCATCGTGGCCAACAAGTGGGACCTGATGAAGGACCGCGGGTCGGACTACGTCAAGACCTTCGACGAGGAAACGCGCCGCCGGCTGAAGTTCCTGGACTACGCGCCCATCCTCCACATCTCGGCGCTGACCGGCGAGCGGACGCCGAAGCTGCTCGAGACGATCGACCGGGTGGAGGCGTCGCGCCGGAAGCGGGTCAAGACGCACGAGCTGAATCTGTTCGTGGCGAAGGTCACCGCGGAGCACCCGCCGGCCAGCCCCGGACGCCGGCACGTGCGGATCCTCTATGCCGCGCAGACCGGGGTTGCCCCGCCCACGTTTGTCTTCTTCACGAACGTGGCGACGACGTTCCACTTTTCCTACGAGCGCTTCCTGGTGAACCAGTTGCGCGAAGCGTTCGGCTTCGAGGGCACGCCGCTCCGGATGCACGTGCGGCGTCGCGGCGGCAAGGGCGGCCCGAAGTTCCACGGGGAGGAAGGGGCGGACAAGTGACAGGTGCGAAGTGCGAAGTGAGAAGTGAGATGTGAGAAGTGAGAAGTAGGAAGTAGAAGGGGAGAAGTGGGAAGTGCGAAGTGAGTGCGAAGTGAGTGCGAAGTGGGGTCTGGCCGGCCACCTCACTTCTGACTTACCTTCCTTACTTCTTACTTCCCCCCTCCACTTCGCCCTTCCCACTTCACACTTCGAACTTGCAAAGTTCGATATACTTACAGTCGCATGACTCTACGGCTGTATCGCGCGGCAGAGGTGTGCGAGATGACCGCACTGCAGGCGTACGTCCTGAGGTCCTGGGAGAAGGAGTTTCCAGGCATCGGGGTGCAGCGAACGCCCGACGGCGCCCGGTTGTATCGTCAGGCCGACGTGGATCAGGTGCTGCGCATCAAGCAGCTCGTGTTCGGCGAAGGGCTGACCGTTGGTGGCGCTCGTCGCCGGCTGGACGACTCTCCGCCGCCCAGGGTGACCGAGGCTGAGGTCGCAGAGGTCCTGAGCACGCTGGGCTCGGGCGCGCGGTCGAAGGTGGCGAACGTTCGCGAGGGTTTGAAGGCGCTGCAGTCGATGCTGGCGCAGAAGCCGGGTGAGTTCGAGCTGCGGCCGCCAACGATGAAGCCGGCGAAGGCAGCGAAGGTATCGACGGCCGTGAAGGCAGGGGCCAAGGCGGCTCCGAAGCCCGCGAAGAGTACGACGAAGGCGGTATCGGCAAAGAGCGCATCAGCCGCGTCGAGGGGAACCGCCAAGCCGAGTCGCGTCGCGGCCCGCAAGTTACCGGACCTCAAGCGTCGCCGAGCCAGCGCCTGAACAGTACGTAGGCCCGATCTTCAAGTAGGCCAAACAGTACGTAGGCCGGACCTTCAGGTCCGGCAGGGTACGTAGGCCGGGTCCACAGGACCCGGCGTCATCGGGATGTAGCGCAGCCTGGTAGCGCACCTGACTGGGGGTCAGGGGGTCGCAGGTTCGAATCCTGTCATCCCGACCATTCTTTTCAAAGACTCGGAGCCGCTCCCCCAGAGCGGCTTCTTGCTTTGTGGGCACCTTCGCGGTGCGCGAGCTACGGACTCGCGCCCTCCCTGCCATGGTCAAGGATGAGGTTGGAGTATGCGGATCTGTATTCTTGGGGCCACCGGGTTAGTCGGACGCGAGAGCCTGGACCTCGTCGCACGCGCCTGGCCACAGGCCAGTCTGGTGCTCTACGCCAGTCGCGATCAGGAACTCGAGCACGCTGGCAAGAAGCACGAGGTGCTCGCCGCACATCGTCTTGAAGACCAGACGGCACCACAGGGCGATCTGGCGCTGGTGGCGCTCGATGACGAGCACAGCAAACGCTTTGTGCCGCGACTGCTGGCGCTCGGGTACCGAGTGATCGACAAGAGCAGCACCTATCGCGCCGACCCTGCTGTGCCCCTGGTGGCTGCCGGTGTCAACACGGCGCGTGTCGACGACTCGGTCAGACTGGTTGCTAATCCGAACTGCACGACCATCCCGCTGACGCTGGCGCTCGCGCCGCTCCAGAAAATCTATGGTCTCGAGACGGTGGCCGTCAGCACCTATCAAGCGGTCAGTGGCGCGGGCGTGGCCGCGCTCGATCGCTTTCTCGACGACAGTCGTGAGGGCTATCAGGCGGCGAATCGATTGGGCAGCCAGTTCGACCCAGCCGCCTACGCCGGCAACACCGTACCTCACAACGGTGCGACCGACGAGAGCGGCTACTCATCGGAAGAGCGCAAGTTGATGTTCGAGACGCGGAAGATTCTGGAGCTGCCGCAGCTGCCGGTCAGCGTCCAGTGTTGTCGCGTCAGCGTCGCGGTTGGTCACTACGAGAACGCCTGGGTCACGTTCACGCGTTCCGTGGTCCTGGCCGAGGTCGCGGCCATCCTGCAGGATGCGACCCGGACACCGTTCGTGCACTACCTGGACGGACCGGTCGGCGACGGCCTCAGCGCCGTCGCCACGGTCCACGAACGCGACACCGCGCTCGTTGGGCGCATCCGTTACGACGTTCGCGACGCGAGCCGGCGCAGCATCTGCCTGACGGTGGCCGCAGACAATCTCCGCCTTGGCGCCGCCACCAATGCAATCCGCATCGCCAGCCGGTGGTTCACGACCCAGGATCCCCAACTGCAAGCCTAGGCCGCTCACCGATCTCCCCGAAGCTGCGGTATTGTTCGGCCGGATGAGCTACGCGATCTACCCGCTCGTGATGGCGGGCTCCTATTCGCTCTTTGCGCTGCTGCGTGTTGCAGGCGTGTCGCTGACGACCAGTGCGTACACGACGATCGTCGTGGTCGCGCTCGCGGTGGCGGTCCTCGAACGCGTGCTGCCGTACCGGAAGGCGTGGTTCCCCGGCCCCTCGGAGATCACCACGGACCTGGCGTTCATCGCCGTGGTGCAGCTCCTGCTCCCGCCGTTCATTGCCCTGATCTTCGCCAACGCGCTGGTTGGGCCGGTGCGCGCGCTTGGCATCCCCACGACCGGACTCTGGCCGCACGCCTGGCCGGTCTGGGCACAGGCCGGCCTGATGGTGCTGGCGGTCGACTTGATGCGCTACTGGCTGCACCGCGCCTGCCACGAGACCGACACGTTGTGGCGCCTCCACTCGGTGCACCACTCCGTGGATCGGCTGTACTGGCTGAACACGTCGCGATTCCATCCGGTCGAGAAGACGTTGCAGATGATGCTCGACAGTTTGCCGTTCCTGCTGATGGGTGTCGGCGCGGAAGTGCTGACCCTCTATTACCTGACCTACTCGAGCAACGGTTTCCTGCAGCACAGCAACATCGATCTCCGCTACGGCCCGCTCAACTTCATCGTCGGCAGCGCCGAAACGCACCGCTGGCATCACTCACGCGAGCCGCGCGAAGCCAACGCCAACTACGGCAGCTCGACGGTGATCTGGGACCTGGTCTTCGGCACGTGGTTTCTTCCGCCGGGGCGACAAGTCGACGCGCTCGGCCTTCGCGAGGCCTACCCACGTTCATTTATCGGTTTGCTGCGGGCACCCTTCCAGAAGCAGGCGGGCTGAGTGGCCGGCGCCCACCATCTGCTCCTCGCTGGCGCGATGGCCGTCAACGGCGTGCGCTACTGGCGGCCGCTGGCCGCCCAGCTGCGCGATCCCGCCGCGGCGCAAGCAGCAGCGCTGCAACGTATCCTCGGCGCGAATGCCAGCACGGCGTTTGGTCGCCAGCACGGCTTCGCCTCAGCGTCGACGCCAGACGCCTACCGCGCGCGCACCCCGATCCAGGACTACGAAACCCTGCGTCCCTGGGTCGAATCTCAGCGCACGACAGGGGCGCAGGCTCTCACCGTCGAGGCGCCCCTCTTCTACGCGCAGACCAGTGGATCCACGGGCGCTCCAAAGTACATCCCGGTCACGCCCACCGCGTTGAAAGGCTACAAGTCGGAACAGGCGCTCTTCACCTACCTGCAGTACCGCGCGTGCCCTGAGGCGTTCCGCGGCCGGGCCTGGGGCATCATGGGCGCCGCGTCCGAAGGCCACCTCGACTCCGGCCACATCGTCGGTTCGGTGTCGGGGCATCTCTACAGCGCACTGCCGAGTGCGCTCCAGGCGCGCTTCGTGATCCCGCCAGAGGTGTCGTCCATCCACGACTACGAAACGAAGTACCTTGTGATCCTCCGCCTCGCGCTAGGCGTAGACGATGTGACGTATCTCGGATCGCCGAACCCGTCCACGTTCGTGCGACTGCTGGCGATGCTCAACGAGCGACGTGATCTGCTGGCGCGATCGCTCGAGGCGGGGACGCTTCCGGACGGGGTAGAGGTGTCGGGCGAGGTATCGACGGCGATCGCTCCGCGACTGCGGCGCAGGCCTGAGATGGCGAGGGCGCTGCGGAGCGATAAGCCGCTCACCTACGCCAGTCTGTGGCCTGGCATCAGACTGATCACGACCTGGACTGGTGGCAGTTGCGGAATCGCACTCGAGACGCTGCGGCGGACGCTCCCCGCCGGCTGCACGGTGATGGAGCTGGGATACCAGGCGACTGAGTTTCGCGGCACGCTGGCGCTCGAGGCCGAGGTCGCGGGTGGCGTGCCCCCGTTGCATCACCACTTCTTCGAGTTCGTCGAGCAGGCCGAGTGGGAAGCCGGCGGTCGCACATGCATCGGGCTCGAGCGCCTGGTTGCCGGTGGACGCTATTACGTCCTGGTCACGACAGCTGCAGGCCTCTACCGCTACACGATGAACGACATCGTCGAGGTGACAGGGTTCTTCGAGCGCAGCCCGCTCCTGCGCTTCGTGCAGAAGGGCAAGGGGATCACCAGCGTGACGGGAGAGAAGCTCTACGAGTCGCAGGCGATCGAAGCCGTGCAGAAGGCGACCGGCGCGTATGCCGTGACGACGTCATTCTTCCTGCTGGTGGCCGACGAGACGTCCCCTGCCTATCACTTATACGTGGAGCTCGACGGCGGTCACGTCGAGAGCGCAGTGCTGGCACGTGCCGTGGACGCCCACCTTGGCGGCCTGAACCTCGAGTATCAGAGCAAGCGGGGAAGCGGGCGACTGGGCGCCGTGCGAGCCACGCGCCTCAAGCCCGGCGCTGGCGACGCGTTCAAGCGTGCGGCCGTGGCTGCGGGCCAGCGCGAAGGGCAGTTCAAGCCGGCGGTGCTGCACTATCGTCGCGAGCTGAAGTGGCCGGTGGAGCAGCATGTCGACGAGTGAGCTGCGGTTCAGCGGCCTTCGTGCCCAGGCGCTCCACATTCCGTTCACGACGACGTTCCGGCACGCGTCGGCAGCGCGCGCCGAGACAGCCAGCGTCTGGGTCGAGCTGCTGGATCGGGACGGTCGTGTGATCGGTCGTGGCGAATCGTGCCCGCGCCCATACGTCACCGGCGAGACCATTGAGTCCGCGATTGCGTTCCTGCACCGCTCCACGGCAGATCTGTCACGCGATGTCGTCAGCCTGGAGTCGCTGCGCGGCTGGGTGTCAACGCGTGCCGGAGACATCGATCGCAACCCGGCCGCCTGGTGTGCCGCAGAACTTGCCATCCTGGATGCCCTCGGTGCCAGCTCGGGAGTGACCGTCGAAGCCCTGCTCGGCCTTCCGCCGCTCACGAAGGCGTTCAGGTACACGGCGGTTGTCGGCGACGAGGATCCGGAGGCGTTTCACGCGCTCGTCCGGCGTTATGCGGCGCTCGGCTTCGCCGACTTCAAGGTCAAGCTGTCCGGTGACGTAGAACGGGATCGTCAGAAGCTCAGCGCGTTCTCGGCGTTTGCCGACCGCGACCTTCGCGTGCGCGGCGACGCCAACAACGTGTGGAAGACGCTGGATGAGGCGTGTGAGGCACTGGACCGTCTGGGCTTCGACTGGTTTGCGCTCGAGGAACCGCTGGAGGCTGGCAGTTACAGCGCGCTCGCGGCGCTTGGCAACGAGCTGGGGTGTCGCATCGTCCTCGACGAGAGCCTGACCAGACGCGAGCAACTCGCGACGCTCACGGGACTGCCGGGGCAGTGGATCGTCAATGTCAGGGTGTCGAAGATGGGCGGGCTGCTGCGCTCGATGGCCGTCATCGAGGAGGCGAAGCGCCGTGGCGTCGGAATTGTTGTCGGTGCGCAGGTCGGCGAGACCAGCCTGCTGACGCGCGCCGGCCTGACGGCGGCCCACGCCGCCGGCGAGAGTCTGGTTGCGCAGGAGGGCGCCTTCGGCACGCATCTGCTGCGCGCGGATGTGTGCGACCCGCCGCTGATGTTTGGCGCCGCTGGCGTCCTCGACCCTGCGGGCTTTCCCACGCTCACCGCCGCTGGTCTCGGGCCGTTCTCGCCCGACCCTGCCTGGCTGCGCTGAGCCGCCTGAACCGGCCTAGGCCGATTTCTCCTCAGGCTTGGAGTCGGCCGCCTCGCGCTCGACCTCGATCGTGCAGTCCTTCAGAAGGGCTAGCACAGCGGCCACCGCAGCGGCTACTGGCGCGAGGAAGACCCCCACTACGCCCGCGGTCAGGGGAAACTCCGCAACCGTGCGGCCCTGATGCGAGATGCGGACGCGGCGGACGTTGCCCTGGCGGATGATGTCCTTGAGCTTGTCGAGAAGCGCCTCACCCTCGGCCTTGACCGATTCCCAGGTCGTGTTCGTTGTCATAGCTCCTTAGACGCAGAAGCCGCGCCTGACGTTCAGCGCGGAATTCCATCGGCGCAGCGGAATTTTCACCGGGCCTGGGTGGGGCGGAGCGGGATGGGACGGGGACGGTCAGGCCCGGCTCGATGGCTCATGCATTGCACCTCCCCTCGATGAAGGAGGAGGCCATGCTTTACACCATCGCGGTCATTCTGCTCATCCTGTGGTTGCTCGGTATCGTGAGCGGCTACACGGTCGGCGCGTTCATCCACACCTTGCTGGTTGTCGCGCTCGTGCTGTTCCTCTTCAGGCTGCTCGGCGGCCGGCGTCTGGCGTGACGAGGGCGGCCAGACTGCTCTCGGCGGTGGGGATGATGCTCCTCACCGCCGTTCCAGGCGGCGCTGGTCCTTGCCGCCGCCACTGGGACCCCAGAATCCGAGTAGCCTTCTGGAACCGAACTCAATGGACATGACCGCGACGCTCGGCCTGCTCGTTGCCGCCCTCGGTGGAGCGATGGTGGGCCTCGAGCGTCAGTGGTCGGGGCACGCGCACGGTCCCCACGCGCGCTTTGCCGGCATTCGGACGTTCACCCTGATCGGTGGCCTGGCCGGGATTGCCGGCTGGCTGGCGATGAGCGGCCTGATGCTCGTGGCGGCGATCCTGATTGCGGCAACAGCCGCACTGATCGTGGCCGGATATGTCTCGGCCAGCCGACACGACATCGACGGGACCACCGAGGCAGCCGCACTCGTCGTCCTGGCAGCAGGTGTGGTCGCCGGGGCCGGTCACCTCGTGCTCGCGAGCGGGGTGTCGGCGGCGACAGCGCTCCTGCTGCTGGAGAAGACCCGACTGCACGCGCTCGTCGCCGGGATTGATGACGCGTCACTGCGCGCCAGCGCGAGATTCGCGGCCATGGCGCTCATCATCCTGCCGCTCCTGCCGAGCGGGCCGTATGGGCCTTATGGCGCCATTCGGCCCCGCGAGCTCTGGGCGCTCGTGCTGTTCTTCTCCGGGCTCAGTTTTCTCGGATGGGGCGCGCGGCGAATTGCTGGATCGCAGCGAGGCGCCATCATCGCCGGCCTTCTGGGCGGCATCATTTCCTCGACCTCGGTCACCCTGCGCTTCGCGCGCGACAGCCGGGTGCGGGGCAGCGACGGCATGGCACTCGCCGGAGGGGCGGTTGGCGCCTGTACGGTCATGCTGGTGCGTGTGGTGGTGGCGTGCGCGGTGCTGAATCCGGCCCTCGCCCTCACCCTGCCGCGCCTGCTCTGGCCGGCTGCGGCCATTGGCGCCGTGGCCGTCTGGGGAGCGTGGCGGCGAAACGGGTCGGTGCCAGAGCACGACGAAGCGATTGGCTCGCCGTTGGCGCTCAGGACGGCGCTCGAGATGACGGCCTTGTTCCAGGTCGTCCTCCTCATCATCCTTGCCGTGCGTGCCCGCTGGAGTTCCGGGGCGCTGCTGGCGACGTCGGCACTGGTGGGACTCACCGACCTCGATGCGCTGACGCTGTCACTGGCTCGGAGCACGGCGAGTTCAGTCGATCTGGCGCCGGTGACCCTGGCCCTTGTGACCGGCATCATCTCGAACACCTTCCTGAAACTCGGCGTGGCGCTGGCCATCGGCCGCGGCGCCTTCCGGACGATGACCGCGCTCATTCTGGCGGTCATGGCTGCACTCGTTGGCGTGGCGGTGTGGTTTCGCGTCTAGCGGTCCTGAACACACCGCTCGAAGGCCAGACCTTGCCCGCGGTGTCGGACCACCGCAGGTCAGGTGGACCGGTCTCACGCCTACGTCCGAACGATCTCGTTCTTGAGCGAATACATGATGGCCAGAACGTCCTTCTTGGTGACATCGTCGATCCCATGCTTATCCAGGGCCCCCATGATGTCGTCCATGACCGCGACGTACTCCTGTTCACTGATGTTCATGCCGCGGTGCGTTGTGCGCATGTCGCGACCGGTGTAGGGCTCGGGTCCGCCTGAGCCTGCACCGAAGAACTCGCGCGCCATCTTCTTGGCGTGCTCGATGTCCTTGATATTCTGGAAGCGAGTCTGAACGATCGGATTGGTCAAGTGCGCTGCCATGGCGTCTTCAACCAATGCGGCAATACCAATCTCACCACCGAGCCGGTCGTACAAGGATGCGCTCATCGTTTTTCCACCCTCCGTGTGGACTACAGCCGCTTACACGATTGGGTTCGAAAGACGTTCTTTCTGCCCAACTGATAGCAAGTAGACCGCGGCGGCATTCCTCGCAGCCAACCGTCGACCTAGCCGAGAGTCTGACCCGGAATCAGGCAGACAATCAAGGCACATCGTCCCTCGCCGCGCTCTCCGGCAGTGAGCACGCGCTGCGCCGCCAATCATCGCGCGTGAGCCGTGCGATCGTCTCAGCGAGCAGCCACGCGAGCAGGGCGGCGCCGGCCACCACCATCCAGAGCACCAGCGGGATGGCGGGAGTGCCGAGCAGGCGCGACACCGACGGCATCCACCCGATCCCGATCTGCAGCAGCACGCCGCCGATCACCGCCGCATGCAGGAAGGCGTTTCGCTCGGTCGGCAGACCCGCCCGCCTGGCGGGATAGACCAGCAGCAACTGGCCGGCGGCCATGAAGTGGAAGACCGTCGCTCGCGCGCTCTCCATGTCGTAGCCCAGTTGCGGGACGAGTGCGAAGAGGGCCAGCGCCAGCGCCGCCTTGACGCTGCCCACGGTCAGCACGAAGCGCAGCGAGTGCCGGTCGAGCAGCGGCGCGCCGGGAGCGCGTGGTGGCTGGGTCAGCACACCCGGCGTGCGGTCAAACGCCAGGGCGAGCGCCGGCAGGCCGTCGGTGAGCAGATTGATCCACAGGATCTGTGCCGCTGTCAGCGGCAGGATCAGATGCCCGGCCGGGTCGCGCATGCCGAGCACAAATGCCAGCACGGTTCCGATCGCGATGAGCAGCACTTCGGAGAGGTTGGTCGAGAAGAGGAACCGCAGCGTCTTCTGGATATTGTGGTAGATGCCACGGCCGTGCTCGACGGCGGTGACGATGGTGGCGAAGTTGTCGTCGAGGAGGACGAGATCGGCCACCTCCCGGCTGACGTCTGACCCTCGCTGACCCATCGCCACCCCGACGTCAGCGCGCTTGAGTGCCGGCGCGTCGTTGACGCCGTCGCCGGTCATGGCCACCACATGTCCGCCCGCCTGAAGCGCCTCGACCAGCTGCAGTTTCTGCTCCGGGCGCACACGCGCGAAGACGAGCACATCGCGGATCGCCTCGGCCGACAGCGGCGTGGGGAGCCTGTCGAGATCATCGCCGGTCATGACGCGCGCGCCGGCGATGCCAACCTGCCTGGCGATGGCGAGGGCGGTTGCTGGATGGTCGCCGGTGATCATCAGCACGCGAACGCCGGCGGCCACGGCGGCTTCGACGGCGGCGCGCACCTCGGGTCGCGGTGCGTCCCAGAAGGCGGCGAGCCCCAGCCACGACAGACCTGACTCTGTTTCACCCTCGGCGCGGGCCGCGGCCAGCACGCGGAAGCCGTCGCGTGCCAGCGTCAGCGCTCGCTCGTGCCATGACGCGCGCTCGTCGGCCGACAGCACGCAGAGATCGAGGATCACCTCGGGCGCGCCTTTCACGTAGCTCACCAGATGCCCACGCTCGTGGACGGTGACGCGACTGAACTTCCAGCTGCTGTCGAAGGGACGTTCGGCCGCGCGTGGGTGCTCGCCGCGCACGGCAGACGGATCCACGCCTTCCTTGTCCGCATAGCGCAGCAGGCCGAGCTCCAGAGGGTCGCCCGCACCGGTCGTCAGGTCGGCGTCGTTGGCCAGGACGAGCGCCCGCAGCATCATCGGGCGGTCCGGTGCGTCGAGGCCGTGCACGTCCATCCGGTTCTCGGTCAGCGTCCCGGTCTTGTCTGTCGCCGCAACCGTGACCGATCCCAGTGCCTCGACGGCGGAGAGTCGCCTGACGACGGCGCGGTGTCTGGCCATGCGCTCTACGCCGAGCGAGAGCGAGACAGTCAGCACGGCGGGGAGCCCTTCAGGCACCGCGGCCACCGCCAGCGCGACGGCAAAAAGCAACACCTGGGCCGACTGGCTCAATCCGTCAGCGACGACGCCGAGAATCCACAGCACGGCGGCCAGCGTCAGCACCCAGACCGCGACTTGACGTCCGAGCTGATCGACCTGTCGCTCGAGCGGTGTCTGCGACGTCTCGATGCGGTTCAGGGTCGTCGCCAGACGTCCCATCGCGCTCGACGGCCCCGTGCGCGTCACGCGCAGCAGCGTCTGTCCGCGAACCAGCAACGTCCCGCTGAACGCTTCGTCACCGTGCGCCTTGTCAACCGGCACGGACTCTCCGGTCAGCACCGACTCGTCGAGCAGCGCGGCTCTGGGCTCGTGCAGCATCCCGTCGGCAGGAATTCTGTCTCCGGCCTCCAGCCGGACCACATCGTCGCGCACGAGCAGGTGGGCGGAGAGGTGGGCCAGGCGCCCGTCGCGGAACACCCATGCCTTCGATCCGGTCAGCGTCTTGAGATGCGCCAGCGCGGCTTCGGAGCGATGCTCCTGATACATGCCCAGGCCGGCGTTGAGCAGCAGGATCAGGCTGATGGTGATGGCTTCCACCGGCCAGGCCTGCTCCTGACCAGTGAGCCAGACGGCCAGGTCCAGCGCGACCGCAAACAGGAGGATGTAGATGAGCGGGCTGGTGAACTGGCGAAGAAAACGGCGCCACGCCGGGTCTGGCGTGCGCTCGGCGAGGGCGTTGCTGCCGTCGCGCGCGAGCCGGCGTTCGGCCTCGGCCGATGTCAGGCCCTCGATCACGCTGACGCGTCCGAAGGGCGCCCTGGCAGCGTCACGTGCCGAGTCGCCGCGAACTCGCGTCGCAGGTCACCTTGCATGTCCGGGTGGGCGATAGAGATCAGCGCCTCGCCACGCCTTCGCAGCGTCAACCCGAAGAGGTTTACCGCGCCGTACTCGGTCACGACCCAGTGCACGTGACCGCGTGTCGTGACAACACCACCGCCGGGCGTCAACGTGGACACGATGCGGCTGAACCGACCGCCTGCGGCCGTCGAGGGCAGTGCGATGATCGGCTTGCCGCCGACCGAGAGCGCCGCGCCGTGGATGAAATCCATCTGCCCGCCGATGCCGCTGTAGATGCGGAAGCCAATCGAGTCGGCCACCACCTGTCCGGACAGGTCGATCTCGATTGCCGAATTGATCGCCGTGACCTTCGGGTTGACTCGGATGATCGACGTATCGTTGGTGCGATCGCACGGGTGGAATTCGACAAACGGGTTGTCGTTCACGAAGTCGTAGACGCGCTGGCTGCCAAACACGAAGCTGGTGACGATGCGTCCCCGGTGGACGGACTTGAGCCGGTTGGTAATGGCTCCCGAGGCGGCCAGCTCGACCACGCCGTCTGAGAACATCTCGGTGTGGACACCGAGGTCCAGCTTGCTGGTGAGACGTCTCAGTGCGGCATCCGGGATGGCGCCGATGCCCATCTGCAGCGTCGCGCCGTCCTCGACCAGATTGGCGACATGTTCTCCAATGGCTTCCTCCACCGGCGACGCGACCGCCGGCTCCTGCAGGTGGAGTGGCCGCGACGTGTGGATGAAGGCGCGCAGGCGCGACAGCGGCACCAGCGTATTGCCATGCGTGCGCGGCATGCGGTCGTTGATCTCGCCGATGAGACAGGGCGCCGAGAGCGAGGCGGCGAGCGCCGTGTCGACTGAGGTGCCGAGCGTGCAGTAGCCGTGCGCGTCGGGTGGTGACAACTGGAGCAGCGCCGCATCCAGGGCGACCTGGCCGGTGAGAAACAGCGAGGGAATGTCCGAGAGGAAGATCGGGATGAAGTCGGCGTCACCCCGGTCGATGGCGCCGCGTACCGGAGCGCCCGTGAAGAGCGACACCGACCTGATCCGGTCCCTGCACTCGGGCGCCGCAAAGTCGGCCGATCCGCAGGTATGCAGGTGGTAAAGGCAGACACCCGACATGTCCTCTCGGGCGCTGAGGGCATCGAGGAGCGGGGTTGGGGTTGCTGCCGCGCCGTGCACGAAGACGTTCATCCCGCTCTTGACCAGCGAGACGGCGTCTTCGGGTGACACGGCGCGGGTGCGCCAGTCGTTCATGACGCCCTTTGTACTCTAGAGAGGAGTCTGTGGGAACAGCGCCATGATCTTCTGTACCGATTGCCGCACTTGCTCGGTCATCCGGTCCTGGTTGTCGATCAGGCCGTTGACACTGTCCTGCGCCCACCCTCGCCACAGAAGCTTGCCGGTCATCCGATCGACGACGTCAACCACCAGGGTCCCCTGGTCGTAGTCGATCACACTCGCCCGACAGTTCTGGCCAAGGCAGGTGGAGTCTGGCTCGTCAACCTGGAACCGCTGCGTGACGCTGGTGTGGTAGTGGACGAGCAGGTCTGGGGCCTGTCCGCGTTCGGCGCGAAGGAAGCGGCGCGCCGACATCCCGGTATCAATCGCCCCCTGCAGGGCATCCACGAAGAACCGGTTGTTGTCGAGTCGTGCGTCACCGGTCGCCACACCGTCCTGGGCGCCAAAGTCCCAGCTGCGATACCTGGTGAAGTCCACCCCGCTCTCGAGGCGGGAGTTGACCGTCATCGTGACGCAGCCTGCCAGCCCCAGCGTCAGCAGCACCGTGGCCGCAAGTCGTGTGAGTCCTCTCATGGTCGGATACCTCACCCTCTCTCAGCGCAACGCTCGTGCCGAATGCCGCGGTGCTCGCTCCCGCGCCGTTGCACGCGTCCGGCGTCAGGCGTGTCAGGTGTCGCGGGGAATAGTCCGCAGGGCCGTGGAAACCTGCGGCGGGTTAATCTGCAGGGCGATGAGGTGGAGCCGCACGCGGACACCGGTGGCCATGGCAGCCGCGCTGGTCGCCGCCTGGTCTACGGCGGTATCTCCCCAGACCGATCCGTTCGCGTTCTATCGGCCCTGGGTGCTCGTCAGCGCAGCTGAACGGGCCGCGCTCGACGAGGGCAAGGTGCTCGCGAGGACGCTACCGGCTGAGGATGGTCAGCTGGCCCTCTTTGCGGCGATCCGCGTCCGGACCACCGTCGATAGGTTCATGGTGTGGGCGCAGGCCATTGAAGCGATGAAACGCAGCGAGGTCGTCTCGACCGTCCGCCGTTTCTCCGATACGCCGAACGCGTCCGACGTCGAGGAGATGACGCTGACCTCCGATGACGTCGAGGAAATGAGGAAGTGCAGGCCCGGTGACTGTGGCCTGAAGCTGACGGCGCCTGAGATGGCGTCGGCGCGGTCTGCGATCGACCGGGCCGGGGTCGCGTGGCGGGAGGCGGCGCAACGCGAGTTCCGGAGGATCGTGCTCGAGCGGATCAACGTGTTCCTCGAACACGGTCTCGCCGGCGTCCCTGCGTACGCCGACCACAGCGATCCTGTCGAACCTGGCGCGGTGTTCGCGTCGATTCTGACCCGATCGCCATATCTCTCGCGCGGGTTGCCGGAACTGACCGCTCAACTCGCCGGTCCGGGACGCGGGGATAACGAGGGCAGCTATCTCTATTGGTCAACCGAGCGTTACGGTGCCGGCAAACCGGTGACGAGCGTGTCCCACGTCCGTCTGCGACGCTTTCCACCCGAGTCCGGTCGTCCGGCGCTGGTGATGTCCAGCCAGCAGGTCCTGGCCACGCACTATTCTGTCGGCGCACTGGGCCTGACCACGCTGCTCTGCGAAGGCCCGGCTGATTGTTATCTGGCGTACCTGAACCGGTCTCAGACCGACGTGCTGGGCGGCATTCTGGGCGGAATCAAGCGGCGGGCGGTGGAGCAGCGGATGCGAGGGGAAGCGCCGAAGGTCTTGCAGCAGCTCAAAGCCCGGATCGAGGAGGGTGAACCAGGCGGACGATGAGCCGGGCGTCGGTACCAAGGACGCGCCGGCTCACCATCCTGACGGGTGACTCACTGTGGTGCGGAGTCACTCGACCTCCGGGTCACAGGTTGCCAGGGAAGCGCGCGAACATCTTGGTCACTGCCTCGTTGATCTCGCGCTCCATCTTGTCCTGATTGTCCAAGATGCCCTGCACGCTGTCCTGTGCCCAGCCGCGCCACAGTAGGCGTTCGGTGCGGGCATCGAGGACGTCGATGACGAGCGTGCCTTGCTCGTACTCGATCACGCTGGCACGACAGTCGGGCGGCATGCAGCTGCCGTCGGGTTCGTTCACCTGGAAGCGCTGGTTGATGTTGGCGTGGTAGTGCACCAGCAGGTCTGCCTTTCCGCCTTCAGGCACCCGCGCGAGCTGGTGTCCAGCCATCGCTTTTTCCACCGCGCCTTGCAGGTGATCGATGAAGAACGTGTTGTTGTCGAGTCGCGCGTCGCCGGTCGGGAGCGCGTCCGGCTTTCCCCAGTCCCAGGTGCGGAACTGAGAGAAGTCGGCTCCGCGCTCGACGTGCGAGGCGACGTTCATCGTCGCGCAGCCAGTCAATCCGAGAGCGAGTAGCGCGAGCGCCGTAAATCTCATCAGCCTGGTCATGGTCGTCTCCTTTGCCTTGCCCTACGTAGAGGCAAGGCGCGTGCCCGTTTCTGCGAGCCCATTCGCTGAGATTTCCCCAGTAGGTCGGTATGCCTTACCGGGCGTGGGTGGGGAATCTTCCGACTGCATGGCGAACGACTTCCCACGCCTTCGCGCCAGCCAGCTGTGATGAGTGGCGGAATCCTGCATTTACGCCCGACCGAGACAGGGCATGCGGATTGCCGGGAACGGCTGAGTGCGCCGCCGCGCACTGAAAGGACTTCTGTGACTGAGTGGCTCATCACACTGGAAAGTACGCAATTTGCGACGTGGCTTCGCGAATCGGGCTCGATCTGGGCTTATCCGCTGGTCCTCACGCTGCACACCACCGGCATGGGAATCCTGGTCGGTGCCAACTGGGTTGTTGATCTCCGGTTGCTCGGTGCCGGGGCCGGCATCCCGCTCGGCCCGCTCGCGCGCCTCTTCAAGGCGATGTGGATCGGCTTCTGGCTGAATCTGGTGACCGGCGTGATGCTCTTTGCCGCCGACGCCAGCACCAAGGGCACGACCACCGTGTTCTTCGTGAAGCTGGTGTGCGTGGTCGCGGCCGTGATCGTGGCCGTGCTGATGAAGCGCAGCGTGTACGGCACGAGCGCGTCGCCGACCGTCGTGCCGCCGATCGCGCGGACGTTTGCCGTGCTCTCGATTCTCCTGTGGCTCGGCGCAATCACCACCGGTCGCTGGATGGCGTACGTCTAGGGGGCTCCCATGAATGAATTTGCAACGTGGCTGAGGGCCACCGATGTCTCCGTGGCCGTGCGAACCCTGTCGTGGTTCTGGCCGATGCTCGAAACGCTTCACTTCGTGGGCATGTGCCTGCTGCTCGGCGTCATCGGACTTCTGGATTCGCGCCTGATGGGCTTCATGCGGACAGTCGATCTGGCCTCGCTCCGGCGGCTGCTGCCGTGGGGCATCTTCGGGTTTGCCATCAACCTGGTGACCGGTGTGCTGTTCTTCGTCGGGGCGCCGGATCAGTACATCAACAATCCGGCCTTCTATCTCAAGCTGCTGTTCCTCATCGTGGCCGGCCTGAACGCGCTCTACTTCGAGACCCGCACCGGAGCGCATGCCCTTGCCACCGGGCGGATCGAGGCGACGACGACCTCGTTCAAGGTCGCCGGTGCGCTCTCGATCTTCTCGTGGGTGATGGTGCTCTACTGGGGCCGGATGCTGCCGTTCATCGGCAACGCGTTCTAGCGACGCGTGAGGAGCGGGGCGAGGAGGGTGGCGATCAAGACCACCACCCAGATGCGCCCCGCGCTCAGGTTGTAATCGGCCAGCAGCCGTTCCCACGGCTGCTTGAACAGGTAGTGCCCACCCAGAAACTCGAACGTCATTGTCATCGCGACCAGGAGGAGCACGAACCAGAGACCGACCGCGAGGACCATGACGTCCTCAGGGGTTGTCGTGTGATTGTGGGTCCCAGTGCGGACAGTTCGCGCACTGCTCGTCGCCCACCACGCGGCGCCCCTCGGGTGTGGGGCGGACGCAGATCCAGAGGTTCTCGGGGTGGCCATGCTCAGGGTCGGGCATCAGTCGATGTCCTGCCCGCGCCCACCTGCACTCCCAGGACGCCTGCGTGACTGACGTTGCAACCTTGAACATGACCGCCTCCAAGACGGACCTGACCGGCGGGTCGTTCCGACCCGCCCTACGTACCACACGTTGGTCCGCCCTACGTACGTAGGCCGGGTCCGTCAGGACCCGGCGTCACTCCTAGAACTCCACGGGGTAGGGCGGGATCTTTCCGCTCTGGTGGAGCTTGGCGACCTGGTTGTCGTTGTTCTCCCACACGATCAGCATCGAGCGCTTCGGGGAGTAGCCACGGTGACGGATGTCTGCGGGCATGGCTGCCACGTCGCCCGCTTTCATCGTGACCTTGGCTAGCGGCTTGCCGGTGGCCTTGTCTTCGATATCCCAGAAAATCTCGTCGGTCACCTGGACAAACCACTCCACGCGATCGTTGCCGTGCGTGATCGGCAGCACATGTTCCTCCGTGGTGGGGCAGAGCAGGCTGTCCTTGACCACCGAGCACACCGACGGATTCCACGTGACGTCAGACCGCGACAGATACGAGAACAGGTTGAATGCGTGCACCTGGCCCGCGCACCCGGACTCGGCGTGCACCTCGGGTTCGTCCTGAGGCACGTCGACGAACTGGCGGTTCACCTTGAACCCCGACGCATCGCTGCGGAGCGGTGTGTCGTCGCCGAGGCCCACCATCCGCTGGGCGACAACGCGCTGCCGCTTGATGGCACGAAGGTTCTGTCCACGTTTGACGCCGTAGGCAGAGCCGGTTTCGTCCGGCGCCGCGAACGGATCGAAGCCTTCGTTGGTCCAGTCGGCCAGGATCTCTTCGAAGTGCACCTTGAGCACTTTCGAGTCGTGCGTTTCCACGTAGTGGCGATTGGCGTGGCGATAGGCGTCGTTGAAGAGGCCGACAAACAGCTCGACGGTGCCGTAGTGGTTGACGGTTCCCAGCACGTGGTCGAAGTTCACCGTGCCGTAGAAGAAGCCCCAGGCGATATCGCGCATGAGTGCCCGGAGGAATTCGTCCACGGGCATGACGTGCCGTCCGCCGGGATAGATGACGTGCACGAAGTATTCGTCGCGCGAGAACGTGAACCGGCCGACCTGGAACGTGCGGTAGCCGAGCGAGCGCTCTGTAGCAGTGCCGGTCGTTGGTGAGGCAACAGTAGTCATCGTATGCTCCGAGTCAGAAGGTTTCAGGCCGTCTGGCAGATGTCTGCCCATCGCTCGACCGTCAACGGTCCGGCGATCGTCTGCATCAACAAGGCACCCGGCTGTCCGAACGCCTGGAACTGATAGGCCGCACCGGCCGGCAGCAGCGCCATGTGCCCGCGCCGTGCCCGCACCCATCCCATGCTGGTGCCCCGCGGTTCAGAGGCCAGTTGCACGGTGCCTTCCGACCCGGGCTGGACGACCGGCAGTTCAGGCCGGAGGTACTTGATGAGGATGTCGCCGTCCATGACCAGGACGGCCTCATCATGGGCCGCGGCGAACCAGGGCGACACGCCTTCGGCGCGGACCGCCTCGAGGACGTACTTCAGGTTCTTGCCGACGGCGACCTTCTCATAGGGCTTTGACTTTGCCGCCACCTCGAACACGTTCGAGAAGGCGTAGTCCTTGGCGTTGTCGTCGATGACCTGTACGCCCCCCTTGGCGTAATGACTCACCGACCCGAAGACCGTCTGACTGTTCTGCATACCAACCTCGTCACAATGAGAAAACGATGAACTGCCTGCCGCACAGGGAAGGCGAATCGCGTGCCATTTCTCCACAGAGCAGGTTCACAGTGGTGGATGCGGTCTGATGTGGGCGCCGGTTGGCCAGTGGGGGAAAGCTCGCGAGGACTGGGGAAGTTTCGATGCGAGTGTTCAAGCGGGCCGATACATCAGCAGGGGAATCGTTCCCAGTGCCGCCAGTCGCTCGGCGGTCGACCCCGGCATCGCCTCTGGTCCGCCGTGTCCACGCCGTCCGATCACGAGAAGCGGGCGCCGCATCCCGACGGGAGCGGCGATCGTGGCCAGACGCTCCACTACATCGCCCACCTCCACCCTCAGGCCGTCGAGCGTGGGTGCGACGATGTGTAGCAGACGCTCGAGTTCGGTCGAGACCTCGGGATAGGGCACCACGTGTACCGCTTCGACCGTGGTCTCCAGCGTGCGCGCCAGCTCGGCGGCCAGGCGGCCGGCACCGAGGCCCGGTTCGGTGGCATCGACGCCGACAACGATCGGCGCGAGCCCGATGCCGACAGCTGGTGGCGTCCATGAAGAGGGGACGACCAGGATCGACCGTCGAGCGTTGAGGAGCACGTGCTGGGCGACTGCACCAGGGATATGGGTCCCTGAGGGACAGCCGTGGTCCGCGGCCATCACCACCAGGTCCGCGTCCTCGCGTTCAGCGGCGTTGAGGATCGTGCTGGTCGGGCTGCCGGCAATCACATCCAGGCATGGCGAGATGAGATCGGGCACCTCGGCAACCAGACGCCGGAGCGCATCCCGCGTTGCCATGAGGGTTGAGTGATCGCCCACCGGCGGGTCCTGCGGACCCGCCCTACGTACCGCCGCACTACGTACCGCCGCACTACGTACCGCCGCACTACGTACCGCCGCACGTACGTAGGCCGGGTCCGCAGGACCCGGCTCGTTTTCAGTCGGGACCGAGGCGAGCACGTGCAGCACCGCCCCATGCTTGCGCGCCAGCCGCGCCGCCAGGACGAGGATGCGGCGCGACGAGTCGGAGAAGTCGACAGCCGCGATGACCGTGCGCAGGCGAGACATACCGCCTCCTTCAGTCGAACAGCGTGCGTTCAGCCCGTTCCGTGCACCGCCCCACGTAGAGTGCGGTAAGCACCGGCAGCGACGCGCTGAGCAGGACACCCATCCACAGGTCCGAGTCGGCGCGCCACAGGAGGACGACGAGCCCGGCGATGCCCGCCGCAAAGGCCGCGGGCAGGGTCAGTCGCGCCAGCGGAGCAACCCCGAGCACGCCCAATCCCGCGATGACGAAACCGGCGATGGCGACGACGTAGAGCAGCGTCATCGACAACGACCACCAGCCACCGCTCGGTGCCCCGATGCCGCGCAGCGGAAGCACCGTGTTTGCGAGGCCGTGCAGGAGCAGGATGGTGCCGAGGGCGACGCGGGCAGGGGTCTGAAGACGACTCATGGTTCTTCTCTGGCGGGTGAGGGGCGAGAGCCGTGCCAAGGTCTGGACAGTCGTAGGGTGCCGTGGTCGTCGCGGTGGAGGGAGGAGGCCAGGTGCTGGTGCGAAGTTTCACGCCCCGTGAGGGTTTTTTGCCGGTGCTATAGTTTTTCGGCCAGCCCGCCATCGACCCCAGCCATGGAACCACCTGACCCAGAGACCTCGACACGCGCGCTGATGGCGAGCCAGGCTCGCTGGCGCGCGTTGCTCGATTCCGCCGTGGACGGCATCGTCGTCATCGATCCGCAGGGCAGGATCGAGGCGTTCAATCACGCGGCCGAACGGCTCTTCGGTTACGCCGAGGCGGAGCTCCTGGGCCTGAACGTCAACGTGCTCATGCCGTCCCCGTACCACGAGGAGCACGACGGGTATCTTGCGCGTTACCTGCGGGAAGGCGCGGCACGGATCATCGGTATCGGCCGCGAGGTGACCGGACGCCGGCGGGATGGATCCACGTTCCCGCTCCATCTGGCAGTCGGCGAGATGAACGTCGACGGCGAACGACGGTTCACCGGTATCCTGCACGACCTGTCGGCCCGCGTGCAGCTCGAGACGCAGCTGCGTGCGAGCGAGGCGCGGTGGCGCGCGATCGTCGACTCTGCAGTCGATGGCATCGTCGTCATCGATGAGCGTGGACTGGTTGAGGCGTTCAACCCGGCTGCAACGACGCTGTTCGGGTACGCCGCCGAAGAGGTGATCGGCCGCAATGTCTCGATTTTGATGCCGTCCCCGTATCACGAGGAGCACGACGGGTACTTGTCCCGATATCTGCGTGAGGGACAGGCGCGCGTGATCGGGGTGGGGCGCGAAGTCCAGGCGCGCCGAAAGGATGGGAGCACGTTTCCGGTGCACCTGTCGGTCGGGGAGATGCCCGTCGACGGTGTCCGGAAGTTCACCGGCATCCTGCACGACCTCAGCAATCGCGTGCGCCTCGAAGAACAGTTGCGCGAGCAGGAGGCGCTCGTCAGGCTGGGTGAGATGGCGGCGGTCATCGCCCATGAGGTGAAGAACCCGCTGGCGGGAATCCGCGGCGCGATTCAGGTCATCAGTGGGCGACTGCCGGAGGGGAGCGCCGAGCTGGCCGTCACGGGCGAGATCGTGGCGCGCATCGACGCGCTCAACAGCATGATGCAGGACATGCTGCTCTTCGCGCGCCCGCCGCGACCCCACATGGCGCCGGTCGAAGTGCCTCGGCTCGTCGAAAGCACGGCCGAACTCCTCATGACCGACCCGGCGCTTGCGGGCGTGACGGTGGAGGTGGAGGGCTCGATCGAACCGGTGGTGGCCGATGCCGGGCTCCTGAAAATCGTCTTCGTCAACCTGCTGGTGAATGGGGCTCACGCGCTCAAGAACGGTGGCACCATCCGTGTGCGGGTGGCCACCGAGGGCGGCCATTGTTCAGTCGCCTTCAGCGATCCCGGGCCGGGGATTCCTCCAGAGATCCGCGAGAAAGTCTTCACCCCGTTCTTCACGACCAAGGCCAGGGGCACCGGTCTGGGGCTTCCCACCGCGAAGCGCCTGATCGAAGCTCAGCACGGAAAGATCAGCATTGAATGCCCTCCGGAAGGGGGCACCACCGTCATCGTCCGAATCCCGCTCCGGCAACAGCCCAGCTCTTGAGCGCGTGGGCGCGGTTCTTGAAGTGTTGCAGCGCGAGACCCGATTCATGGCGTCCGCGCATTCACCCACCGTTCTCATTGTTGACGATGAGCCGCTCATCAGGTGGGCGGTCGCCCGCACCTTGACGGCTGCCGGCTGCAGCGTGCAGGAGGCGGGCAACGCCGCCGAGGCGATGGTGTGCCTCGGTCGGGGCAGCCCGGATGTGGTGTTGATGGATTACCGGCTGCCCGACACACGAGGCTTCTCACTGGTGTCCGCAATCCGCACGGTCTCGCCAGACAGTGCCATCGTGATGATGACGGCCGAGCAGCCCGAGGTGACCGCCAGGGCGCAGAGTCAGGGCGTGAGCGCCGTCATGCAGAAGCCCTTCGACATGAGCGCGGTCGAGTCAGAAGTCCTGAAGCTCGCCCGCCCCCGTCCGCCTGCTTGAGGACGCGCCCTGCAGGCGCCGTCTCGCCACGTTGAAGGCTTCGTGGACGGCGACGTAGGCATCGGCGTGTGGTTCGTTGCTGGCGACGATCGGACCGGTTCGCGGGACGGTGACCTCCACGCGCACGCTGAACTCGCGCTCATCGTGTCGATGCCGGTGCGGCACGTCCACGATCACATGGCAGGCCACCATGTCGTGACGATAGTGCTCCAACCATGCCACTTTCTCGCGAATCGCCGTCTCGAGCGCCTCGGAGTGCGGGATGCCGTGGAAGGTGACCTGGGTGGGGATGAGCGTCATGGGATCCTCCTGGGAAATTTTCGACCGCGTCTCGGGGTTTTTCTGCGCAGATCCGGTTCAGTTGCTCCTCTGATCTCCACACCCCTACAAGGAGCGCACCAGCACAGATGGGCGCCCTTCTTGCACTGCGAGACTGTGGCAGTCAACACCGGGGGACACGATGCGAGCAAAGACACCAGCCGCACTCTTATTGGTCGCAGCAGCCATGCTGGCTCTCACGGGCACCGGCCTCGCGCAACGACCGGTCACCGGAGACGCACCCCGGCTTGCGCCGATTCTCGAGTCCGTGTCGGGACGGGACACCTACAACTTCTACTGTGTGGGCTGTCACGGCCCGACGGGCCGCGGGGACGGCCCCGTCGCACCAACGCTTAAGACGAAGGTGCCCGACCTGACCACACTGGCACGTCGCAACGGCGGCGCGTTCCCGCTCGACCGCGTGCGCGCGGCCGTAGTCAACACCGAGCGACCCGTCACGGCTCACGGCACCGGCGACATGCCGGTCTGGGGAACCATCTTCAGGTATCTGGACCGTACCGACACCATCTCGAACGTCCGGATCGATCAGGTGGCCGGGTTCATCGCCACCCTCCAGGATCCACCGCTGGTGTCGGCGCTCGGCGGCGGGCAGCTGTTTGCCGCGTATTGTGCGGCGTGCCATGGCAGCGACGGGCGCGGGGGCGGACCGCTGTCGACCTCCCTGCGACGCGAGCCACCGGATCTGACGCTCTTCGCCACACGCAACGGCAACGTGTTTCCGGAGCAACGCGTGCGTCAGATGATCTCCGGTGTCGACATGGCGGCGCACGGCACCCGTGAGATGCCGGTGTGGGGTGACGCCTTCAAGCGCACGTCTGGCGGTTTGACCGACGCGGCGGTCGCGGCGCGCATCGAAGCGCTGGCGGCGTACCTGTCAACGATCCAGCAACGCAACGGGGAGTAACTTCTGTGGCTGACGACCTGGTCTTCCTCGAAGGACCGCGCGCGCGGCGAACCGAGTTGTTCACGGTCCTCAGCACGATGCGCGATTTCATCGCCGGTTTCCGCGCCCTGCACTTTGTCGGACCATGCGTGACGGTGTTCGGCTCGGCCCGCTTCGGCGAGTCCCACCCCGCCTACGCACTGGGCAGGGAGGTGGGCGCGCGGCTGGCCCGGCTCGGGTTCACGGTGATGACCGGAGGAGGACCGGGGCTGATGGAAGCGGCCAACCGTGGCGCCCGCGAGGCGGGCGGCATCTCGGTCGGCTGCAACATCCGGCTCGAGCACGAGCAGTCGCCGAATCGCTACATGGACCGCTGGGTGACCTGCCGCTACTTTTTCGTCCGGAAGGTGCTGCTGTTCAAGTACTCGTACGCATTCATCGGACTGCCTGGCGGTCTCGGCACGCTCGACGAACTCTTCGAGGGGCTGACGCTGATCCAGACGGGGAAGATCGCCAACTTCCCGGTGGTGCTGGTGGGTCGGGACTACTGGCAGCCAGTCCGCAGTGCGCTGGACTCCATGGTCGCGGCCGGCGCGATCTCGGCCAACGACCTGCGCCTGCTGCTCGTCACCGATGACCTCGACGAAGCCATGACCTACATCGAACACCACGCGGTCACCGCGTTCGGTCTGCGTCCCCGAGTCCCGCGCGCCACGAGCTGGCTCGGTGAGCGGCGGCGTACCCACGCCACGCCCAGTTAGGCTGCCGGTGGCTGATGCAGGGCGGGCCCTCACACCGGCGGCGGTGGCGGGTCGAGCGGAAGCGTGATGCGCACCACGGTGCCGCCCCCGCGGGGACAGCTCAGATCGAGTGAGCCCCCATGCAGCTCGGTGGTCCGTCTCGCGATCGGCAGACCAAGGCCCGTGCCGCGGCTTCGCGTGGTGAAGAACGGCTCGAAGATTCGTTCACGGACATCCTCGGGGATGCCCGGCCCGGAGTCGGCGAACTCGATAGCAATGGCGCGGTCGGCTGACGTTGCGGTCACGCGCAGGCGCCCGCTGCCTCCCATCGACTGGGCGGCGTTGAGCAACACATTCAGGAAGGCCCCCTTCAACAGCTCAGCATCGCCTCGCAGCGCCAACGGACCGGCGTCAAGGGTGATCTGGATGCCTGCGGCCATCGGATCCCGGGCGAGCGTCTCGATCGACTGACGCAGCAGCGAGTCGAGGTCGATCGCCTCCACTCGCAGCGGCCGCGGACGCGCATAGACCAGCAGGTCGTGAATCAAATCGTTCAGCGTGTCGACTCGACTCACGACGTCAGCCATCACCGGCACGTCGGGATCGCCTGCAGGTCGACGCGACATCAACACCTGCAGAACACCCTTGATGCCCGCGAGCGGGTTCTTCACCTCATGGGCGACGACGGCAGCCATCTGGCCGAGCCGGGCGAGGGCGGCCTGTTCACGGACCCGGGCCTCGGCGGCCTTGCGCTGCGTGATGTCGCTGCGGATGGCGGTGTACTGGTAAGGCTTGCCGGCGCTGTCGATGAAGGGAACGATTGTCGTATCAACCCAGTAGAAGTGTCCGTCCTTGGCCCGGTTGCGCAGTTCACCGTGCCAGACGCGACCCGACGCGATCGTCTTCCAGAGGTCCTGGATGAACGGCTTGGAGTGCAGGCCGGAGTTGACGATCCGGTGATCCTGACCAATCAGCTCATCGCGCGTATAGCCGGAGATCTCGCAGAACTTGTCGTTGACGTCGGTAATCTGTCCTCGGACATCAGTCGTGGCGACGATCGCCGCCTGGTCGAGGGCGTACTTGATGTCGTTGAGGCGCTTGACCGCGTCGCGCCAGCGAGCCTCGCGGCGTTGGTATTGCCACGCCAGGGCCGCTGTGAGCGCAACGAGCAACAGGAAGGCGGATGTGAAGCCGGCAATGACCATCGGTTAGGGACGGACGGGGCAATAACCCTGCCGGCCTGAGTTTTGCCACTCCTCCGCCTGCATTCGCCAATAATGGGTTAGATTCTTGGACGCCGACGCGCGGCGCCAGAACTTTCCCACGCTCTCGCGAAAAATTACCCACATGCCGCACGCCACCATCCTGATCGTTGACGATGAACAACTGATTCGCTGGTCGATACGAGAACGGCTCTCCCGCGAGGGGTACGAGCTGCTCGAGGCGGGCACGGCCGCCGCGGCGAGAGAACATCTGGCCAGCAACCCGGACCTGGTGCTGCTCGACTTCCGGCTGCCTGATTCCGATGGTCTGGTGCTGTTGCGCGAGATCAAGGAGCGCGACGCCGATGCGCTGGTGATCCTGATGACCGCCTACTCGACGATCGAGAACGCAGTGGAGGCGATGAAACTGGGCGCCTACCACTACGTGAACAAGCCGTTCAACGTTGACGAGGTGGCGCTGCTGGTGGAGAAGGCGCTCGAGACGAGCCAGCTTCGCCGGGAGGTCAAGTCGATCAGGAGTTCGCAGCGCAGCGAATACGGCTTCGAATCCATCGTCGGCACCTCGCCGGCGATGAGGGACGTCAAGTCGCTGCTCTCCCGTGTGGCGGCAAGCCCTGCGTCAACAGTGCTCCTGAATGGAGAGACTGGCACCGGCAAGGACCTGGCAGCCAAGGCGATCCACTACAACAGTGATCGAGCCAACCGGCAGTTCGTGAACATCACGTGTTCGGCCATCCCCGAGCAGTTGCTCGAAAGCGAGCTGTTTGGTCACGAGCGGGGCGCCTTCACCGATGCCAGGCAGCAGAAGCGCGGGCTCTTTGAAACCGCCGATGGCGGCACCGTGTTTCTCGACGAGATCGGCGAGATGGCGCCGGGACTGCAGGCCAAGCTCCTGCGCTTCCTGGAAGAGAAGACCTTCAAGCGGGTCGGCGGTCTGATCGACGTCCGCGTGGACGTGCGCGTGATTGCCGCCACCCACAGAAACCTCGACCAGCTCGTGCAGGAAGGAAAGTTCCGCGAGGACCTGTTCTACCGCCTGCAGGTGATGCCGATCGTCCTGCCGTCACTGAGGGAACGACGCGGCGACATACCGCTGCTCGCCAACTACTTCGTGGACAAGTTCAATCGCGAGTTCAAGAAGAAGGTCACCCACATCTCGGCGGCGGCGATGAAGACGCTCGAGGACTACGGCTGGCCGGGCAACATCCGCGAGCTGAGGAATGCCATCGAGCGGGCGATGTTGCTGATCGATGGCCAGACGCTCGAGCCGACGCACCTCACCATGCTGGCGAGGACGGTGAGCACCAACCGGTTCCAGCTTCCGCCGGAAGGGGTGCGGCTCGAGGAACTCGAACGCCAGCTGCTCGTGCAGGCGCTCGATCGGACGGGTGGCAACCAGACGCAGGCTGGGGAGTTGCTCGGCATCAATCGCGATCAGGTGCGCTACCGCATCGAGAAGTTCAACCTGCCCCGCGCGTCGTCATAGCGACGGTCGCACCGCGTGGGGCGAGCCTTGTCAGGCTCGCCTCGCGAACCCAACAGGGTTCGCGCCACAGCACGTCATCTCCAGCGTCTATGTCTACGCCGTGGCGACCGCCGGGAAGGCCGCTGCCTCCCGTACGGGCTCAGGGGTCGCATGCACCGTCAGCACCGGACACGTAGAGTGGCGGGTCACGCGTTCGGCCACGCTGCCGAGGAGTGCGTGTGTGACGCCCGTGCGCCCGTGCGTGCCCATCACGAGAAGGTCAACCCCGAGGCTGTGTGCCATCTCGACGATGGTGCTGGCGGCTGAGCCCATGCGGATTTCGGTCGTCGCCCGGAACTTCGTGCGTTCGGCCGGAGCAAGCATGGCCGAGAGCTTGGTCTCCGCCTCCTGCTCGAGTGCGGCCACCATGGCCGAGGTATCAGGTACGAGCACCTCGGCGCCCATCATGCCGGCGATGACCGGGTTCTCGACCACGTGGAGCAGGTGCAGTGACGCCCCGAACTGCGCGGCCACGGCCTTGGCATAGACGAGTGCGGCATCCGACGGTGCGCTGAAGTCGGTTGCTACGAGGATCCGTGTGAACATGGTCGCCTCCTGAACGGCTGTCGCGCCGCTGTGTGGAATGGCTGCACATTGCGCGCCACTTTGCGCGCGTCTCCTGACAAACTCTTCAGGAACACTTCAGGTGTTGCCCGAAACGCCCGCCGGTAAGCTGTCTGCCATGCGTGGACTATTTCGCGGCGTATTTCTCGCGCTCCTTCTCGGCTTTGTCCCGGTTGCCGCCCTCGCTCAGGGCACCGGGAATGTCACGGGGACAGTGTCAGACGAGACCGGCGGGGTCCTGCCCGGCGCGACGGTGTCGTTGATGGCCGTCGGCTCGTCGATGGTGGTTGAGACCGTCACCGATGGCACTGGTGTGTACCGGTTCGACAATGTCCCGCCCGGTCAGGCTGAGCTGACCGTCCGACTGATCAACTTCAGCACTGTCCGGCGGGTGGTGACCGTGACCGCCGGCGGCACGGTCACCGCAAACGCGCAGATGCTCGTGGCGACCAGCGCCGACATCGTGGTCACCGCGCCGCGGACGTTCCGAAACCTCGCCGAGATCGAGAACCCGGCAGAGAACCTGGTCGGCGTCGCCTCGGCTGGCAGCGAAGGCGCCATCACCGCTGCGCAGCTCGCGGTCCGACCCGTCAACCGCGCCGCAGAGGTGCTCGAGACCGTGCCCGGCATGGTGATCAGCCAGCACAGCGGAGAGGGGAAGGCGAATCAGTACTACCTGCGCGGCTTCAACCTCGACCACGGGTTCGACTTCGCGCAGACCATTGCCGGCATTCCCGTCAACATGCCCACGCACGCGCATGCGCAAGGCTATGCGGACTCGAACTTCCTGATCCCGGAGCTGGTGAGCGGCGTGCAGTTCCGCAAGGGGCCGTACTACGCACAAAACGGAGACTTCTCGTCAGCAGGCTCGGCGACGATCAACTACTTCAACACCCTCGATCGTCCGATTGCGACCGTCAGTGGCGGATCCTTCGACTACCAGCGCGTGTTCCTTGCCGCGTCGCCCAAGGTCGGCGCCGGAAACCTGCTCGGTGCGTTCGAGTTCGAGAAGGACGCCGGACCGTGGGTGAGTCCGAACAAGAAGAACAAGTACAACGGCGTGGTGCGCTTCAGCCAGGGTGATGCGCGTAACGGCCTTTCGCTGACGTATCTGGGATTCTCGAACCACTGGCACTCGACGGACCAGATTCCGCAGCGCGCGGTGGACGCCGGGTTGATCGACCGCTTCGGGTTCATCGAAGAGAGCGACGGTGGCGAGACTTATCGACACGCGGGCATCTTCGACTGGCAGCATTCGCAAGCCAACGACTCCACACGGGTGACGGCGTTCGTGCAGCGGTATGGCGTGCAGCTGTTCCACAACTTCACCTACTTCATGAACGATCCGGTGAACGGCGACCAGTTCGAGCAGTTCGAGAATCGCTGGACGACCGGCGCCAAGGTGACGCATCGCAAGATCGCACGTGTGGCCGGCAAGCCCACCGAGAGCGCCGTTGGCGTCGATTTCAGGAACGACTCGGTGGGCGGCCCGCTCGGGCTGTATCACACGCGGCAGACCGAGCGACTCGAGACCATTCGCGCCGACGAGGCCGATCAGTCCACCGTGGGTATCTTTGGTGAGACCGAGGTGGAGTGGAGCCGCACGGTGCGCACGACCTTCGGGCTTCGCGGCGATCTCTACCGCTGGAAGGTTGACTCGAGCAACCCGCTGAACTCCGGGAAAGAATTGTCGGCGATTGTGAACCCGAAAATCTCGGCGGCATTCGGGCCGTGGGGCGGCACCGAGTTCTACGCCAACTGGGGCATGGGCTATCACTCGAACTCCGGCCTCGGCATCCTGCTGAAGGTGGACCCGATCTCCGGTCAGCCGGCGGATGCGGCGCCAGCGTTCGCGCGGGCACAGGGTGGCGAATTCGGTGTCCGGACCGTGGCGATTCGCGGCCTCCAGACGACGGCAACCGTCTGGTACCTTGGCTTTGACTCGGAGCTGATCTACGTTGGCGACTCGGGCAGCACGGAAGCGGGTCCGGCGACGCGACGAGAGGGTGTCGAAATCACCAACTACGTCTATCCCAACCGCTGGGTGGCGCTGGATCTTGATCTCTCGTTCTCGCGAGCGCGATTCCGTGACGTGCCGGAGGGCGAGAACTTCGTGCCCGGAGCGCTGAACCGCGTCATCTCCGGTGGGATCGCGGTCAATCCGCCGGCAGGTGTCGCAGCTGGTGGCTTTGGCAGCCTGCGCGTGCGCCATTTTGGTCCCCGTCCCCTGATCGAAGACAACAGCGTGGAGTCAAAGTCCACGTCCATCGTCAACGGAGAGGTCGGCTACAAGTTCTCCGAACGCATCCGGCTGACGCTCGAGGGCTACAACCTCTTCAACGCGAAGGTGTCGGATATCGATTACTTCTTCGAGTCGCAGCTCAAGAATGAGCCGGCACCGGTGGAGGACCTCCACTTCCACGCCGCAATCCCGCGTTCGGCCAGGCTGGCTCTGCGGGTCACCTTCTAGCGGCTGTCAGCCCGCGACCAGCGCCCAGAGAAAGAGCGCCACCCCGGCCAGGACCAGTGGGACGGTGACCACGGCGAAGGTGACAAACGCCAGCGGATGCACCAGCGTCGCGACTGCCAGTTCGACGACCAGGCCGGAGGCGATGAGCCATCCCGCCCACGACAGGCGGCGTTCGAGTAGCGCCGTACTCATGGCTGTGTTGCCTCTTGCCGTGACGCTCCCGGCACTGTTGCCCCCTTCCAGAACGTCTCATCGGCTATCGCCTCGACGTCGTGCACCGTGTCGTGGCAGCGGCTCGACGTGCACCCGAGCGTGTTGTTCTTGATCGAGGTGAGCGAGTCAGGGGTACGGTTGTGTGCCGACTGTTCCTCGAACTTGCGGGCGCCGAGGTGGCAGTGGAGGCACTCGCGATTGTTGTACGGCTCGTAGAGCTTGATTTCTGCTGGCGCAGGCTCGGTCCCCAGGTAGTGCACGTACATGTGCCGCAGGCCGCGCAGCTTCGAGTTCATGCCGCCGAACATCGTGTAGTCGGTGTGGCAGGTGTAGCAGGCGCGGTCGCGGGGCACGCGGTTGTTCTGGAAGTGCGACGCCGGCACATAGCTGGCGTCGTCGTACAGCAGGCTCTGGCCGTGGTCGCTCATGACGTGGCACGAGAGACAGAACTCGGTGCTCTGCGCGCGCTCCATGTGCGTGGTGTACCCACCGATCAGCGAGACCACCGGCAGGACGCACAGCGCCGCAAAGGCCAGAATCTTGCCGCCGCGCGCCCGCGTGATGTCCGCGCGGGTGGCCACGACCGCGGCCAGCGCGGCGGCTACCCCGGCGAAGACCACCAGCAGGATGTCAGCCTGGCTCATTTCTTGGCGAGGCTGCGATAGTACTCGACGACCTGCTTGATCTGGTCTGCAGTGAGGTCCTTGGCAAACGCGTCCATGTCGGGCGCCTTGCCTTTGGTGACGATCTCGATCATCTGCTCGGTCGTGATCTTCAGACTTGTCTTGCGCACGTCCTCGAGCTTGAGCTTGCGCCCCTTCGCGGTCTTTCCGGCACCATCGGCTCCGTGGCAGACGGCACACTTGTCGAGGTAGTGGTCGGTGGCGCTCTTGGCCTGGGCGTTGGCCACTCCGGCCGAGAGGCCCACGCCCAGCACGGCAGAGGCCATGATGGCTATCGCGTTCTTCGTGATCAGTGCGTGCATGTGCTCGCCTCCATTAAAACTCACGCGTGAACCGAACCGTCAGCAGGTTCGCGCGGAAGTCGTTAGCCGATAGTATCTCCTGCGTCGACTTCGTTCGCTGCAGGTCGAAGGAGAGACGACCGGCCTTCGGGATCTGCACATAAACGGTCCCGGTCATGTAGAACAGGGACGCCGGACCGTAGAGTGCCGGCTCGCCGAAGATCTGGTCGAGCCCGCTGGTGCGATCGTAGTTCCCGGTGAGGGTCGCGCCAATGGCCTTGACGGGCTCCACGCTGGCGCCGAACTGCCACACCCGGTCGATCTCGCGGTCGTTCATCGGCAGGCTCGCGAGCGGCGCGGTTCCGCGCACGAACGAGACGCTGCCTGTGCCCACGAAGCTCTGGTAATCAAATCCGCCGGTCAGCGACAGGCGACGGTCGAGGGCATACGACAGTGAGACGGCTGCCGCACGTGTGTGGCTGACAAAGCTGGCCTCGGTCTGTTCGGCATCGGTCTGGCTCGCCGTCGCCTCGATGGAGAACGCGTCAGTCGGGGCGATGTGGAGAATGAGGCGGCCGACGGATCGCTCAGCTGGCGACATCCGCGTGTAGGGAGAATTGACGTAAGAGGTCTGATACGTGCCGCGCGCGCTGAACTGCGGAACAGGTCGATAGCCGACGAAGAGCTCCGGCCAGACCGCGCGCTCACGATTGCTCGCTCCGACGTTCAGCACGCCGTCTTCGTGCATGCGGACGTCGCGCTGCGCAAGCCTGACACCAGGCCGGACGGTGAGCACGCGCGACGGCAGCCAGGTGGTGCTGAGCCCCAGCGAATGCGTCGTGTTGCGCCATTCGGTCTCGACATCTTCCACGGTGCGCACCGCCGCGGACGTGGAGGTGGGGTAGAGGGCCACGACGCTGGTCAACTCCGCCTCCGACGTGCTGGTGGCGTGCGAATAGCGATAGTTGACGTCGAACGCCCAGCGATCGAGCGGCCGCCAGGTCAGGCCCTGGTCGATGACCGATGTCGGTGTGGCCGTGTGGCCATCGGCGGTGACTGCCACGTCGTAGGGTGAGTAGGTGCCAGCCGTCGGAGCGCGTGCCGTGCCGGTGTAAGCCGCGTCGAGTTCGAACGGACCGCGATAGCGGTAGAACGAGTAGTCGCTACGCCACTCCAGAGACGAGGCGGGACGGGCGACAAACGACAATTCGCTGACCGGCGTCGACAGCTTGCGTGTCTGCACCCACCTGAGCGCAGTAAGGGGTTCGTTCGCCGTTGCGGCTTCAACGACGTTGATGCTGCGCTCGGGCGTGGCCACCGGGCTGAATGTCTGGTGGTCGCGCGAGGTCTGATATCCCACGCGGTAGTTGAGCGTCCATCGTGCCCGGTTATAGGCGACGCCGGCTGTCGCGCGGTCTGACGAGGTGTCTACCGGCCCGGACAGCGCAAAGGCATTGGCGCGTGCGAATCCGGCCCACGTCGAGGAGGCGCCGGTGTAGTCGAGCGAGCGCGTCGACTGTATCGACCCGCCGTTGGACACGCGGTCGTAGGCCAGGAGCACCTTCAACCGATTCGACACGTCGTAGACAAATGACACATTGCCGACCTGCCGCGCCGTCGTCCACGAGTGGCGATCGGTCACGACACGTGTGTCAAACCCACCGAGTGACGCCGGCGTGTCGGGCGCGCGATTAAAGAATCGACTGCGTCGCCAGTTGACCTGCAGCTGGTACTTCTGAGCCTTCTTCACGCCGATCTGAAGGGTGGGAAACGGATCGCCCCCCAGCCCGGTCGCCCGCAGCGAGAACGTGTCAGCAAGTCCGCCGGTTCCTGTGCCCCTGTCTGCACTGAGATCAATGCCGAAGAGCCGCAGACCTTCGGTGACGTCGAACATCTGCCGGAAGGCGTCCTGCGAGCCCTTCACACTCTGGACCCGGTAGCCGAGATCGATGGATCCCTGCACACTCTTCCCGGTAGCTGCGTCGGGCTGTGTCGCGGTGTCTTGAGCGAGGGTGGGACAGACCGCCATCAGGAGAGCGGTGACGATCCCGAAACCGAAAGGTCGTATCTTCAACACGTCGCGCTCCTACTGAAGAAAGACCTTGCTCAGGTTTGAGCCGTGAATGGTGACGTGGCAGCGTGTGCAGTCGCCGCGTGTCTGGAAGCCGAGGCGGCTGTGGGGCACGCCCGGCTGCTCAGCTCCGCCGGCAGCGGTGACGCCATGACACTGCAGACAGAGGAAGCGCGACTCGCGCCGCTGAAGCATGAATCGTGAAACGGATCCGTGCGGTGTGTGGCAGACGGCACACCCTTCCACCTGCACGCCGCCGTGTTCGAAGACGAACGGGCCGTGCTTGTCAGCATGACAGTTCGTGCACGTTTCCCATCCCGCCGCCGTCAGCGACGGCCGGTTCGGCGTCCCGTGCGGGCTGTGGCAGTCGGTGCACTTCATCGACCCCTCGGGTACCCGGTGGTGATTGGGCAGCGCGAACTGTGTGCGCACCTGCTGGTGACACTGAAAGCAGAGCGTTGGCTGCGTGTCCTTCAGCAGGCTCTCGCGCAGCCAGCGCTGTTCAGCGGCCAGGCGTGGCACCTGTGAGAACTGCGCTTGCGCCAGTGGCGGTCGGTTGGGTGCGCTGTCGTCGGCCGCTTCGGTCAGGTGCGTGGCGTGGCACGTCTGGCACGACACGCCGGTCGCGGCATGGCCGGAGTGATCGAACTTCTGCAGTCGGGCCGTCGAGTTGTGGCAGGACAGACAGCGCGCCGAGTTCTCGGCGCTGGTGCCCTTGAACGAAAAGATCAGCCGGTTGGCCGCGGCGCTGAGCGCATCGTCTCCGCGTGAGGCCTGCTGGGCGTCGGCGTGCGCCTTTCCCGGACCATGACACGTCTCGCAGTTCATCTGCTGCGTGCCGTCGGCGCTCTTCACGCCCGCGTGCTCGGTCTTGTGAAACTGTGTCAGCTCCGATCGGTGACACGAACGGCAGGTGTCTTCGCCGGCATACCCCTGGTCGGCAGTCTGTGCGGCAAGTGTCACCGTGACCGACGCGGGTTCGTTGGCTGCAGGCCGCCGTTGTGCGCTGAGGGAGGCGACCGCGACTGCCACCATGAGGATTGAGAGGGTGGCAACCGACCAGAGGAACGGATGTCGTAGACGCTTCAAGGGCAACTCCGTGCGCGAACTTTTTCCCAGTAAATTGGGCTGCTTCGCGATCAGATTACACCGAAGAGCTTCAACAAGTCTGTGACGTTTAGCACACATCCGCGATGGAGGGTTGGTTCAGAACGGCGGCCTGAAGAAGGTCAGCAGGCGGCCCGCGCACATGACACCGATCCAGCAGCTCAATGAGACGCCACCAACGATGCGCGCGGCGAGCGGCGGCTGCTCGTCAGGACGCAGGCTCTCCAGACGCCGGAAGACGCGGCCGTAGAAGAACAGCACGTTGACGCCGGCCAGCAGGACCAGCGCCATCTTCACGCGGAACGCCGCGTTGAAGATGTACTGGTCCGGAAATCCCGAGAGGAAGAGCATGCCCGTCGTCGCATTGAGCGCGAACGCTGCGATGCCCAGCGGGATGAGGCGATGCAGGGCAACCACCGACACGCCTCTCGCAAATCCGAGGAGGCGCAGGTCGAACATGCCCACCGTGCCGATGAGCACTGAGAGGCCGATGAAGTGCAGCGATTCCAGCACCGCCCACATCCAGGTGGACCGACTGACGATGTCATGTACGGCCGTGGCTTCGATGGCATGCACGAGCGACCAGAGCACGTCGTTGTTCACCGGGGCTCACCTGCCAGCAGCCACGAGTAGGTGTAGGCGAGCAGCCGGCCGGCGGTGATGCTCGCAGCCCAGCAGAGGAGTGATGCGGCGGCGACCAGTCTCACGCGTTGCGAGGAGGCAAGGTCTGCGTTGTTGGTCCTGGATGGTTCGCGGCGGAGACTGCTACGAATTGTCTGCATCATGGCCATCGCGGCGGCGATGAGCACCAGCTTGCCGTAGAACAGCGGATTGGTCAGCGCTTTGGTTGGATACGAGATCAGCAGCAGGACACCAGACGCGGCGTTCATCCAGAATCCCAGCCACGCGATCACGAAGAAGCGCTCGAGCGGGGCCAGCGCCAGGCCGCGCGCCAGGCCGAGGATGCGCGCATCGACGGCGACGTTGGGGCCGACCAGCAGCGCGAGGCCGACGGTGTGGAAGATGAGCACCACTGGAAAAGCCCACGTGTCCTCGCGCAGCCAGGTGCTCAGGCCGGACGCTTCGATCGCGGCAAACATCTGGTCCATGCTCGGCGTCGATTATCGCTATATTTGAACGACCAAGACGATGATCTTTGCCTGGATGGAGGCGACGGCGGCTGCGGGGGTCATGAGGAACTCGCTATGGGTGACGGCGAGTCTCAGCGCGCTGCACGCGCTTAGTTTCGCGGTCGTCATGGGCAGCGCCTTCCTGCTCAACCTGCGCCTCCTGGGTCTGCTGTTCCGCGATCGCCCTGTGCGCGAGGTGGCCGGCCCTGCGAAGGCCGGTCTTGGGGCCGGCGTGGCGATGAGCGTCGCGACGGGTGTGCTGCTGTTCCTGCCGCGGGCTGTGGCCGCGGCCGACGATGACGCGTTCAGGATGAAGATGCTGTTCCTCCTCACCGCGGCAGGGTTCGCGTGGGTCCAGGTGCGTGGTCTTGCCGCAGGCGCTCCTGTCACCGCTGATCGTGCCCGCGGGGCGCTGGGCCTTGTGCTCTGGATGGGCCTGGCGCTGTCGGCGTGTGCATTCATCCTGCTGGAATAGGCGATGACGCTGCTTGAGATCTGCCAGCAACTCGAGGCCACCAGACTGGCTGAGTGGGTCACCCAGTCAGAGTGGGGCTTTCGCATCATGGCCGGCACGCACTTGATGGGCCTTGGTCTCTCCGTCGGGACCATCGTCTGGATGGATCTCCGCCTGCTCGGTAAGACGATGCGCACGTGCCCGGTGTCGGAGGTGTATCGACGCCTGGCGCCGTGGATGCTGTTCGGGTTCGCGGTGATGATGATCTCCGGCGTCGTGCTGTTTGTCAGCTACGCAACGGCTGCCTACGAGAACACGTTCTTCGCGATCAAACTCGGGGCGATCCTGATTGCGGGCGTGAACGCCGGGATCTATCACTTCGTGATCGAACGCCAGATCGCCCAGTGGGACACGGCTCCGCGCCCGCCGCTGGCTGCCCGTATGACCGGACTCATCTCAATCGGCGCGTGGACGGTCGTTGTGCTGGCCGGCCGCGCGATGTCCTACACGATGTTCTGAGCACGTAACGGCGATGGAATCGCGTTCCCTGCAGCCATGACTGACATCCGCAATGCAGAGCCTGATCCTCCGGCGGCCCTTGAGCTGCTCCTGGAGAATCATCGAGCGTTTCTCAATTACCTGGCGAGAAAGATCGGCGATCGGGGACTGGCCGAAGACATTCTTCAGGATGCGTTCGCGAAGGTGGTTGCCCACCCTGAACACGCCCCCGCTGATGAAGGCATCGTTCGATGGTTTTATCGAACGTTGCGAAATGCCGCAATTGATCAGTTTCGTCGGAAGGGCGCTGCTGACCGCGCCCTCGAGGTGTTTGCGCGAGAGCTCGAGACACGCGAGTCCGCCACACCTGAAATGGGGGCGGAGATTTGCGCCTGCGTTTCGCGGCTGGCCCAGTCACTCAAGCCGGAGTATGCCGACGCCCTGCAGGCGGTCGATGTGGCCGGAAGTCCGGTCAAGGCGTACGCCGAGGCGAAGGGTCTTTCGCCGGGCAACGCTGCGGTCCGCGTGTTTCGCGCGCGCGAGGCCCTCAGGCGGCGGGTGACCGAATCCTGCGGTGTCTGCGCCGAGCACGGCTGTGTGAACTGCACCTGCCGGCCCTCCACTCCCGAAGAGACCCTGTCGAGCTGACTGTAATGCCCGGGGGGCGGCTGCGTCATACAGGCAGGAAGGGAAGAACACGACCATGACCATGCATGTCCACGCCGCCCCGGTTCCAGCGCTGCCGCCAAGAGCGGAGGCTGCCGAATACACCTGCCCGATGCACCCCGAGATCGTGCGGAGTGCGCCCGGCGCCTGCCCCATCTGCGGGATGGCGCTCGAGGCGCGTGCGCCCAGCCTGAGCGACGACAATCCTGAACTCGAGGACATGACTCGGCGCTTCCGTGTGAGCACTGTCCTCACGATTCCAGCAGTGGTGCTGGCGATGGCCGAATACATTCCCGGTCGTCCGCTCGAGTCTCTGGTCACTCCGGCCGCCACAGGCTGGGCGCAACTCGCGCTGGCGACGCCGGTAGTCCTGTGGGGCGGGTGGCCGTTCTTCGAGCGCGGCTGGCAGTCTCTCGTCAACCGCAGTCTCAACATGTTCACGCTGATTGCTCTGGGCGTGGGCATCGCCTACCTCTTCAGCGTCGTCGCGACAGTGTTCCCGGGGCTGTTTCCGGCGTCGTTCCGCATGGACAACGGACAGGTCGGCGTGTACTTCGAGGCTGCGGCGGTGATCGTGGCGCTGGTGTTGCTCGGCCAGGTGATGGAACTGCGCGCGCGCAGCCAGACAGGCGCGGCGATTCGCGCCCTTCTCGGCCTCGCGCCAAAGACCGCCCGACGACTGCGCGACGATGGCAGCGACGAAGATGTGGCGCTCGAGCACGTGCTGGTGGGCGATCGGCTGCGGGTCCGTCCGGGCGAAAAGGTCCCAGTGGATGGGACGGTGCTCGAGGGGACCAGCGCGGTCGACGAGGCGATGGTGACGGGCGAATCCATCCCCGTCGAAAAGCATGGTGGCGACAAGGTGATCGGCGCGACCGTCAACGGGACTGGCTCTCTGGTGATGCGGGCGGAGCGGGTCGGCTCCGACACACTGCTGGCGCAGATTGTCGCGATGGTGGCGCAGGCGCAGCGCAGTCGGGCCCCGATCCAGAAGCTCGCCGACATCGTCGCCGGATATTTCGTGCCGGTCGTCGTGGCGATTGCGGTCATCACCGCCATTGTCTGGGGAACAGTCGGCCCCGAGCCGCGCATGGCCCACGCCATCATCAATGCGGTGGCGGTGCTCATCATCGCCTGCCCATGCGCGCTCGGTCTCGCAACCCCCATGTCGATCATGGTGGCCACCGGCAAGGGTGCGACAGCGGGCGTGCTCTTCAAGAACGCTGAGGCGATTGAGGTGCTTCGCAAGGTCGACACGCTGGTCGTCGACAAGACGGGAACGCTGACGGTCGGCAAGCCGCAGCTGGTCTCGGTGACCACGACCGATGCGGTCGACGAGCTGACCCTGCTCAGGTTGGCCGCCAGTCTGGAACGCGCGAGCGAGCATCCGCTCGCGGCCGCCATTGTGGCGGGTGCCGAGGCGCGTGGGGTGAAGGCGACCCGCGCCGAGTCGTTCGCATCGATGACCGGCAAAGGTGTCACCGGGCGTGTCGACCAGCGACGCGTGGCGCTGGGCAATCGCCGTCTGCTCGAAGACCTCGGCGTCCAGGCACCGGAGGCTCTCGACCAGGCCGACAGACAGCGACAGCAGGGTCAGACCGTGATGTTCGTCGTCGTTGACGACGTCCTCGCGGGACTGATCGGGGTGGCCGATCCAATCAAGGAGACGACGCCCGAGGCCATCCGTCAGCTGCACGACGAGCATGTTCGAGTCGTCATGATGACCGGCGACAGCCGCGTGACCGCGGAAGCCGTCGCGAAGCAGCTCGGCATCGATGAGGTGATCCCGGAGGTCCTGCCCGATCAGAAGGCGGCGATGGTGAAGCGCCTGCAGGACGAGGGGCGGATTGTCGCCATGGCTGGCGACGGGGTCAATGATGCACCGGCTCTCGCACAAGCGCACGTCGGCATCGCGATGGGGACAGGAACCGATGTTGCGATGGAGAGCGCTGGGGTGACGCTGGTGAAGGGCGACCTGCGCGGGATCGTGAGGGCGCGCCGATTGAGCCGGGCCACGCTGGCCAACATCCAGCAGAACCTGTTCTTCGCCTTTGTTTACAACGCACTCGGGGTGCCGGTCGCGGCGGGTGTGCTGTACCCCGCCTTCGGCCTGTTGCTCAGCCCGATGCTTGCGGCTGCGGCGATGAGCCTCAGTTCCGTATCAGTGGTCGGTAATGCCCTCAGGCTTCGCCGCTTCGTGCCCTGACGTCGCTCTTGCGCACACGGACATTGCCATCGCTGACAAAAACATTGGCCTCACCCTGAAAAACATTGGGGGGAGCGTCGCCAATGTTGCCTGGTTGGCATGAAACATTGCCACTCTCGTCACGAAAGTTGCCTCGCTGGACCCGAAACCTTGCTCTCTCGAGCGCGAAGTTGCCTGATGGCTCGCCAACATTGCTCCGCTCACGCCGCGCATCGCCCTCGTGCACCCGAACGTTGCTCCGCCGTGGGTGAAGGTCGCTCCCGCGCCTCACTGATCAGGGTTTTTCAGGACTTCCGTCAGGACTTCGTGATCGAACACAAGCAATCTGGATGTATGCATACCAAGCATCGTCGTCAGTATGAAAGTCTCCTGCGCGTGCAGGAGTTCGGACACACCCGTCGGGACGCGTTCCCGGCGGGTAGCCTCGGCGCGCAGGCGTTCGAGGACGTGACAACGGCCGTTGGTCAGTTGGCTGACCAGGCCGGGGCAAAGGGGGGAGTGGGTCGGGTTGGGACCGGTGCGAAACGCGAGGCGCGCTCAGCGCTGGTCGAACGTCTCGACGCCGTGACTCGGTGCGCCACGCTCATCGCGGAGAGCACGCCCGGGTTTGATGCGCCCTTTCATCTGCCCAATCCCCGGACGGACCGAGGACTGATCAGTGCGGGACGCGTGTTCGTGCGCGAGGCGGAACGCGTGAAGGGGCGGTTCACCGAACATGACCTGCCGGCCACGTTCATCGAGCAGATCGTCGGGCTCGTGGACGAGTTCGAACGGGCCGTGCGGGCGGTGGAGGCGAGACGGACCGATCAGGCCGTCTCGCGATCGCGAGTCGAGGCGGCGTTCGAGTCGGGTCTCGCGGCGGTGCATCGGCTGGAGGTCATCGTGCCCAATCGCTTTCACGATGACGCGGTCACGGTGGCTTTGTGGGAGAGGGCCTGCAGAGTGGACTACTCCTTCCGGAGCAAGAAGGATCCCGCCTCACCGCCCGCGGCGTCTGAAGTCGCGGCGTGAGCGTTCGCAACAGCGGGAGCCAGGCTGCGGCCTGGTTCCCGTCTTCGGTGGCCGGCGGCACCGCCGCTGCGTGACCGCGTGGGGCGCGTACCGCCGAGCTTGACGCAATCTCGACGGTTTGGGCGAGGAGTAAGATTGCCTTCTATGCGCACACTCTGTTCAGTCGTTCTCGTTCTCATGGCTGTCGGTGGTGATGCGTCCGCACAGCAGGCGACGCCTGCAAATCCGCCGATGCCCGCCGAGTACGCCGGTGTCCTGCAGACTGTCGGTCGGCAGGGTGACTTCAAGGACAGCGTAATGAAAGTCAACATTCCTCGAAACGACGTCAAGGTCGTGATCGACGGTGTGGCGACGCCAACGCCGTTCGGGTTTGGCGGGTGGTTCGCGATGACCAAGGGCATCGGCGGCATGGAGGTGATGATGGGTGACCTCGTGCTGACCGAGGCCGAAGTGAATCCCGTGATGTCTGCCGTGCTGGGCAGCGGCCTCGACGTGACCGCACTCCACAACCACTTCTTCTTTGACACGCCGCGCATCTTCTACATGCACGTACACGGACACGGCACCGCTGCGGAGCTGGCCAATAAGCTGAAGCCCGCGCTTGCGCTGATCGGGACGACTCCGCCAGCTCCGGGCGCAGCGGGCCGCGCGATCGAGGGAAAGCTGGACACCGAAGGGCTGTCCCGAATTGTCGGCTTTCCCGGTGAGCAGACCGGCGCGGTCTACAAGATCACGATTGGCCGCCCCGACTTCGTGATGAAGGAAATGGGTGCGACCATCAACGCGCGCATGGGGCTCAACACCTGGGCTGCCTTCTATGGCAACGATGCAGACGCGGTGGTCGCCGGGGACGTGGCGATGCTCGATGGGGAAGTCACCCCGGTCCTGAAGGCCCTTCGCAACAGCGGTCTCGACGTCGTGGCCATCCATCACCACATGGTGGGAACCGAGCCGAACGTGACGTTTCTGCACTACTGGGGAACGGGCCCGGCGTTGCGACTCGCACAAGGTGTTCGCGCCGCTGTGGATCTTCTTGGGAAGGGTGCTCCCAGGAGCCGCTGAACAGGCCTGATCTTCTGACGGAGAAGTCAGGGACTCTTCAGTTGTGACCCCGTCGGCAATCGCATAGCATGGCGCTGGTGGTCGCGTCCCGGCTTCTCGGCATCGTGCTGGCAACGACGATGGGTCTTGTGCCCCTCGCTCCGGCCGAGCACGTCCATGAGGCGGAGGAGCACGGGCATCACGAGCGGATCGTTCATCGTCACGCCGAGTCCCACGTCGCGGATCACCACTCCAACGGGCACGAGAACGTTCTGGACGATGAGGACGGGCCGGTTCTGACGGCCTCCACAGCTTTCAACCTTCCGCAGTCGCCCGCCCGCGCAGTTGCATCTCCTCCGGCAGTTGTCTGGCTCCCGGTTCCTCCACCTACGGCGGCCGCGCACGACGCGATCGCCGTTGATGACCCGTTGATCCACGGGCCGCCTCGCGCCCCCGCAC
>JBEBGV010000093.1:0-15642 GCA_040081265.1 Vicinamibacterales bacterium
GTCCTGTTCATCTTGCTCGCCTTGATCGCGAGTCGGAGTTCGTGCGCGGGGCGAGCCCCGTCAGCCTCGCCAGGCGAACCCGACAGGGTTCGCCCCACGGAAGGATCACGGCACCCCGGCGATGAATCACCCCTGCCCGTGATGGACGACAACGAACGCCTGCACGCCGACTACGCCGGCATGGGGCTGACCATCGGCCCCCATCCGCTGGCGCTCAAGCGCGACGAACTGGCCATGCGCGGCGTGCTGCGTGCGGCTGATCTGTCTCGTGCGAAGGACGGGCGACGCGTCCGGGTGGCTGGGATGGTCATCACCCGTCAGCGTCCGGGCACCGCCAAGGGGTTCGTCTTTCTCACCCTCGAGGACGAAACCGGCATCTCCAACATCATCGTCAGGCCCGATGTCTTCGATCGTGAGCGGCTGACCGTGATCAGGCAGCCGTTCCTGCTCGTCGAGGGCGTGCTCCAGCACCAGGACGGGGTGATGTCGGTGCGCGCCGAACGCCTGCAGGGCATCGAAGGCGCGGCGTCAGTCGATGCCCACGACTTCTACTGATAGGAGCGCAGGCCGACCGACTTGTCCGCCATCGTACGTAGGCCGGGTCGGAACGACCCGGCGATGGATAATCGAGGCTGATGACAATGCGGATTCTGTTCGTGTGTCTCGGCAACATCTGTCGCTCGCCGGCGGCTGAGGGCGTGTTCCAGCATCTGCTCACCGAAGCTGGGCTGAACGACCGCTTTGCTCTCGACTCTGCCGGTACTGGCGCGTGGCACGAGGGTCAGCCGGCCGATCGGCGCATGCGCCAGGCAGCCGAACGCCGGGGGATCGAGCTCACCAGCATCGCGCGTCAGGTCACCGCAGGCGATTTCGAGCGCTTCGACCTCATCCTCGCCATGGACGCTTCCAACCTCCAGGATCTGCGTGCCCTGGCGCCGACTGCACATCGGCCGAAGATTCGCCTGTTTCGCGAACTCGATCCCGACGCGCCGGGCGAAGACGTCCCCGACCCGTACTACGGCCACGCTGACGGCTTCGATGAGGTGCTCGACATCGTCACGCGCACCGGCCAGGCCTGGCTCGACGAGCTGCGTGATGCCGACCACTTTACGTAGGGCGGGTCGGGCCGAAGCCTTGGCGAAGGCGGACCGCCGTCGCCCATGACACTGACCGTACGTAGGGCGGGTCCGTCAGGACCCGCCGTGCGAAGAAGATGACACTCACAGCAGCGGTGGAAAGCGCGCTCCAGCACGCGCTTGGCGCCGACGTCCGCATCGAGCGGCGCGTGCCGCTGGCTGGCGGGTCGATCAATCGCACCGAGCGCCTCGACACCACAGCCGGCCGCTTTGTGCTGAAGACACACGATGCGCCGCCGGAGGGGATGTTTCGCGCCGAGGCTCTGGGACTGACCGCGCTGCGCGACAGCGGAACACCGCTCACCATTCCGCAGGTCATCGCCTGGCAGGACACCGCTCCGGCGTTTCTCGTACTCGAGTTCCTCGCGGAAGGGCGTCGGCAGCCCGACTTCGACGAGCAGCTGGGGCGAGGCCTGGCCGCGCTGCATCGCGCTACCGCGCCGAAGTTCGGCTTCGCTGAGGACAACTACTGTGGCGCGACGTTGCAGCCCAACCCCTGGCGCGAACGATGGGTGGACTTCTACGCCGACGCGCGGCTCGGTCACCAGTTGAAGCTGGCGTCGCGATCCGGGCTGCTGACAGGCCGGGACGCTGGTCGCGTTCAGCAGCTCATCGATCGCGTTGGCGACTGGCTCAGTGAGCCCGTCTCAGGTCCGGCGCTCATCCATGGCGATCTCTGGTCCGGCAACCTTCACGCCGATGCTGCTGGCCGACCGGCGTTGATCGATCCGGCGGTGTACTACGCGCATCGCGAGGCTGAGCTCGGCATGATGACGCTCTTTGGCGGATTCTCCAGCCGAACCTTCGATGCGTACCACGAGGCGTTCCCGCTCGAACCGGACTGGCGCGATCGTAACCCGCTCTACCAGCTCTATCACCTGATGAACCACCTGAACCTGTTCGGCGACTCCTATCGCGCGCAGGTCATGGCCATCGTCCACCATTTCGTCTGACGACCAACTTTCGTACGTAGGCCGGGTCCGCCCTGTCCGCCGGAGCTTCAGCGAAGGCGGAAGGACCCGGCGCACATATGATCTGGTCGACATGAGCGTGCGCATCGGCGTTGACCTGGGCGGGACCAAGATCGAGGCGATCATCCTCGATGAGGAAGGCGTGGAACGTGGCCGGCTGCGGGTGCCGACGCCGCGCGACGACTACGACGCCACGCTCGCAGCCATCGCCGGCCTGGTGCAGCAACTCGAACGACAGGTTGGCGGGACAGCCACGGTCGGTGTCGGTATCCCAGGCACCGTCGAGCCCTCGACCGGCCTCGTCAAGAACGCCAACTCGGTCTGGCTGATCGGGCAGCCGCTGACGCGAGATCTCGAGGCGCGCCTCGCGCGTTCGGTCGTGGTTGCTAACGATGCGAACTGTTTCGCGCTCTCTGAAGCCACCGACGGCGCCGGAGCCGGATACGACGCAGTCTTCGGCGTCATTCTCGGAACCGGGGTTGGTGGCGGGATCGCCATGGGTGGCAGGGTGCGACCTGGAGCCAACGGCATAGCAGGGGAGTGGGGCCACAACCCGCTGCCGTGGGCAGACGGCGACGACTATCCCGGCCCGCAGTGTTACTGCCGAAAATCAGGCTGCATCGAGACGTATCTTTCGGGCCCGGCGCTGGCCGCAGACCACGCCCGCCGGACCGGCGAGGCGCTCACGGCAGAAGCGATCGTCCAGCAAGCCCAGGCAGGAGACGAAGCCGCGGAGCTGACGCTGGCACGCTATGAGGGTCGAGCGGCCCGCGCGCTTGGTTCGATCATCAACGTCCTCGACCCCGACGTCATCGTCCTCGGCGGCGGGGTCTCGAACATCGATCGCCTCTACACGAACATCCCGCTACTGTGGGGCGAGGTCGTCTTCAATTGCGACCGGACGGGGGACGGACTCTCGCCGGACCTGACCAGCCTTCGCCAAGGCTACGGCGGTCCGCCGGAGCTTCAGCGGCGGCGGACGGTCCGGCCTGCGTACGATCAGGGCGGGCCCGCGCACGGGAGGTTGGATGTGCGGACGCTGCTGCGTCGTGCCCGGCACGGGGACTCCAGCGGCGTCCGCGGCGCCGCCTGGCTTGGCGCGGTACAATAGCCTTCGACTACACGTGCCTCATTCGCGAACCGGCCGCTCCCGTTTCGTGCCGGCGTCGGTCATCGCCCTCCGCCGGTACTCGCCCGACGCTCTGGCATCTGATGTCATCGCCGGCGTCACCGTAGGCCTGGTGGCGCTGCCGCTGGCCATGGCGTTTGCCATCTCGTCCGGCATGTCGCCGCAGGCCGGCATCTACTGCGCCATCGTCACCGGTCTGATCATTTCCGCGCTCGGCGGCTCGATGGTGCAGATTGGTGGTCCCACCGGGGCCTTCGTGGTGGTCGTCTCGGGCATCGTCGCGCAGTACGGCGTGGACGGCCTGTTCATGTGCACGATGATGGCCGGCGTGCTGCTCGTGATCATGGGCCTGACCGGCACGGGCACGGCGGTCAAGTTCATCCCGCGCCCGGTCGTCATCGGCTTCACCAACGGCATCGCGCTCGTCATCGCCAGCACACAGCTCAAGGACTTCTTCGGCATCTCGGTTCCTGGAGCGGTGCCGGGCGAGTTCCTGCCACGTCTGCAGACGCTGCTGGCCAACTCGGCCGCGTTCTCTCCCGCGAGCCTGACGATCGGCGTCTCGGTGATCGTCCTCATCCTGGTGTGGAACCGCTTCGTGCCACGCGTGCCGGGGTATATCGTCGCGCTGCTTGGCGGTACGGTCATCGTCTCTGCACTCGGCCTGCAGGTCGACACTATCGGCAGCAGGTTCGGCGGCATCCCGGCCGGGCTCCCGCCGTTTCGCATGCCGAGTTTCAGGCCAGACCTCATCCTGACGCTGCTGTCGCCCACGCTGACGGTAGCGATGCTGGGCGCCATTGAGTCCCTGATGTCGGCTGTCGTGGCCGACAAGATGACCGGCGGCCGGCACAACTCGAACGTGGAGCTGTTTGCGCAGGGCATCGCCAACATCGCCTCGCCTCTTGTCGGCGGACTGCCAGCCACCGGCGCCATCGCCCGCACGGCCACCAACATCCGCTCCGGGGCACGCACACCGGTTGCCGGCATCGTGCACGCACTGGTACTGCTGATCATCCTGCTGGTCGCGGCACCGCTGGCGGCGCTGGTGCCCATGAGCGTGCTGGCTGGGATCCTTCTGGTCGTAGCCTGGAACATGGGGGAGTGGCGCGAGATCCCCGAACTCTGGAAACAGGGCCTGGCCGACCGCTCGGTCTGGCTCGTGACCTTCGTGCTCACCGTGGTGGCGGATCTGACGGTGGCTGTCGAGGCTGGGATGATCCTGGCGGCGCTGCTCTTCATCCGGCGGATCGCGGTGACGACGACGGTCTCGAAGGTGACGCGGGAGTACGTCGAACGCGGGCGTGCGCATGTGCTGCAGGACAAGCCCATCCCCGAGGGCGTGGCGATCTATCGTATTCACGGCCCGTTTCTCTTCGGCGCCACCGATCAGTTGACCAACCTGCGCACCCACGTCAAAGACATGCCTCCGGTGGTGATCCTCCGCCTGCGCAACATGACCGCGGTCGACGCCACTGGCCTCGGTGCCATCCAGGAGTTTGCCGACACCCTTCGCGCGTCGGGACGGACGCTCCTGCTCTGTGGCGCACCCCCGCAGCCCGCCCACCTGATGGCGCGTGCCGAGTTCCATCGACACGTGGGTGAGGCGAACATTCTGTCCAACGTCGATGCCGCCCTGCGGCGCGCTGCGGAGCTGACGCACCCGCAGGCCTCGGCCAGCTGAGTGCCGATGCCCACCCCGGTACGCCTGGCCTTTCTCGGCTGCGGCTTCATCGCTCGTGTGCACAGTGGCCACCTGAAGGCTCTCGGATCCGACGTGACGCTGGCCTATGCCAGCCGCGATCGCGCGAAGTCCGACGCGTTCTGCCGCGAGTTCGGTGGAGCGGCCAGCTACGACAGCTATGCCGCGGCGATCGACGATCCAAAGACCGATGCGGTGGTCATTGCCGTGCCGCCCAGCTTTCACCTCGACCTGACCTTGCGCGCGCTCGCGGCCGGTCGCCACGTGCTCGTGGAGAAGCCGGCGTTTCCACGCACCTCTGACTACATGACCGTGATCGAGACCCGGGACAAGGCTGGCAAGACGGTGCTGGTCGGCGAGAACGATCACTACAAGCCTCTCGCGGTGACGCTCCGTCGACTGCTCGCATCGGGCGCAATCGGGGAGATGGTGTTCGGTCAGTTCACGACCATCGCGCATCGCTTGAAGAGTGCTGAGGACTGGCGCAACGACGAGTCGATGGCCGGAGGCGACGCCTTCTTCGAGGAAGGCATCCATTGGCTGCACCTGGCTGGAAGCCTCGGGCCGACAATTGTCTCGGCCCACGGCTTCAAGCCGGCGCCCTCGAGTGGCGGACCCGACCGACGCGCGAAAAGCATGATGGTCGCGTTCCGGTACGATAACGAGGCGGTGGGTTCGCTCTACTATTCGCGCGAGATCCCGTCGCTCTTCAGGGGCCTGCGCCTCTCCAAGCTCTTCGGGCGCAGCGGCGTCATCACCTTCGAATCGAACGGCGCGTTCGTGCTGGTGCGCGACGGGGGCGTGCCGCGGCTGGTGTTGCCGGGCTTTCGTGACATCCGCGGCTATCAGGCGATGTACCGTGACTTTGTCGGCGCGATCCGCGAGCGACGCGCCCCGGAGATGAGCCTCGAGCGTGCCGCCGCCGACCACAGGCTGATGGATCAAATTTACGCGACGGTCGGATAGGCCCCCACCTGGCAATGGCAGAGCAGTTCGACATCATCATCATCGGGAGCGGTGCCGGCGGCGGAACGATGGTCTATGCGCTCGCGCACACCGGAGCGCGGATCCTGCTCATCGAGCGCGGGGATTTCGTGTCCCAGGAGGCAGAGAACTGGAGCCCTGAGGCGGTGTGGAAGTACCGGCGCTATCGACAGAAAGACAGCTGGATCGACGACACCGGCCTCCATCGTGAGTTCCTGCCCTACACGCACTACGGTGTGGGTGGGAACACCAAGTTCTGGGGGAGTGCGCTCTTCCGTTTCCGGCGCGAGGACTTCGAGCAGACTGAACACGCCGACGGCACCTCGCCCGCCTGGCCGATTGGCTACGACGCATTGGCGCCCTACTACGATCGCGCCGAGCAGATTTATCAGGTGCACGGCCAGCACGGCGTCGATCCCACAGACCCGCCGCGAGGCCCGTACCCGTATCCGGCCGTGGCCCATGCGCCGCGCATGGCGGAGATCGTGGAGCAGTTGCAGGCCGAAGGCCTGCACCCGTCGGCCTTGCCTCTGGGCCTGCGCGAAGGCTGCGTGCTGTGCAGCACCTGCAATTCGTTTCCCTGTCAGATCCACGCCAAGAGCGAGGCGGATGTGTGCTGCGTGCGGCCGGCTCTCCAGCAGCCGAACGTGACGCTCTGGACCAACGCGCTCGCCGAGCGCCTGGTCACCAACGCGCGAGGCGACAGGATCACTGGCATTGACGTCAGACGGGATGGCGTCGAGCAACGAGTGGAGGCGCCGGTGGTGGTGGTGGCCTGCGGTGCGGTGAACTCGGCAGCGCTGCTGCTGAGGAGCACCTCGGAAACGCACCCGCGTGGCCTCGCCAACTCGTCCGGCCTGGTGGGTGCGCACTACATGGCCCACCTGGCGACGATGATCAGTGCGTTTGATCGACGTCGGAAGAACGACACCGTGTTCCAGAAGACCGTGGCCATCAACGACTACTATCTGGCGAGCGGCCGCGCCGGGCGTCCGTTGGGTCAGATTCAGTCACAGGGCAGGACCGACCCGGTCGTGTTGAAGGCCGAGTCGCCGTGGTACGGCAGGTGGATTCCGCTGCCGGCCTGGAAGTGGTGGGCGGATGGGGCCGTGGACTGGCTGGTCATGTCGGAGGATCTGCCGCACGTCGAGAACCGTGTCAGGGTGGACGCGACCGGCCGCATTCACCTGCGCTACACCCGGAACAACTCGTCTGCGCACTCAGAACTGGTCGCCGTGACGTCGAGCCTGCTGCATCGCATGGGCTATTTCACCATCAAGCACTCGCTCGGGACGAGGAACACCACGCACCAGTGCGGGACGCTGCGATTCGGCACCGACCCTCGCACCTCCGTCCTTGACCCGTATTGCCGGACGCATGACGTCGAGAACCTGTTCGTCGTCGACGCGTCGTTCTTCCCCTCTTCAGCCGCCGTCAACCCGGGGTTGACCATCATCGCGCAGGCGTTGCGCGTGGCCGACCACCTCATTGCCACCGACTTGAGGACAGCGTGAAGGTTCGATCGTTCAGCCATGTCGGGATCACCGTCTCCGACTTCAACCGCTTCGTGCAGTTCTACGCCGATGTCTTTGGATGCAGTCTGGTGGGCGTGTCCGACACGCCGCCCGACCGCGTGAGGTCGTTCTTCGGCGTGGACGGTCCGTCTCCACAGTGCAAGATCGGCTGGGTGAGGGTGCCGGGTGGCGCGATTCTCGAGATCTTCGAGTTCGACCCACGTCTGGCGGCGGCTCCCATCCCGTGGAACCGCGTCGGGCTTACGCACTTCTCGTTCAACGTTCGGAACACGCAGCGCTGGTACGACTATCTGGTCAGCAAGGGCGTGGAGGTCGTCAGCAGGCCCGAACGCTCACCGCGCGGCCACACGTTCTTCTTTGCGAAGGACTTCGACGGCAACCTGATCGAGATGATCGACCTCGGCTACATGCACTACGTGCTCGGGTGGGGCGGGGCGCTCGGCGGCTGGCTGTTCCGCCGCGGGATGTACCAGAAGTATTACGAAAAGTGATCGTAGGGTCACGCCGGGTCCTGCGGACCCGGCCTACAACACGTTGGTGTACGTAGGGCGGGTCGGAACGACCCGCCGAAACACCCGCCGCTACGTAATCTCGGGCTGCGCCACCGACGGACGCGTGCCGTTGCGGCCGCCGCGAAGCTTCGCCGCCACCTTGCCCACCGCCAGCGACGCGTAGAAGATCTTGCCGACCGGGATGCCGCCCGGGAGACGATGGCGCCCGAGGGATTCGAGGCCCGCCGAGGCGATGCAGCCGCAGTTGGTGCAGTCGGGGTTGCCACCGAACTGGCACGGCGTGATGCGTCGTTCGAGGTCCGACGAGAAGCACTCGGTCGTCTGCGCGAAGATGCAGTCGTCGGGACTGGCCGGCGGATTGGCGTAGACGTTCAGCATCCCGTCGAGCATCTGCAGCTTCGAATACCTCTTCCGATTGGCGCGCAGCCACCCGACCACTTTCTCCCGGTCACCCCTGGTGAGCCGCTCGTCCGAAATCTCACCCTTCTGCGGCGTATAGAGGCTCATCCAGATCAGGCGGGTGTTGGGATTGGCCTGCCACGTCTCGATGAACTCCTGCAGATACCCATCGCGACGCACCTGCTGGCGCGTGACCGTGCAGTGCACGGTGATCTGGTGACCGACGATGTGCTTGAGGATGCGGTCGTAGGTGGCTGGGGTTCGTCGGACGTCGTGTTCCGGCTGGAGACCATCGATCGAGACGACCACCTGCAGGCGGGGGAGCCCGATCCACTCTGACGGGATGGGACGCACCGCGCTCGTGACCACCTGCGTGTGCACGCCACGCTCGGCCAACATCGGGAGAATCGTGTTCAGCTCGCGGTAGCGCACGAGCGGTTCGCCGCCGACGATCGAGACGTGCAGCGGGTTGTGCTGATCGATGAGATCCATGAAGCGCGACACCAGCTCGTCGCCCTTGTAGTCGGCCAGGCCACGAAGCGTGACGCCGCCACCGAGGTGCTCGTCACCGTACGCATAGCAGCCCGGGCATCGAAGCGGACACTCGCGCGTGATTTCGACCGAAATGTTCGGGCGATGGCCCGTAAGGATCCGTCCCCACGCACTCATCACGTCGCGGGCAGTGACGCCAGTCTGCTCGGCCATAGGTGTTCGTATTATGAACGCATTTGCTATCCTGTGAGCTGATGCCTCGTCGTACCAGCCTCCCGAAGATCGTCCGCCGTCGCTCCAAGGTTCACGGATATGGCGTGTTTGCCCTGGAGCCCATCACCAAGAACACCCGCATCGTCGACTACGACGGTGAAATCATCGACCACAAGGAAAGCTACAAGCGCGAAACCAAATACCTGAAGCGGGGCGAGATCTGGTGTTTCACCGTGAATCGTCGAACGGTCCGGGACGCGCACGTGGGCGGTAACGTCGCCCGCTTCATCAACCACGCCTGCAAGCCCAATTGCTACAGCCAGATCGTGGGCAGGACCATCTGGATCCGGGCTGGAAGGAACATCGCCAAGGGCGAGGAATTGAGCTACGACTACTACACCGACGGTGAGAAGATCATCCAGTGCAAATGCCGCCCCGGCTGCAAGCGGATGCTGTGAGGCTGCCCGCATGACCCTGCTGTCGTCTCGGCGAGGTGTGCTGGCCGCCCTCGGCGCGCTGGCATTTCGAGCCCTCGGGGGCAGGGCCGACGCCCAGGACGAGGTGACAGACATCGACCTCGAGCGCGGGAGCGTTGGTCGTTCCATTCGCATCGGCACGCCGGCAACGGGAGCCGTGGCCATCATGCCGCTCGAGGTGTATGTCGCACGGGTGCTGGCGGCCGAGAGCGACCCTCGGGCGCTCGACGCGGCCCGCGAGGCGCTGGCCGTCGCCATCCGCACCTACGCGCTGGTGAACGAGGGGCGACATAGCCGTGACGGCTACGACCTGTGCGACAACGTCCATTGCCAGGTGGTTCGCGGCTCGAATCCCCTGACCAGGCGCCTGACCCAGAACACGGCTATGCAGGTGCTCACCTTCGAAGGACGTCCCGCGCAGCTCTACTACTCGGCCTCGTGCGGCGGTCGCTCGGAGCGCGCCATCGACGTGTGGCCGGGCGTCAACTATCCGTACCTGCAGTCTCGGGTCGACGCGGTGCACGAGGACGAGCAGCCGTGGACCTTTGACCTTCCCCTGGCCGAAGCCAATGCCGTTCTCATCCGGGCGGGCTTCGAGGGGGAACTGGCCGGCGTCACTGTCGGAGGCTGGACGTCGTCGGGCCGCGTGGCGACGTTGCGCCTGGCGGGCCTCGAACCCGGCGTCATCGACGGGAATCAGTTCCGTCTCGCGGTGGGATCAACGCGCCTGCGCAGCACGGCGTTTGGCATGATCACCGAGGGCGACACGCTCCGCTTCGCCGGACGTGGCTATGGACACGGCGTCGGCATGTGCGTGATTGGCGCGGGCAAGCGCGCGATGCGAGGCGAGTCGGCGCGCGAGATCCTCACGCAGTACTATCCCGGCCTCGAACTGGTCCGCCTGCGCGCGTGAGTTGCCGGGTCCTTCGGACCCGGCCTACATCCCATCACTGACGGTACGTGGGGCGGGTCCGCAGGACCCGCCGTTACCCGCAGGACCCGCCGTGGGGCGTCACTTCCGGGCCGCGACATCCCACGCCAGACTCTGCAACCGCTTCGCTAACGCCGGCTCGAGGCTGACGAGCGTGGTCGTCTGGTCCTGGTCGATACCCTGACGCGCGCGCGAATACGGGTGACCATCGATTTTCGCGGCCGCCCCGCGCGGATCGCGGCCGGTGATCGTCGCGTAGAGCACGCAGGCTGTCAGGTATGTTCCCGTCGGGTTGGGATGCGAGCCGTCGGCGACGTGCAGGCTGAGCGTTGGCCAGAGGCGCCGGGCTTCCTGCCACGCCAGCCCGGCCGGCGACACGGTGACGCCAAGCTCCTGGCCGATCGACTCGTAGGCGCTGGTCAGCAGCGCCTGATCGTCGGGACGTGAGAGCCGCGCCCAGGTCATCAGCAGCAGCGGAGTTGAACCGCCTGCCCGGATCCGCGGCACGAACTTCCTGACCGACTCATGGAAGAGTCCGGGCGGCGACAGTGCCCCGTTGCCCACCTCGGTTCCGGCGCCGAGCGCGCTCTGTTCCTGCAGGACCACGAAGTCCCACTTCTGACGGTCAATCTCGGCCGCCGCCTTGCCCGCAGCCCAGTACCACTGCAGTGTCATCCCGCCGGTGGCAAACATCGTTGGTTCGATGGACGGACCCCTGGGAAGGGAGGTGGCGATGCCCGCGACCACCTCGGGCAGATTATTAAAAAACGTAAAGCTGTTCCCGACAAACAGCACCTGAAGGGGGGCTTTGGGCGCCTGAGCAGAGGTGGGCGTCAGCCCCAGCCAGAGGGCCAGGGCTACGACGCCGACGACCGCGGGGAGGCGGTGGAGAAACCGGCTGGGCATTGGCGGCATCCTACTGTACGTAGGGCGGGTCCGCGGGACCCGCCGTCTAGGTCCGCCAAACCCCTATAATGACGTCATGCTGATCAAGAAGGCTCAAGATCTCCGGTACTCGGACATCACTCCGGAATCCGTCTATAACGGACGCCGGGACTTCCTTCGCATCGCGGCCGCGGCCTCGGTTGGTATCGCAGCCGGCATTGGCGGCGTCCAGACCGTGGAGGCGCAGGGAACCCTGCCCGCCATCCCGAACGTGAAGAAGAGCCCTTTCAGCACCACCGAGAAGCTGACCGCCTACAGCGACTTCACCACCTACAACAATTTCTACGAGTTCGGCACCGACAAGGACGAACCCGCGGTCCTCGCCAAGCGCTTCAAGACGCGCCCCTGGAAGATCGCCATCGAGGGACACGTCGCCAAGCCGGGCAGCTACGACATCGACGACTTCATCAAGGGCTACGCGCTCGAAGAACGCATCTACCGTCACCGGTGCGTGGAGACGTGGTCGGCGGTGGTGCCGTGGATCGGGCTTCCGCTCGCTGATCTGGTCAAGAAGGTCGAGCCGACCTCTGCAGCGAAGTACCTCGAGTTCGTGACGCTTTACGATCCCGCGCAGATGCCGGGCGTGCGCAGCCCCATCCTCCAGTGGCCGTACATCGAGGGACTGCGGCTTGACGAAGCGAAGAACCCCCTCGCGCTTCTCGCCGTCGGACTCTACGGGCAGATCCTGCCGAACCAGAACGGCGCACCGATTCGGCTGGTCGTGCCGTGGAAGTACGGTTTCAAGGGCGGGAAGTCGCTCGTCAAGATTCGCTTCGTGGACTCGGCGCCGCGCACGGCGTGGATGGTGCAGGCCCCGCGTGAGTACGGCTTCTACGCGAACGTGAACCCGACCGTCGACCATCCGCGCTGGAGCCAGGCGCGCGAGCACCGCCTCGGCGAGTTCCTGCCGCGCAAGACGCTGCCGTTCAACGGCTATGCCGACCAGGTGGCAAGCCTCTACACAGGCATGGACCTGCGCCGCAATTTTTGAAGCCGCCGCCGATCCTTCCTGTCAGACGACTGACTTTCGCCGCCGCGCTCATCCCCGCGGCGGCGCTTGCGTACAACGCCTTTCCGGGCACCCTCACCGCCAACCCGGTCGACTACATCACCGACCAGACCGGCACATGGGCGCTGGCGATGCTGACGATCTCGCTCGCCGTCACGCCGGTGCGTCGCCTGACCGGCTGGAACGAGGTCATCAAGCTTCGCCGGATGCTCGGCCTCTTCGCCTTTTTCTACGCGTGCCTCCACCTGCTGACGTGGGTCGTGCTCGTCTCGTTCTTCGACGTGCCGACCATGCTCGACGACATCGCCGAGCGGCCGTTCATCACGGTGGGGATGGCGACGTTCCTGATCCTGCTGGCACTCGCGCTCACCTCGACCAGGGCGTCAATCCGGCGTCTCGGGCGGAAGTGGCAGCAGCTTCACCGCCTGGTGTATGTGGCGGCGGTCGGCGCGGTGGTGCACTTCTGGTGGCTGGTCAAGGCTGACGTCACCGAGCCACGCCGCTGGGCGCTGGCGGTTGCGGTTGTCCTCGGCTTCCGCGTCTGGTGGACGCTGCGATCGCGCGCTGCGGTCGCGCGGACCGTCTCACGCTCCTGACGGCTGCGCCTCAACCGGCCTGGCGGCTTCCGTTCGGCGAACCAGCCGATAGCGTCGCGCAAACACAAACAGCCCGAAGCAGACGATGCTGGTCAGCGCCAGCAGGACTCTGATCACCATGATGCCGGTCGACGCTGAGGTGCCGGAGGTCGCAGGCGGGGCGAAGGTCACGTCGCTGGCCGCGGCGATCGGGGCGACCGGCGCTCCCGGCGCGAACGCGGGCGCCACACCGCTGGCGGTGGCCTCGCCCCCACCTGCCAGCAGCACCCGCAGACCCGCCTCGCTGGGGATGTCGAACTCGTCTGACATCAGCTTCTCGGTGCCCAACACGGTCCAGGCCTGGGCACGCCCGCCGATGGGCATGTGCGGGAACTGCGCGCGTCCATCGGATCCGGTGGTCGCCGTCTCGGTGGCACCGCCGATGATCTGCACCGTGACCAGCTGGTTGGCGACGTTGCCGGTGAAGCCACCTTGAACGACGCGCACGGTCAGGATGCCCGGAGGCAGATCGCCATCGCGGAGCGACATGCCCGCGGCGCGGACCAGGTGCGTGGCGGCGTTGTCCGACGACAGCGGCGCGGTGGTGGTTTGCGCAAACACCGACGTGCCCATCAGCAGGGCACAGGCTAGCGAGAGGGTGAGTTTCATGGGTGAGAGTCCTCGTGGGTGCATCACTGGATGCGGTACGACAGGCCGGAAAACAGCCGCAGCCCGGTCGATGTGTCGTCGGCTTCATCGTCGACGGTGACGAGCAGCGACAGGTAGCGGTTCAGCATGGCAGAACCGTTGATCGTGAACTGTCTCGTCCACGGCCGCGTCTCGATGACCAGGCCGTCGCTGCGTTGAAAGCGGACCACTGACAGTGAGGTCGAGTAGTCCACGCTGAGATACACGGCCCGGCCAAGCGCCCGGCCGACCGAGAGATAGCGCGAGTGGAACGGCGCGTTCGGCCGATTGATGCGCGCGTCGGACGCCGACAGGTCAAAGCCACTTCCGAACACATTGCCGGCGTGCCCACCCACGGTGACGCGGGCAGTCGGATCATCGTCTCGGTTATTGCGGTCGGTGGCGATGCCGCCGTAGATGCGCACGTTCTTCACCACCTCCACCGTGAGTCGCGCGCCGCGTGACTCGTAGCGCAGGCCTTCGATCGCCTGGGTGGTCAGGGGCCGACCCTTGAGCAGATCTTCGGTGAGGCCGCGGGCATCGAGCGCCCGCCCCCGGTTGTAGGTGCCGAGGATCTCGACGCGGTCTGTCGGCGACACCCGCACGTTGGCCAGGAAGTACGACAGGCCGCCGCCGGCGGTGCCATTGGCCGGGCCCTTGATGTCGAACTCGGCCGCCTGATAGGCGAAGAAGCGCTTGCCCGCCGGGATGAAATTGGAGAAGGTCAGCAGCGATCGCTCGGTCAGGCCGCCCTGACGCACCCGCGCGAAGCCGACCGTGTGGCGCTGCAGGTAGCCGCGCTCGAAGGCGAAGTAGCCGCCTTCCTTGCGGATGCCCGGCGCATAGCCTGTTTCGTAGACCAGCGGTTCGAGTCCGGCAAAGAACCCCGCGCGCAGACGGGTTCCCTCGCCGAGTGTGCCGTGTCGAACCTCGCCCAGGATGCCCGCCAGCGCGCCGACGGTGCCCATGTCCTGGAGCCACATGTGGCCGCCGCGCACGCGCAGTTGCGTGGCGCCGCCGCTGTGGACGCCCGCATAGCCGTCGTAGATCGACAGGCGCGACGGGCGGTCGGCCGGAAAGCGGCGAGCCTGGCGGAGGTCCACGCCGAACTCGGCCCCGCCGGTATCGGCGTCCGGCATGACGAAGGTCAGCGAGGTCGAGATTTCCGAATCGCGCCGCGCGGGGAGGCCTTCGGTGGTCCGTCCGGTCGTGTCGACGTTGAATGACACGCGTCCGTAGGGCTTGCTCGACGCGACCTGTGCGACGGCGAAGGATGGCACGAGCACTGCGCCCATCGCGCCGACAACGAGCGCGGCGGCGAGCCGGCGCGGACCTGTGATGGCGCTCATGCTCAGTCTCCCTTCCCGTTCTGGTGACAGCTGTAACAGGCCAGCGAGTCGTAGCGATACCCGGAGCGGTTCCGGTGCTTGGCATCCATCGACGTGCGCTCGTGGGCGTGACACGACAGGCAGTTGAATACCTGGTAGCTGCCCGACGAGGTGTGACACGTCACACACGTCTGCTTGTGTGGCCCGGAAGTGATCGGGAAGCGATGGTTGAAGGTGCCCTGACCCCAGCCCGAGTCGGTGGGCTTGTGACAGCTCTCGCACGTGGTCCCGAAGCCCGCCGAGGCGTGGTTGGGTGACGTCGTGCGGGTGTAGTTGTCGCGGTGACAGCCAACGCAGTCGCGCGGGGTGCCTTTGAAGACGTTGTTCTTGTGGCACGTGGCGCACGCCGCCTGGGCGTGCCGTCCCACCAGCGGGAAGACCGTGCTGTGGTTGAACGCCACGCCGCGCCACGCCGAGTCGGTCGCTTTATGGCAGCTCTCACAGGCGGTCGAGAAACCGGCGGAGGCGTGGTTGGGCGTCGTGGTGCGGGTGTAGTCGTCGCGGTGACAGCCGACACAGTCGCGCGCGGTGCCCTTGTAGACGTTGTTGGTGTGGCAG
>JBEBGV010000165.1:0-4187 GCA_040081265.1 Vicinamibacterales bacterium
ACAGCTATTGGAGTTCGAGTGCGACATGGCCCTCGCGGGTGCTGCAAGTGTGTCTTCGCCCCAATTGACAGGATACTCTTACGAACCCGGAATGATGTTTTCGAGCGACGGGCACTGTCGTTCCTTCGATGCACGCGCCGACGGTACGGTCTTCGGAAATGGTGTTGGAATTGTTGCATTGAAGAGGCTCAGTGATGCAATCGCCTCGCGCGATATGATCTACGCCGTCCTTAAGGGTAGCGCTGTTAATAACGATGGAGCGAGCAAGGTGGGTATGATCGCGCCCAGCGTATTGGGACAGCAACGCGTCATTGAGTCCGCTTTGCGAGCGGCCAACGTCGCACCAAGGACGATCTCCTTTGTTGAAGGCCATGGCACAGCTACCCCCCTTGGTGACCCTATCGAGGTTCAGGCTCTGACCCGCGCCTACGCATCCTCAGAATTCGGCTGGTGTGCGCTCGGATCAGTGAAGTCTAATCTTGGGCACCTCGGGTGGGCGTCAGGTATGGCCGGACTAATCAAGACCGCGCTGGCGCTTCACCACCGAGAAATCCCTCCCACACTGCATTTCGAACGGCCTAATCCTCACTTGGACCTTGAGCACACTCCATTCTTCATCAACACCCAACTTCGCGAATGGAAAGAGAACTCGCTGTTCCGAGCCGGAGTAAGTGCATTCGGTCTCGGCGGGGCGAATGCGCACGTAATCCTTGAGGAGGCGCCTGCAGTGGATACGGTTGAGGCTCCCGCCCGACCAACGTACATCGTGCCGTTGAGTGCCCATTCTGAGCCAGCACTCAAGGATTTGGCTCTCCGTTACGCAGAGTATTTGCGAGAGAATATCAACGTGTCAATCGGCGACTTTTGTTTCACGGTCGGAGTCGGTCGGCACCACTATCGCATTCGCAGGTGCTTGATTGTGAGAAACCGAACGGAGTTGCTCATTGCGCTGGACGATGTAGCCAGCGGTGACCTGTCATCTCCAGAGCGGAAGCCGGGAGTAGACCGTGTTGGGGTTCTATTCACTGGACAAGGTGCTGAATACGGCGGAATGGGATTCGCCCTGTATAACGGTTGCGAGGTATTTCGGCAGGTAATGGATTCGGCGGATGAGGTTCTTCGCCGATCGATCGGACGAACCGCTAGCGAAGCGCTCTATTCGGGCCACGATTGCCTAAATAGAATTTCCGATATCCAGCCTCTGGTTTTCGTCACCCAGATTGCAACAATCGCACTACTCAAATCATGGGGCCTGAAAGTTGATGCTGTCATGGGTCATAGTTTGGGGGAATTTGCTGCGGCCTGTACCGCTGGGGTATTTTCGTTTGAAGACGCACTTCAATTGGTCTGTGATCGCGGAAGACTCCTTCAGTCCCTTTCGGAAGACGCCGGCATGGCAGCGGTGTTCGCGGACGAGCTTACGACACGGGCGTTCATTGATCAACACAGTCTTGGTGTTAGTATCGCGGCGGTCAATTCGCCACATAATACGACCATATCCGGTACGAAGGCAGCTGTACGGAGTGCGTGTGCACGTTTGGAGTCGCTCGGGGTTGAAGTGCGGGAACTACGTGTCACACGGGCGGGCCATTCCCACTTGATGGAACCGATCTTAGAAGCCTTCGAGGACTCAGCCTCACAAGTTCGTTTCCGCCCGCCCTCGGTAACCTTTGTCTCCAACGTCAGCGGCAGGATAGTCTCCGATAACACCATCACTCCCGAATACTGGCGACGCCATCTGCGTGAGACCGTGAGATTTGAGGATGGCTTAAAGACGCTAGAGAGCATTGGGGTTGGTGTGTTTATCGAGATCGGAGCCACTCCCCACCTAATTGGAATTGCTGCTCAGGCACTTCCGCACCACCCTGGTCCATGGCTTGCTTCAATGCGGCCCGGCGAAAACGAGTTGGTGACCTTGTACAAGGCTGTCGCTGACCTTTATGAGCTAGGCTTGGAACTGGATTGGCGAGCGATTCAGAGCGGCTATGGTGGTTTTGTCCACCTTCCAAGGTATCCTTTCCAACGTCAGCGCTTTTGGATTTCTTCGCCCGGGGCGCCCCCCGCTTTGGCCCATCAACCATCACCACACCTGGCCAACACCCGAGAACTCCTTTACGAGATTAAGTGGAAGGCCGTCTCAGCTGACGCCGAAAACAAAGGGCAGGTCCATAATTCATCCGAGGGCGGCCCTTGGGTCGTCTTCGTCGATTCGACTGGCTTTGGAGCGCAAGTGGTCTCGGAATTAGTACGACGCCGTATCAAGCATATTGTCGTGACTCCTGGTATCCACTTTGAAGCCTCAGGAGAGGACGCGTATTCCATAAATCCACACTCGGAGCAGGACTTTAGACAATTGCAGGATGCTTTGAAAGGACACCTTGTTGAGACGGTCGTCTACCTATGGGCCTTGGAGAGTAAGTCGACAACCGAACAAGACCTCAGTGTGCAAGTGGCGGATATTCTGTGGTCTGCCATTAACGTCATCAAGCTATGCGTCGAACTCGGTGACATCAGGCCGCGAGTGTGGTGCGTGACAGCAGAGGCTCAACGCGTCGGGAACAGCGATGCGACCCCAGGTTTGGGGCAATCGTCAATTTGGGGTCTCGGGCGAGTGTCTGCGTTAGAGCATCCAGAACTGCGAAGCTCGCGCATAGACTTGGACTGTTGTGACACAATGTCCGCGAACCGTGTCGTAGAAGTTGTGAGGAGCAATGGGAAGGAATTAGAGATTGCCCTACGGGAAGGTCTCTTATACGTACCTCGGCTTCAAACGAGTAACGTGCAAGCCAAGGCGCTACCGCTTGCCTCTGACGGAACAGTCTTAATCACCGGTGGGTTTGCTGGATTAGGCCTGTGGACCGCCGAGTATTTGCTAAGTCAGGGAGTCCGAAGGTTTGTCCTGCTCGGCCGTTCTAAGCCATCGGCCGCCGCGAAAAAGGCCGTTGATGCAATTTGCGAACTTGGCGGTGAAGTAACGATAGTTGAAGGTGATGTGACGAAAAGAGACCAAGTTAACGCCTTGATTCGTCAAGTGAAGGAGAGCGGTCACCACCTCCAAGGTGTTGTCCATTCTGCTGGGGTCATTGATGACGGATTGATCGTAGACCTCACGAGGGAGCGTATCGCCCAAGTCATGGGCCCGAAGATCCAGGGTGCCTGGAACATCGTGGATGCACTGTGTGCGCACGGCCTGCGGCCGGACTGGTTTGTGCTTTACTCTTCGGCCACATCAGTCCTTGGTAACGTGGGACAAGCAAGCCACGCTGCGGCGTGCAGCGTTCTCGATACGCTAGCGAATTGGGCTCGGCAAAGAGGGCAGCGTTGTGTAGCGGTCAACTGGGGCCCGTGGCGAGACGTAGGATATCTTGCAAAGCATCCCGATGTCCTCACTACCCTCATAGACACTGGAATGGGCAGTATTTCGTCATCTGACGGCGGGGCAGTGCTTCTGAACTATATAAAAGAAGCCCCTCCCCAACTCGCGGTGCTTCCAAACGATTGGAACAAATATCTCACTCAACATGTAGGCGAAGATCCTCTTTTTCTACAAGGAGTCAAGGGGGGCGACGTCCGCCCTAACGATGGTGCTACGCTGAGGCGCGAACTAGCAGAGGTTGCGCCTAGTCAGCGGAATCGGCTATTGACAAACTTTCTTCTGAATGGACTTGCGGCCGTCATTGGCGGTTTGTCGCGCGACGACATTAGCCCAGATCGACCGCTTCTCGAATATGGCCTCGACTCTCTGTCTGCTATTCGGTTTAGGAATCACATCCAGAAGCATCTGCGATGTGAGCTACCTCCACGGATAGCCTTTCAGCATCCGACCATCCGAGAACTCGTCGCGAATCTTGAGGCAAGGCTTTCCTGCCAGCAAGCGTCTGTTGCTTCCGTGAACCGCTCGGAGTTGGTTGAGTCGTCCAATCCGATTGGTCGGTTGGATATTCCATTTGCAAAAGGCGGGCCCGGCGAATCCATCCGTCGTCCGCTCTCGGTGCAACAGAAACGCTGGTTGACCCTGATCAGGGAGGTTGACTATGGTCAAAGGGTCGTTCCAATTCTGATTCATTCAGCATTTGAGCCAAAGGCGTTTAGAGCAGCCCTACGGTTCGTGGTTGCCCGTCATGAAGTTCTGCGGTATCTATATTGTGAAAACTGGGCTGAGGTGCTCCCGTCGGATGCAGTGATTC
>JBEBGV010000166.1:0-4019 GCA_040081265.1 Vicinamibacterales bacterium
TGCCGCTGCTGAAACCGAGCGATACTCATCGTTCTTGCGACGCCCCTCGCCGTCGAGCTGAGACAACCGAGCCCCAAACATGGCCTCTGCACGTTCACGCATATCTTCCATCGACGACTTTGAGGACGTTGAGCCGACCGGGCCTGAAGCTTGGATGGGCTGATCGCGCTCCGATGGCGAAGGCGTTGAGACTGAAGGCTTATCGCGCTCGAACGGCTTTGTGTCCGCGTTGGTATACACCTTCGCGGGAGTGGCTACACCCTGACGGCGCTCAGCTTCCTTCTTGGCGACGTCGGTCAATGTTTGACCTCGTCCGACCAGGCTGGTCGAGGCAACGATGAGGAGGGCAGCGGCGAGTGAGGGCAGGTGACCGGCAAAGACGTGACGACCGCGAGGCCTGTGCAAGCGCATCTAGAGTAATCGGTTACTTTGCCCTGTTCTTTAGGCGTCTAGTGGCCTTCCCTGCATTGCGCTGACTACCACTTGGTTATACAGAACGAGTTCGCGCTCGGGCTGCACGGCGTGCCGCATCAACATCGCGTCAACAACAAGACCGGGTGAGACGATCGTTGTCGAGTGTGAAACCGACTCGAAGTGAAAGACGCGCATGAGTGCGTGGAAGCCGCCCACGCCAATGCCTTCCAATGGCTGATCTATCGATAGGCCACACCACAGAAGCAGTTGCTCGCAGCCGAGTCGAACCGCGTCGAGCTTCTTGTTGGGCCAATGCGACGGCGGTTGGTGCAGAGCGTCGAACTGGCGGTAAGTCTCCGGCCCTAGCTGCAGGAAGACGAACGCTTTGAAATGGATGTAGTGGAAGGCGGCTGGGACGGTGAGGCCAGTTGGCGGGGGAGCCGTCGCGATGTGATATTTGTCCTGCAACCGAGCGACGTCCGCGGCAGTCATTCTAGAGTTGCTCGTTAGCGGAAGATGCTGTGCCCTACGTAATAGATGGCGTAGATGCCTCCTATCACTACCACGAGGTAAGTCCACCGCTGCTGAGGCCCGCGCTCCGGCTTGAAGCCTTGCTCCGCCTGACCCGCGACGGCACTAGCCGCGTAGACCCCGAAAGCAATTAGAACCACCACGCCGATGAGGCCTAGGAATACCTTAAGGAATTCGGTCCCTCCGATTAGCCAGACGACCACGAGGATGGGCGCGTCTGTGACGACGGTCCGGAGCCACTTGCCGCCGGTCGTGGTTTTGGAATCCTCTGCAGACATGATGTCAGCGGGAGGCGGTCTTGAACACTGGCTCAGTGCTGAAGGACGCTTCGATCCCGCAGACGGAGTATCGACAGGTTATTGATGTAGACGATAGTCTACGGCCGGGGCCTCATTTATTCGAGGTCGAATAGGGAAGTGATGGGAACGCCGAGAGCTTTGGCGACTTTCGCGAGATTCAGAACCGAGACATTCCGCAGGCCGCGCTCGATTCCTGACATGTATGACCGGTCGACATCAGCCGCGTCGGCGAGGGCTTCTTGAGACAGGCCCTTTCGCTCCCTCAGCAGACGCACCCGGGCGCCTAGCTTCTTGAGAAAGGGATGCGGCTTGGCCGGAGGCACGCCCGCATCGTCTGACCCTGTGGGTTATTGGTCCACGGACTATCGTCCACATCTGCGGGGGCTCGACCTACTGAAAGTCGACGAACTCAGGTTGTTGGGGTTCTTGTGATTCTTCGCATGACTCCGGTCATGTCAGCCCCGCCCATTCTTGTGACGGCTGGTGCGCCCTGTCGTGTCCGTGCATCTGCCACATCACCTTGAGCGCTGCGTCGATCTTCTCGCATCCAACTGCGCCACCGTGCTCTTCGATGCCACGACGCTTAGTGAGTCCAGGTCGGCAATCACATGTTTGATGAACCCCCAGGCCAGCCACGAGAATGCCCGCCAACCCGGGGCGAAAGTGCGGACTAAATCGAGGGGGTTTGTTGGACCTGCTTGCGCCAGCGTTTGAGCGTTGAGCGGGATACGCCGAGCCGCAACGCAGCAACAGCCAAGGGCAGGCCTCGCACAGGTTCCAGGATGGCCGCTGGAACCCGTCGTTCAGGTCTACCGAGCCGTTTGCCCTGACTCCGGGCCCGAGCCAGTCCAGCCTTCACGCGTTCCGCTATACGGGCTCGCTCGAACTCCGCGAGGGCGGCCAGGATGTGGAGCTGCAGCTTGCCCGCTGGGGTCGTGCAGTCGATTCCCTCACCGAGGCTGACGAAGGCCACGCCCACCTGCTGTAAGTCCTCCAGCATCGTTACCAGGTGCCTGAGGTTGCGTCCCAGGCGGTCCAGCCGCCAGCACACGACGACATCAAACCGCCTCCGCTTGGCGTCCTTGAGGAGGGCGTCGAGAGCAGGGCGAGTCTCCCTCGCCCCACTCACTCCCCGGTCTACAAACTCGGTGAACGTCCAGCCCCGCGCCTCCACGTACCGCCGCAGCTCTTGGAGCTGGTTTTCCGGCTCTTGGTCGAATGTGGAGACCCGGGCATAGATGGCCGCCTTCATCGTCGCTTCCACGGCCATAGCGACGCGAGGTACAGGAACACGAAGAGGACTAGGAGAATCTTTGCCCCCACTAGCGCACACCGGCTTTTAGGATCTGGTCGGCCGCCCTGAGGATGCGTCGCGCTGATGGCTCTGGGATCGGATTGCCTCGACCCCACCAGTGCTGAATGTATCCACGCGAATACTCGACACCAGGCAGTTCCAGCGCAGCTAAGCAGACGAGCGCGACCGCCTCGGCTTCGCACTCCCGCAGGTTCCGTGGTGTTCGGTCGTCGTCGGCGTGTAGACCTTCTGAGGTGTGGCCAAGGACCACGTGCGCCAACTCGTGAAAGCGCGTTTTGTGGGGCATGGCATTGACTGGGTTGATAGCGATCGTGCGTTCACGTGCGAACCCCAGGCAGTTGCCGTCGGTGTGGTCGAAGGGAATCTCAACCACGTCGAGACTGGTCAGCGCCCTCTCGCAGTCCCACGCCGGGCTACTGGGTTCGGGGAAGGGTGGGCCGTCGGTCTGCGCCAGGACGAACCAGGATGCCCGATACACGAACCAGGTTGCCTGCTGGGTCTCGTCTCCGCCGTCCGGGCTGGTTGTGGTGCGCTGAACGGTCACCGGTTGGCACAGGGTGAGCGCCTTCTCCCCACGTCGCACATAGCGTCCGACATCCTTCCAGCCTTGAAAGGTCGCAATAGGCCCGGGTTTGATGTCCCTTGTGAGGCATTGAGTGAGCGCCAGAAGCTGATTGCCAACGCTATAGCCGTGGAACTGGCGATAGGCGTCGGAGAGAATGCCGGGTTCGTTAACGGCCTGTTCCAGGAGACGCGCGAACGTTGCGGGAGCGGGAGTTGCCATGTGGTCCTCCGAATGGAGGGCCAACGGGCTGCGATAGGATCGCAGAAGCCGTCAGCCAATCTACGGTTGGTTGATGGTTAGGGGCGTTCGCGTGTTAGCGCACGCGGGCGTCCCGTTGAGTCACTCTGAGACCGGAATCAAACGCGAAGTTCTCGCCTCAATACGAAGCACAAGCGACACCAATCGCGCCTCCAGTTTGGCGGTGGTTCGCTGCGCTCTGCGCTGGTCTCTTCTGCTCCGAGTCAGAAAACATTCTGACTGTGTGACCAGGGTCTGATTTTCTCGCGCATGAGTAATCAGAGCAGGGAGGGGACACGGGGGGACCCCATATTCAACATGGGACTTCGTGGGACTCCGGGCGTTCGCTCTCCAGAAATTTTTCAGAGAATGTCCGCCTTCAACCCGGGGCTATCGCCCTGAAGCCAGTGGCTTCAGCGCCGCACCGATTGCACCGACCCCGGCCGGGAAGTTACAGCTTCACATCCTCGCGGCGTTGGCTGAGTTCGAGCGAGAACGGTTTCGAGAGCGTGTAATGGCCGGATTGCAGCGTGCCCGAGCACAAGGGAAGCAGCTTGGGCGGCCGAGAAAGCATATCCCCGCGATGCAAATTCCTGGCGGTTCTGTTAGGGCCGCCGGGAAGCTATGGGGGGTGTCCAAGAGCACGGCGGCCAGGCGG
>JBEBGV010000167.1:0-4017 GCA_040081265.1 Vicinamibacterales bacterium
GGCGTCAGTGTCGGTCGTCTCCACACGGCTTCGCCACCATGGCCCGAAGCGACTCAATCATCGGTCGCCAAGTCGCGATCGAGCCAACGTCGTGCTCTTGTATCCTCGGTGTTAGCCGATGACTCACCGTGTGCGTGGTCTCGTAGCGTTCGACCTCGACGGAACCTTGATCAAAGGTCGGACTGTTTGCGAACTGATTGCGGAACCGCTGGGCAGGTTGCCTCGGATGCGCTCAATAGAACGGCTCCGTTCGGAAGAGCACCTCGCGGCGGCGCGGGAAGAGATGGCGACATGGTACCGCGCGGTGCCGGAGGCACGCCTCCTTGAATGTCTCGATGACGCCGACCTGGCGAGCGGTGCGACCGAAGCGGTAGACCTGCTGAAACGCTCCGGAGTCGAGTGTGCGATTTCCTCGATCACCTGGCTGTTCGCAGTGGAGCGCTTCGGCCAACGTCTTGGTGTCTCTCACTGCCAGGGCACTTCCATCGACGATGACGGTCAGATCGCGCACGTCTGGCCCCGTGACAAGGGTAGATGGGTTCGCGACCTGGCCGCCTCATTGGACGTTCCGGTCGCCAGGGTCGCCAGTGTGGGAGACTCCTGGCGGGATGCGGACATGTTCCTGGCGAGTGAGCGTGCCTTCTTTGTCGGTGACCAGGCTGAACTGCCGAGGCTGCCCGATCACGTTACGTTTGTGCCCGACGGAGACCTCGTGGCAATTGCCCAGTCCCTGGTGCGCGAGTGGACCTCAAGCGGCACGAGCATGAGAGAGCCGTGACAGACAGTGACGTGGCAATCGACGTCGTGAGGCGCGCGGCGGTGGTCGTGCGCGGGCGGTTCGGTTCGGCGCTGAAGCGCCTGTCTAAGGGCGGCGACGACTTTGCGACCGAGGCTGACATCGAATCCGAAGAGGCCATGCTGGCCGTGCTGCGCCGCGAGCGTCCCGATGACGGCGTCATCGGCGAGGAGAGCGGCAGCGGCGGTGCGAAGGATGCGGCCCGGGTGTGGCTGCTCGATCCGCTCTGCGGCACGCTGAACTATGCGGCTGGCATGCGGGTGGTGGCGGTCAACGCCGCGCTCAGGGACGCCGATCGACTGGTGGCTGCCGCGGTGTCAGATCCCTTCACCGACGAAATCTACTGGACTGACGGCACGGCGGCCTGCGTGCGTGCCGGCGGCCTGGACGCGCCGCTCAGGCCGAGTGGGGCGTCCAAACTCGTCGACCTGAATCTCGACCCACCGTTCCCGAGCGCGCCAGGGTTCAGGGCTGGCGTTCTCGCTGCCGATCCCGCGTTCTTGTCACGCTTCAAGCCACGCGTTGTCTCGTCCACGATGGCAGTGACGTGGGTGGCGACCGGGCAGCGAGCGGGGTATGTCACCGACGGGGACGTGATGGAGAAGGAGGTCCACTTTGCCGCCGGCCTCGCCCTGTGCCGTGCCGCTGGCTGCGTCGTCAGCGATCTTCGTGGACAGCCGTGGGAGGCCGGCGCCATCGGGCTCGTCATCGGCGCCGACGCCTCGACACACGCCGCCCTCTGTGCGCTGATCAACCCATAGGAGCTGCTACCAGAACTCGACGGCGCGCACCTCGGCGAGGTGAACGGGCACGCGGGGTTTCTGCATGCGGTCGGTCCAGTAACGGTCGGCCAGCACTGAGGGAAACACGCGCTTACCGGCAAACTCCGTTCGGCTGATCCACGCCGCTTCGGCGATGCCTTCGGCGCGGGCTTCCGGGCCCCCGACCGACAGCGTGCCGCCCAGCAGCCAGCCCGCGAACCAGAACTTGCAGTAGCGCACGTCGGGGCTGTGAAACTCCTCGATGTACATCAGTTCGCGCACCTCGATGTCGAGGCCGGTCTCCTCGCGCGCCTCGCGACGCGCGGTCTCACGCAGGCTCTCGGTGCCGCGCGCTCCGCCTCCAGGTGCCACCCAGAAGTCGTGCTGTCCGTAGCGCACCAGCAGGATGCGGTCGTCCAGCTCGACGAGTACCCCAGCCGAAATCCTGTGTGTCATGGCTGGTCAGCGCTCGACCGTCACAACTTTGGCCTGAATCTGCGCGTCCACCGCGCCGCGTCCGAAGCGCTGGGCGATGGCCTCGGTGGCCACGTCGGTGGCCGCACTCAACCCTGACGCGTCACGCGCTTCGATCTCGCTTCGAAGTGGCGTGCCCTGGCAGTACGCGATCGCCGGCACTCGGGCGGAGGCGGCTCGACTGCGGGCCGGCACCGTATCGATTTTCGCCCCCGCGAAGCCTCCAACGCGCAGGTCACGGGCGATCGCTCCGTCGTCAAAGTAGCTGTATGGCGTACGCGCCAGAAATCGCGGCGGGTCGGTTGGAAACACGGATTCGAGCGCGGTCGTCACGACGTCGGCGAATTCATTGGCGCCGAGGCGATCCCAGACGTTGAACACGTAGAATCCGCCAGGCCTGAGCACGCGCCGGGCCTCCGAGAACGCTTTGGCCTTGTCCGGGAAGAACATGGCGCCAAACTGACACACGACCGCATCAAACGACCCATCGTCAAAGGGAAGCTGGGTGGCGTCGGCCTGACGCCATTCCACCGGACGAGACGTCCCAGCGACGATTGCCTGATCGAGCATGGCCTGATTCAGGTCAGTTGCAACGATCGCGACGGGCTGCGGTAGCGCGGAGACGAGCGCCCGTGTGACCACGCCGGTGCCGGCCGCGATTTCGAGGACCCGGGACACTGGCCGTGCCGCCAGGCGCGCCGCCATGTCCGCGGCGTAGGCTTCAAAGATGAGCGGGACGAGGTAGGTCTGGTAGGTCTGCGGGATGGAACCCGCAAATGCGCTGTCGCTTTGCGCCATGGGCGCCAATTTTCGCACGAGTCGCGGACTACAATCGCGTGAATGAGTGTGCCGATATGAGCGTTGCCGGCGACACGCGAATTCTGCGCGAGCAACTCGAGTATTACGGCGCTCGAGCGGGCGAATATGACGAGTGGTGGTTGCGACAGGGTCGCTACGACCATGGCGCCGCGCTGAACGACCAGTGGCGGGATGAAGGACAGTCGATCGCGCGCGCGCTGACCGAGTTTCAGGCGGCTGGCCGAGTCCTTGAACTTGCGTGCGGGACAGGCATCTGGACCGAGCAACTGGCGCGAACCGCGGCGACCGTGGTTGCCGTTGACGGGTCCTCCGAGGTGCTGGCCGTCAACCGTCGGCGCGTGTTGTCACCGCACGTCTCCTATGTCCAGGCGGACCTGTTCGAGTGGCGGCCGACCGAGCAGTTCGACGCCGTGTTCTTCAGCTTCTGGCTGTCTCACGTCCCCCCTGAGCGGTTCGAGGACTTCTGGCGGCTGGTCGAGAGGTGCCTGGCACCGGGCGGACGAGTGTTCTTTGCGGACTCACGGCGTGAACCTTCCTCCACGGCACGAGACCATCGACTACCGGGTCCGGAAGCCACCACCCTGCAGAGGCGTTTGAACGACGGGCGCGAGTATCAGATTTACAAGGTGTTCTACGACGCCCCTGCGCTCACCGACCAGCTCCGGACCCTTGGGTGGGACTTCGTGATTCACCAGACGCCGCACTACTTCCTCTACGGCGTTGGACACCGAGCGTAGGCTCACGCCCTCGTCGACAGCCACCAGCCATTCCCGATCATCCAGGCGCTCTGGTCAGGTGCCGTGGCGCGTTGCAGTGACCGAACCGCGTGCATGTCTCGCTGAGCGAAGGCCTGGGACAGTGCCTGAGATTCGCCATCAGATCGCGCGCCGGTGCACGGGATGAAACCCACCCGCATCAGAAACCTCGCCGCAAACATGGATGCAGACCTCCTGGTGACGAGGAGCATCGCACCACCGAGGTCGGCGCTTGTCAGGGGACAGATCAACCTGCCACCGATGTTCAGGCAGTCCAGCCATCCGGCGACGGGATGAGTGACGCCGGCGCTGACATAGACCACGTCGGCCCGATCGAACGGCCCTTCGGTTCCTGAACGGGCGAGCAGTCGCACCTGTGGCCAGGCGACGAGCGCGGCGCTGGCCACCGCTG
>JBEBGV010000037.1:0-49000 GCA_040081265.1 Vicinamibacterales bacterium
CTCGTGCTCCGTGGGGATGACGAGATCCGCAGTCGTCGGCGGCTCGAACGCCGACGACACGCCCGTCATGAGCGGCACCGCGCCGTCCAGGGCGCGGGCGTACAGCCCCTTGACGTCGCGCTGCCGGCACACTGCGAGCGGCGCGTCGAGATAGATCAGCGACAGGTGCGGACGGCCAACGATGTCCGCGACGAGACGCCGATGAGCGTTGAGCGGCGTGATGCAGGCGACGACCACCGCCATCCCCTGGCAGGCCGCCAGCCGCGCGAGTTCGGCAGCGCGGCGCAGGTTCTCCGTGCGGTCCGCGTCGGAGAAGCCCAGGTCGCGACAGAGCCCGCTGCGCAGGACGTCGCCGTCCAGGGCGAGGACCGCTCGCTGCTTCGCGCGCAGGTGGGACGTGAGGCGATCGGCCAGCGTGGACTTACCGGCGCCTGAGAGGCCGCAGAGCCAGAAGACGTGCGGGGTCACGCCGGCTCCAGCAGGCCTGCGAACTCCGTCTGGCGGACACGCGCGGCCACTTCGCGATAGTTGCCGATCATCTCGCTCAGCGGTCGATTGACGACCTTGGCGAGGCTGATCGGCAACGCTTCGCGGCGCACGCCCAGAAACTCCTGGATGCGTTCAAACGTCCGCGCATGTGCGCTTTCGTAGCGGAGGTGCCGGTCGTAGCTGAGGGCGAGGTGCGGGAGGTTGAGCAAGGCCGACTGTTCCCACGAGCGGAACGTCATCCGGTCGCGCATGCGTGCGAGGAGCGAGTTCGGGTCCACGTGCGGCAGCGTGGGGCGCGCGGCTCCGGCGTCTTTCAGAAAGTGGTACTGGCCGACGTGCTCGGCGTAGATGTTCGACACCGCCTGTTCGAAGACGTTCTCGCGGAGCAGGTAGATGATCTTCCAGCCGTGCGCGTCGAGCTGGCGCAGGAACGGCTGCAGATCGCGCACGCGCTGCCACTTTGCCAGCTGGTAGCACTTGACGTGGAAGCCGAAGTGCCGTGGCGCCGCCTTGCGCGCTTCGTTCTCGATGTAGGTCAGCGGCCGCAATCGCGGCAGACCAAGGATCTCCTTCTTGCAGGCAATTTCCGGGTGGGCGTTCAGCGTGCTCGTCAGCAGCGTGGAGCCGCTTCTGCCCTGCGCGAAGATGACGAACTTCCGCGTCGATTGCGGACGCAAGGCGTACCGAGCCACCGACAGCTCGTCCTTGAGGCCTAGACGGAGCCGAGGCCAGAACGAGTGGTCTTCGTAGGCGTCCGGGATCACCACGTCCTGGGCTATGCGTGTTCCACGCCACGCACAGGCGCCCAGCGCGCGTCTACAGTTGCACGCAGCTCACCATCGATTCACGCTGCGGTCACCACGCGTCCTGACATTAGTCGCCCGAGCGCCTGAACGCCCCCGTACGTAGGCCGGGTCCGTCAGTACGTAGGCCGGGTCGGAACGACCCGGCGTGTCACGCCCTCGCGATCAACGCACCGACGACGGCGATGAGCATCGTCATCTGCACGCCCACCAGCCAGAGAAACTGGCGCGACATCTTCTGGTCAAGTCCGTCGAACCGCTCGTCCATGCGATGCTCCAGATGCCGCATGGTCTCCCGGATGTCAGCGACGACGTGTGAATATTCGTTCATTTGCCCCTCGAGATACGAGACCCGCTGCTCAACGACCGGCATGATTTCAGTCCTCCGCTGACCGTCTTTGCACGCCGGGTGCCGGAGGCATTTGCAAGGACAACTGCGGGAACGGGGCGGTCAGTTGGCCGATTCTGCGCATGGCCGCGGCTGAACTGATGTCTGTTTCTGCCACGTGTCTGTGTGCGCGGGCCGCTGCACTCGACGACGTTGCCATCGTCGGCGGTGATTGTCAACGGCGCCTGAAACGTCATCGCGCCCGTGCTATCGTCGTCGGCGCCCGCAGGCATGACGTTCGCACAGAGCCTCGTCGGGAGGCCGAGGATGCAGGACCGGTCGATCGTCGAGCGTGTCGAGATTCTGGAGCACATGGTGGAACGACTGAAGGAATTGCCTGATCGGGTCGCGGCCCTCGAGTCGCAATTCGTTCAACTTCGCCTCGAGATGCGCGATGGGTTTTCTGACATCCGCAGCGAAATGAGTGCGATGGGCGTCGGACTGCGAGCTGAGATTCAGGCCGGCGACGAAGAAACCCGCCGGTACATGCGGGCACTTCACGAGGACGTGATCAGCCGAATCGCGACGATCGGGGAAGGTCGGCCCTCACGCAGGCGGCGATAGCTCCCCGGAGCAACTCACGCCCGCGCGATCATCGCATCGACGACGGCTACCAGCACCGTGACGATGATGCCGACCAGCCACGCGAACTGGCGTGACATCTTCTGGTCGAGCTCGCCAAACCGGCGGTCAACTGACTCGAAGCCAGCGTCCATCCTGTGTTCCAGGTGCCGAATCGACTCTCGGATGTCAACAAACACGGGCGCGTGCTGGCTCACTTGTCCCTCGACGACGACGTTGCCATCGTCGGCTTGCACTGTCAACAAACGATCCGGTACGTAGGCCGGGTCCGTCAGGACCCGGCGTGAGGTGGTACGTAGGCAGGACCTTCAGGTCCTGCGTGACCGTTTTCTACCGTCTTGCGATGAGAACCGCCAGCAGGGCAAGGAAGCAGACCGCCCCGATGATCGCGAGCCACCGCTGTCGCACCGCCAGCACTTCGGTGGCCAGGGTCAGCGCCTCGATCTGGTCGCTCATCTGCTTGCCCAGCTCCGCGTGCGCGCGGTCGTGGCGTTCGAGCGCTCCGACCCGCTCACTCAGGCGGCGGATTTCGTCCGCTGCCGCGTTGGCGTGGGCACCCTGCGCCTTCGTGCCCGAGAGCAGGGCATCAGCCGCCTTGACGAGCGCCGGCCCGTTCGAGAGCAAGCTCGACCAGGGAATCATTTTGAGTGCCGCGAGCCACGGAATGGGCATATCCGTAGCCTAGCGGAAATATACGTGCGTGCCCTCGGTGATGGTCATGGCCGATGAGTGCGGCCGCACATGTGCCCTCGGCTCGGAACTTGCTCAAGACCGGCGAAGAGGGTTCCATATGGCTAGAAACGAACGCACATCGACGACCGTCGCCACCAAAGCGTCCAAGCTCCTCTCGAATCCCAAGAGCCCCAAGGCCGTCAAGAGCGTGGCGGCATCCGCGCTCACGCAGTCGCCGGACAAGCGGAAGAAGTAAGGGCGTTCAGTTCAGTGGCACCAGTTCACGGCGACGACGACCTGCACGAGGCGATTGCCAGGATTCGCCGAGATCGCGACCGGCGCGAGCACGGATTTCGGGCGCGAGCGTTGGCGCTCTTCCCGCCGGTGTGCGCGCGGTGCGGGCGCGACTTTCAGGGGAAGGCGCTGCACGATCTCACCGTGCATCACAAGGACCACAACCACGAACACAACCCGCCAGACGGCAGCAATTGGGAACTGCTGTGCTTCTTCTGTCACGAGAACGAGCATGCGAGGAACGCCGTCGCCGCCGCGTACGACGAGCCTACAGGCGCCGACGCGCCGCCGTCGTCCACCTACCAGCCATTCGCCGATCTCGACCAGTTGTTGAAGAAGCCACGGTGATTCGGAATGGCCAAGCTGGAGCCGGCAACGCCCACCCGGGCAGCATCCGGCATGGGATGTCGAAACCTTCAGTCCTTCTTCAGGCTCGCCGTGACGACCGCGACGAGTCGCTCCACGGCATCCAGCCACGCGGCAAGCTCAGTGGCGACTGGCGGCAGCTCGTACACATGCTGGTGGCACGCACGGCTTAGACCCGCCCACGCGTACGACACGCGCGCCGCCAGGTCATCGTCCCCGAGATAGGCAGGAAGGCACAGCAGTTGCGCGCGCATGGAGCACCGTTCCAGGCCCGGCGCGCGCCGACGCCAGAGCTCGTCGAGTGCACCCTCGAGGGCTTGCCGCGCGAGGAGCGCACTGGCCCGCGGCCACATGCCGGCGGTGCGGGGATCTGGACGCTGAAGCAGCTCACGCGCCGCGACCAGTAACCGCGGACTCTGGCTGGTCACTTCAGCAACCTCACCTGGTCCGCCAACTTGGCCGTGTCGTCGATGAGGAGCTTGAAGCTGGTGGCCGTTCCGTCGTGCGCGCCCTTGTTGCACTCCTTGAACGCGTCGCCGGCCCACCCACCGATCTTGTTGAGCCGTCCCATCACGTCGCCGCCTCGGTCGCGGTCGTCATAGAACGCCAGCGCCGCCAGCGGCGTCAGCTTGCCCGCCTGCTTGACGGCATCCTCGATCTCCTCGTGAGCGCGTCCCTTCTCCAGTCCTCGCCGACGAATCACGTCGATGAAGGACGCTTCGAGAGCCGACCGACAGAAGCCAGGCACGAGGCGCTGCAGGATGTCTTTCGGGAGGTCCGTCGTGTGCACCAGCGCCAGCGCGTCCTCGATGTGAGCGCGCACCGGGTCGAGGGAGGTTCGCACTTCCACCGTGGACTTCGGACGCCGGGTCACGCTGAGAATCGTAGACTTGATGTTCAGCCTGCGCACTCCCTCGGGCAGACGTTCGTCGTGGCTGAACACCACCACCTGGCGCGTCCTGGCGATCTCTTCGAGCGCACGCGCAAGGCCATCGACGCGCGACGGATCCATCGACTGCACCGGGTCGTCGATGACGATGAAGCGGAAGGGACTTTCTGGCAGCGTTGCCCGCGGCAGGAAGAGGCTCAGGGCGAGGGAATGCAGTTCACCCTGACTCATCACGCCGAGGGCGGCGCCGGCCACGCCATCAACTGTGACGTCCAGCGTCACCCTACGCTTGATTCCGGAGCCTTCGAGTTCGATGCGACCCAGTTCGACGTTGCTGTTCTGCCGAAGGAAGGCCCATGTGGCCATTGCCTGGTCAGCGATTGGCCCGAAACGCTGGTCGCGGATCTCTCCGGCCGCCTTCTTCATCCAATCTTCCGCAGCCTGGATGGTGACTTTGTCGGCCTGCCCCTTCTTCGCGTCTCTGGCGCTCACCAGCCACCCGCTCAGAGCCGTTGCGAAAGGCTTCCACACGTCCTCGCGCTTCCGGTGTTCTTCGACCGCCGTCTTCTTCAGCTGCTCGATCGCACCGATCAGGGCATCGACGTTCCCGGTGAGATGGCTGGCCAGAGCAGTGAGATCCTTCAGCGCCGCTCCGGAGTGCCACCGTGCCCAGGCCTCACGCACCTCGGGCAGGCCGTCAACGCCGACGTTAAAGAGCTGGTCGAGAAGCGCGGGAGGCTTCGTGAGCAGCGCCAGCGCTTCGGACCTGGCCTTGTCGGCTGCCCCGTGGGCCTGCTCGCTCGCCGCGGCCAGGCCCTTCAGACGCGCGACCTCCTCGCGGGTCTGGTTCGCCCACGCCGGCCCGAGCGCCTCTGGCGTTTTACACACCGGACAGACGTCGCCGCCATGCGCAGTGTGCAATGTGAGCGCGCTCTCGAGCAGCAGAGCGAGGCGACGCGACCGTTCGGCGTCAGAGCGGACGACCTGCTCGACGCGCTCGTGCGCGGCGCGGAGCTTCGTCGCCACCTCCTGCACTCGCGCTTCGTCCGGCGCTTCCAGTGACGCTGCGCGGGCGAGGATCGTCACGTCGAGTGCATCAGCCTCCGACGACGCGCCCGCCAGGACACCGGCCACCACGTCAAGGTCCCAGTTCTTGCCGGTCAAGGCGTCCAGACACTTCTTCGCGCGGTCGTCCTCCTGACGCTCGAGCAGCGCTCGCAGTTGGCTCCCAAGCCCTTCGCGGGCAGCGTCAACGGCGCCAAAAGCCTTCGTGCGATCAAGTCGTGCCTTGGCGAGCGCGTCCTGCGCCTGCACCAGGTCTTCGAGACCCAGCACCGTCGAGAGCGCGTCGTACAACTTCGACGGCCCCTCATCCAGCATCGAGCCCAGCTCGTTGTAAGACAGGAACGGACGATGGGAGGCGAGAGCGTCTGTCCAGCCCAGCGCCTTGAGCGACGTCTTGGTCTTGCCGGTGGGCTGAACCGTGGTCTTCCCGTCCTCCAGCGCCGCGCCATCGCCCCAGGCCGCGGACACCTTAAGTGGACCCTGCCCCTCCAGCAGCAGGTGCGCTTCGATCGTCGTGGGGTGCGAGTGGTGAAGACTTCGCCAGCCGTCCTTCCAGATCTTCGGTCGGCCCGCCCAGCGCCTGCTGTCGCCGGTGAAGAGCAGTTCCAGCGCCTCGGCAAAGCTCGACTTCCCGGATCCATTCCGGCCCACGACCAGAGTGAGCCCTGGGCCCGGCGTGAGGTCCAGCGTGCGCGCCTCCCCAATGCCGCGAAAGCCTTCGACCGTGAGCTTCGTCAGATACGCCCCTGGATGCTTCTTGGCCTTGACACCCGCCGAGGCCACCGCCTCGTGCTGGCCATCGGCCAGGTATTTTGCGAGCGCCTCAGCACCATCGCAGGCGGCAAGCACTGCCCCGCCGAGGTCCTTCTGCAGTAGGCCTTCTGACTTGAGTCGTGCCTCGACGATCTGACGCAATTCGCTGTTCACGGCTCCTCCGGCCTTAGGCAGGCTCGGTCGAGCCCGGGACTTTCTACCACGATCCCAATAGCGTCGCAGGAGTCTCGAGAGATACGTCGTGCCGATCTGTGTAAGGCCAGTCAAATGTGAAACGAGCGCCAGACTTGCATCCCGCAGATGGCCGACCAGCACATAATCGAGCCCTTCGGCCGCAACGTCCACAGCCCACACCCTCAACGATCGCCACGCGCAGAGGTCGGAATGTCGTTTCAGCCCCCCATTACAGTCCAGAAGGCCGTCGAGCACATCCACGCGCGCAAGTATCTACTGCCGGCGATACAGCGAGAGTTCGTGTGGAACACCGGACAGATCGAACAGTTGTTCGATTCTCTCCTGCGCGGCTACCCGATCGGGTCGTTTCTGTTCTGGAGTGTGACCCGCGAGCATAGCCGGGAGTACCAGTTCTATGAGTTCATCAAGGATGTGCACGCTCGCGATGCTATCCACAATCCCAAGGCGAGCATTGTTGGGGACGAGGACTTCACGGCCATTCTCGATGGACAGCAGCGACTGACGTCACTCTACGTGGGCCTCCGCGGCTCATACGCAGCCAAGGAAAAGTACGGTCGCTGGGAGAATGATGCGTCCTTCCCGAGGCGACGTCTCTATTTGAACCTCTTGCGGGAGCCAACCGACGCAGACCGAAAGTACGATTTCCGCTTCTTGACCGACGAGGAGGTCGCAGCCGACACCGGGCCCAATTCACACTGGTTTGTCGCCGGCAGAGTGCTGGACTTCAAGAGTTACAAAGACGGCTTCGACTACCTCATCAAGAACGAGATCGCCACCGAGCATGGGAGTTCGTGCATGTCGAGGTTGTGGGAGGCGATCCGGTTAGAGCCCGTCATCACGCACTTTCTCGAAGAGGAGCAGGACCTCGACAAAGTGCTCGACATCTTCATCCGCATGAACAGTGGCGGCACGAAGCTGAGCTACTCAGACCTGCTGCTGTCGACCGCGACGGCGCAGTGGAAGTCACTGGACGCACGCGAAGAAATTCATGGCCTGGTCGAGGAACTGAACCAGGTAAACCGCTTCCATTTCGACAAAGACTTCGTGCTGAAAGCGTGCCTCGTCATTGGAGGGCTGCCAGACATCCGTTACAAGGTGACGAACTTCACGCGCGAAAACATGGACAAGATCGAGAAGGCGTGGCCGGACATCGAAAGATCACTCCGCCAGGCGGTTCTACTCGTGGGTAGCTTTGGATTCGAGGGCCAGACGCTTACATCTGCCAACGCCGTTATTCCGATTGCCCACTACTTGTTTCGGCGCGGCTGCCCAACAGGGTACGTAGAATCGGCGAAGCACCGCGACGATCGCGAGGCAGTGCGACAGTGGCTGCTCCGTAGTCTGCTCCGCGGTCTCTTTGGTGGACACGCGGACCGCGTTCACGCAGTGATCCGTGACGTCGTCGACACGAATCACGAACAGTTCCCAGGCGATTTGATCGCGCAACGTCTGCTGACTATCGGCAAGTCCCTGCGCTTCGAAGCAGAGGAGATCGATGCGCTCTTGTTCAGCAAGTACCAACAAAAGGACACTTTCGCCGTTCTGGCGCTGCTTTCGCCCACGCTCGACTTGCGAAACCACTTCCATCAAGATCACGTGCACCCCAGGAGCACGTTCAAAAAGAAGGCCCTCGAGAAGGCAGGCGTCGCCCCAGACGACATCGATTTTTGCCTCGAGCACTGCGACTACATTCCAAACCTGCAGCTCCTCGAGGGCGTACCCAATCAGGAGAAGTCAGCAACACCCTTCGAGACATGGCTGGCCACGACCTATGCCAGCGAGGCCGACCAGCGCGCCTACCGCGAGCGCCACAACATTCCGGGCGGCTCCCTTGCACTCGGGTCGTTCAAGGAGTTCTTCATGGCGCGCCGGGAACTCCTTGCCAGCCGCCTCAGGGTGATGCTCAAGGAACCTACCAAGACCGGGACTATCTAGGCCTTTGGGCCCTCGCTGATCTTCACGTCTGCGAAGACGCCTTCCAGCCATCCCTCGATGATGTCCTGCCGAGTGGTGTTGAGCACAAACTCCTGACCGATTGGCGCCGACCGAAGTCCGCACGCATCCGAATCGATACTCGACCACCGGCGCGGGTCTCCGTGGCATGAGAGGGTCGCGTGTCCGGCGTCGGGATGCATCCACGCCGGCAATCTCCAATTCGAACGAGTGCCGCCGGGCGCCGTGAGTATTCGCTCCGGTCGGCTCGTGAACAACCCTGCTCCTGGCAGATTCTTGCCATTGATGTGCAGTTCGTTCGCCGCTACAAACACCTCGTCCTTCGGATGAGCGCCGCTCAGGTGGGGGTGACTGGCCGCCCATGCCGAAACATCTGGCGGAGGTGAGCCGCACGAGTGGACTGCTCCGATCAGCATCCACCCCCAAACGGCGTGAACAGGGGCACTGCCCGGCACATAACGCCAGCGACCCCCCAACGACTCAGCGGCCCTAAACCAGCCAAAGAACAGGAACAGGTCCCCAGGTCCAACGCCCTGCTTATGGAGGTGCCCAAGCGCCGCACCGGACTGCCCGAAGATGGGTCGCCAGCCAGGCGGGCGCTCAACCGCATGGCGATCAAGATCGGGGTCAAGGTGAGCCCGATAATGAGGAGGGATTCTTCCTCTGGTTAGGTCCTCGACCAAACGGCTGACCTTGATCTCGTCGCGATGGATGACATCGTAGGCAACCGGCGCATCCTTGTCTGGAATGCACAGCGAGATCATCCGACCATCAGGAAGGACAGGACTGGGAACTCCCCCGAACTTCGAATCAAATCCTTTCCGACTGAGAACCACCTTCATCGTGGGAAGTCCTGCCAGCTCTGGTCCCCGCGTCGCCAGCTGGTGGGACGTGGCAACGTGTCTGGGCGGCGTGAGAGCGCGAACTCAATGAAAGCTTTCGCCCGTTCGGGATCCCTGGTCCGAACACCTTGACTCGACTGACCGGCTGGAAGGTGAGGCCGCACCGCTTCAGGTATCTCGAGAGGTTCCGAGCCAAAGTACGCGAAGGTCGTCGCGATCAATGCGAAACGTCCGCCCGTATCCCGGGCGATGTCCTTCGCTGTGTGGCTGCGATTCGGGACTTGAAACGTCACGCCGTCGCGGCTGCCGTAGATGTTGTCGCCAACGGTCTCGATGCAACGCTCAGCTGACGGAACCGGAACCTTGGCAGCGAACCTGGGGTCTGTGTGGTAAGCCTCGAGTTGAAGCTTCTCGCCAACCAGCATCAGGTACACAAGGCGCTCGTCCCCCACCTCGGTGCCATCCAACCTCTTGGAAGTGAAGCCGGCAATCCAATCCCCTACTTTCTTGCTCAGGCGAATCTGGGGCTTGCAGGTGGCCAACGTGCAGAAGCCATGAAACGGATTCGGGGCGAATCCAGTATCGTGCGTCAACTTGTACGCGAACAGCCGGTCGAAATGGTCAACAGTCATTCTTCGTCATCGCCGTCGTCATCGCCGTCGTCATCAACCAAGTCAACGGACAGGCTGTCCACATACTCGCGCCACACATCCTTGAGCGAACGACGCGGCGTCTGCTGCACGAGGAAGAACCACCAACCGTTTGTGCTGACCCCGCGTATCGCGCTGGCCGCTTCCGAAGGGCTGGAATACTGCACTCCATTTGCCTCGATCCGCCCATCTGGCAGGAGGATTGCGGCCTGTTCAGGGCTCTTCTTCCTTCGTCGATAGAGAGCCATCCCACCTTGAAGCAGTCCCACGCCGATAAGATCTGCCAAGCCGACCTTGCTCCGCCGGGGAGTCGCCTTCTCTCGCGAATAGCCGGAGCGATGGTTCTCCGGAACGGGCCAAATGCGACAAATCGTGTCCGCAAGCTCCGCTGTCCGCCGATGAATGGAAGCTTCAGACCAATCGTGCGCGCCTTTGACCAGCTCACGATTCAGAAACAGAACGTCGTGAGCTTCAAGCCCGGCTCGCTTGCCGTTCTCCCCCACCCACGGCCCGTTGGACACTTTGCTGTTCAACCGACCAGTGAGGAGGGTCAGGTTCCCGAGTGTGTGGACCAGCCGATCTCGCTCGGCATCGTCATGCCCTTCAGGCAAGGGCCAGTGTGCAGTCCACTTCCTGGGCATGACATGCTCGATGGCGTATCGACCGCGGGTCACACGCTCCTCGCCAAGGGCGGGCCTGCCTCCTCCCCAACCTCGCTTGCTGTCCTCGATTGCTTCGAGGACCATTCGAAGGCGCCCTCGGCGGAGGCGACGATAGGCCAACAGCTCGCGCAGCTCTTCGCGAACCTCGGAGTCATCCGGCCAGTAACTACTCGGGCTGGTCTGTTCGGCGAAGAACCTTTGCACGACATCGCCAGCACTCGCGCGGTCCGACTTGCTCAGCAGGGCTACCAACTCGGCCACCGTCAGGTTGTAGCTCTTCGTCGTCGCCCTCACGAGCATCCGGCGTACCATCCAGCTTTCGACGACTTCGAGGGCCTTCTCGAGCTGCGCCTCCGGAATCCTGGATTCCCTTGGGTCGAGCAAGCAGAGAACGACTGGCTTGATAACCTCGCTCTCGAGGACTCCCGTTCGATAGCCAAATAGGCCAAGCCGGTCAATTGGCCCGGTATAGCTCGAGGCCTTCGTGACAAAGTCCCGGTAAACCCGCGCCGCTGCGTCAATCTGACCGAGCAGTTCGAGCATCGGTACACCAGCTTCGTAAGTGGCGAAACGCTTGAAACGGTCGAACACCTCTCGGTCTACGACATCCTTGCCAGTTCGAGCGACCAGCCAGTGATTCAGGAACACCGACGAACGCGGATAGCGACGACGTCCAACGCCAATTTCAGCCTCCCAGAAAGCCGTCTCGAACTCCTTCCACTTGCTTTCGTACACCCCCTGCACATCGGCGCCCGCCTCGAGTAACCGCTGAAATACGAAGTTCTTGATCAAGTCTGCGGCTGTAAGCTGCGCCCCTCTCGCGTTCAGTGTCTCGAAAATTTCCTGAGCGTTCTCGTCGACGCCAAGGTCAATGACAACCATCTGCAGAAGCTCTCTGACGACCGTCTCCACGGCCGCCGCCCGAGCACTTGTCGCGTAAACGCTCCCGTCCGACAACCAAGCTCTCGCCTGCTCACTGAAGTACCTGTGAGCCTCAACCATCTTTTGGCCCGCGAAGCCGACAGCCTCGTAGTCAACCGGGGGCGCGGCACCCATGACGGCGTTGAACGCGGCACGGTCGCGATTTGTGGGCCACACCTTGAAGCGGTCCTCGGGCTTGGTGCAGAAGTGTTCGGAGTTGGCCACGAGAGGCTCGAGTCGCATCGCGGAGGGGATCGCCTCGACTCTCATGAGCTCGGCGTGGAGGGCATCGAGAAGGATCTGAAGGGTTGTCAGCCGTTGCTGACCATCGATGATGGTCCGTTCCTGCATCCTCCCAATCGGGTTCTGGACCTGTTGGAGAACCACCGCGCCAAGAAAATGGGGTTGCTGCCTGTCCTGCGGCCGGTCAAGCAAACGCTCCGCGACCCGCGTGACGTCACCCCAAAGCGGCTCCCACTGGTTCTCTTCATTCCAGACGTACGGGCGCTGAAACAGGGGGACAATGAGGCGCTGGGGCTGCATGAACACCAGCTGCGGGGTTCGAACCTGTGTCTCCACTCGGGCCTACTCCTGTAGCACCCGATCGATCAGGCGCGGGCACATTCTAGGGCAGCAGGTCGCTTCGCCATTGCCCCCCGCCGGCTGCGGGGACTTTTGACGAGGTTCCCGTCGAGGACAATGACTGTGACCTTCATGAATCAGCCCACAGGTTGCCGGTGCTGCGCCAAGCACACGGAGGTGTTGCCATACGAAGACTTCTGGAGACACCTCTGCGACCGGCATCGGCGGGACTCGTCGAAGTAGTCGGTTGTGAAGTCCGGTCCAGCACGAGTTCTGGCTATACTCGCTCCCGAGGACCCACGCCGGATGGCATCACGAACCAAATCCAAGACATCCAAAGACGCCACGGCGAACATCGGCTTCGAAGCCAAGCTGTGGCTGACCGCCGACAAGCTTCGGAACAACATGGACGCGGCGGAATACAAGCACGTCGTCCTCGGCCTCATCTTCCTGAAATACATCTCGGACACGTTCGAGGAGCACCACGCGAAGCTGGTGGCTGGCGACGGTGACTATGCGGGCGCCAATCCGGAGGACAAGGACGAGTATCTGGCGGCCAACGTCTTCTGGGTGCCGAAGGAGGCGCGGTGGCCTCACCTTCAGGGTCGGGCGAAGCTGCCCGGCATCGGCAAGGACCTAGACGACGCGATGGTCGCGATCGAGCGCGACAACTCACGCCTGAAGGGCGTGCTGCCAAAGGACTACGCCCGGCCGGCTCTGGACAAACACCGCCTGGGCGAACTGATCGACCTCGTCGGCACCATTGGGCTTGGCGACAAGGAGAACCGCTCGAAGGACGTCCTCGGCCGCGTTTACGAATACTTCCTCACGCAGTTCGCCAGCGCCGAGGGCAAGAACGGCGGCCAGTTCTACACCCCGTCGTGCGTCGTGCGCGTGCTGGTCGAAATGCTGGCGCCCTACAAAGGCCGCATCTACGACCCCTGTTGCGGTTCGGGCGGCATGTTCGTGCAGTCCGAGAAGTTCGTCGAGTCGCACGGCGGAAGGGTCGGCGACATCAGCATTTACGGCCAGGAAAGCAACTCCACGACCCGTCGTCTCGCGGTGATGAACCTGGCGCTGCGAGGTATCGAGGCTGACTTCGGTCCCGAGCAGGCCGACACCTTCAGACGGGACCTGCATCCAGATCTCCGCGCCGACTTCGTGCTGGCCAACCCGCCCTTCAACGACTCTGACTGGTACCGGAAAGACGATGACGTGCGCTGGCAGTTTGGCGTGCCGCCGAAAGGCAACGCCAACTTCGCCTGGGTGCAGCACTTCATCCACCACCTTACGCCGAACGGGATGGCTGGATTCGTTCTCGCCAACGGCAGCATGTCGTCGAATCAGTCAGGCGAAGGCGAGATCCGCAAGGCGATCGTGGACGCTGATCTGGTGGACTGCATGGTGGCGATGCCCGGCCAGCTTTTCTACAGCACGCAGATTCCAGTCTGCCTGTGGTTCTTAACCAGGTCGAAGAACGACGGCAAGCGACGGGACCGACGCAAGGAGACGCTCTTCATCGATGCACGCAAGCTCGGGACGCTAGTGGATCGCGTCCATCGCGAGCTGACCGACGCCGACATTCAGACAGTCGCAGGAACCTACCACGCGTGGCGGGGAGACAGAGGGGCTGGCTCGTACGCGGACGTGGCGGGCTTCTGCAAGTCGGCCACGACGGCCGACATTGCTGCACACGGTCACGTGCTCACGCCCGGCCGCTACGTCGGCGCCGAGGAAGTCGAATATAACGGCGACCCCTTCGAGGAAAAGATGTCGCGCCTCGTCGCCGAGCTCCACGACCAGTTCGCCGAGTCCGCGAAATTAGAAAAAGCCATCAAGGCAAACCTGAGAGGGCTGGGGCATGGAAGTTGAGGCTCCCAGCCACAACATCGCGACGCTGCGACGAATGGCGGATGCCTTTGGCGAGCGGCTAGAAGTAGCGACGGTCTCGGAACTGTCGGAACGAGGGGTTATCTTCGTTGAGGACGGCAACCATGGAGAGAATCGTCCGCGCCAAGATGAGTTCGTCGCGACGGGTATCGCCTTCCTTCGCCCGCCGGACCTCAAGAATGGGCGAGTCGATTTCCAAGGCTGCGGCAGAATCAGCGATGCAGGTTTTCGACGAGTGCGAAAGGGAATTGGTCGCCGAGGCGACATCATCCTGACGCACAGAGCAACGGTAGGCCGCATCGCAATCACGGACAGTGATGCACCTGAGGTGTTCGTCACCAACCCTGGAACAACAATCTGGAGAAGCACAGACCCTGGTGTTCTCGACCAGCGATACCTGTATTGCTTCATGCGCAGCGCAGCATTCATGGACCAGCTCTGGTCGCAGGTCGGGAATAACTCAACTTTCGACTACGTTAGCCTCACGCAGCAGCGCGGCCTCAGAGTTGCCTACCCCCCCATCGCCGAGCAAAAAGCCATCGCGGCGGTGCTTGGTGCGCTGGACGACAAAATCGAGTTGAACCGGCGGATGAACGCGACGCTTGAGGCGATGGCACGGGCGCTGTTTCAGAGCTGGTTCGTGGACTTCGATCCCGTCCGAGCCAAACTCGATGGCCGCACACCCGTCGGCCTCGACCCAGCCACTGGCGCCCACTTCCCCGGCTCGTTTCATGAAACGGCGGCTGGACATATCCCGCACGGCTGGCGCGTCGGCTCAATCTACGAAATCGCTAGTGTCATCTACGGCGCGCCATTCGCCTCATCTCTATTCAACACCGAGAAGCTCGGCAAGCCATTGATTCGAATTCGTGACTTACCGAATGAAAGCCCCGCCGTATTTACCACCGAAATGCATCCGAAGGGATACCTGCTCCAACCCGGCGACATCGCCGTCGGTATGGACGGAGAGTTCCGCGCCTACTTGTGGGCAGGCGTCGAGTCTTGGCTGAACCAGCGAGTCTGTGTCTTTACACCGAAGCGCGGGTACTCCGCTGCCTTTGTGCGAAACAGCATCATCGCCCCCCTCGCGCAAGTCGAAGCCACCGAGACCGCGACGACTGTTATTCACCTCGGAAAGAACGACATCGACCGATTCATCGTAGTCATCCCGAACGCGCCAGTTGCTGAGGTGTTCACCTTGCAGTGCCAGCCGTGGTATGACCAAATCGTCGCAAACAGGCGGCAATCCCGCACCCTCGCCACGCTGCGCGACACACTGTTGCCGAAGCTGCTGAGCGGCGAGCTGCGCGTGGCTGATGCCGAGCGAGCGGTGGTCAGTGCAAGTTGACGAACTTGCTGTAGCAGGCCACGTCGATCTGGAAGAACTTCACGAGGCCGCGCACATGGCCGGCTTCGATCTCGGGATTAGTCCGCTTCCCGTGCTCGCCGAGCGGCACCTCGTGGTACACGCGACCACCGTGTTTCACATTCCAGCGGTGCGGTTTCTTGATGCGTTCGTAACCGGGAAGGCAGGCATCGAGCATCAGCCAGACATCGTTCAGTCTGACGACGCGCGGCATTACGCCGCCAGAAGGTACTGAACGTTCGCGCTGTTGTCCTGGGGTGTGACGAGTTCGACCTGCTTCACCGTCACAGCGATCGAGCGCGGAGAGTTGGCGGGAACCGTCTCGATGCCCTCGAGGCTGACCTCTCCCCGCTGCACCGCTGGCAGCGCCTGTTTCCAATCGGCCTCATAGCCCTTGTTCGTATCGTCGAAGAAGGTCTGCACCGCCGCCTGGAACTCATCGAAGTTGCTCGATTCGTGAGCGAGATCCACCAGGATGTCCGTGAACGCCTTGCGGAACGCGCCGTGCGCGCCGGCGGCGTCAACACCATGGGCAGCCATCCCGCCGGGATTGATCCCGTACACCCAGTATTCATCCTCGGCCTCGCGCACACACAGCGCGCGACCGTTGACGGCCTGCACCTCGACGACAAACCCGTTACCGAACAGTGTGTCGCGGTAGGTAAAGAGGAGGGGGTACTGCGTTCCGATGGCCGCTGGGGCGTTGTCGGTCATCACACCTGAAGTATATCGGCGTTGCGGCCGGTGTCCAGAACACTAAGCCCGGGCTGCAAGCGCGAGCAGACTTGGGCAGGCTATCCCGCCTAACTGGCTCATTGGCATAGACTTCCCTATCTCACTGATGAGTCTGAACGAGTCCACGGTCGAAGACGCCGCCCTGACGTGGTTTGGGGAACTCGACTACTCGGTCGCCCACGGCCCCCATCTCGCTCCGGGTGAACCTGCCGCCGAGCGTGCTGCCTTTGGTGACGTCGTCTTGACGGGTCGTCTGCACGCGGCCATCGCTCGCCTGAACCCAGGCGTCCCTGCGGACGGTCAGGAGGATGCGCTTCGCAAGGTCCTGCGCATCGCCACGCCTTCTCTGATTCAGACAAACCGCGCCTTCCACAAGATGCTGCGTGACGGCGTGGAGGTCGAGTACCCGCGTGGGGACGGCTCGATTGCGGGCGACAGCGTCCGCCTGGTGGACTTCGGCAACGTCCATGCGAATGACTGGCTCGCGGTCAACCAGTTCACGGTCATCGAAGGCACCCACAATCGCCGTCCGGACATCGTCATTTTCGTCAACGGCATTCCGCTGTCGGTGCTCGAACTCAAGAACATCGCCGACGAAGAGACGACGATCTGGAGCGCCTACGCACAGCTTCAGACCTACAAGGCCGAGATTCCATCTCTGCTCCACTACAACGCGGCACTCGTACTGAGCGATGGTCTTCAGGCGCGCGTCGGCTCACTGACCGCCAACCAGGAGTGGTTCAAGGTCTGGCGAACGATTGATGGTGATGTCGATGCACCGAAGTCGATGCTCGAACTGGAGGTCCTTGTTCGCGGCGTGTTCGAGCGCCGACGGTTCCTGGACCTGCTGCAGCACTTCATCGCCTTCGAAGAGAACCCGGACACGGGAGACATCCACAAGATCATCGCCGGCTACCACCAGTTCCACGCCGTGAACACGGCGGTTGCCGAAACCGTCCGCGCAAGCGGCATGGTGCAGGCCCACCGGCTCGCGGATCGGGAGATGAGCTCAGCCGCGTTGGAGACGGGACTCGCCTCGAGGACTGGCGACCGACGGGCCGGTGTTGTGTGGCATACCCAGGGAAGCGGTAAGAGCTTCTCGATGCTCTTCTATGCCGGCCGTATTGTTCGCGATCCGGCGATGCGGAACCCCACCCTGGTTGTGCTGACAGACAGGAACGACCTCGACGACCAGCTCTTCGGCCAGTTCCAGCGCTGTCACGACATCCTCGGTCAGACCCCCGTTCAGGCTGAGGACCGCGAACACCTTCGGCAGCTTCTGAACCGCGCCAGCGGCGGAGTCGTGTTCACGACCATCCAGAAATTCATGCCCGAGGGTGACACGGCCATGACCGCGCTCAGCCCCCGGCAGAATATCGTCGTCATCGCCGACGAAGCGCACCGCAGCCAGTACGGGTTCACAGCGCGCGTGAACCCCAAGACCGGCAAGATGACCTACGGACTGGCCAGCAACCTCAGAACGGCTCTACCAAACGCCTCCTTCATCGGGTTCACCGGCACGCCCATCGAGAAGGCCGACGCCAACACCCGGGCCGTGTTTGGCGACTACATCTCCGTCTACGACATCCAGCGCGCGGTCGCCGACAAGGCGACGGTTCCCATCTACTACGAGAGCCGCATTGCCAAGCTCGGACTCAACGCAGCCGAACTACCGAAGCTCGACGAGGAGTTCGAGGAGATTACCGAAGCTGAGGAGCTGACCAGCAAAGAGAAGCTGAAGACAAAGTGGGCAGCTCTCGAGGCCCTGGTTGGCAACCCGAAGCGCATCGAAATCATCGCTCGCGACCTCGTCCAGCACTTCGAACGGCGCGTCGAGGCCATGAACGGCAAGGCGATGGTGGTCTGCATGAGCCGTCGCATCTGCGTCGATCTCTATAACGCCATCGTGGCGCTCCGCCCTGACTGGGCGAGCACGCCTGACGACAACGCCGAAGCCGAGAAGGATCGCGCCACGGTCATGAAGGTGGTGATGACCGGCAGCGCGGACGATGGCCCGGCGTGGCAGCCGCACATTCGCAACAAGGACAAGCGTCGGAAGCTGGCCAATCGATTCAAGGATAGTGCGGACCCCTTCCGGATCGTGATCGTCAGGGACATGTGGCTCACCGGGTTCGATGCCCCGTGCCTGCACACCATGTATGCCGACAAGCCGATGCAGGGCCACGGCCTCATGCAGGCCATCGCTCGGGTGAACAGGGTATTCCGCGATAAGCCTGGCGGCCTGGTTGTGGACTACCTTGGCCTTGCCGATCAGTTGAAGCACGCCCTGGCTACTTACACCGAGAGCGGCGGCAAGGGAGATCCAACCTTCGACACAGCACAGGCCATCGCGCTCATGCTCGAAAAGCACGGGATTGCGTGCGACATGCTGCATGGCTTCGACTGGGGACACTGGACGACCGGCACTCCCCTTCAGCGCCTGAAGCTCATTCCCGCAGGTCAAGAGCACGTCCTGCAGCAGCCAGACGGCAAGGCAAGATTCGTCCAGGCCGTTGTCGAGCTGTCCAAGGCTTTTGCGCTGTGCGCTGCCAGCGACGAGGCCGTCCGCATCCGTGAGGACGTGAGCTTCCTGCAGGCCTTGCAGGCCGCGCTCAGCAAGCAGGGTTCGAGTAATCGCAAGACGCCCGAACAGATCGATGCTGCGATTCGCCAGCTCGTGTCCAAGGCCATTACTACCGACGGTCAGGTCATCGACGTCTTTACGGCAGCCGGCCTTCCACGGCCGGACATCAGCATCCTCTCCGACCAATTCCTCGCCGAAGTGCGCGGGCTCAAACACAAGAACGTCGCCGCGGAGCTACTCGAGAAGCTGCTTAAGGACGAAATCCGAGCGCGATCCAGGCGCCATCTTGTTCAAGCGCATCTCTTCAGCGAGAAGCTCAAGAGCACTCTCAACGCGTACCACAACCGTGCCATCGCCACTCAGGAAGTAATCGAGGAGCTGATCAAGCTGGCGAAGGAGATGGACGCCGCCAATCGCCGTGGTGAGGACATGGGCCTCACCGATGACGAGGTCGCGTTCTACGAGGCGCTAGCGGCCAACGAGTCAGCCGTACAGGCCATGGGCGACGACAAGCTCAAGGTCATCGCCGCCGAGCTCATCACGCAGGTCCGCAAGAGCATCACCATTGACTGGAACCTGCGCGAGTCCGCGCGCGCCCGTATCCGCGTGCTCGTCAAGCGCATCCTGAACAAGCACGGCTACCCGCCGGACCTGCAGGACGATGCGGTCAAGACTGTGCTGATGCAGGCAGAGTTGCTGTGCGCTGATTGGACAGAACTATCGGAACACAGACCTTCCTAAGGAGCAGGTCGGTCGCGGACCAGCCAATGACCAAGATGACCCTGGGGAGCATGCCTGACGACAAAAGAACCTTCGATCACCGAGTAGGTCTCGTTCGTTGAAATGTTAACGCTCGAATGGGGAGCGGTGGTTCCATTCATGCGCGGGCTGAGATGAAGGCCAGCGACCCCATTATTCTGAGCGCTGCTCAGAGTGATGCCGACAAGACTTAGGAACGCCTCAACGTTTGAGTTGAATAGCAGCGGGTCGAGGCTTTGATGTCCAAGCGCCTGCGGCGTCGAACGCACTCCGGCATGGTCAAAGAGAGTGGTGACTTGATCTGTGGTAGCAAGACGCCAACCTGCAAACTCGCCCCCAAGACCGAACTGAGTTAGGACGTAGTCGAAAGATCGGTTCGTACTCTTGGTCAGGTCGAGCCACTCCAGCCCTGTTTGTGTGTCGAGCGTGACTGAGTTGGAGCCGAAGACCTGATCGGAGATGGAACTCAGACCCAGCTGCTGCGGAACGCCCCCGAGTCTTAGCTGCGGCGAATGGGTGCCCTCCTTGCTGCTGAAATAGGCACTCTGCGAATTCGACCCCGTTAGGACGAAGGTGTACTGCTGGTTCACCGTGAACATTCCTGGTGGCAGCGGAATCTCGACCCAGGTGTTCTTCGTGAGAGTCGCGCCTGAACTCCCGAGCAGAGCTCCAAGGCCGGGGGCGCTGGTCCAGGTCAACCCGGTTTCGCTCCATCCGCCGTCGCTCGAGAACACGCTGATGCCACCGCTGCTGTTGTCCGTCACATAAAGTCGTAGCGTCGCCGCGACCACGGGTCCTGTCAGGCCGGTCACGTCAAACTTCAGAAAGCTGCGATACGTGACGTCGCTCGGGCCGTCCCCTAGGCGCGTCCGCAACTTGTTCGAGGCTCCATCGTTCGCCTTGGGAGACGTGCTCTTCACCACAGCGTCCGCCAGCAGCGTTGTCGCCACCACGGTCGGCGCTGGTGGATTGACCGTGATGTAGTTCGTGAACACTTCGATGTCACTGGTGGTGCCGTCAGACACGGTCAACTTCACACTGTAGGTGCCTGGAGTCGTGTAGAGCACCGTCGGGTTCGCCGCCGTTGAATCGGAGATGCCGTCGTTCTGGAAGTCCCAGAGCCACGAGACGGGATTCCCAGTGGAGCCGCTGCTGTTGAAGTTCACGGTCAGCGGGGCCGCCCCCGATGTGGGGCTTCCAACGAGGTGCGCGGTGACATTGTTGGATGAACTGACGACACCCGGCATCGCTCCTTCGGCCAAACGAATGTCGTCAACCGTGAGATTCACGCCGCCGGACGAGGTGTTACCGAAGCGAAGGCGACTGGACTGCGTCGTCCACGTGCCAACTGCTGTCGATGCGAATGGAGCGCCGAACGGTGCGTCCTCCGGTGCCAGGAACGCCTCGAGGATGGCATTGCTGCCCGTGCCCCGTCGCTGGTGCAGCCCGACCCGGTAGAGGAACCCCGGAGTCAGTGCCACCGACTCCGCACCGATGTTCGTTGAGTCCCTCCGGAGGCGCAAACGGCCCGCGCTTGAGAGGGTCAGGTTCCCGACGGTTGTACCGCCGTTCGAGATGAGCACGATCCGTGGCGTGCCGGACCGCAAGGCATTGACCCGGAGATAGAACGAGACATACAGCTCGTCGGTCGGAGTGAAGTTTTCTTCGAGGTACGCCGAGGATGAAGTCGTGTCGATCGTGGCGGAGGCGGTGCCCTTGAGTGGAGCGCCGGTTTCCCGCTTCACCGTCCCGACGACCTTGTCGACACCGGTCAACAGGTCAGTCAGACTCGGCTGTTCAAAGGTGATGTCCTTGATCCGCTCAACGACCGAGAACTCGCCCCCACGAGTCGCATAGGACCCACGAAAATCGAGCGCCAGATAGTAGCGCTGGCCCAGGAGAGCGCCAGTCTTCGAGTACTGGTAGAAGGTTCCGGCGCAGTCGTTCATCCACAGGGTGCCATCCGCAGGGTCGTGGGCAAGGCCGCAGCTGGCGAACGGGGAGCGCTCAAACTCGCTAATGAGCACACCAGCCAGCGTCCGGTTCTCCAGGAACTGTCCTCCGGTGTCCAACCGGCTAAACCAAAGAGAGTTGTTCGCTGGGTCGTAACTAATCCCGACGCGCGTCTCTCGTGGGAGTCGGAACAGTTCCACGGGGTTCTGCCAGGCGAGATCGAATTGAAAGACCTGGCCTCCGCAGAAGTCATACGCAAAGTGGTGCTTGCCGTCACTCGCCCCATCGAAGAAACAACCCCCACCTAGTGCCGGCGCGAACGTGGTGCCAGTCGGTGTTCCATTCAAGGCATATTCCCTACCGGGCTGCGGCAACAGTCCCGGATACGAGCCCATCGTGCGGATGGAGTCGGTCACGGCAATGGGCTGGGCGAACTCGGTCACCGGCGCGCGCTCACCCACCTGATTGCCCCGCACGGAGTAGATCGCCCGCTCCTGGGCGGTCACATAGAGGGTGCTGCGGGGGCCGGCGGCGCCGCCAGCTCCAGGCGGAGGCTTGATTCGCCAGAGGTTGCCACCGTCACCAACGTAGAGGTCGCCGGTGACGGGGTCGAAGACCAACCCCGTCGGGCCAATGATCGGCACTTTGTTTCGGCCTGAAAATTCTGACGCGAACACCGTCATCTGCCCGGCCTGCAATCGCCACACGACATTCGACACGGTGTCGGAGAGAAAGAGACTCTCACCGCGCAGTGGTTCCACCGCGCTGAAGTGCAGCGCGAAGGCTGCTGGCGCAGTGCCGAGTTGCACCTGCGCTGCCCCATTGGTGGTCGCTCTGAAGATTCGTCCCGATCCGTGCTCGAAGAAATAGACCGACCCAGCACTATCCGTGGTCAGACCCCAAGCGTACGTAAGCCCGGAGACGATAGTCGTCGTCGTGCCTGTCAGGGTCGTCCTGGTGATCGTTCCGGGCGAGCTGTTGGTGACGAAGAGGTCGCCGTCGATAACTTCAATGCTCGTGCCTGTATCGAACCCAGTCCCAAAGGTTGTCCGAAAGCCGTTGGTGATTTCACCTATCTGTCCGGACGCGGACTCGGTGACGAAGATACGACCGCCCGGTGTGATCGCGACATCAGTGGGATTGGCAAGGCCCGAGGCGATCACCTCGAACGATCCATTGATTGCGTTCATAGGAACGCGCAGAAGCAGCCTGGCCTCGTAGTCCGTGATGTAGACGTATCCCCCGTGTATCGTCGCGCCATCCACTGCTCGGGCGCCCGATGCGACCAGTTCCACGGTGTAGCCGGGCGGGACAGATGGCTCTGCCCCGCTGTTGCTCACCGTGAACATCAAGAGAACGATGCTGGCGAGCGTCGTTATCCTGACGCGACCCATAGTGCTGAGATTGAACAGCACATCCGCGTGGCGCACCAGCGTCGAGACCGTCAAAAGTGCGAAGGGGGCTGAATTCGCAGGCTCACAACTTGCCGATCGCTGTCGCCACCTTCTCTACTACGCGAGGCTTTGCCTCTTTGCTCAATCGCAGCGACGCCGGGTGGCGGAGAAACACGACGGGGACTGTGAGGCCGCCCCGCTGACACGCCCCGGTGTAGAACGAGAAGGCACCGTTCGCGCCGGCGACGGTGTGACGCTGAGTGCCCGACACCCCCGCGAGAGCGACTCCGGTTTCCACGACGTCATTCAGGAGTCGGTTGCGTCCCAGGCTGAAGGGCACGACGACCAGCTTGGGGTTTAGGGCCTCGACTATCTCCGCGTTGACCTCGTCCGCGAATGCCAGCATTCGCTTCAGAAGAGGCGCGTGCGTTGCCCCGAGTTTCCTGAGCAACGTGTCAGTGGTCTGACTGCCCCACGGGATGAAGTTGGCCATTGCCACCCGGTCGAGCCTGCCGATTGCCTCCAGGACGTCCCGGTAGACCCTCCAGTTTCCGTCTGGGCGTTCAATCGGGCTCCAGTCGGGAAGAGGTTCGCCCTGATCATCCCAGCGAGCCGAGCTGAACAGTCCCGACTTCATCTGTCGCTCAAAGATGGGAAGGTCCCCTTTCCCATTCGGAGGATTGAGGATGTAGCCCAGCGAGCGCGGGATACACGGGTTCGCGCCGAGCCACAGAACGTCCACTCGCTGCTTCGCCAGCTTTGCAGCGACGCCGGCGGCGGTGGTCGCGCCGAAGAGGCTTCCGCGAAAGAGCGTGCTGTAGCTCCCTGTCGCTGGCCGCAGTTGGCTGTTAGCGCGCTCGTGAACGAAGTCCCAGATCCGCTGGTTCACAGCGTCGAAGATGTTCGACCTGCTCACCTCACTTGAACCGTGGTGACCGACACGCGGCAGTTGTTGGTCTCGTCCGACTCCCCCACAACGCTGAGGTCGTCCGTGCACGCCAACAGGTAGTAGAAGCTGAGCGGGGTCCCCGACGGAATCGTGACGGTCTTACTGCCGGTAGACGATGACCCGGCGGAGCGACTCGACACTGAGCGCGTGCCGGTGAGCAGGATGTCACCCACGGACTTCTCGGTATCGAGCGACAGGTAGTAGCGGGTCGTCGACGAGGCGGCCGACGCCAGCCCCTGATTCAGGACCGTGTCGGTGACACTGAAGGTGCCACCCGGCGAGGCAGTGGCCGGCGGATTGCTGACCGCAGTCTCCACCAGGTCTGGACCTGTCACCTGCAGCGTGCCGGCCGAGGCCCGGCAATTATTGTTCTCGTTGGTCTCAATGACTTTGAGCAGGTCATCGGCACACGCCAGCACGTAATAGACGCCCACGGGTGTCGCGGACGGAACCTTCACGCTCTTGCTTCCGCTCGACGTTGACAATGCCGACCGGCTCGACACGGACCGCGTGCCACTCATGAGAATGTCACCCGCCGACCGCAGCGCGTCGAGAGACAGGTAGTACCGCGTGGTCGATGAAGCCGCAGTCACGGCCCCCTGATTCAACACGGTGTCGGTGACGCTGAACGATGCACCAGGCGCGACGGCGGACGGCGGACTGCTCACCGCGGTCTCTACAAGGTCAGGGCCACTCACCTGTCCTGTGCTGGCAGACGCCCGACAGTTGTTGGTCTCGTCTGACTCGACGACGGTGTTCAGATCGTCGGCGCAGGCCAGCAGGTAGTAGACGCCGAAGGGTGTCGTCGCGGGAATCGTAACGGTCTTACTTCCAGCTGAACTGCTGGAGGGCGACCGGCTTGAAACGGAGCGCGTGCCAGTCAACAGAACGTCACCCGCCGACCGTGTCGCGTCCAGCGAGAAGTAATAGCGTGTCGTCGACGATCCGGCCGTCGTCAGACCCTGGTTCAACACTGTGTCTGTGACGCTGAATGTGCTGCCTGGCACGGCGGCCGCGGGAGGATTGGTGACGGCCGCCTCGACGAGATCCGGCCCACTGACCTGAAGCACACCAGCAGCTGCCCGGCAGTTGTTGGCCTCGTCGGTCTCAGTCACGACGCCGCCATCGTCCGCGCAAGCCAGCAGCACGTAGGCGCCGAACGGGGTCGCCGTCGGGATCGTCACGGTCTTGCTGCCAGTCGAACTGGCAGACGCCGCCAACGTCGAGATTGAACGAGTGGTGGACAACAGGATGTCGCCCGGCGACTTCACTGCATCTAGAGACAAGTAGTACCGCGTTGTTGAGGCGTTCGCCGACGCCCCACCCTGGTTGAGCACTGTGTCGGTGACGCTGAACGTCGAACCCGCCGTAGCCGACGCGGGTGGGTTGGACACCGCCGTCTCCACAAGATCGGGCGCAGCTTGGTCGAAGGTGGCCGTAACGCTCCTGTCGGCGCTCATGCTCAGAACGCAGGCGCCCGTTCCTGAACAGTCGCCACTCCAGCCCGTGAACGTCACACCCGTCGAAATCGCCAGGATCAGAGGCACGCTCGCACCCGGGGGATAGGTGCCAACGCAGTCTCCCGGACACGAGATCTGGCCGTCTGAGCTGATCACCGCCCCGCCTGGTCCAACGACAGCCACCTGAAGCAAGGAGTCGGGACTGGGAGGAGGGCAATCCGGATTGCCAGCGCTGACACTGAAATTGTCGAAGGCTACCGTGACGCCGCCGGTCGCGGCGGCATTGGCGCTACCGAATTCGAGCGACAAACGCGTGGGGGCGGCACTGGTCGTCCCAGAGCCCAGGAGGACCCAGCCTGCCGCGTTCCTGTAGTAGCCAGCAAGTGAGGTTCCGCTGCGCACAAGACGCAGCGTGCCGCTCAAGTCGGTTGTGACCACCTGGTCAAGGTGATCCACGAACACCGCGCCGTACATCTCAGAGTTGCCGCTGAAGCGATAGGGCCCAGGCGAACCACTTGGTCCCGAGCCCAGGTCGATCATCTTCATCTGAATGGTGTGACGATTGTTCGCGGGCCAATTGAGCAATGCGTAGTCCACCGAGATGTCGAAATCGCCGACCAACAGACAGGCACTGGCAATGCCCGTCCCTCCGTTGCCTGCACCCATGGTCATTTCCACCCGACCATTTGCCAGGGTCACTGTCCCGGCTGAGCCGACCACGGGCGGATCCTGCACGCGCCACTGCTGTCCCAGCATTCCAGAATCGAAGTCGTCGTGGATCGGAATGGGTACATCGGGGACCGTCACATCGATCGTGACGCTCGCGGTCGCCGTGGTGAAGTTCGTCGTGTCGGTCGGCGTGAACAACACTGACAGCGTTTGCGTGGCACCGACGTTCAGGACCGTGCCAAAGGAGGGCGAGTAGACGAGGGTTCCGACAACCGATGCGGACGCGTTCAACTGTGTGGCCGTGAGAGCCGTGCCTGAAACAATGGAGGCAGGGCTTGCCCAAGTGACAATTGGAGTCGTTTTTGCGTTGACTGTCAGCGTAGCTAGCTGGCTCAATTGGCTCGCCGAGGCGGTCTGAACAACGACCGCGTACCTGCCGGCCTGGCCTAGCGTAACCCCGACCAAGGTGAGAGACGGGCTCGTCTCGCCGGGAATGTCCACGCCCTCGAACCGCCATTGATAGCTGAACGGGCCGTCTCCTGCTGCCGCGACGCTGAACGTCACGTCCTCGCCCTGCGCTCTCGTGTCACTGACGGGATGGCTGGCGATCAAGGGCTGGAACGTGTTCCCCAGAGGGATGAGCGTGCCGGCCCAACCTGCGGCAACGAAAGTGTTGTTGCCGAAAGCGACGCCTCGGAGGTTGTTGGCTGTACCACTATTCCTGCTGGTCCAGTTCACACCGTCCTGAGATGTGACGACCCGGCCACTGTTACCAACAGCAACAAACGTCCCGTTGGCGTACGCCACACTGGCGAGGTAGTCGCCAACTCCCGACTCGCGTCCTACCCAGTTCACCCCGTCAGGCGAGGTAAGAATCTTCCCGGCCCAGCCGACGGCGACAAACTGCGAGTTTCCGTACGTCACACTGCCCAGTGCAGTGCCCGCGCCAGGTGGGGTTACCAGACTCCATGTGACGCTATCGCCCGACACGAATGCTTTTCCGTTCTCGGTAACAGCTACGAAGGTGTTGTTCCCGAAAGCCACACCCAACAACTCGTCATTGCCATAGGAGGTCCCGAGGACGGTCCAGCTCACCCCGTCCAAGGAGGTGGCGATCTTGGTGCCAACCGCCACATGAACGCCCTGACCGTAGGTCACCGCATGCAGGCTGGATATCCCTGGGTCACTCAGGCGGGCTGTCCAGTCTCTTGCGTTGGGCGAGGTCATGATCCCGCCCCCGTTGGCGCCTGCCGCAACCACCCAGAGACCTCCCCCGTAGTTGACTGCCCTCGGGGAGTAGCCATTCAGACCCAGCCTACGGGTCCAACTCACCCCGTCCGGAGTGGTCACCACAGTGTTCGCGCCACCGACGGCCACGAATTCGCCTCCGCCAAATCGGATGCCCGAGAAGTTCTCGTACAGCGGCAATGGGGGCTGCTGGACGTAAGGGTCACTATCGATCCACACATCCGTCTGAGCAGGAAAGAGCACGATCGATTTGTCCGCAGGCGTCGTCCACCCTGCGATGGGTCTGAACTGGACTGTGTAGGTGGTGAGCGAAGGGACCGGCACAATGTTGCCGCTGTTGTGCCACTCGGTTTCGGTCGTGAGCTTCCACTGCGCACCGGCGTCTGCCGCGGCCTGCGGAACGATGCTCACCCTGATCGACCCGACTGAACTGCCGGCGCACGCGTTGGTGGTGAACGTCTGGTCGCTCCCCTGCTGAGTGCCGACGCCGTTCTGGCCGGCGGCGCGGAAGTGGTACGTAGTTCCGCAGGTCAGCCCCCCAACTGAGGCAGACGTTGCCACCTGCGACGCGCCGGCACCGAGATTCTGAGAGTTTGTGATGCTTCCGTAGTTCGTCGTCGTCCCGTACTGAAACCACGCGGATGTGGCGCTGCCGTTGGGGTTCACCGATCCATTGAGCGTCGCCGTCGTCTGGCTGATCACCGTTGCCGAGCCCGTGGTAACAGTCGGTCCCACTGTGGCGGCCGTCACCAGGATGCTCGCGTCGTCGATCCGGAAGACCGTGGGGAGCCCCACAGCCGCCGCTCCATCAGTTGTCGCGACGAACTGAAGGCGAACCGTTTGGCCTGCGGAAGCATAGGCCAGCAGGTTGGCAGAGTATTGGACGTAGCCGGTCGTTTTGTTGAGGTTTGAGAGCGTCGCGATCGTGCCCACGAAGCCGCCGGAGGAGTTCCACAACGACACGTTCAGGACATCAAAGGGAGTCGTCGTCGATGTCTCCTGCGTCGTGATGTGATACCAGAAGGTCAGCCCAGCTGACGTGGCGCTAGATGGAATCGTCACGGTCTGAGAGAGCGTGCCGAGCAGTCCGTTTCCGGGTGTGCCGTCGGACTGAGCAAGAAACGCGTAGCCAGGGCAAGTGCGGCAGGTCAGGAACGTCGGGTTTGTATAGAAGTTACCCGAAGGGTTCCACTCGCTCAGTCCGGACGTGAACGAGCCGTTGGTCAGGAGTTCTAGCCCTGACTGTGTCGAACAGGCACTGGTGGTGAAGGCCTGGTTGCCGCCGTTTGTGGTGCCATTGCTGTTCTGCCCGCGTGCTCGGTACTGATACGTCGTGCCGCAGCTCAATCCCGTGAGGCTGTAGAAGTGGCTGGCTGACGCCGCGCCAGAGCCAGCGAGCCCGTATGTCGCCGTGCTGCCGTAGCCAGTTGTTGTTCCGTAGTCGAAGTACAGCGTCGTGCTCGCGCCATTCGGATTGACCGTGGCGCTCAAGGTCACGCTCGTCTGAGTCAGCGCGCTCACCGCGCCGGTGGTTACCGCTGGTGAGGTCGTCGCTGGCGTCGTGTAGGTGAACGCTGCGGACTTCGTGGCTGAGTGGCCGTCCGGGTTCTCCACAAAGACGTCGACCGCGCCAGCAGCGTGCGCGGCAGTGACCGCCGTGATCGTTGTCGAGTTCACGCGAACGACGTTGGCGGCCAGCGCACCGCCGATGCCAACGGATACGCCGGCCTTGAAGTCAGTGCCGGTGATGGTAACGGCTGTGCCCCCAAGGGTGGTTCCTCCTGAGGGCGAAATACCCGAGACGGACAAGACTGGTTCTACTTCAATCGGCGTCAGGACATAGTCGTAACGAACTCTTGTGAAGTCGGTGAGCGTGTTGGTCGTCCTCACTCCGATGAAACGCATTCCTGCGTCGGCGGGACCTGGCGTCCACGGGTATGTGGAAGCCCCAATAGTTCCCAACGTCCTCGCACTTTTCTGCAGAGAGCCGATGTCGCGAATCACTCCGTTAAAAGGATTCGTGTCAGAGTCGAGGAATAACGTGATGGTCTGCGTGGACGTGCGATCGGTAAAGTAATAGGGAATCGACAGGCTGCCCCCGACTGAGACTTGGGCAGGCAGCGAGACTACGGGCCCAAACCCAGCGTTGGGCCACAGTTGATCCGGCGAACTCACCGCCACGCGTGCGCCAGTACCTCCACTTCCCTCTAGATATTCATTCGTCCCGGATAACGGACGGAGGGCCTGCCCTCCAGCAAGACGAGTGAAGCGAAACCCTGTATCACTGCGAGCCACGGTCCCGTCGTACCATGTCGGCTGAATGACACAGTCGCCGTCATTCAGGGCACTTAGATTTACAGTCCCCTGATAGTAGGTGTGAACCTCCGAGTGCTCTGAGCACGATGTTCCGGTAACAACGCTCGACAGGTTGTTGTCGTACGCCCCAGGCACCGCCCGTCCGTCTGGTTGCATACCCGTTCGATAGTAGTTGTCTGCGAAGACTGTGTTCTTGTAGGTTGTAACCTCCCAGTCGTCAGTCAAGAAGGGGTCCCTCGTCACGGGATGTGGGTCGAGTGACGTCACCTGTTCAACCACGATGCCGCTTTGCGCGAGTCGATAGGCCAAACGACTGTTTAGCGACGCCCCCCGACTGTGTCCGATCAGGTGAATGGGCAGTTCTGCCAGGTTGTGTCCAAGGTAGCCGCCGCCAAACAAGAACTGAAACAGAACGTCGGCCACATCTTGAGTAGGAACGGTGTCACTGTCGAATATCACTTCATTGCTCGCATCCGCCCAGTCGAGAAGCACAATGGCGCTTCCGGATTGCGTGATGTCGATCGTTCCGCCTCCAACTAGGTAGGCCGAACTAGTATCAGCGTCATAGCGAACCGTATAAGTCGGAATGCTCCCACCTGCCCGCGCCCTGATGGCGGTCTCCATCTTTGTAACCCATGCGGGAAAGCCAGGTTCAAACTGAAACCCATGGGTAATGATGGTCAGTCCGACTGGACTAGCTGCCGCACCTTGGGCCGTGTTGGGAGTCTCGTGGGACGTGAGGAGGAGCAAAGCGGCGAGGAGAACGTGTACTCGTCTCATATCTAAGGCTCCAAGCCGCGCAATTTTTCTAGTTGCGAACGGGCGAACCCGCCCCACCTGCGTTCGAAGGCGCACGCACCTTTGAGGTTGATTTGTTGAGCTTGGTGCAGAGAGTAGTCTGTCCTGCCCACCATTGCGACGCCCGAGATCGTCAAAACATCGGTGTCGGCCCCACCTACTGACCATCTCAGGCCATGCGCTGCGTCTCAAGCAGGGCGCCGCCTACTTGCTAAGCTGAGCGCATGCCCCGCCTGTCTCACCGCGCCGTCAGCGCGCTGATTGCCGCACTCGTGCTGCTGGCCGGCCCCACGGATCTGTTGGCACAGGGCAGCGCAGCCGTCCCCACGCTCGCCGAGATAGACGCGCCTGCCGCGCTCGCGCAGGTAGTCGAACGCATCCAACGCACCGACGCGCTCACGCGAGCGGGGCTGACGATGCCCCCGGACATTCGCATCGAGCTGATCCCGGAGAGCGATCCGCGCGCGGGGGACGTGCCTCGCTGGATTGTCGGGCTCGTCTCAGGCAGGCGCGACATCGTCATCTTTCCGGAACGGGTCGGGTCGCCGCTCGCGGCCGCGGCATCGAATCCAGACGTCAGGGATCTTGGGATACACGCGGATAGGGCGGTCCACCGCTCGTCGGGTCTAGAGACCCGGCCTATATCTGCATGACGGACCGGGCAGTTGTCCGCGGACGATGCTATCGTCGTCGGCACCGGGGCACGGCGTTGGCAACGATGACTGGACGGAGGTCGAGGATGCCGGACCGGTCGATCGTCGAACGCGTAGAGATTCTGGAGCAAAGAGTGGAACTGCTGGAGCAATTGCCTGATCGGGTTGCGGCGGTGGAGTCGCAATTAGTTCAACTTCGCCACGAGATGCGTGTTGGATTTTCTGACATCCGCAGCGAGATGAGCACGATGGGTGCCGGCCTGCGAGCCGAGATGCAGGCGATGGGCGCCGGCCTGCGAGCCGACATGCAGTCTGGCGACGAAGAGACCCGCCGGTACATGAGGGTCCTCCACGAGGACGTGATCAGCCGGATTTCGGCGATTGGGGAAGGTGGACCTCCGCGACGGTCATGATGTGGGCGTCACCGTGAAGCGGCTTTCGCTCTTTATCACCGGCGTTGCGGTCGCCCTCGTCTGTGGGTGCGCGCCGGGTGCATCCGCCCCGACGTGGAGGTTTACTGCCGGGCCCTGCGCCGAAGACTTCAGCGGCGTGGCGGCACGCGTCGACTGCGGGACGATGGTCGTGGAGGAGACGCGCGGTACGACGAACGGCCGAACCGTCGCGTTCCCGATCGTCATCGTCCGCGCCACGGACAGGAGTCCAAAGCCCGATCCGGTGATCTATCTTCACGGCGGGCCGGGCGGCGACGTGGTTCGCGGGCTCGCCAGCCGGGTGAAGGCCGGACGTCAACCGCTCACGTCCGACCGCGACTGGATCTACTTCGATCAGCGCGGCACCGGGCAGTCGTCACCGCTCCTCGACTGCGGACAGCTGCCACTCTCTGATGCCGGCGTCACGAGCGACGAGGGCGTGGCGGCGCTGCAGGCGTGCGGGCAGGAGCTCGCCGGCAAGGGCATTGACCTGTCGCAGTACAACAGCGCAACCATTGCCCTGGACATCCGCGACCTGCGCAGCGCGCTGCGCATTACCACCTACAACCTGTTCGGCGTGTCCTACGGCAGCCGTGTCGCCATGGCTGTCATGCAGCATGATCCGGAAGGCCTGCGAGCGGTGGTGCTGGACTCGATCTGGCCGCCCGACGGCAACGCGACGGCACCGATGCCTGGCCTGGTCTCGCGCGAGGTGCGTCAGATTCTCAGGTTGTGTGCCGCAGACGCGGCGTGCCGTGGACGCTATCCCGATCTCGAGCGCCGATTCGATGCGCGTCTCGCCGAGTGGCTGAAGACGCCGGTGGTCACAGACGGCAAGACCTACGCGGCCGATCATGTCGCCGCCTATCTGCTCGATGCCGTCTACGACACCGAGGCCGCTCGCGCGCTGCCCCGCTCACTCGAGGCGCTGCTGAACGGGGACTTCTCTGCGCTGGCGAAGTTCCTGGTGGCGCAGAGCGACTATGTGGAGGGTCAGTTCTTCACCCACATGTGCAAGGAAGAGTTTCCGTTCGAACAGCTTGCGGCGGTCGACGGAGCTCGATCACGCCGACCCGATCGCCGAGGCCACGGCGCGGGATGTCCGCCGCTTCTTTCCCGTCTGCGACGCCTTCACGGTGGGACCACCCGATCCGGTCGAGAACCAGCCTCTTGTCAGCGGCATTCCAACGCTTCTGCTCACGGCCGACATCGATGCCGGCTGCCCGGCAGAACTGGCGGCGCGTGCGGTCACACGCCTCTCCCGCGGCGCGCACTTCAATTTTGCCAACCGCACGCACGGCGTCAGCCGTCAGAGCCCGTGCGCCCGCGCGATGGTCGCCCAGTTCCTGGCCAGCGGCGATCCACGGGTCGATCCCACATGCCTGCCTGCCGATCAACCGAAGTTCCAGTTCATGTTCTAGCGACGTGGTCCACTCCTCGCCGGGTCTAGAGACCCGGCCTACATCTGCATGACCCGGGCAGTTGTCCGCGGACGATGCTATCGTCGTCGGCACCGGGGCACGGCGTTGGCAACGATGACTGGACGGAGGTCGAGATGCCAGACCGGTCGATCGTCGAACGCGCAGAAATTCTGGAGCAAAGAGTGGAACTGCTGGAACGATTGCCTGATCGGGTTGCGGCCGTGGAGTCGCAATTAGTTCAACTTCGCCTCGAGATGCGTGATGGATTTTCTGACATCCGCAGCGAGATGAGCGCGATGGGTGGCGGCCTGCGAGCCGACATGGAGGCGATGGGTGCCAGCCTGCGAGCCGACATGCAGGCGATAGGAGCGCGAGTCGATGCCGGCGACGAAGAGACCCGCCGGTACATGCGGGTCCTCCACGAGGACGTGATCAGCCGGATTGCGGCGATTGGGGAAGGTAGACCTCCGCGACGGTCATGATGCGGGCGCCGGGTCTGGAGACCCGGCCTACATCTGCATGACGGACCGGTCGATCGTCGAACGCGTGGAGATTCTGGAGCAAAGCGTGGAACTGCTGGAACGATTGCCTGATCGGGTTGCGGACGTGGAGTCGCAATTAGTTCAACTTCGTCACGAGATGCGTGATGGATTTTCTGACATCCGCAGCGACATGAGCACGATGGGTGGCGGCCTGCGAGCCGAGATGCAGGCGCTGCGAGCCGACATGCTGGCGATAGGATCGCGAATCGACGCCGGCGACGAAGAGACCCGCCGGTACATGCGGGTCCTCCACGAGGACGTGATCAGCCGGATTGCGGCGATTGGGGAAGGTGCCTGAACATGAGGTGCTGCGGAGCGGTGCGATAAGCATGCTGGCGCAGGGAATCGCACCGGCGGCAACGCTCGCCGAAATCGACGCGCCGGCGGCCCTCGCACAGGCCGCCGAACGCATCCGGAGCATCGATCGACAACAACTCACCGACGCGCTGACACGGGCTGGGCTGATGATGCCGCCCGACATGCACATCGAGCTGATTCCGGAGAGCGATCCGCGCTCGGCGGACGTGCCGCGCTGGATTGTCGGACTCGCCTCGGGCACGCGCGACATCGTCATCTTCCCGGACCGTGTCGGGTCGCCGGACTCCTTCCCCTACGACTCCCTTGAATCGGTGGTCTGGCACGAGGTGGTCCACCTGGCGCTCGCGGTGCAGGCGGGCGACGGGCGACTCCCCCGCTGGTTCCACGAGGGCGTGGCGATGTCGGTGGAGAACGGCTGGGGCGTCACGAGCGATCTGCAACTGCTCGCGGCCGCGGTAGGAAACCCTGACATCAGGGATCTGCGACGGCTGTTCGCCTCGGACTCGCAACCTGAAACGGCACTCGGCTACCGTCTGGCCGCAGCGCTGGTGGCCGACATACGGCAGCGCCATGGAGAGGCAGTGCCGGGCGCGATCGCGGTTCGCGTCGCGCAGGGCGTCCCCTTCGTCGAGGCGTTCTTCATTCAGACTGGCGAGACGCCGGACGAAGCCGCAGCGCAGGCATGGTCGAGCTATCGACGCTGGACGAGCTGGATCCCGGCCCTCACCAGCGCATCGTCAATATGGGTCGCGATCATGGCGCTGGCCGTGATGGCGTTCGCGGTGAGGTTGCGGAAGCGAACGCAGCGGCGGCGGGCGTGGGACGAGGAGGAGGCGGCGCGTTCCGCCTTCGCCGAGGCTTCGGCGCGAGACGACGACGGCGACGGCACGGCGGGTCGTTCCGACCCGCCCTACGTACATTAGAGGTTCGGCGGACCCGGCGGACCTGAAGGTCCGCCCTACGTACACTGACACGCCCTACGTACGAGGAGTCGGACGGGAGCGAGAACAGCGGCGAGGACGCGAACGGGTGGCGCCGGCAGGGGACCCCGCCGCGCGCACGCCAGGAGCACACCGGGGCCCCCGCCGCGCGGACTCTGCGCGGTGGGGTGGTCATGGCGGGGTAGCCGGCGACAGGACCCGCTCGCTCATCGAGCGCGGACGGCACGAGAAGGGCACATCACGGCTCAGTAGGGCGACCCCGCCGGCCGGACCTACAATGCCCTCATGCCGGGCATCGACGACTTCGAGTTTCAGACGTCCGAGACCAGCGAAACCAGCGCCGTCTCAACACCCCCTCGGCGCCGCGTCCTCCCACTGGTGGTCATGGCGGTCGGCGTCGCCATCATCGCCCTCGGCGTCTATCTCTGGATGAGACGATCGGCGGAGCCTCCTCCGGCGTCAGCCTCAGCAGCAACGGCCACGCTACCGGCGCCAGCAACGGCTACCGAGATCACACCGGCGCCGACCTACGTTCTTCCTCCGGTGGACGACAGCGACGCGTTCATGCGCGAGCGGTTCCGCGAACTCTCAGAAAGCCAGACGCTGACCGCGTGGCTACAGGGGACGGGTCTTCTGCGCACGCTTGTCGTCGTCCTCGACAACACGTCGCGCGGACTGAGTCCGGCCCGGCATCTCCGACGACTGGCTCCCGCCTCGAACTTTCGGACGATTCAACGCGGCAACCGCCTGGTGCTCGATCCGCGCAACTATCAGCGCTTCACCCCGATTGCCGATGCCGCGGCGTCGATCGATCCAGCCATGGCCGCACGACTCTATGTCGGCATCAAGCCGCTGCTGCAGATGGCCTACGACGAACTGGGGAATCAGGAATCTGTGGATGCCGCGCTCACGCGCGCGATGCGCCAGCTCCTGAGCGCGCCGATCGTCGAGGGCGATGTGGTACTGGAGATCGGCCTCGAGGGGACGGGCTTCCGCTTCGCCAACTCTGCACTCGAATCGCTGCCCGCTGTCCAGAAACAGATGGTGCGCATGGGACCGGCTAGCGAGCGGGTAATTCAAGAGCACCTGCGCCGGTTTGCGCTGGCTGCCGGGATTAGCGGCGACGCGCTCCCACCCGCGCAGTGAGGGTTCGGCGGACCTGAAGGTCCGCCCTACGTACGATTTCTACGTACCGCCTTCGGGGCGCCAGTTGAGGATGACAGTAATAGGGATGGCGGCTTCCTGGGCCTGGGGCACGTCGATGAGGAAGCGCTGGCCGTCGCGCGAGACGGAGTATTCCCTCTGGCCCAGACCTGGCCCGCCGACGGTGGTCCCAAAGAGCGGCGTCGGCGTGCCGAGGTCAACGCGGCTACCGTCAGGCGAGATCGCGATGGTCGTCGCCATGAGACGACGGTCGAGCGCCAGGTAATAGAGCTCCTTTCCATCGCGACGCCAGCGCGGCTGCGTCCCGCCCTGAGTTGACACCTGCTGTCGTCCCACTGCGCTGCCGACGGGCCGCACGTACACCTCGAAGCGGCCGGACTCGGTCGACTGATACGCCATCCAGCGCCCGCTCGGATCGAACTGCCCCTCGAGTTCCTCGATCGGCGACTGCACGACGGGAACGGGGGTGCCGGGCGGACTGAGTGGCATGACCATGATGTCCACCAACGTCGCCTGACTCGCCTGTAGAAAAAGCAGCCGCGTGCCGTCGGGTGAGATGTCGCTCGGAGAGGCGTTAATCGCATCGACTAACAGCGGACGCTCTTCGCCGCCCGCCAGCGACTTCTCGAAGAGATCGAGGTTCCCGTTGCGGCGCGACGTAAAGACCATGCGGCCGCCATCGGGCGACCAGATGGGCGCCGTGCCGCCGCCGAGGGTGAACCGGGTGAAGGCGCTACGAGCGACGTCGAACAGCCAGATGTCGGAGCTCTGCTGGTTGTCCGGCCGGACGAAGGCGATCGTCTGCTCGTCTGGTGAGAGCGCGGGCTGTTGCGAGGCACCAGTCGGGCTGACGCCGGCGGGAGCGACGCGGCCGGTCACGTTGCCCGCGCGATCGAACCACGTTGCCTGACGACTCCGACCGAGCGTGCCCGAGCGATACACGATCGGACCGGCGACCGAGGCTGAAAAGGCAGGCCGCGCCGTGCCTGCGCTGACGTTGCCCACACCAAGGTCGAGACCGTCAGCCACCAGAAACGGCATGCCCGTCAGCGCCAGCGTCGCCTGGTCGAACGCCTGCCCGAACAAGGTGGTCTCGCGCACGAACAACACATGGCCGCTGGGGCCATAGGCGGCGTATCCATCAATCAGGCGTCTGGCGTCTGCACCATCCAGGCGACTGACATACGTCCCCCGCACCGCTGCCCCGCCATCGGCGACGTAGAACAAATGGGTGCCGCCGGGGAGCACCTGAGGATACAGGTGACCGATCTGCCCCGCTTCGAGCCTGGATACGGGCGATGCCGAACCGCCAGTGGCAGCGACGCGCATCACGGGACTGATCTGCGTCGGGGTGAAGAACACCTGGCCGTCGGGTCCCCACGCGCCTCCGCGCGGATCGGGCGCGTCGGCAAGCGTCAGCGGGTTGCCACCGGCCACGTCGATGCGCTTCAGTTTGCCGTCAGCAAAGAAGCCCACCGATCGTCCGTCGAGCGACCAGAAGGGATAGAGCGCCGCCGCGGTGCCTTCGAGGACGCGTGCCGCGCCTCCCCCAAGATCGCGCACCCACAGCACGGACCGGCCCTCAGAGGTCGCCGCGAATACCACCTGGCGACCATCGGCCGAGATGGCGAGCGCCTGCGGCTCCGAGGTCGGCGGCGTCGAGAGATCGAGACGCACTTCGGCGGGGACGTTGCTGTCGGGCTCGGCGGAGCGCACCCACCCTGCCAACGCTGCGATTCCAAGCCCCGCGACAACGGCCGCCCAGACCAGGCGTTCAGGGGTTCGGCTGCGCTGCGGGATCACCTTGTGCGGCGGCTCCGGGAGAACAGCCTCGAGGGCACCATTCTCCAGGGCGGTCGCATCGCCGATGTCGCGCAGTCTCTTGTTGACGTTCTTCTCGAGACAGCGGTGGAGCAAGCGGACGACGCTCGCCGGTGTGTACGAGGGCAGGCTTGTCCACTGCGGTTCGCGCTCGAGGATGCCGGCCATGATGTCGGACTGCGTCGGGCCAGCGAAGGGCGCGCGCCCGGTGAGCATCTCGAACAGCACGCACCCGAACGCCCAGATGTCGGACCGCTTGTCTACGTCCAGGCCGCGGGCCTGCTCCGGGCTCATGTAGGCCACGGTGCCGAGGATCATGCCGGGGCGGGTAACGTCCGGGGCGACGGTCTGCGCCTCCGAGATCAATGCCGGCGATTCCCGCATCTCCTTGGCCAGACCGAAATCGAGCACCTTCACTGATCCGTCGGCGCGCAGCTTGATATTGGCCGGCTTCAGATCACGATGGACGATGCCCTGCTGGTGCGCGGCGTCGAGCGCCTCGGCGATCTGCCGCGCCACAGGCAGCGCCTCGGCGATGGTCAAGGGCCCACGCCGGATACGATCGGCAAGCGTGTCACCTTCGACCAGTTCGAGGACGAGCGCGCGGATCGGACCCGCGTCTTCGATGCCGTAGATCGCCGCGATGTGGGGATGGTTCAGCGAGGCGAGAATCCGCGCCTCGCGCGCGAATCGAGCGAGGCGGTCGGCGTCGGTGGCCAGCGTGGCTGGCAGCACCTTGATCGCCACCTCGCGGCCCAGCCTGGAATCCCGCGCGCGATAGACCTCGCCCATCCCCCCGGCGCCGAGGTGGCCGGTGATCTCATAGTGACCGATCGAGGTTCCAACCGACAGCGACATGAATTCGAAGCATTATCCTCGACTTGAGCGGGTGGCTTAGCCGCGGTGACCGCGGCCTTCGTCGGCGATGTCGCCAACGGGCTCCGGGGAGAGTTCCTCGCTGCGTCCAAGGTTCGCGTAGGTGGTGGGGTCGTGTGCCGTTCGGTTCAACGGCGAGAAGCCGCGCTCGGCGGAATCCTCGGTCGCCGAGTAGGTGTCGTCCGCTTCAGTGGCATGGTCGAGGTCGCGTGAGCCGAGGCTGAAATGGGCCATGGCGCTTAGGACAACGCCAACGCGGAGTCGTGTTAACCTGAGCTATCGCCGCGCAAGAGGCGGCGCCAAACATAGGCTTTTAGCGACCACGCTTCCATTCGGGAGCACACCAAATCGGTCGCGGCCGGGAGGTGCAACTCTATGAGTAATCGCACCGGGGGTAGCCGTTAGGCTCAACTCCCGATTCGGTACAAAGCAACGGGCCGGCCAGAGTGCCGGCCCGTTGTCTGTACGGCGTAGGGCGGGTCGTTTCCGACCCGCCCTACGTACACAACAGTGGCAAGATCTGCCACACGCAGTGCCATTCGGGTTCGCAGTTTTCGCAGCACGTGACCAGGGCAGGAGAGGATTTCGCTCCAATTCGAGGCGGCATCAGGCTCGCATTCTCCCGAACCGTGAAGTGGCTGATGACGATGCTAGACTTGCAGCCGGAGCAGCGATCGTTTCTCGCGGAGGCGCTGCGTGATATTGCCAACGTCGCCGCGGGCGCAATGGCATTCGGCCAGGTGCTTAGTGAGCGCCCCTTCTCAATCGTGGTCGCAACTAGCGGCGTCGTTCTCTGGATTGCGTTGATCGCGTACTCGGCACGGCTCATCAGGAGGGGCATCCATGACCCACAATGAGTGGAACCTCATGATCATGTTCGGCATGATCCTCGCCTTTGGCACCGTCGTTGTCGTGCTCGACGAAATTGGCAGACGCCAGCACCGGCGACGTGCCGGCAGGAAGAGTTGATCAGCCGCTCGGTCAGCCTCGCGTTCGTCGTCTCCCTCATCGCTGTGTTCGCGCATGCGCCGACACGCTGATCCATCGGCCGGCGATGCCGTTCACGGGATCGAGCCTGCCAGACTATCGATGACGGGCCGCGCTCGTGGCCGGTGCTGGTTGGTGGCGCAATCCTGTGGACCCTGCTGAGCGGCATCACGCTCTATCTTGGTCGGCGGAGGTGAGATGGCCGGTGTCTACTTCCTGTTCGGGGTCGTGATGGTCTGTGCCCTCGCCGTCGCAATCTGGGACCACTTCGCCGAGCGCGAGGCCCGACGAAAGCGCGGTTTGTAGTGCGACCATGCCCGCCGACGATTTCGTGAAGCCGGCTCACTCCGGCGTACGGCTCACCTACGACGACTTCGTCCACTTCCCAGACGATGGGCAGCGGCACGAGTTGATCGACGGAGAGCATTACGTGACGCCGTCGCCCGTCATGCGCCACCAGGTTCTGGTCGGTGCACTGTTTCTCAAGATCGCCAACCATCTCGAGCATCACCCGATCGGTCGGGTGCTCCTGTCGCCCTTCGATGTCGTCCTCTCGAACTTCGACGTCGTCGAACCAGACCTGCTGTACGTGTCGAACGATCGGGCCGGCACACTCGCCGGTGGCATCAACGTTCAGGGCGCTCCGGATCTTGTGATTGAGGTCGCGGCGGAGTCCACGCGCAAGCGAGACGAGACGATCATACGCAGGCTCTATGAGCGAGCGAACGTCACGGAGTACTGGATCGTCGATCCCGAGATCGACGTGGTGCGCGTGTGTCGACGGGCCGGTGAAGGCTTCGCGCGCCCGGTCGAACTCTCGCGCGAGGCGGGTGATGTCTTGACGACACCACTGGTGCCAGGGCTCGAGCTGCCGCTCGCGCAGGTCTTCAGAGAGTAGATGGCGGACGTTCGATGTGGGGCTCGCTTCGGCGGACCTGAAGGTCCGCCCTGCGTACAAGAACTGATCGCACATTCTGCATGGGTCTGGCCAGAGGGGTTGTGCATTTACTGCCAATGACCTGGACCCACTCGACGAATCCTCAGCATTTCGACTTGGCATAACGATGGCTAGTGCCATGGGTACAATGAGCCCATGCCAGGCGGCGATTTCGTGAAGCCGGCTCACTCCGGCGTACGGCTCACCTACGACGACTTCGTCCACTTCCCAGACGATGGGCAGCGGCACGAGTTGATCGACGGAGAGCATTACGTGACGCCGTCGCCCAACATGAGGCACCAGGTGATCCTCGGCAACCTCCACTTCCTGATTCGGCAGTACCTCGAAGGCCAGCCTCTTGGCCGTGTGTTTCTCTCACCTTTCGACGTGGTCTTTACCGACTTTGATGTCGTAGAGCCAGACCTGCTCTACATGTCGCACCAGCGCGCCGGTGAAATCCTCACATCTAAGCACGTGCGCGGAACGCCAGAACTGGTCATCGAAATCGGCTCGCCATCGACCCGATCGCGGGACGAGACGATCAAGCGGCGCCTCTACGAACGCGAGGGCGTCTCCGAGTATTGGTTTGTCGATCCTGAGATTGACGTGGTGCGCGTGTATCGGAGACAGCGCGAAGGATTTGCCCGACCGGTCGAACTCTCATCCGAGGCCGGTGAGGTGCTGATGACGCCGCTGCTGCCAGGGCTCGCACTGCCGCTCCCGCAGGTCTTCAGAGAATAGACGGCGGACCTCCCCTACTCACCTCTGCGGGGCGGGTACTCTTGGTGCGGCCGACTATCGGCGTCGTGACGAGCGTCAGTGAGTAAACGGAGCGCGCAGCGCGAACGTTTTCCACGACGTCCGATCGGAGGCCAAGCCAAGAGCACCCGGCCCGCGTCCGGCCATTCGGCGGACCTGACCAGCCTACGCCAAGGCTTCGGCGGTCCGCCGTAGCTTTAGCGAAGGCGGAAGGTCCGCCCTACGTACATCTGCCGGCGGGTCGTTCCGACCCGCCCTACGTACCATCAACGAGACGCTCGCCGGGAATGCGAGCGGGTGGCGCCGGCAGGGGACCCCGCGGCGCGCACGTAAGGAGCACCGCGGGGTAGCCGGCGACAGGACCCGCTCGCGTACGCGGGCGGCGCTACAATGGACTTCCCCCCCACGGTCGATACCCACAATGCCACCACCCGGTCTGGACAAGCTCAAACACATCGTCGTGCTCATGCTCGAGAACCGGTCCTTCGATCACATGCTCGGTGGGCTGAATGCCCAGGACGCACGGATCGATGGGCTCGCGGGCAAGAACCTCTTCAACCTCGACACCACCGGAAAGCGCGCAACGGCCAAGCCGAGCGCGGCGTATCAGGGGCAGCTCGACCCCGACCCGAACCACCACTTCGCCGGCATCGACCTGCAGATCTTCGACGGCGACACGACCAACGGCCGCGTGGCGACCATGGGCGGGTTCGTGAAGAGCTACTTCGAAGAGCGGCACGACGTGAAGCACTCGCGACTGATCATGAATTACTTCGCGCCGCAGAAGGTCCCGGTGATCTCGACGCTGGCGCGCGAGTTCGCGCTCTTCAACGGCTGGTTCTCGTCGATCCCAGGCCCGACGCTGTGCAACCGTGCCTTCTCGCACTACGGCACCTCGTTCGGCCACGTGGACATGACCATCTTCTATCCGAACACCCAGTTCAAGAGCGTCTACCAGCGGCTGGACGCAGCGGGCAAGACGGCGAAGATCTACTACTTCGACGCCCAGAGCTCGACGATGGAAGTGGTAAACCTGCTGCAGCACCAGCCGCAGTTCTTCGGGACGTTTCAGCAGTTCCTCGATGACTGCCAGCTCGGGACGCTGCCCGACTATTCGTTCATCGAGCCGAACTACACCGACCACACCGACCCGAACGGGACGCTGCGGATCGCGTCGGATCAGCATCCCGATCACGACGTGCGTGAGGGCGAACGGCTGATCGCGTCGGTCTACAACGCCATCAAGGGCAATCCGGCGTTGTGGGAATCGACGGCGCTCCTCATCACCTACGACGAGCACGGCGGCACCTACGACCACGTGCCCCCGCCGGCGTGCACACCCGACGGGTTCGTGGCGCAACCGGCCGACACGCATACGGGCAAGCCGTTCCTGTTCGACCGGCTTGGCGTGCGCGTGCCAGCGATTCTGGTCTCCCCCTGGATCCCCAAAGCTACGGTTGTCCCCGGCGTGGGCGCCGTGGGCGAACGGATCTTCGAGCACGCGTCTATCCCGGCGACGGTGACGGACTACTTTGTTGGACCGCTGGACGAACGCTCACCGCGCGAGAAGGCGGCGAGCACCTTCCTGGATCTGCTGACGCTGAACCAGAAGCGGGCCGACAACGACACGCCGACGTTCATCCTCGGGTAGGGAGTCAGTCATGGCCGTCATCAAGATCAAGAAGACACCGCGGTCGTCCTACAACGACCGCCGCAAGCCGTCGCAGTTGCTGCTCGATCAGATCGGGCACCTGGAGTGGGCGGTGCTGCCGGCCGCGAAGCGGCGCACGCTGCGGAAGACGCCACCGATCAAGACGGAGGCGCAGGCCGCGGCCCGGGTGGCGCAACTGATGGCGCTGCTGCTCGAGGCGAAGGAGTCTGCCGCGAAAAAGCCCGCCGTGCAGACACTGCCGAAGCTGCCACCAGTGAAGAAGGCTGCGCGCCGGCCGGCGGCGAAGAAAACTGGGGCCGCGAAGAAAGTGGCGCGCAAGAAGACCAGCCGGAAGGTGCGATGAGGCGGCGAGGCATCCTCGGCGCTGTCGCCCTCGTCCTGGCGCTGGCGTCGCAGGCCTCTGCACAGGAAAGTCAATTCGCGGCCGACCTGCGACGCGAGAAGGAGCGCCTTGCGGCGGCCTGCAGCAGCTTCTCCGTGGGGGCGCTGGGGTCGTGCGTCTACACGCTGGTGACCGACTCCCCGTTCAAGCTCTCGCTGGGCAGTCTGGCTCCCGGCAACGGCTTCGCGTTCGGGCTCGCCTTCTCCGAGCGTTACACGCCCAACGAATCGTGGCGGCTGACGTGGAACGGCGACATGGTCGGGACCGCGTCTGGCTCGTGGCGCGGCGGCGGGTCGATGAAGATGGTGCACACGCCGGCGACCAGCGGCGTGATCGTCGCCCAGCCGGGCACGGCACCGGCACGCATCCGACCGCGCGAGTTCACGGTGATCGACGTGTTCGCGCAGAAGATCTCGCTCGAGACGATCGACTTCTACGGCACCGGCGCGTCGAGCCGCGAAGCGGACCGCGCCATCTACGGCGAGGGCCAGACGACGGTCGGCGGGATGGTGACCTATCCGCTCGGACGGTTCAGTGTCCTCGAGCCACTGCGACCGGCGGTGATCGGCGGCATCACCGGACGCTTCGTGAACGTGCGTCCGTCTGCGTCAGCCGACGCGCCGTCGATCGAGGCGCTCTACACCGACGCCACCGCGCCTGGCCTGGCGCAGCAGAAGCCCTTCATCCAGTTCACCGAAGCGCTGAGGCTGGCACCGTCGCTGGCCAACGGGTGGCTGCAGCTCAACTACACGCTGGCCGCGCATCAGTTCCGAAGTGACGAAGAGACGCGGTCGTCATTCAATCGCTGGACGATCGACCTGCGTCACGAGATCCCGCTCTATCGCGGCGTCACCTCAACTGGCCCGCGCGACTTCAACGGACCCAACGACTGTGCCCAGGCGCTGGGATCGACCGCGTGTCCTCCGGTCCAGCGGTCGCGCAACCGCGGAGGCTCGGTGTCGGTGCGCCTGCTGGTCAGCTCGTCCAGCGCCAGCGACGGCCACCGTGTCCCCTTCTATCTGCAGCCGACGCTGGGCGGATCGGATCTGAATGGTGAGCGGCTGCTCGCCAGCTTCGCCGATTACCGCTTCCGCGCGCCGCACGTCATCGCGCTGCAGGAGACCCTCGAACATTCGATCTGGGGGCCGATCGGCGCGTTCGTTCAGGCCGAGCACGGCAAGGCCGTGGACGCGCGGTCGGACCTCGACTTCGGCAAGCTGGTGTCGAACGCCTCGGTTGGCGTGACCGTCAGGGCCGGGGGCTTTCCGATGCTGACGCTGTCGTTCTCGTGGGGCCGCGAGGGGCATCACATCATCGGCTCGATGAACAACTCGCTGCTCGGCGGTTCGTCCCGGCCTCCTCTCTTCTAGGGAAGCTCTGCACCGGTGTGTGCGCCGGGTCGTTCCGCCTCCGCCAAGGCTGCGGCGGACAGGTCCGACCCGGCCTACGTACGATCTGCTTGAACGGCGGGTCCTATCCGACCCGCCCTACGTACGATCACCGGGACGGACGCCGGGAGTGCGAGCGGGTGGCGCCGGCAGGGGACCCCGCCGCGCGCACGCGTCGGATGGTGCGGCGGGTCGATGTGCGCCGGGTCCTGTCGGACCCGGCCTACGATGATTTGTTGAACGGCGGGTCCTGTCGGACCCGCCCTACTTAGGCAGGATGACCGCGAGCGCCACGCCGTCCCAGGGGACGTTGCCGGGGCTGCCGGGCGATTCGGCGCTGAGCGGGATCGCGCCGGTGTTCTGCGGGTCCAGCATGAACGTGCCGAGCAGGTAGTCGCGCACGATCGACGCGCGGACGCGTGACCGCAGATAGCGCTCCTCGGCAGGACCCTGCTGCGAGTAGCCCTCGACCATCAGGATGCCCGACGCCAGGCGCTCGAGATACGGCGCGATCGCGGCCGCCAGGGCCGACTTCCCCGCTTCGCTCAGCCGCTCACGCCCGATGCTGTCGGGCTCGCTTTCGAACAGCGCGTCAGAGGCGAGAAACACCTGAGCGGCACGCCGATCGCTCTTCGCCGTCAGCGCACCCTTGCGATAGTCTGCGGGCGAAATCTGCGCGAGGTCGAAATAGCCCCGCCGGTTGAAGAAGCCGCGCAGCAGGAAGTTACGCTTCATCGCCTCCATGTTCTCGGCAAAGCCCGACATCGCCAGGCGCGCATCATCCATCGTCTGCCGCACGCTGGCGGTCATGCCGTTGATGGCGCTGTCCTTGGACTGAAGTCCTTCGAGGGTCTCCCGTGCCTTCGTGACGAGCACGCCAGCGTTGGTGGCCACGTCCTCGGTCTGCTTCGCGATCCCGCTGATGCGCGTATACAGCCCATCGTCATTGAGGAGCTTGCCGATGGTCCCCTTGCCTCCGCGTATGCCGTCGGCGATCTGCACGGCATTGGCGGTCAGCATCGACGTGCTCGCCGAAATCTCTGTGGCAGACGCGGTGATCCGCTTGAGCTGCGGACTCACGTCCACGATCAGCATGTTCACGTTCTCGACGGTGTCGGCCACGGCCACAACGGCCCGTTGCGCATCGTCTTTCAGGCCATCAATAGTGGCGTTGACCTTGACGACGGTGTCGCCCATCTGCTGCATGAGGTCGGCGACGTCAAACGGCTCCTTGCCGGCAATGGTCGCGTTGGGCGCCACCACGGCGGCAGTGTCAGAACCTGTGGAGACGCCAAGAAAGGTCCCACCCACGAGCCCTTCGGTCTCAATTGAGGCAATCGAGTCAGTGCGCACGAGCTGGTGCAGGTCCTCGACGATATCGAGCTCGACGCGGAACTTGCCGCTGGGCGTATTGGGCGGGACGATGCTCTGGATCGAGCCAGCCTTGGCGCCCGAGACGCGCACGATCGCGCCGGGCTGCAGGCCGGTGATCTTCTTGAACTCGGTGAAGACGACGACCTTGTCGGAGAAGGCCATCTGCCGATCGCCGATCATGAACAGTCCGACCGCAAAGAGCGCCAGACCACCCAGCACAAACGCACCGACGCCGGCCAACCGGGATGAAGTCGCCACTACCCGCCTCCTTGTGCGCGCATGAATGCCTGGACGAGCGGTTCGTCGCTGGCATCGAGCGCGTCGATGGTGCCGTGAGCCAGCATGCGGCCCTCGTGCAGCAACGCAAACTGATCGCCGATCGCACGGGCGCTTGGGATGTGATGGGTGACCACCACCAGCGTCGTGCCGGCTTCCTTCCGCTTGACCAGCAGCTCGTCGATTTCTCGAGCGGTGATCGGATCGAGTCCGGCGCTGGGTTCGTCGATGAGCAGGATGGGCGGGTCCAGCGCCATCGCGCGCGCCAGCGCGGCTCGCTTCTTCATCCCGCCCGACAGGTCTGCAGGCATGCTGTCGAAGTTCTCAGCCAGGCCGACATCGGCCAGCTTGGCGGCGGCGCGATCGTGAATTTCGGCGGACGACCAGTCGGTGTGACGCCGCATCGGGAACGAGACGTTATCGCCCACTGTCATCGAATCGAAGAGCGCCGCGTTCTGGAACAGCACGCCCATGTGCTTGCGCACCTCCGCGAGCTCGCGCCGGTCGAGCGCGGAGACGTCCTTGTCTTCGACAAACACGTGCCCGCTGTCGGGTTGCATCAGGCCGATGATGTGGCGGAGCGACACGCTCTTGCCGGTGCCGCTGCGACCGAGCAGGCAGAACGCCTGGCCCGGCTCGATCTCGAACGACACATCGTCGAGCACCTTCTTCTCGCCGAACGCTTTGGACACGTGGTCGAATCGCACGGCGCTCATCCGGTGACCGTGGGATAGAAGAACAGAATCAGCTTCACCAGGATGACGTCGCTGAGGATGATCAGCACCGAGGCCATGACGACGCTGCGGGTCGAGGCTTCGCCCACGCCTTCGGTGCCGCGGCTGGTGGTGAAGCCGAGATGACTGGAGACGACGGCGACGAGGAAGCCGAACACCACTGTTTTCAGCGTGCCGAGGATCAGGTCGGAGTAGGTGATGAAGCTGAACGCGCGCTCGAGGTACAGGCTCCACGACATGCCGGACACGAAGGCTTCTGCGACGTAGCCACCGAGGATGCCGGCGAAGTCCATGGTGATGGTCAGGAGCGGCATGACGATCATCAACGCGAGGATGCGCGTGACGGCGAGGTACTTGAAGGCGTCCACGGCGTTGGCTTCGAGCGCGTCGATCTGCTCGGTCACCTTCATGGCGCCGATCTCGGCGCCGATGCCAGCTCCCACGCGTCCCGCGACCAGCAGGCCGGTGATGAGCGGGCCGGTTTCGCGGATAAGCGCGATCGCCAGCGCTGCGGGGATCATCGCCTCGGCGCCGAAGCGCTCGAGGGTGGCGCGGGTGTGAATCGAGAGCACGACGCCGATCGCGACGCCAGCGGTGATGATGAGCGGCGCCGAACGGGCGCCGAACTGGTAGACGTGACGCGCGACCTCGGCCAGGTCATAGGGCGGACGAGCCGCCTCAACCATGGCGCGTGCGCCAAAGGAGGCGATCGCGCCCGTCTGCTCGAGTGCGCCGAGAGTCCGGGCGCCGACGCGATCAACGAATGAGAGTGTCTGCAGAGTGAAGGACGTAGCTGCAACGCCCGGGCCATCGCCGGCGCGCGCCCCCGCCTTAGCCACCTACGGCGTTCGTGCGGACCTTTCCACGACCAGACCGACGGCAACGGTAGAGTTGACCGACTGAGCGGGGCGGATGCTCGACAGCGAGCGGGTCCTGTCGCCACCCGCTCCCTCGTCCGCGTCAGTGACGCGCTCGCGCCTTCGCCGGTAGGACTGCGGAATAGACCTGACGCGAACCCTGTTGGGTTCGCGTCCGGCGTGCGATACGGCAGAATCCGCCCGCTGATTGGGGCTCGCACATCGCAATTGCTGCAACGTTCATGACGTCCATTTCACCGATTGGGCCGAATTCCTCGTGGCATGGCGCTCGCTCTCTCCACTCCATGAGGAGGCGGTTGACGATGGTAGAGTTGACCACTGAGCAGCGCGCGACGCTGATGGACAAGCTTCCAGACTTCGCCAATCTGGGAGTTGGGGCGTTGGTCTTTGGACAATGGCTCGGCGAGGGGCCGCGTTCCCTAACCCTCGTCGCTGTTGGACTAAGCATTTGGGCAGCTCTTGGCGGACTCACCCTTTATCTTGGGCGCAGGCAATGAATGAAGCTGGCCTCTATGTCATCTATGGCTTTTTCGCGTTCGTTGCTATCGCGATAGGGCTTTGGGACTATCTCGCTTCGCGCCAGGCGCGACGCAGGCGCGGGTTGTGAGACTTGCCGTCGCACTGGTCGCCGTGCTCGCAGTGGCGGGCCACGCGCAGGCGGACGACCTGCGAGTGCTGAGCGCGGGAGCGCGGGAGCCGGCGATCGCGGCGGCAGCGGACGGGTTTCGCCGGCAGACGGGGCACGCGGTCCGGATTGATTTCGCCACGATGACCGAGATCCGCGAGCGCAGCACGTCTCCGCTCATGGCGGAGCTGGTGGCAGCGCCGGAGGGGCTGATGCGACCCTCGCCTCGGCAAATCGCGTAGTGATGAAGCCGGTGGCACTGGGACGGATTGGCCTGGGGGTTGTGGTGCGGGCGGGTGCGCCGGCGCCAGACATCTCGACGCCGCAGGCGCTGAGGGCGGCGCTGCTGGGCGCGAAGACGATCGTCTACAACCGCGCGTCGAGCGGTCAGGGCATTGAAGCGCTCGTCCGCAACGTCGGCCCGGCGTCGAAGCACAGCGGTAAGCTCAATCTCCGCGTGACGTACGGCTGGTGTGCGCCGGGTCCGTCGGACCCGGCCTACTAACCGTCATGACTGCGCGGGGCGGGTGCTCTTGGTGCGGCCGACTATCGGCGTCGTGACAAGCGTCAGTT
>JBEBGV010000168.1:0-3935 GCA_040081265.1 Vicinamibacterales bacterium
ATCCAGCTCGTGTCGCCGATGGTGCCTTCAGGGCCGCCGTCGACGACGTACAGCGTGCTGACGGCGCCGCTCTCGACGGCCGCGCGCAGGCCGGACACGTCGGCCGGACCCTGGGCGTCGCCCACGGAGCCGTTCACGAACCCGAACAGACGCCCGCCGTTGACGTTGGGGGCGTCGACGGTCGACACCGTGAACTTCGTCCGGGCCGGCTGCTGCTTTTCGGTCGTGCGCCAGCTGAGGGTCACGGCGCTGCTGACGCCGAGGTCGTCGGTGAGACGGCGCAGCAGGAACAATTCTTCGTGCGAGGCGTGTGCCGATACGAGGAACCGCACCGCGCCAGCCTTCGATGCACCCGCGGAAAGGGCAGCCGTGGCCTTCGACAGGGCATCGGTCCAGGGCGCTGCCTGCTGACTGCCGCCGTTGCGCACGAGCGGTGTCCGCAGACGCTGGTCGCTCTCAATCCAGTGGTAGCCGAAGCGACCGATGTCGCACATCCAGTAGCCGTTCACGTCGGGGTTGAAGCGGGGCGTGAAACGGATGAGACGCGACCCCTTTGCCCACTCAGGCTTGGCCTTGAGCCAGGCGTTCGTGTTACAGCCCTTCGAGCACTGCGTGCAAATGGTGTCGGCGACGTTCGGGTTATCCCACGGGCGCGACTTGAAGCGGTAGTCCTTGGTCGTGATGGCGCCAACCGGGCAGACATCCATCAAGTTGCCCGAGATGAGCGAGTGCACGCCTTCATCGCGGAATGTGGAGATCTCACTGCCGTAGCCGCGGTTCGCGACGCCGATCTGGGCATCGCCTTCGACTTCTTCCATGAAGCGGATGCAGCGCGTGCACATGATGCACCGCTGACGATTGAGCATGAGTGTCGGCCCGAAGTCGACGTCGCCGCGTACGCCTTCGCCGTCGAACACCCGTCGCGGAAACTCCATGCGGCTCTGGTCGGGACCGAAGGTATAGGAGTAGTCCTGAAGCGGGCACTCACCGCCTTTGTCGCACACCGGACAGTCGAGCGGGTGATTGACCAGCAGCAGCTCGAACACCCCAGAGCGTGCCGCGATCACTTCTTCGCTGCGCGTCGAGACCACCATCCCCTCGGAGGCAATCGTCGAACACGAGGTCTGCAGCTTCGGCATCTTCTCGATCTTCACGATGCAGACGCGGCAGGAGCCTTCGATGCCAATGCCCGGGTGGTAGCAGTAGTACGGGACCGAGATGCCTGCCTCGATGGCAGCCTGCAGCACGGTCTTGCCCTTCTCGACTGTGACCTGTCGGCCGTCGATCGTCAGCGTGACGGATTCCATAAGCCCTCGATCATATCAACGGATTTCGGCAAGTGCGACGTCCTTCTTGCTGACGGTCGCGGCCCGCAGGGGCCCCACAAGCCGGACGGGCACTTCTGTCACCCGGTCGTTCAGTCGCACCAGGACGTCCTCCGTGCGGCCGTCGGCGTAGTCCAGGGTGACGGCAACCGGCAGGTCGAAGATGTCGCCGGTCTGGGTGAACGTGAGCAGTGCCCGCGGACCCTGGGCGTCGGTCTCGACCTGGTAGCTGAAGGCAATCTGCGGCAGGGTCGCCGCGTAGATCCAGCGCTCGAAGAACCGCTGCAGATCCCGGCCCGACTCCTGCTCCATGGCCAGCCGGAAGTCCTCGGCGCCGACCTTGTGGAAGCGTGAACTGAGATAGAAACGCCGCACGCCCCCAAAGAACACGTCGTCGCCAACGGTGAGCCGCAGCATGTGCAGCACCATGGCGGCCTTGTTGTAGACAATCGCGCGGAACGCCCGGCCGTCACCCTTGATGTGCCCGACCCGGTAGCCAAGCGACACCGGGCCTTGATCGGACTCGCTCAGCGCCCAGCGGCGCATTCGCCGCAACAGTCCCTGGAACACCTCATCGCCACGGAAGTTGCTGGCGTACAGGGCTGCGAAGTACTGCGCGAACCCCTCGCTGATCCACTGGTCGTGGTAACTCTGCCAGCCAACCCCATGGCCCCACCACTGGTGCGCGATCTCGTGCGCCATGAAGAACTCGGGGTAGTTCTCGAAGGCCGCCGGGTCGTTGCGCCATACCAGCGGGCTGTTCGGGAGTTGCTGATTGAGCTGGGCGAAGTACGGCGGGCTGTGGCCGCCCGGCAGGGAGTTCTCGACCAGGGCGATCGTGAAGCCCGGATACGGCGCATCGCCGACCACCGACTGGTAGAAGCGCAGGATGTCGGCGGCGCGTTCCGGCAACTGCCGCCCCTGCCCTCCCTGCCGCGGGTTCGCCTGGATGATCAGGTTCATGCCCTTGGTCGGCGCGACCCCGGCATCCTCGGTGGTGGACGTCGAGTCGCCGGCTGCCGTAAACGCCACAGCGGATTGATCGACGCGGATGAAGCGGCTGACGATGAACGAGAGGTAGCGGGCCGGGCGCTCGGCCGCGAAGGTGTACACGCGTCGAGCCTCGAGCTGGCCTTGGCCCGGTACCAGCCCTGGCGTGCCCAGCAGGTCACCTGACGCGACGACGCCGTACACGGCGGGAATGGTGATGCGGATGCGCGCGGTGGCGTAGTCGCTGACCATCGACTGCGGATACCAGTAGCTGCGATTGCTGTACAGAAAGCTCGGTTCCGCCTTAGGCACCGAGAGGTCATCGGGAAAATCGTTCTGTGGTGGAGCCGGGAAGCCGTCCTGGGCCACCGCCAGCGTCTCGCGGTCCGGAGACTGCGGCTGGAGCCGGCCCGAATACAGGATGGTGAGTGTCAGCTCGTTGTCCGCGCGCAGCACCGTTGGCAGGTTGACCAGCACCGTGTTCTGGTTGGAGACGCGCAGATTGACCAGTCGGCCGAACTTGTCGCTGACGATGGAGCGCACGACCAGTGTGTCAGCAAGTCGAATGGTGAGCTGCCCGAGCGGAAAGGACCGCGGACGCAGCCGCATCTTCGCCGTGCCTTCGATCCACGACCGATCCGGCAGGGCCGTCACATCGATGTCGTAGTCGAGCACGTCGAATGGCGCCAGGTCGTCTTCGTTGTAGAAGCGCCCACGTGACTCGAGCTTGCTCTTCGAGGCGTAGATGGCGATGTTCTTGTGGCGCCGACGTTCGAACAACGAGATGTCTTCCGGTTCGGACGCCGAATGCGCGTAGGTGAGCGTGGCAAACCGGCGGGTCCGCACTTCGGCCAGGAAATCGTCCGAACCCGGCAGCAGCGTCCATGCGTCCCGTGTGAGGTCGGCGAGGTCCACGGCGAAGGATTTTGGCGATTCCTCGCGGAAAATCTGCTGGGCTCGCCGCAGATCGCCCTTGTCCACGCTTGCTCGCGGCACGAGCGCCGTTGTATCGAAGTGCAGGTCTGCCGTTCCGACGCGAATGAACGCCGCGTCGAACCTCGTTTCGAGCACATCCGAGCCCGAGAAGATGCGGACCTGTCCCTTCTCTGTCTCCGGCGCGGGTGAGAAGCGCATGTCGCCCCGACCCATCAGCACGAGTCCGGTGGCGCCATCGGTGGTGTCGATTCTGAAGACCGAGCCCTGCACCAGCGTGAGCTGCAGGTCTTCCGACGTGATCGTGAAGTTCGCCACGTCGAACTGCGTGTCGGCGTTCAGGGTCAACCGATACAGCGCGTCGACCGACGACACCACTTGTTGCCGGATGATCGCCCAGGAGTCGCCCGCTCGTCGCACGAACAGCTGCCAGGTTGCGATGCGCGCCTGGTCGCCGACTTCGAGGAAGGCGTTGTGAAGTCCGCCGCTCAATGCGGCCTGGCAGCGATCCCGTAGGATCGGGAGTTTCGAAATGCCGTTGTCGAAGAGAGCCTCGCGCGACGTCAGCGCCTCCGACGGGACCTTCAGCCAGTGCGCCGCCCAGTCTCGAAGGTCCGATACGTCTTCGTATTCCGCGACCTCGCCGTTGATATCGTAGGCGAGGGCCTCCGCCAGACTGCCGCCGGC
>JBEBGV010000038.1:0-47965 GCA_040081265.1 Vicinamibacterales bacterium
GCGTTGGCGCCGCGGCCACAAAGGCCATCATCGTCGGCACTTCGGGGAGCATGTCCCGCATGAGGAGCAGCGGCACCGTCACGATGGCGCCGAGCGCAAGGAGATGGAGCGCAGACGAGACCAGAACGGGACCCGTTCCGCCTCCGGGGATGTGCGCCGCCTTGCCGGTGATCAGGTCAAACATGCGAGACCTCCTTGTTGAGGTCTCGTTGTGCAATCCTCTCGCCAGCCCCGATGTGCTGCCGGGGCACTTGGCGGACGCCACCCTGCCGACGCCAGGAGGGGGTGTCCTGATTTCCTCGCGGTGCCGAGGATATTTCCCCAGACACGGCGGGTCGTTCCGACCCGCCCTACGTGCGTAGGCCGGGTCCGGAGGACCCGGCGTCAGCGCAGGGCTTCGACGTAGCGGTCGACCAGGGCCCGCTGCGGACCCGAGTAGGCGCGCACCCAGCTGGAGAGGCGGGAGCGCTCGCCGGCGCTCAGCCCCACTTTGGCCCGGGTTGCGGCTTCGTATTGAGCCTGGATGGCTGCCAGCAGCACCTCCTGCTCGTCCGGATGGCGAGTCAGGTACGCCTCGAACACTGGCAGCGCCTCGGCATGCTTCCCGGTCATTGTCAGCGCTGTCCCGAGACGTTTGCCGATCCCATCGTCTGCGGGAGTCTTCTGCCAGGCGGGCAGCAGGACGTCCACTACCGACTGCGGCTGACCATCGCGGAATCGCGAGTCCGCGAACATCTGATAGACGAGCGATGGGCGCGCGTCGGAGCCGATCGCCATCTGCCATACGGCGGCGGCGTCCCGGTCGCGTCCGAGCGCCGCGTATGCGCCTCCCAGGAAGAAGGCGCCTGGAAAGAACTCCCGTCGAGGACCGGCAGAGACGTTCAGTTGCGTGCCTGCCTGCTCGAACTGGCCTTTGATGTAGAAGTCCAGCCCCCGCAGGAAGGCTGCGACGTCCTGATCACCTTCTGAGAGTGCCTCGAGCGCCCCCGCCGTGTATCGTCCGGCACGCGCCTCTGTCAGAGCGGACTTCAAGGCAGGCGACCGACGTTCGAGCGTTGAGAGGAAGTCCGAGATCAGCGCGGGCGCGAGCGTCAGCGTCCGATCGAACGGGGGAATCGCAATCGGGGGGGCGATGGGCAGCGCCGCGGGTGGCGACGAGGACGCGTTGAGGACGAAGGGCCGCGTGAGCAGTCCCGCCGGCGTCCGATCTCTCGTGATGCGGGCCCTGACGACGTAGCGGCCCGGCGGCAGTGCCCGTGCACCGATCACCGCCTGGGCCGCACGGGCGGTCGTCCGGCCTGCAGTGACGATGTCGGCGGGCGTGGTCACCAGGGCGGGTGAGTCTGCCGTCTGCGCGATCTCGAATGTCACGGTGGCGGTGCCAAACGCCTCCGGGTTCGACGCGTAGAGTTCCACGACGGCGGCGATGTCACCCTCGAGTTGCGGTTCAACAGTGGCGAGCACGACCTGTCCGGCCTGCGGAAGGGCGCCGACCACAAGATCGGCCACGGCGAAGTCTTCTCCGGCCATCTTCCAGGCGTTGACCTCGCGAACGAGTGCGCCTCGTCTGCCGGTCGGGTCAATCACGCCGAGCCGCAGCGAGTAGACGCCCGGGTCGACCAGCGCCTGGGCGCGGAACTCGAGCGCACCCGAGCCTCCTGCGCGGGATGGCGTGAGCTGCGTCTTCTCGCCACCACTGGCCGCGACGCGGCCGTCCGAGTCAATCAGCGTCCAGCCGATCGTGTACTCCGTTGGACGGCTGCCGGCCTGATCAACATCTGCCGCCAGCAGCAGTCGAACCTTGCTGCTGGTCTCGTCCTGGATGGCGAAGGTCGTTGCGCGCAGAGGCACCTCGGCGACGCCGAACGGCGCGCGCAGGAGCTCCGTCAGGCGCTCGGTGGGGGGCATCGAGCGGGGCCTGGCGAGGATGAAGGCCCGGCGTGAGCGAAGTGTAACGCCCTGGCGCCGGACCTCGACGTCGATGCGGTGGGCGCGGTCGTTGCGGTCGCCCGGGTCTTCTTCGACGCCGATGAGATAGTAGGCCGACAGCTCCGAGGCGAGGCGCTCGAAGATCGTGGCGCCGGTTCCGAACACGTTGAAGAGCGTGCCTCGTGACGCGGCGGCCAGGTCGCGGAGACCATTGGTCTGGAGGTCGCGGTCTTCCGTCATCGTCGGCGGCATGACCGGGCCACGCGCGATGTCGCTGCCACGCGCGACATCCATCATCAGCACGTTGACCGACGCCTGTGCGCGCGAGGCGGCCCTCACGATGCCGTCGACGTCGCTCACGTCGTTGACGATGAGTCCCTCGGACATCATGATGAGGGCCTTCGGCGCATCCACTGTCGCCAGACCTTCGAGCAGGTTCTCGAGCCCGGTCACCGACCGCACGCGGTCTTCCCGCACACGATTGACCATCTGCGCCATCTCGGACATCAGCTGGCGGACGCACTCGTCGAGCGCCTGGCCGCTCATGCGCCGGCACTCGCGGCCGATGACCTTGTTCAGCATCACCTCGTCGCTCTTGAGAATCGACTGGATCGCTTCGAAGAGGCCGATGTTGAACTTCGACTCGAAGCGCTGCGCCGCGCCCACCGTGGTTTCCATCGCCTTGCGGATGCGTGCGCGATCGGTGGTGAAGTCGATCGAGACACCGGGTTCCGGGTAGGCGAAGAACGCGACGCGGTCGAGCGGGCTGAGCGTATCGAGAAACCGTGACGCCGCCTGCAGCAACTGCCGGACGCTGCCGGGCTGAATGTTCAGCTGGTCGACGGCCAGGACGATCAGCCGCGAGTTGGGTGCCGACTGGTTGGTGGTGAAGAAGGATTCGAAAGGCTCGGCTGCCTGCTGCTGTCTGACGGCTGCGGCGTCGAAGGTGACTGTTTCGACTGACACGACGCGTCGGGGCTGGCCGTCGATCTTGACGATGAAGTCGGGCGCTCGCAGGTCGAGCACCGGCCGTCCGGAGGAATCGACGGCGGCCACGTCAACGGTGATGACGTCCACGCCGGTCCTGAACGTGGGCGCCTGGTCAGCCTGGCGTGAGGCGGGTGCCGGCGCCTGGCCGTGCAGGGTAACTGTTGCCGCGACGATGATGAGAGCGAGCGAGGTCCGCATCACGTTCCCCCCCCAGGGTTGTGCGTTTCACGCCGGGTCCTGGACCCGGCCTACGTACGTCCTTGACCCTATGTAAGGCGGGTCCGAAGGACCCGCCGTCACTGCTACGCGACGTGCATCAGTACCGGCACCCGCGATACCGTCAGGACGCGAAACGCCACCGTCCCCGGCGTGCCGCCGCGATCCGGGGATCGCTTGCCGAGCACGATGATCGGCTGACGCTCGCCCCAGGGGGCGGCAATCTCAGCGAGCCGGTCGGCAATGGATCCGGTTTCGACACGGGAGGTCACCGGTGCCTCCGCCTGCAGGGTCCCGACGATCCGCGCGACCTCTCGACGTGCCAGGTCTGTCCGTTCCGCGAGCGCGGACTCGGCATGTGCGCGCCAGCGCGCCAGCACCGGGATGTCCTGGACGACGTGGACCACTTCGACAGACGTCGAGAAGAGCTGCGCCAGCCGGCACGCGGCTCCGGCCGCGGCCGTCGACGAGGATGAGAAGTCGAGCCCGACGACGAACGGCCCCAGCCTGGGGGCACCCGAGCGTTCGCCCGGGAGGCGCCATTCCGCCGGGACGACCAGGACCGAGCGGTCGGTCCGGTGCAGCAGTCCCTCGGTGACCGAACCAAACACCGCTCGCGCCACGCCAGACATGCCGTGACTGGCGACGACGATGAGATCCGCGCCCTCGCGGCAGGCGACGTCAAGGATCACCTCGACCGGGCGGCCGGTGACGACGTACTGCTGGTGGGGGACTTCCCGCATGTCCGGGATTCGATCGACCAGCCGACCCAGTTCCTCTCGGGACTCGGCGGACAGATGGATGCCGCTTTCCTGCGCTGCGGCCGAGAGCAGGGGATCTTCGACATGCAGGACCCGCAGTGAGGCGCTGCTCTGCCTGGCCAGACGGGCGGCGCAGGCGAGGGCGGTGGAGGAGGCATCCGAGAAGTCGACGGCCACCAGAATCGTGGTTGGAGGAATCATGGCGCTGAAAGGGGTGAAAGTGGCTGAGTGTAGCGCACTCGCCGCCGGTTACCGCAAGGGTGCGCCATCCGGCCCGAATGTTGCTCCACTCGGGCTGAAACCGTCGCGCAGGCTCAAATGGGCGGAAATATTTCCCGCAAGCGCGAGATAGTCCGCGCGACGACCGATTCCATCAGCTCTCGCTGGGAAGGATGTTATGGCTGGCCCCACAGTACTGATCGTTGACGATGAAGACCTCGTTCGCTGGTCGCTCAAGGAGCGTGTCACGCGCGATGGATGCACAGCCCTCGAGGCTGCCACCGCCGAAGCCGCGCTCAAGCAGATGAGCCCCGAGGTGGATCTGGTCCTCCTCGATATCCGGCTGCCGGATGGCGACGGACTGAACGTCCTGAAGCGGATGCGCGCCATCGCGCCCGAGACGCCCGTGATCCTGATGACCGCCTATTCAGCGGTACAGAGTTCGGCGGCGGCGACCCGGCTTGGCGCCTACGACTACGTGAGCAAGCCCTTCAACCTCGACGAGGTGACCGTCGAGATCGCGAAGGCGCTTGAAATCAGTCGCCTTCGTCGCGAGGTGCGAGCCTTGCGAGACGGTCGAGCCCCGACGGTCACGGCGGCGGGCTTTGCGCTCCCGGCTGAGGGCGTCAATCTCGAGGCGGTGGAGCGATACTTCCTGGTCCAGGCCCTTGAACGATGCGGAGGCAATCAGACCCACGCGGGCGAGCTGCTCGGCATCAATCGGGATCAGGTGCGGTATCGCATCGAGAAGTTCGGGCTGGAAAGGCCGGGACTCGCGCGGAACAGACCACCGCGCGTGCCGGCCCTCGCACCGGCGTGAGGCACGCGTCCGGGCGGCACAGGACTCCTGTGCTAGGCTGGACTGTTCGTGCCCAACATCGACTTCGTACAGGTCTTCGTCGTGTTCCTTGTCCTCGTGGGATCGCTCACGATTCACGAGGCTGCGCACGCCTGGTCGGCTGATCGGCTGGGCGACGCCACGGCGCGCCTGCTCGGCCGTGTGTCGTTGAACCCGGCCGTACACGTCGATCCCATCGGGACCATCCTCTTTCCGCTCATTGCGCTGGTGACCAACCTGCCGGTGCTCGGCTGGGCGAAGCCGGTGCCGGTGAACACAGGCCAGCTTGGCGCCACCTGGAAACAGAAGTTCATGCTGATCGCAGCGGCCGGACCGGCAAGCAACCTCGTGATTGCCGTGGTGGCGGCGCTGCTGTCGAAGGTGCTCGGGGATTCCCCGGTCGGGCCAGCGCTGGCGATGACGGTGTACCTGAACGTGTTGCTCGCCGTGTTCAACATGATTCCGGTCCCGCCCCTCGACGGCGGCAACGTGCTGTCCGGGTTGTTGCGGGGACCAGCGGCACGTGCGTTCGATTCGCTCCGGCCCTATGGGTTCATCATTCTGTACGGGTTGATGTTCAGCGGCGGGCTGAGCACGCTGGTGGCTCCGCCGGTTGACCTGATCATGTCCTGGTTGCTCTGACGTCGTGAATTCGAATCGCCCGCGCGTTGTTTCAGGCATGCGTCCCACGGGACGGCTGCACCTCGGCCACCTGGTGGGGGCGCTCAAGAACTGGACGACCCTTCAGGACACCTACGACTGCTTCTACTTCGTGGCCGACTGGCATGCGCTGACGAGCGAGTACGCCAACACCGGTCCGATCAGCGGATACGCCCTCGAGAACGTCGCCGACTGGCTGGCCGCGGGGATAGACCCGGCCCGAAGCACGGTCTTCGTCCAGTCGCTCGTGCCCGAACACGCCGAGTTGTATCTGCTGCTCTCGATGGTGATCCCCATCCCGTGGCTCGAGCGCGTGCCGACCTACAAGGAACAGCAGGAGCAGCTGTCGGAAAAGGACCTGTCCACACTCGGCTTCCTCGGCTATCCACTGCTGCAGACGGCCGACGTGGCGATGTACGACGGTCGGTTCGTGCCGGTTGGCGACGATCAGGTGCCGCACCTCGAGTTGTCGCGCGAGGTCGTGCGCCGGTTCGCCCAGTTCTATGGCGACGTGCTGGTCGAGCCGCAGCCGCTGCTCACCACGGTGTCACGCCTCCCCGGGCTCGACAACCGCAAGATGAGCAAGAGCTACGGCAACACGATCGATCTGGCAGACGATGCCGAGACGGTGACCAAGAAGGTGCGGCAGATGTACACCGATCCCAATCGTGTGCGAGCGGACATCCCCGGCACCGTCGAAGGCAACCCCGTGTTCATGTACCATGACGCGTTCAACCCCGACGTGGCAGAGGTCGACGACCTGAAGGCACGCTACCGTGCCGGCAAAGTCGGCGATGTCGAGGTGAAGACCAAGCTGGCCAGAGCCATGAACGCTGCTCTTGAACCCATGCGGCAACGCCGTGCCGAGCTGATGGCTCATCCAAACAATCTTCGCGATATCGTCGTCGACGGGTCGCGACGGGCACGGACGATCGCTCAGCGGACGATGGAGCGAGTGCGCGACGCGGTCAAGCTGCGCTACTGAGCCTTAGCGGCGGATGCCCTCGGTCATGGACGAATTCGAATCATCGCCCGACGCGTATCAGGTGAAGCTCGACAGCTTCGAGGGGCCCCTCGATCTGCTGATCCACCTGATCAGGAAGCACGAGGTTGATGTTTACGACATCCCCATCTCGCTGATCACGGAGCAGTACCTCGGCTACATCACGATGATGCAGGAACTGAACCTGGACGTGGCGGGGGAGTTCCTGGTGATGGCCTCAACCCTCATCCACATCAAGTCGCGGATGCTGCTGCCTCGGCCCGAGTCGGCGGCAGAAGCTGGTGGCCCGGAAGAAGATCCGAGAGAGGCGCTGGTGCGGCGGCTCCTCGAGCATCAGAAATACAAGGCGGCCGCGGAGCTCCTGCACGACCGCGAGACGCTGAGGGCGGCGCAGTTCATCCGCCCCGATGCCAGCGTGGCCGCGGCAGCCGGGGACGACTATGAACCCGAGCTCGAGGTCGACCTGTTCAGCCTGCTCGCCGCCTTCCGTGGCGTGCTCGAGCGGGCCAACCGCCGTCCACGGATGGTGTTGCCTCCGGAGCAGATCTCGATCGAGGATCGCATCCACCAGCTTCTCGGACGGCTGTCAGAGACAGACGCCTGCGGGTTCGAAGAGCTGTTTGCCGACGGTGACGGATCGCGTCCGTTCATGATCGTGACGTTTCTTGCGGTGCTGGAGATGATTCGACTCAAGCTGATTCGTGTCTTCCAGGCCGGTGGGTTCGGCGCCATCCGGGTCTACAAGCGGCCGCGCCCGGCCGATGCCCCGCATCCGATTGGGGATCCGGGATAGTAGGCAGTGGGCAGTACGTAGGCCGGGTCCGAAGTACGTAGGCCGGGTCCGAAGGACCCGGCGAGCGGTCGGCAGTCGGCAGTAGGCGGTAGGCAGCTATGTCAGACGATTTTTCATCCAACGACGCGTCAATCCTGGAGCCAGAGACTCCGGAACTGGATCCCTCAGAGGAAGGCGCAGTGCCTGCTGCGGCGCGGTCGTCGGCCGAACTGGCGGCGATTGTCGAGGCGCTGATCTTTGCATCGCCTGAGCCGCTGACCCCGAAGACGCTCTTCAAGGTGCTGTCCGACGAACCGAAGGAGGACATTGCCCGCGCGATTGAGGCGCTGCGCGCCGACTACGAGAATCGGCCGGGGCTGCAGTTTGTCGACGTCGCCGGCGGGTATCAGATCGTCACACGGCCGGAACTCCACGAGTGGGTGCGGCGCCTGTTCCACGAGCGGTCGACGCAGAAGCTGACCGTGCAGGCGCTCGAGACACTGGCCGTCATCTCCTACAAGCAGCCGATCACGGCCCTCGAGATCACCGAGATTCGCGGTGTGAACACCTCGGGCGTCCTGACGACGCTGCTCGAACGGCATCTGATCAAGATCGTCGGCCGCAAGAACGTCGTGGGCCGGCCTTTCCTCTACGCCACCACGCGAGAGTTCCTGATCCGGTTCGGACTCAACGACCTGTCGGACCTGCCGCGGGTCGAGGACATGGCCCAGGCACTCGGGTTCGATCCGCCGGCCGGCCTGACCGAGCAGCTGCCGCAGGAAGAAATGCTGCCGCTGCAGGAACCGTCGACAGACTGATGAAAGACGACGAATCCGCCGGCGCCGAGCGACTCCAGAAGATTCTGTCCAGAGCGGGTGTCGCGTCGCGACGGACCGCCGAGACGCTGATCACGCAGGGGCGCGTCCACGTCAACGGCGTCGTGGTGACGGCGCTCGGCTCCAAGGCCGATCCCGGACGCGATGAGATCAAGGTGGACGGGCGGCGGCTGCCCGCGGCGCAGCGCAAACGCTACATCCTGCTCAACAAGCCGGTCGGATACGTCAGCACCCGTTCCGATCCCCAGCGTCGTCCGACGGTGCTCGACCTTGTGCCCGGCGTGTCCGAGTACGTCTACCCCGTGGGACGGCTGGACTATGACACCGAGGGGCTCCTCGTCCTGACCAACGATGGCGACCTCGCTGCGGCGCTGACGCACCCGCGTCATGAAGTGCCGCGGACATACGAAGCCAGGGTCGCCGGCATGCCGGATGAGCAGGCACTGCACGCGCTGCGCAACGGTATTCCGCTCGATGGCATGCGCACGCTGCCCGCGGAGGCCATTCTGCTGAACTCGGGGCGACGAGAGGCCGCAGGCGTTGTGCGTCTGACCATTCGTGAAGGGCGCAACCGTCAAGTGCGCCGGATGTGCGAGGCCGTTGGCCATCCGGTGCAGTCGCTGAAGCGGACGCAGTTTGGACCGCTGAGCGACCGACGGCTTCGCCCCGGCGCCTGGCGTGAGCTGACGCTGGATGAAGTGACCGCTCTTCGAAAGAGCACGAAAGCCGCGGGTGCCCGCTCCACCCCGTGGCGCACCCGCAGTCCACGACCCGCCGAACGCCGGCCCCACGCGCCTCGTCCGAAGTCGCGCACCCGCTGACCCCGTAGCTCCGCTGCGCCGGAGCGTCAATTCCTGCGTACGCCTCGCCTGCACGGCGTTGCGGGTTCTGCAACGTCGCGGTGGGGCTGTCCGCCTGATCGCGCCAATACCGCCAGAAATACGCCTGATCGTCCGGCCAGTCCGGTCGGCCCGCCGTTCGCACCAGTCTCCAACTGGAAGGACGGGCGCGCGTCGCACGCGTGAGCTGCGACAGCCGGCAAGGCCGGAGGCAACATGGCGTGGGGCAACACTCGGATTGGACTCTGGATGTTCATGTGTATGGCGGTCGCTCACGCGACCGTTTCGGAAGCGACGACGGTGTCACTGACCGCTGACAAGGTGGCGCCGCAGCCCGTCGGTACGACGATCCGCTGGGCGGCAAGCGCTGGGGGCGGCGGCGCGCCCTACAGCTTCAAGTGGTGGATCTACGACGGGACCGCGTGGAAGGTGCTCAGGGACTGGAGCACCAGCATGCAGTACGACTGGTCGCCGTCCACGGCCAACAGCGGCTATCGCATCGGGGTCTGGGTGCGCAGCGCAGGGAAGTCGGCGGATGTTGATGAAGCCAACGAGGGCGCCTACTTCGCCATCGTCCAGCCGATGGCGTCGGTCCCGGGCGCCTCGGGACGCGTGAGTGCGGTGACGCTGGTCGCCGACAAACCAACGCCACAACCATCCGGCGCCACCATCACCTGGACGGCACAGGCGACCGGGGGAACGGCTCCGCTGAGCTACAAGTGGTGGCTCTGGGACGGCGCGACGTGGAGCGTGCTGCGTGACTGGGGGGCGGCCGCCACCTATCCGTGGAGCCCGACCCTGACGAGCAGTGCGTACCGCATTGGCGTGTGGGCGAAGAGCGCCGGCAACAGCGCCGACGCCGACGAAGCCAATCAGGGTGCTTCATTTACCGTGACCGCCGCCGTCGCGTCGATCAGCGCGACGGCCGTCACGCTCGCCGCCGATCGCACGTCACCGCAGCCGGTCGGTTCGTCGGTCATCTTCAGCGCCACGCCCGTCGGAGGTGCGGCACCGCACGCGTTCAAGTGGTGGCTCTACGACGGTGCACAGTGGGTGGTGCTGCGCGACTGGGGGCCTGCATCCACATACGCGTGGACTCCGACGACCGTTGGCTCGGCGTTCCGCCTCGGCGTGTGGGTGAAGAGCGCCGGCAACACCGGACAGAGTGACGAAGCCAACGTCAGCGTGCCGTTTGCGATCGGCGCCGCGTCCGCGAGAGTGTCGGCGGTGACGCTCACGCCTGATCGAACCGCTCCACAGCCTGCGGGAACGACCGTGCGCTGGACGGCCGCAGCGACCGGCGGCGTCGGACCGATCAGCTACAAGTGGTGGATCGATGACGGCCTTGGCTGGACGGTGCTTGCAGACTGGAGCACGCGCGACGTCGTCGCGTGGACGCCAGCCGCACCCAACGAAGCGTATCGGGTCGGCGTGTGGGCGCGGAGTGCCACCAGCGCGGTCGATGCGGATGAGGCCAATCTGAGTCAGGCATTCGCGATCCGCGGTGGTGTGCCTGATTGCCTCGAGAGCGTTGACCCCGAGGTCGTGACTTTTGGCAGTGGCGGTGGCGCCGGGTCCGTACAGGTGAGGGCAGCCAGTGCCGGATGCGCATGGAAGGCCACCAGTCAGGCGACGTGGGTGACTGTCAGCCCCGGGACCACCACCGTGGGGGCGGGCAGCGTGAGCTTCACGGTTGGGCCCAACCCGGATCGTGTGTCTCGCACCGGGTTCGTGATGATCGGCGCGAAAGCGCTGTCGATCACTCAAGGAGGCGTATCGACCTCGAGTGGATGCACGTATGCGGTGTATCCGACCGTGCTCGATGTCGGATTCGGCAACGAGACGGCATCGATCGCGGTGACGGCGCCCGCAGGCTGTTCGTGGAGCGCAAGCGCCGGCGGTTTCACCCACGTTGCAGAAAGCAGCGGCGCGGGCAGCAGGACGATCACCGTCACCATCGACAACAACACGGCCGCCGAGGCGCGAGCCGCAGTGCTCACCATTGCCGGCCGTGCGGTTACCGTGACCCAGGCTGGACGCGCCGCAAACGTGCAGGGGTGCACCTACGCGGTATCGCCATCGGAAGCCGTCTTCGACTTCAGGGCCGCCAGCGGCAGCGTGCAGGTCAGCGCCCCCGCGGGATGCGGATGGAATGCGTCGGCGCTCAACTCCTTCGTCCACCTGACGGGGAGCACGTCAGGACAAGGGTCGGGGAGCGTGACGTTCGTGATCGACACAAACGGGGCTCCCTCGCCGCGCTCGGGCCTTCTGCTGGTGGGAGGAGAAGCGGTGACGCTGAGTCAGGCTGCCTCGGTGGTGGAACCGTCATGCCAGTTCAACCTCTCCGCCACGGCGGAAACGGCATCGCACGCGGGCGGGAGTGGGGTCCTGAGTGTGGCGACGTCGCCGGGCTGCGAGTGGAGCGTGGTGTCGCATACCGAATGGGTCCGCGTGATCGAGACCAGCGGTCCGGGGAACGGCAGCGTCTGGTACAGAGTCGAGCCCAATTCGGGCAGCGAGCGGGCAGGGACGCTCGTTGTCGCCGGCCAGACGTACACCCTGACGCAGGCGGCACCCCCGGTGACGGCAGATCCGAATGCGGTGACCTGGCACCTTCCACCCGACGATCAACGGGTGGGCGAGTGTGCGGGCAACTGTGGCGCTGGTTGCGGCACCTTCTTCAATCCCTGTGGAGGACCGCACTACTGGGAGCACACGGTGTTGAGCACTCCGCAGTACGTGGGCGATGACTGGGAACCGGTCTGCACGGAGAGTTCGTCATGGTTCGTGGTGAGGCCGAAGTTCGTGGCGCGTGCTCGATGGACCTATCACGGGCTGCGGTCGTCGAAGTGCGAGGCCCACGATGCGTCGTGTCGAGCGCTGGGATTTCTCCCGGTTCCTGCCGACCTGGCCGTGTGCCTGGCAACGGCTGGGCTGATTGGCCTCACCGGTCCCAATTACTGCGAAGACGCCCGTCCGTTTGACTGGTCATACGAGTTCGTGGACGTCGGCCACGGTGCGCCGGTGGCGTATGTCGATGGAGGTGCATCGTGCAACTGAGTCTCTGCACCTTCGTGGTTGGCGCACTCGTCGTGACGGCACCACTCGCGAGTGGTGCGCAAACGATGGGCCGGCCGGTGGCGGTGGTCCTGGGCTCACCGATTCTCGAAGACGATCTCGATCAGTGGTGGGAGCGCGAGGACGCAGCGGAGTATTACCGCATCCGCAGGGAAGCCTACGAAGGCCGCCGCCGCGCGCTCGACAGCCTCCTGGCCGAACGCCTGCTCGCATCCGAGGCACGTCGACGGGACATCAGTGTGGCGACCCTGCTGCAGAACGAGGTCGGTCGGCGCGCGCGGCCCGTCACTGAGACGTCGGTGGCCGAATTTCTGACGACCAACCCTGTGCCGCCAGGCACGAGTCCAGCCGTCGTCACGCCGATCGTCGAAGCCATGTTGAAGCAACGCGCCCAGGACGTGGCTCGAGAAGAATTTCTGCGAGCCCTGCGTGCCTCCGACCTGGGAACTGTGCAGGTCATGCTCGAGCCGCCGCGGACGGCTTTGACGGCTGCGCCGCACAATCCGGTGCGCGGAAGGCCGGGCGCACCGGTCGATGTGGTGGTGTTCTCGGATTTCGAATGCCCATTCTGTCGTCGAACCGAGCCCGTACTGAACAGGCTGGCCGAGCGTTTCCCTGTAGAGGTCCGGTTCGTGTGGAAACACTATCCGCTGTCGATTCATCCGAACGCCGCGGGAGCGGCAGAAGCCTCGCAGTGTGCGCACGACCAGGGCCGCTTCTGGGCGTATCACGATGCCCTGTTTGCCGATCACGCGGCCTTGGACGAGGGCGGCCTGGTGGAGGTGGCACGTCGTTTCGATCTCGACCGCGATCTGTTTGTGGCGTGTCTGCGCTCACATGCGCACGCTGCCGAGGTGAAGGCCGATGCCGAGACAGGGAGGCGTGCCGGCGTTGCCGGTACGCCCACCGTGTTTGTGAACGGCGTGGCGCTGGTGGGGGCGCTGTCCTTTGAGACCTACGAGCGAGCGGTGCTCGACGAACTGGGGCGCCTCCGCTCCGGAGAGCACGGCTCGCTTGCGACGGGAGCAAACCGATGATGACGTGTCGACAAGTGGTCGTGTGCGTGTATTTCTGTCTGGCTGGACTGGCGTCTGGCGCTATCGCCGCCGCAGCCGAGCCAGCGCGCGAGCTGGCAGCGATGAACGTGAAGCCGGGCAATGCTGTCTATGTCCGGCTGGTGACCGGGGTTGATATGTCCGGACGATTCGTCCGCGCCACCAGTCAGATGTTGACCATGAGCGTGACGGATGCGCGCGACGTGTCGATTCCGGCGGCTGAGATCGCTGCGGTGTGGAAACGCGATGGCCTGCGGAACGGTGCCATCATCGGCGCGATTATCGGGTTGGCGGCAGCCTTCGGTGGACAGTCGGAGTGCAGCGACTGCACGGGGGCCGTGGCCCTCGGCGTTGCGGTCGGCGTCCCATTCTGGGCTGGCGTTGGAGCGCTTGTCGATCGGCAACACGCGGGTCGCACGCTGATCTACCAGGCTCCGTGAAGTCGGGCGCCGGACCCCGCCTGCGGGGCTGTTGATCCGGACGCGTTTGCGCCACTACACTGGTGTGTTTTCAGGCCAATGACGCGTCTCATCATCGCTATCGACGGACCATCAGGAGCGGGCAAGGGCACGGTGTCGCGGACCGTGTCCCAGACACTTGGCTACCGCCATGTAGATACCGGCGCCATGTACCGCGCCGTGGGGTGGAAGGCCGTTCACGACGAGGTGTCGCTCACCGACGAAGACGCCGTGGCGTCAATTGCCGCGGCGGCTGCGCTCGTGTGCGAGGAAGGGCGTGTGGAAATCGACGGACACGACGTGTCGCGCGCGATCCGCACGCCCGACATCGACCGCGCGGCGGCAGCGGTGGCGCGCCTGCCGCGGGTTCGGGAGGTGCTGGTCGCCAGGCAGCGTGAACTCGGTGCGCAGGGCGGTGTGGTGATGGAAGGCCGCGACATCGGCACCGTGGTGTTTCCGGATGCAGACGTCAAGATCTACCTCGACGCATCACCCGAGGAGCGCGCGCGGCGGCGCGCCGGCGATACCGCGCACACCGGCGGCCAGGCCGGGCAGGCGGCGGTGGCGGCGTCAATCGAAGCGCGCGATCGATCCGACACGACGCGAACGGTGTCTCCGCTGACGCTGGCCGTTGACGCCACCCTCATCGACACGACCGACCTGTCGATCGCCCAGGTGGTCGAGTGTGTGCTCGACCTGGTCCGCGGCCGTCTCGCCGCCGTGTAATCAACGAAGTACGTAGGGCGGGTCCGCCAGGACCCGCCCTACGCATCCGCCGGGTCGTTCCGACCCGGCCTACGTACAGGCATCTACCTGGGCCTACGTACTCATCGATCGTCGAAGTCGTCTGACGAGGCCGGGTCGAGCTCCCAGCGGTGCTTGTCGCGTTCGATGACCTTGTCCTCGCCCTTCAGTTCCTCGTTGTCTTCGTACTGGAGCCCGACGGCTGCGCCGATATCGTCGACCAGATCCTGATCGGGTGTCGGGTTGTCGCCGCCCGGGGCCTCGTCGCCCACGCTGTAGGCGGACTCCCAGTCGGCATCCACGTCGCCGCCGGTGAGTTCCGGGCTGGTCTCGGTGTGCTGTTCGTACTTTTCCAGCATCTCCCGGCGCCCGGACCGCGCCGAGGACGCACTCCGGTCCAGGTCGAGTGATGACGGTGGCCCGGGGACGATGGGCTCGTCTTCCCATGTCCGCCGTTCGCGCAGCACCGCGGGGGACTTTCGCACCGGCCTCTTGACCGGTTCAGGGAACGGCAGCTTCGCCGCTGTCGCCACCTTCCGAACGGGAACCGTCTGTGGGACGGCCTTCCGCGCGACCTTCGGGTGCGCCGAAGCTCGTACTGGTGCCCGCTTGGAGACCTTAACCGCTTTGACCGCTTTGACCGCTTTGACCACCTTCACCGCCTTCGCGGCCTTGATGAGCCTCGCCGGCTTGGCGCGTCTGGCCGGCTTAGCCGGCCTGACCAGCTTGGCGGGCCTGACCAGTCTCCGTGCCTTGACGGATTTGGCCGCCTTTGGCTTTCGCAAGGGGGTTTTGGCGGTCGCCTTGCGACGTGCGGCCGGTTTGGCGGCGCGTTTGGCCGATGCGGACGCCTTTTTGGCCGGGCGGCGCGGTGTGCCACCCCGACGTTGTGCGGGCGCGGCCGATCGCCTCCTGGCCGCCGGTTTTCCGGATCGTGCGGGCTTCCGTCTGGCCATTAAAGAGACCCTCCGTTACCTTGACTGTACCCGGTAAGTGACGTATCCTCTGTCTCTTATCGGCGCTGGACAAGTACTTACCGTGCGGACTTGAACCCCTGTAGCCGCCTGGCCGTACAGCTGTTGTCCCACCTTCAGTTCGCTTCCATCGCCGTTATAGCGCGGGGGACCGGTCCCCGCAACCTTCGATTTTACTTGGGTCCGCCTGAGCAGGGTCGAGGGACAATCCGGCACTCGACAGGTCCTGGTCTTACTCTCACACTGCCCTTCGATCACCGGAGCGGGAGGATCGTGCGACGAACCAGCCGTTGGCGAGAAATCGATTTGAGGAGGACGCGCAGGTAATGGCGAATGCAGATAACGGGTTGGTGACGCCCGAATTTACGGGCGGACAGCCCGTGACACCCGGTCGGACGCGTGCAGGAAAGCCGTCCGGTCCGGCCTTCAAGCCCATGGAACATGACGACGTGGACCCGCAGGCGTTTGCGGCCATGCTCGAGATGTACGACGACAGCTTCCGCAACATGGCGGAAGGCGAAGTGGTCAAGGGCACCGTGCTCAAGGTCACCGACTCAGCGATCGTCGTTGACGTGGGCTACAAGTCCGAAGGCCTGATCGCGATCAGCGAGTTCCTCGACGAAACCGGCCTGATCACCGTCCAGCCCGGCGACACCGTCGACGTCCTCCTCGAGCGCACTGAAGACCGTGAAGGTCACATCGTCCTCTCGCGCGAAAAAGCCGAGAAGATGAAGATCTGGGACGAGGTCGAGAAGGCCTACGCGGAGCGTAAGGTCGTCATCGGTCGCGTCATCGAGCGCATCAAGGGCGGCCTGGCCGTGGACATCGGTGTCCGCGCGTTCCTGCCCGGCTCGCAGATCGATGTGCGTCCCGTCCGCAACCTCGACGCACTCAAGGGGCAGGAGCTCCGGATGCGCGTCATCAAGGTCAACAAGAAGCGCGGCAACATCGTCCTCTCGCGCAAGGCGCTGCTCGAGGAAGAGAACGCCGAGAAGAAGAAGACGACGCTCGAGACGCTCGCCGAGGGCAAGACCCTGCGCGGCACGGTCAAGAACATCACCGACTACGGCGCGTTCATCGACCTCGGTGGCATCGACGGCCTGCTGCACATCACCGACATGTCGTGGGGCCGCGTTGGCCACCCGTCAGAGGTGTTCAAGGTCAACGACGAGGTCGACGTCATCGTCCTCAAGTACGACCCGGCGACCGAGCGTGTCTCACTCGGCCACAAGCAGCTCGTGCAGGATCCGTGGGCAACGGTGCAGGACCGCTACCCGGTGGGCGCGCGCATGAGCGGCAAGGTGGTCAGTCTCACCGACTACGGCGCATTCGTTGAACTCGAGGCTGGTGTCGAAGGCCTGATCCACGTGTCCGAGATGTCGTGGAGCAAGCGCGTCAAGCACCCGTCGAAGATTCTCAACGTCGGCGACAGTGTCGAGGCGATGGTGCTCGGCGTGGATCCGGCGGCCCGGCGCATCTCGCTCGGCCTCAAGCAGGTCGAGAGCAACCCGTGGCACGAGCTCGGTGACAAGTACCCGGTCGGCACCAAGATCAAGGGTAAGGTCCGCAACCTCACCGAGTTCGGCGCGTTCGTCGAGGTCGAAGAGGACATCGACGGACTGATCCACATCTCCGACATGTCGTGGAGCAAGCGGATCAAGCATCCGTCGGAAGTGCTGAAGAAGGGCGATGTCGTTGAGGCCATGGTCCTCAGCATCGACGCCGAGAACCAGCGCCTCTCGCTCGGCCTCAAGCAGCTCGCCACCGACATCTGGGACGACTTCTTCTCCCGGCACTCGGTGGGCACGATCATCGAGGGCAAGGTCACCCGCATGACCAACTTCGGCGCGTTCGTCGAACTCGACGAGGGCATCGAAGGCCTCATCCATGTGTCGGAGTTCGACGACTCACACGGTGGCGAGAAGATCGAGCTGGTCGTGGGCAACAACTACCAGATGAAGATCATCAAGCTGAGCCCGCAGGAGCGGAAGATCGGGTTGAGTATCCGCGCGCTCAAGTCCGACGACTACCGCACCGACTGGGAATCGTATTCGGACAGCGAGCCGACCGGCAACGCCACGTTGGGCGATCACTTCAAGAACAGATAGGCTGGAGGGGGCGTGACCGCCCCCTTCTTCCCCTCTGAGGAGTCAGTCGTGGATACTCCCGGTGGCAGCATGACGAAGGCGGAACTCGTGGAGGAAGTGTCACGAGTCTCCGACCTCACCAAGAAGCATTCCGAAGTCATCGTCGATACGGTGTTCCGCAGCATCATCGATGCCTTGCACCGCGGCGAGAAGATCGAGCTGCGCGGGTTCGGCAGCTTCAGGCTCCGCAAGCGCGAGCCTCGCAAGGGTCGCAACCCGAAGACCGGCGACAAGGTTGAAGTGCCGCCCAAGAAAGTGCCCTACTTCAAGCCCGGTAAGGAACTGAAAGAGCTCATCAATCGGGAATCCGAGGCTGCGAGCCAGGCCGCGGAAGCGGCTGCCGTGTCGTTTCCGGGGTCATCAGTCTAACGAATCAGTCTGATGGGGTCGGAGGTCATTTAAAGAGGACACTCGCCCCCGACCCCATTTTCACCAATGGACCGACTATGGTCGCCCTGGCGACTCCAGTACGTGAGCGGTAATACCAAAGACAGGACGGGGTGCGTCTTCTGCGCGCCGGCCGGGTCCGCCGGCTCCGACTCACTTGTTGTCCACGACGGGCTCGTCAGCTACGTCGTCCTGAACCTTTACCCCTACAACAACGGACACCTGATGGTCGTGCCGCGACGGCACGTGGCGACGCTGCACGAGCTGACCCCCGACGAGCTGCAGGAAATCGCCATCTTCACGCAGCGATCCGAGGCTGTGCTGACCAGTGCGTATCGGCCCGACGGCATCAACGTCGGCATCAATCTCGGCAAGTCCGCCGGCGCCGGCATCCACGAACACCTGCACGTGCACCTCGTGCCGCGCTGGGATGGCGACACCAACTTCATGACGGTGGTCGGTGACACGCGTGTCCTGCCCGAGGATCTGGCCGCGACGGTCAGCCGGCTGAAGCCCCTGTTTGACGCCGCCTCAGGCAGCTGACCAGCCAGTCCCCTGATTTTTCCTCAGCTCTGACATAATCCGCCCGCGAGGTGCTGATGATGTCTGTCACGCCAATGTCGGTCCCCCTGGTTCGTGCCGTCGTCCTGACGCTCGCTCTCATGGCCGGTGTGGCACCGGTTCACGCGCAGCAGCCCGCGTCTCCAGCAGTCATGCGCCAGGCCATGGGGCTGATGGCGATCGGTGATGTCGCCGGCTTGCGGCGGATGCTGCCCACCTATCCGACGCTCGTCCAGCGGACCGACGCGGGCGCGTCTCCCTCGTTCGAGTGGACACTGCTGCACGCGGCGGCGTCCCAGACGGTGTCGCTCGAGGTGGTGACGCTTCTCCTCGAGAGCGGGGCCGACGTCCACGCGAAGGATAGCGAAGGGAATACACCGTTGCACTTCGCGGTGAGGCGTGCCGGCCGCGCAGTGCTCTCGGAGGATGCGTACGCGGGGATCATCCGTGCGCTCCTCGTTCGCGGCGCCCGACTGGGTGCCACCAACAATGCCGGGGCGACGCCGTTGCATATCGCTGCCATGGTTCGTGATCCCGGCACCGTCCGCGCTGTCGAAGTGCTCCTCGATGCGGGAGCCGACGTCAACGCGCGTACTCCGCAGGCCGACGGTGGCTGGACGCCGCTCCATGGCGCCGCATCGACTGGACGGCAGGGCATTGTCGAGCTGCTGCTGCAACGCGGTGCCGATCCGCTGGCGAAGGATGCCTCGGGCGCGACGCCGCGAGAGGCGGCTGCACGCCAGCAGTTTCCGGGTATCGCGGATCGCCTGCTCCTCGCTGAGCGTGGACCAGCGGCTGCAGCGCCAGTTTCCTCGACTGCGACCTCCGGTACCGGGCCGCGTGCTGGCCGACCGGTGCCGGTGAGGGTGGGCCCGGGCGTCACGCCGCCGAGAAGGACCAGAAATGTGCCGCCGGTCTATCCGCCTCAGGCGCAGACCGACCGCGTGCAGGGTGTGGTGATCATCGAGGCGACGATCGGCGAGGACGGGAAAGTTCAGGCAGCGCGGGTGCTCCGGTCGGTGCCGGCACTCGATCGCGCCGCCATTGACGCGGTGCGGCAGTGGGAGTACACACCGACCCTGATCGATGGAATCGCCACCCCTGTGATCATGACCGTCACGGTGAGCTTCAGCCTCCAGTAAGGTAAGGGACGCGAGCTGATGTGAACTTCGACCTGACTCCATTACAGCAAGAGTGGCGAACCCGCGGGACCGCGGTTGGCCGGAGCCTGTCATCGGACGCGACGGCTGCAGATGTCGTTCGCGCTGCTGCGCAGACCGGCCTGCTCGAGTCTCAGGCCGATCTGTTAGCGCAGGTCCTGGCGCTCGAGGCGCTGGCGTCCGAATCGCCTTCCTCTGCCATGGCGCTGGCGCTTCATCTGACGTGCGCGTTGAGTCTGCCGGCTGAGCAGGGCCTCATCGACGGCCGCGTTGTCGGGGCTTTGACGCTGGCGACCGATGAGATTCCGCTGGAGCGGGATGGTCGATTGAACGGCAGGGCATCCTGGGTCGCGCCGCTGACCGAGGACGGCGTCGCGCTGGTCGGCGTCCGTAGCGGCGCGGAACTCGCGGCGCGCCTGCTGCGGCTGTCTGCGCCGGGCGTGGTTGTCGAGCAGGTGAGCGTGGCCGGTCTTCGCGGTGTGGTGATGGGTCACCTCCTGCTGACCGACGCGGTCAGCGAGGCCGCCGGCGAAACACGTCCCGTGATGGCCCGTGCGCGGACCCTGATTGCCGCCGTGGGTCTGGGCGTTGCCCGGCGTGCGGTACGCGAGGCCTTAGGAAGCGCGCGAGGAACCAGTCAGGGCGCGGGAGGAGAGCAGACCGCGCAGGGGCTGATTGCCGACGCTGCGACGGATCTCGACGCCGCGATGCTGCTGACGTGGAAGGCTGCGTCTTCGCCGCTCTCGCTGGGCCTCTCATCGATGGCGAAGCTCGCCGCGACGGTTGCCGCGCAGCGGGCTGTCGAACGCGCGACGCAGGTGGTGGGCGCAGAGTCGTTTCGCGAGGGACACATCATTGAACGCCTGACGCAGGACGTTCGAGCGCTCGAACTCTTTGCTGGCCGCACAGAGGCGCTTCGCGAAGCGGTCGCGTCGGATCAGGGCTGGACGGAATAGCCGAGCGACGAGATCTTTTCGCGGATTGTCTCGAGCGGCACCTGCGCCGGATCGAACCTGACCTCGACCCGTGCGTCACGATGCGACGGAGTGACGCTGTCAACGCCGGTAGTGTTCTGCAATACCCGCCGGACCGCATTTTCGCAGCCGCCGCACGTCATGCCTTCCACCACCAGATTCACCGTTTCTGTCATAGGATCCTCGATCATGACTATACGACTTGCCCTCGCGTGTGTCCTGTCCGCCGTCGTTGGCACGGCCGCACAGCAACCACCCGCCGCGCCGCCACCGCCGACAGAAACCGTGGCTCCGGACATTCCAGGCGTGGTCGCCGGGGGCACGAAGGTTCAGGTCATCGCACAGGGTCTGCGAGGCACCGAAGGACCAATCATGACGCCGGACGGCTCATTCATCTTCACCGAGCAGGGCGCCTCGGTGCTCACGAAGATCGATGCCAGCGATAACCGTTCGACTTTTCTCGAGAACACCAATGGCGCCAACGGCGTCACTTTCGACGCGAAGGGCCGCCTGATTGCCACGCAGCCTGACCTGGCCGAGATCGCGGTGCTGTCGCCAGGGCCGCGTACCGTGCTCGCCAGCGCCTACAACGGCCAGAAGCTGCAGAGGCCGAACGACCTCATCGCCGATCGCAAGGGAGGGATCTACTTCACCGACCCGGGCGCCAATCCTCCCGCGGGGCAGGTACCCGGACCGACCGCCGTCTACTACCTGCGGCCCAATGGCACCCTCCTTCGGATCGCGGACGACATCGCCCGTCCCAACGGGATCATGCTCAGTCCCGACGAGCGGGTCCTGTACGTCGCCGACACACTCGGTGAAGCTGTGCTGGCGTGGGATGTCAACGAAGACGGCAGCGTGCGGGGCAGACGAGCGTTCGTGAAACTCGAAGGCGTGACGCGAACGGACACGGGTGTGCGCAGCGGCGCAGACGGGCTGGCGGTTGACAACGCTGGCCGGCTCTACGTGGCGACCCAGATCGGGGTTCAGGTCATTTCGCCGCAGGGCCGCCATCTCGGGACGATCCCGGTAGGCATCGCCAACGGTCCCCAGAACATTGCGTTTGCGGGCCGGGACAAGAAGTGGCTCTACATCGTCGGACGTAACGCCGCCTGGAAGGTGCAGATGCTGGCCGAAGGGGTGCGCAGCCGCGCGAAGTGAGGGCGCGAGTCCGCGCCGCGCGTGATCGGTCGCCTAGGTGAGCAGCTGTCTGGCGATGGTCTGCAACTGAAGGTTGGAGGTGCCCTCGTAGATCTGTCCAATCTTGGCGTCGCGGTACAGCTTCTCGACCGGATAGTCCTTGACGAAGCCGTAGCCTCCGAACAGGTTCACGGCGAGCGATGCGACGCGTTCGGCGACTTCCGACGCGAACAGCTTGCCCATGGCCGCCTGTTGCAGGAACGGCGCCCCAGTGTCGCGCAGCCGGGCGGCGTTATAGACCATGAGCCGTGCCGCCTCGATCTCTGTGGCGGCACGTGCCAGCTGGAACTGCACGCCCTGAAAGTCAGACACCGCCTTGCCGAACTGCCGGCGTTCTTTCGTATACGCCACCGCGTGATCCAGCGCGCCCTGCGCCAGGCCAAGCATCTGCGCGCCGATGCCGATCCGTCCTTCGTTCAACGTTTCGATCGCCGTCTTGTAGCCCTTGCCGACCTCGCCGAGAACAGCCGCGTCGCCGACGAGGCAGTCTTCGAGGATGAGTTCGCAGGTGCTGCTGGCTCGAATGCCCAGCTTGTCTTCCTTCTTGCCCACACGAAAGCCAGGCATGTCGCGTTCGATCAGAAACGCGGTGATCCCACGATAGCCGGCTGACGGATCGACAGTGGCAAAGACGATGAAGATGTCGGCCTCGTGCGCGTTGGTGATCCAGAGTTTCCGCCCGGTGAGTGCGAAGCCGTCTGAGGTCCTGATCGCACGGGTGGTCAGCGCGAATGCGTCACTGCCGGAGCCGGCCTCAGACAGTGCGTAGGCGCCCACGGTGCCGGCGGCGAGGCGAGGGAGCAGGCGCCGCTGCTGCTCGTCTGACCCCCACCGGTTGAGCGCGTTGATGACCAGCGTGTTCTGCACGTCAACCAGCACCCCGATCGCGGGATCGACGCACGAGAGCGCCTCGACAGCGAGGACCGAGTGAAAGAACGTGGCGCCGGCCCCGCCGAGCGACTCGGGCACTTCGATGCCCATCACCCCCAGCGCGAACAGCTTGTCGATAAGAGCCTTCGGGACGCGTGCCTGCTCGTCCATCTCCCGTACGTGGGGTCTGATTTCGCGGTCAGCAAACTCGAACACGGCGTTTCTGAACAGGGTTTCGTCTTCGCTGAGCTGGGTGAGGGCAGGAACGGGCACGCAGGGAAATCGTATCGGAAAAGTCGTCGGGCGGCGGTATCATCCGGACAGGACCACATGCGCGCCCCCAGACCTGTCCGGCTCTTCTTGCTTGCGGCGCTGCTGCTGCCGGCCATCGTGGTCGCAACGCTGAGTGCTCAGCAGGGTGGGGCCGCCGCAACGCCACCCGCCGCGCCGCCCGCAGCCGCTGCGCAGCAGGCGCCGCCCGCGCCCCAGCCCACATTCAGGACCGGCATTGATTTCGTTCGGGTGGACGTCATCGTGACCGCGAACGGGCAGCCGGTCACCGACCTCACCGAGGCCGATTTCGACCTCCGCGAGGACGGGCAGCCGCAGAAGCTCGAGCAGTTCAGGCTGGTCAAGATCGACGGCACCCCGCGCCCGGACGATCCGGCCCCGCGACCGATTCGAAACCGCGACGATGAGGAACGCGAGGCGGCGCGAGACGATGTGCGCGTGATCGTGTTCTTCCTCGACGACTACCACACGCGGCTGGGCACGTCGCTGTCAGTCAGGCAGCAGCTCGTCGAGTTCATCCGGACGCAGGTGCGTCCCGCGGACCTGCTGGCGGTGATGTACCCGCTTTCGCCGGCGTCGGAGCTGTCGTTCACGAGGAACCACGATTCCATCATCTCGGCGATCAACGCGTTTCAGGGGCGCAAGTTCCGCTACGAGCCCAAGAACGAGTTCGAGCGCCAGTACACGCAGCAGTCGACCGAGACGGTTGAGCTGGTCCGCAATCAGGTCGTGATGGGCGCGCTGCGCGGCGTCTCGGCTCGCCTCGGGGCCGTGCGGGAGGGGCGCAAGACGCTCGTCTACGTGAGCGAGGGATTCACGGTGCTTCTCCCGCCGCAGTTGCGCGCGCAGAACGCCGAACTCCAGGGTGGGCTTCCCAACGGGGTCGGACCAGGTGCGGGGGAGAACAATGCTCGGGAGGACACGGCCCGGGCCTTCGCCATGGGCGACATTGTCCTGAGGCTGCGCGAGGTGTTCGAAGCCGCCAACCGCAACAACGTGGCGGTCTATTCGCTGGACCCCCGTGGTCTCGCCACCAACGAGTTCGGCATCGACGAGAACGTGGGCCCGCAGCAGGATCGCGCTGCGCTGGCGGCCACCACCGACACGCTGCGGATGCTCTCGGAGAACACCGACGGCCGCGCCATCGTCAGCCGCAACGATCTGGCGCGGGGGCTGCAGCAGGTCATCCAGGATTCGAGCTACTACTACCTGATCGGCTACACCTCGTCGGCGCCCTCCGACGGAAAGTTCCACGAGGTCAAGGTCAGCGTGAAGCGTCGTGGCGTCGATGTGCGCGCCAGGCGTGGCTTCTGGGCCGCCACCGCCGATGACGTGGACCGCGCCACGCGCGCGCTGACACCGACGGCTGGTCCGGGCAGGGCGGTCGAGAACGCCCTCGCGTCGATTGCGACGTCCGTCCGGTCGAACCAGTCCGTGCGGACGTGGGTTGGTGCGACTCGTGGGGCGGACGGAAAAACCCACATGACGCTGGTGTGGGAGCCTGTCGTTGGTCCTCCGGGCTCGCGGCGTGAGATTCCGGGGCGCGTGTCGGTGATTGCCGCCCGCGAGACCGGCGAGCTCGTCTACCGCGGTCGCAGTACTGTGGAGTCCGCGTCGGCACCGGCCAGCGGATCGGCTCCCGCTCCGGTTGGCCCTCAGCGTCTCGAATTCGATGCGGCGCCCGGACAGATCGAGCTGCGATTGTCGATCGAAGCTGCGACCGGCGGGGTGATCGACAACGAGATTCGCAAGGTGAGCGTGCCGGATCTGACGCTGCCGCAGACGTCGATGAGCACGCCGAGAGTGTTCAGGGCACGGACCGCCCGCGACATGCAGGCGCTCATCCAGGACGGCGCGGCCGTCCCGCTGACGGGTCGCGAGTTCTCTCGTGCCGATCGCGTGTTGATCCGGTTCGACGGCTACGGTGCCGGAACGGAGATGCCGCGGGCGTCGGCCGTGCTCCTGAACCGCTCCGGACAGAAGGTGCTCGACGTGCCCGTCGCGCCGGCATCGACTGGCGGCACCCATCAGATCGACCTCGGGCTCAATCAGGTGGCTCCCGGTGAGTATCTGGTCGAGATCACGTTGAGTGGTACCGGCACCGGCGGCGACGTGAAGGAACTTGTCCCGCTCCGCATCGGGAGCTAGATGTGAATGCTACACCCGTTGCTCATTCGGGAGTCTGGAAACAATGGGGTTACAAAGCCAACCCTCAGTTTCTGGAGCGCTTCCCGATGAGAGTGCATCGTAACGCGAAGACCGCCGTCAAAATGCGGCAGCTGATCGTGGTGCGGGTACAGCAAGGCTGGACGTAGGCCCGGATCGCCGAGGGCGCTCGGAATCAGCGTCGGCACGGTCGCGAAATGGATAGCGCCATCGCGTCTCGTGAATGGCCTCAACGAAGGATCGTTGCCGCCCGCATCAACAGCCGCGTCGCCGCGATGCTGGAAGCTGCCGTCGTCGCGCTGCGCCGACACCGCCTGACCGCCTGGGCAGATCAGCGCGGCGCTCCTCCGTCTGCCGCGATCCACGGTTACCCGTGTCTTGGCCCGTCCCGGCCTGAATTGGGTCGCGCCGTTGGAGCCCCGGCCCCGGTCCAGCGCTCTGAGTGGCCCTACGTCGGCAATTTGTTGCACGTCGACCTCAGTCGCCGGGGCCGTGTCGTCGGTATTAGCCATCGCATCCACGGCGATCGGGAGCAACGTCAAACCGGTCGGAGTCCAGAAACTGGTGGCCCGATTGACAAGGGAGCGTATCAACCGATCGCCAAGAAGAGCGAGCTGGCGCGCCAGTTGGGCGTGAGCCGCGACACCATTCATCGCTGGATTCGCGACGGTGATCTGGAGCGAGATGTGGACGCGGAGACGGTGCGGTATGGACCGCGGCCGCTCGTGGCGACCAAGCTTGATGCGTACAAACCGATTATCGAAGCGCGACTGACCGCGTATCCCGAGCTGTCGTCCGTACGGCTCCTCGACGAGATCCGCGCCGCCGGGTATTCGGGCGGCTACTCGCAGCTGAAAGCCTACGTGCGTCAGGTGCGGCCGGTGCCCGCACCGGAGCCGGTCATCCGCTTTGAGACGCCCGCCGGCCGACAGGCGCAAGTCGACTTCGCACGATTTCGATTTGACTGGGGCGTGCGCTACGCCTTGCTCGTGGTGCTCGGCTACTCGCGGGTGCTGTGGTGCCGCTTTTATCCGCGCCAGGACATGGCGACGCTCATGGATGGGCTCGAGGAGGCGTTCGCCTCGTTCGGTGGCGTCCCGCAGGAGCTGCTCTTCGATCAGATGAAAGCGGTGATTACGCGCGACCTGCGGCTCGAGGGCGGCGCGCTGGTCCGCAATGCCGAGTTTCTTCGCTTCGCGCATCACTGGGGGTTCACACCCCGCGCCTGCCGCCCGTATCGCGCGCAGACGAAGGGCAAGGTCGAGCGGCCCGTGCGCTACCTGCGCGGCAATTTCGTCTACGGCCGCACGTTCCTGCACGATGCGGACCTCGATCACCAGCGACAGCTCTGGCTCGACCGCGTCGCCAATGTGCGCCTGCACGGCACGACGCGCGAGCGTCCGCGCGACCGTGTTGATCGCGAGGAGCAGTTCCTCCTGCAGCCGGTAGCGACACGACGCTACACCTCGCTCATCCTCGAGCGGCCATCGCGCACGATCCCGAGCCGTCAATCGCCGCGAGCGGTGGTGACGGTCGAGAAGCGATCGCTCGCGGCATGTGCTCGCCTGGCCGGAGGTGCCGCATGAAGAGCGCACCGCTTTCGCGCCGAGACCGGCTGCGCCACATCCTCGCGGACCTCAAAATGCCAGGGGCCCTCGAAGCGCTCGATACGATTCTCCACGGCGTCGATGGCGGGACGCTCACCGCGCCCGAAGCGATCGAGCAGCTGCTGGCCGCGCAGATTCAGCTCCGCAATAACCGACGGCTGCAAGCAGCGATGCGCTCCAGCCGATTACCGGTCGTCAAGCAGCTCGGCGACTTCGACTTCACGTTCCAGCCGTCGGTGCGTCGCGAGCAGATTGAAAGTCTGCACGAGCTCGGCTTCGTCGAGCGTCGGGAGCATGTCATCTTCTTGGGGCCGCCCGGTGTCGGCAAGACGCACTTGGCGATTAGTCTGGCGATCGCGGCGGCGCAGAGTGGTCGGCGTGTGTATTACGGCACCTTGGCCGACTTGATCACCTCGCTCGAAGAGGCCCAGGCCGCTGGTCGTCTGCAGGCGCGCCTCAAAATCCTCACGCATCCCGCCGTACTCGTGGTCGACGAGATTGGTTACCTGCAGATCTCGCGCACCGGCGCCATGTTGTTCTTTCAGCTGATGACACGTCGCTACGAGCACGCGTCCACCGTGCTCACGTCGAACAAAGGCTTCGAAGAATGGGGCGACATCTTCGGTGACGAGGTCATGGCGGCCGCGCTCATCGATCGTCTCGTCCATCACGGTCATTTGGTGACGATCCGCGGCAATAGCTACCGCATGCGACAGCACACCGAGCTGTGGCAGACGCTCCATGCGCCGCAGGACCCTGAGACCATGGCGTAGTAGTCGGACCGCACGAAGATGGCCTGTTCCGGCATCGGATCAGGCGAGAGCCTCACACCCATGGCAGCGCCCGCCTTCTGGAACACACCCTCCAGATTGGAGTGACCCGCGCCGTACGCGACCGCGTTCGTGAAGTCGTACAGCAGCAAAGGCATGTCGAGATCGATGGCGGCCACGATGCGCTCGAGCGGCACAGTGGGATTGTGCGCAAAGTATTCGGTGCCGAACAGGCCCTTTTCTTCGGCTGTACTCGCGATGACGAGAATGGAGCGGCGGGGATTCTCGCTCGCCGTCGCAAACGCACGAGCCGCCTCGAGCAGGGTGGCGACGCCGGCGCGTTGTTGAGGGGGGTTCAGAAATTCTGTGTGTAGGGCATAGGATGAGGAATCTGTATGCCCCGACGACGCAAGAGTACGACCTCGGAGACGCCGCTGGCGCCAGTCCCGGCTGACGTGCTGGATCAATTTGCGGGGCAGGGCCCCGTGTCGGCGGCGGAGTTGGAGGCGGCGGTCCGACGCTTCAAGAAGGCGATCATTGAGCGGGCCTTGGGCGCGGAGTTAACCCACCATCTCGGCTATCCCGCAGGGGCGCCGAAACCGGACGCCGTGACCAATCATCGCAACGGGACCAGTGGGAAGACAGTGCTCACCGACGAAGGTCCCCTGCCCATCGAGGTCCCGCGCGATCGGGACGGGACGTTTGAGCCGCAGCTGATTCCCAAACACGCCCGGCGGTTCACGGGCTTCGACGACAAGATTCTGTAGCTCTATGCCCGCGGCCTCACAGTGCGCGAAATCCAAGCGTTTCTCCACGACATCTACGCCGTCGAGGTGTCGACCGATCTCATCAGCACGGTCACCGATGCGGTGGCCGCCGAAATCACCGCGTGGCAGACGCGCCCGTTAGAGCCGATGTATCCGGTGGTGTTCTTTGACGCGTTGCGCGTGAAGATCCGCGACGAGGGCCTGGTCCGCACCAAAGCGATCTACCTCGCCTTGGCGGTGTTACCGGACGGTACGCGCGACATCATCGGGATCTGGATTGCGCAGACCGAGGGCGCGAAGTTTTTGGATGAAAGTCTTTGCGGAGCTGCAGTCCCGCGGGTGCCAGGACATCTTGATCGCCGTGACCGACGGGCTGACCGGCATGCCGGACGCGTTGGCGGCGGTCTATCCGATGACGACGCTGCAGACCTGCATCGTGCATCTGATCCGTCACAGTCTCGAGTCTGCCAGCTGGCGCGACCGCCGCGTCCTCGTGGCGCTCAAGACGGTCTACACCGCGCCGACCGAGGACGCGGCGCGCACCGCCCTCGAGGCCTTTGCGGCGAGCCCGCTCGGGCAGCAATTCCCCACCGTCGTCGCGGCGTGGCGGCGCGCGTGGATCCAGGTGATCCCGTTCTTCGCGTTTCCCCCCCGCGGTGCGTCGAGTGCTCTACACCACCACCGCCCTCGAAAATGTGCATCGGCAGCTGCGCAAGATCATCAAGACGCGGGGCCTGTTCCAAACGGACGAGGCGGCCACTCAATTGATCTGGCGGGCTCCGCTCGACAACGCTCTGGAATTCACCGTGCGCGCCATTCCCGGTACGCTTCATGCGCCATTGGTGCACCTGCTGAAAAAAAGCGACAGGGAGCGCAGGTTGTACCTTAACGAAGAGTCGGAATCAACGGACACGGACGTCAAAAGACGCGAATAGCGTTCCTCGATACACTTCAGGCGTCGTTGGGAGAGGAAGTCAGCCGAATGAAGAACTAGCTGGGTCACGAGGCGCAACTCTTGCGCGCTGGAACGAGGCTGAAATGACTGTTCTGCCGCGGATACAGGGGCTACATCGATCGGTTCTACAATCGACCGGCCGTCACAGTCACCCGCTGTCAGCCGTGAGGAATTCAAAGAAGCTCACAAGTCGCGCGGGCTGGGTTTTCCGGTGAATCCCGGGGACTCAGTTACGGCTGCGGCACGAGGCTCGGGGTTGGAGGCGTCGCAATGTTTATGTTGAGACCGACTACGAGAGTCGGACTCGCCGTGTCGTTCGGAGTTGTCGCCATCGGTTGTTTGGCCCTGCAGGCTTGGTACTGGCCACAGCGGCTTGAAGTGTCCGTCGTATGGGCCGATGGCATTACCCAAGCGAATCGGCAGGCCGCTGAAGTTGAGCTCGGACTCATTGCTGCACGCTCAAGGGATGCCGAATGGACCTACCGTTTGAACGATTACTCCCCCGTCACAGTTGCTGCAATTGTCTCGCATCCGGCGGTCCGCCTGACCGGACAGATCGACCGGGATGAGGCGCGTGTCATCCTAAATGCTCCGGCTCTCCCGGCGTTCGTAAAGTGGATTCTCGGGCGGAAGCTTGGCTTGTGGTTGGGCCTTGCCGGCCTGATCGTATGTGTGGCGACATCGAGTGTTTCGCTGACCCACTTGACGGTGGCCCTTCAGCGCGCCAAATCCGCCGGGCCTGCTCCTTGGGTCATCGGCCTGCTGATCCTGATTTATGCGTGGGAGCTGGCCCGAACCGCATGGATCGCTGACGATGCCGCCATTACCTTGCGAACGGTCCTGAACTTCATTCATGGCCATGGTGCGCGATTCAACCTTGACGAGCGTGTTCAGGCATACACACATCCATTGTGGTTCATCCTGCTTTCTGCTTTTTCACTGATTGATGGCAATGTGTTTGCCGCCGCGCTGTGGCTATCTGTCCTTTGCTCGCTGGCAACGTTATTCATTCTGCTCCGCTGTCGCCATTCCCTTCCAGGTGCGATCATCGTAGTCTTCGGCCTGCTGTTATCGAGGGCATATGTCGATTTTTCGGCATCGGGACTTGAAAACCCGCTTGCCCACTTGATCGTGCTGTCGACGGCGATCCTCGGACTCGGTGTCAGCCACCAGGCGAGTGAACGAGACCTTCGATGGCTGTGTCTGGGAGTCGGCGCCGCATTCCTGACTCGCCCCGACCTCGGTTTGCTGATTGTCCCACTGGTTACCCTGGTGCTGCTCAGGCAGCGCGCGTCGTGGACAGACCTCGCTTGGCGCATCTCGTATGGCGTTGCACCGATCCTGGTGTGGGCAACCTTCGCAACTTATTACTATGGCTCGCCGTTTCCGAACCCCGCCTACGCGAAGCTCGGCGCTGGAGTACCCCTGATTGAGCGCATCTTCCAAGGAGGGCGTTACTTCCTGCACTCCTGGGACCGCGATCCACTCACTTTGTTGATAATCGGGCTAGGAACAGCGTTTGGAGTAGGCGCGGGGGGCGCGTCGGCGGCCGTCGCCGGCGGTAACGTCCTCTATCTAGCCTACGTGGCTTCGATTGGCGGCGACTTCATGGAGGGCCGGTTTTTCACCTGCGCGACACTACTGTCGGCGCTACTCATCATTCGAGCCAATCTTCGTCCATGGAAGTTGGTCATGGTGTCGGCTTGTATCGTAGGCCTCGGCGCCATCAATCTCTCGAGCACGCTCTTGAGTCCGGTCACCTATGCGGACGAGGTTATTGCGCCCGATGGGATCGCTGATGAGCGAGGCTACTACTTTCAGCAGTATGGCTGGCTGAATGCTGGCGAAGAGGTATTCGGCGTGCCTGACTGGAGAGTCATTCCAGAGAACCTGAACGCCGTGCTGATTGTGTGCGGCGGACTCGGGTTCCAGGGCATCTCGGAAGGGCCGGCAGTCCATCTAATCGACGTGTGCGGCCTGGCCGATCCGTTACTCGCTCGCTTGCCTGCGATGCCCAATCCACAGTGGCGAATTGGCCACTTCGAGCGCGCCGTTCCGGTCGGATACGAAGAAAGCATCATAACGAGGGACAACCGTCTCGCTGACGCGCAGATGCGCACGTATTACGATTCGATACGGCTGGTGACGCGAGGAAACCTCAATGACCCCAAACGCCTATGGGAAATCATTCGACTCAACATTGGTTTAGTACGCAGACCTGATATCACCACCCGTTAACCTCACCTAATCCCGTGACATAATTTGCGCGAAATCGCAACTGACGGCCACTAGCGACCCGCTGACCTAACCTCCATGGCGAATCCCGAGTCTTGGTCTCTGCTGCAGCGCCTCCGCAGCACTTTCTCGCGTCTTGTCAGCTCGCCCGCGAACCGCCCATTGACGGCGACGCTGGACGAGTTACGAACGCAGGCCGCCAGAGACGCTCGGTGGCGGACGAAGCTGGAGCACAAGATCAGCGTACTTGGAGAGCAGCAGAAGACGCTCCTCAGGGAGGCGCGAATGCAGCGACGCGAGGAGGCCCGATGGCGCTGGCGCTTCCGGCAGCAGCTCGACGCCCAGATGCGTCAGCACGCCGTGGCCGGCACTGGACTCATCTCGCCGCACTGGCTTGAGGGGCATCGCTTCCGCCTTCGCTCGCAGAACGAGGAGGACGGCATCCTGCTGGCGCTGCTGCGCGCGGCTGGCGCGCGGTCACGGACGTTTGTGGAGATCGGCTGCGGTAAGTCGGGCGGCAACTCAGCCATCCTCGCGTTCGAGTTCGGTTGGTCGGGCCTGATGGTGGACGCGGGTGGTGGCAAAATTGACGTGCTGCGCCGGATGCTGGCGCACAGTCCTGGGGTTGTCGCCGTCAAATCGTTCGTGACGCCCGACAACTTCAACTCGCTCCTCACGGAACACGGATTCGTCGGCGACATCGACTTCATGTCGATTGACATTGACTCAGTGGACTACTGGCTTCTCGATGTGCTCGAGGTCTGCTCGCCGCGCATCCTGGTAATGGAGTACAACGCCGGCTTCGGTCCCAACCAGTCGGTGACGTTGCCAGCTTCGCTGGCGGCCGGTCCTCTACCGAGCGGTTATGCGGGCGCGTCGCTAACTGCGCTCGAAAAATGCGCCCAGCGCAAGGGCTTCGGACTGGTACTCTGCGAAACCAACGGCATCAACGCCTTCTTCCTCCGCAATGACGTGGCGCCAGAGATTCCCAGACTTACGCCCGTAGAGGCCTTCAGGACACGGATCCGCAAGCTCGACGGCGAGCAAGACGCGCCGGACGAAGATCTCATTGCTTCGCTGCGCGCGCGCGGCTTCCCTCTCGTCGAGGTCTGAACCTGTTCGTCCCGACCGCGGAGGTTTCCCGACCCAAGCCGCGCCTTCGTTCTTGAAGCCAGAGGTGTGTGCTATGGGCTTGGTGAGGTTCGCAGCCGATCCTTCCCGTACACATAGACAGACTGACTACCGCACGGAACGACCTTCGTCGGTGCGCCGTTAAGGCGAAACAACGCGTCGGCTGAAATCTTATACGTCGGTTCGGCATCCTCCGACACGATAGCGAAGTCATAGGTCGCTCTGAAGTACTTGCCGGAAGTGATCCATCGCATTTCTTCTAGATCCTCCAGATATTGGGCCACGTTCAAATCGAGTCGGCTGAACATTTGGAGGTGTTTCGCTTCCCAATATTGAGCGATTCCGCTGGTGAGGTTTTCCTGGTCCAAGGCACTGTCAATGCAGCTGATTTCACTCGGGTATAGTCGAGTGGATAGCCCATTTTCCTTGGCAAGGTTGAGGGCGGAACCGCCCAAGGCCAGGACGGAGAGAATCGAAAACGCACTGGCGGCAAGGAACGCCCGTCGTCCGAGGAAATGGCCGAGGGTCAGTCCGAGAACGGTAACAGGCCAGGCATACGCTGCAGTCAAATAACGGGGCATCACAGGGAAGTCCCGAAGCAGGCTGGCAGCCAGGAAACTTGCGCAGATGGAGAAGCCCGAAAACACCGTCAGCCAAACGAGTGGTCGTGGGAGGGAGAGTTTGAATGGATTCAACAGAGCCCAGAGCGTGACGATCAGGAGCCCCAGGTAAGCGACGATCACGACTTCGTAGATGGGAGTGGCCGTGGTGATGCGCTGTATCAGCGTCTGCAGGTCAGTTACGTTGCCGTAGGTTTTGGTTATCCCAACCGACATGGCGTAGCGCGTCGGATTGCTGACTACGTAGTTGTACGTCAGAGATCCGAGTAACCCGCACAGAACGGGCAGTGCGACGGCAGCCACTCTCCATCGAAATGGGCGTTGACGAAGATTTCGCCATGCCCCCCGCGCGAATATCACCCCTACGACAATGAATGTCGAGAAGGCGAGTCCCGCAGGAAGGGTTGACACCGCTCGCTCAAAGCGGCCCGTCGCGCCATCTACGGCGAAGGACCGCCGGTTAATGTGGTGGGTGTCAGAAACGCTCGGATGCTGAACGAGGGCGCTGACGTTATCGCTGCTGACATCGGCGAGGTTGTAGGACCACAATTGCCCACCCTTAAAGTCGCCTTCGAAGAGTTGAAACCGGGTTTCGAGGGCGGTTCTTTCTTCGTCATTGACTGACGGCGACCACGCCACATTAATCACTGGCGGCGAAATGGGTAGGCGGTATACCAGTGCCGGTATCGCAAGGGCAACACCCAGCCACAGAACTACGTGCAGAAGGAAGAACACCGGGCTGGTCTTTGCTTCGGGACTGCGCAAATCCAAGAGAATGGCGGTGGCACTGAACGGTATGAGTCCCTGGACAATGAAAAAATTGTCCGAGAGCGTCGACACAAGGGTCAGCGCGCACAGGATCACCATGATTACCTTTTGCATCGGTCTTTCAGAGGTGCGCTTGTAGAGAATCCACAGCGCCGACAGCAGAAGAGCCGAGATAGAACTGCCATAGTGTGAGGCGCTGGCGAAAAGGATGACGAAGGGTTCTCCGGCGGACAGACCCAGCCAGACCATGGCCAGCGTGATGCTGACGGCTTTCGCAAGCGCGTCCGAACTCACGGCTTCCCTCGCAAGGAACCAAAGCGCACCGAACGTAACAACCGTCTGGCCGACCGCGAACCAGGCGATTCTCACGTAGGCGCTCTGTCCCAACAGGTGAGCGACGAGGTAGAGCGGAAAGTCGGGAAAGAAGTAGGGCGCGGGGGTCAAATACCAGTCGGATAGCCGCCCGTGTTTCTCGATTACGTCAGAGAAGAGCGCTGGCAGATATAGGAGGTCGGAGTTCTCGGTGAGGTAGGCCCTCAACGGATGTCCAGCGAAATAGCAGACAGCAATCGTCGTCAAACATGCCAGCAACAACGAAATACTCGTGATTGCGCGAAGGTACTTCATGAACGGCGCGAATTATCTCACATGAATACTAAGGGAGTCGCTAGCCTGAGAGCCGGTCCGAAGTGGCTGCCTCCGTATCGCTGGCGGCCGCCCGCTCTTTTCTGAAGCCCGCATCGGTTGACGTAGTCTCGACCTTTAACGCGCCGTTTGAGGATCACGCGAACCGTGCCTTGAGTCAGGACTCGATGTCGATACCTCTCTGCAGGGCTGTGGCAAACTTACGGGGTATCATTCCACTCGGATGCACTGCTTCTCGCTACTCCCCATATCCGTCATCGTTGGCCTCCTCGCGTCCGGTTGCGGCCGCCCAGCCGACACCGATCCCGCGCTCCTTGCTACGCCTGAGGTCACGCTTGATCGCGCCGAGGCATCGGTGGGGGGGGCCATCGAGATGAACTACAGGTTCTTCGTACGCCCCGGTGTATCGCTCCCTAAGGACTACACGGTGTTTGTTCACTTGATCGATGCCGATGGCCAGCTCATGTGGACCGACGATCACCAGCCGGATGTGCCGACATCCCGTTGGAAGGCAGGCGAGACGGTGGGGTACTCGCGCACGATGTTCATTCCAAAGTTCCCATACGAGGGCGCCACCGACGTGCACGTAGGGCTGTACTCGCCCGCTACTGGTGAGCGCGTCAAGATGGACGCGGAACCGATTGGGCAGCGCAAATACCGCGTGGCGAGCTTTGACCTTCAGCTTCAATCGGATGACCCTCTTGTGGTGTTCACCGAGGGATGGCACGACGCGGAGGCGTCGGGCGAGGATAGCAACATCGAGTGGCGGTGGACACGGAAAGTGGGCACGCTGACATTCAAGAACCCGATGCGCGACGCCACCCTGTTCCTGCAGCTGGATCAGCCGTTGGCCGACCAGGGCGCCCAGCACGTGGATGTCCGGTTGGGCGAGTCGGTCATCGATGCCTTCGAGCTGCGGGGTGGCAAACGGGAGGTGCGCACACTTGCCCTCACCAAGGACCAGTTCGGCTCTGAGGACACTGTGACCCTGACCCTCATCCCCGACAAGACCTTTGTACCCGCAGCCATCCCTTCGCTGCAGAGTAGTGATTTCCGGGAACTCGGCGTCCGGGTGTTCCGCGTCCACGTCCAATCAAATTAGCCGGGAAGGTACGGCAAAATGGCCCCTTGCGCCCGAAAAGAGGGACCGTGTGTGACCTCCCACCGGCTCTGAGTCCTGGGTCTAAGGCCGGACAACGTGGATCGGTGCGCAGCCGTACGGATCTGAAACAGCCTTTCGTTCCGTTTCTACGCGGAGCGTGAACGGTTCGATGCCGCGACTGAGGGGCCATGCATCGGCCGTCTGTGCACGCTCAATGCGCTGCACGACAAACGACGCGTAGCAATTCAGTGCGACCGCACGATGTCGATAGATGAGGACGGGAGGAATCAGCGCCTGAACAAGACACGCGGCCAGTAAAGATGCGGACGTGATACGGGTTCTCTCGTAGAGGGTGGGAAGGTTCAACTCCAGAATGAGCGGTATGACCCGACTCTTCTGCGTACTGCTGGTCTCATCGCTCGTCGCGGGCTGCGGTGGCGGCGGCGGCAGCGTTCCCACACCCACGGCGCCAAGCACGACTGCGGCATCGATCGCGGTGGCCCTGCAGGCTCCTACTCTCCCTGTGGGCCGAACCACCAACGCGAGCGGCAATGCCACTCTCTCGACTGGAGCGTCCCAACCGATAACGTCAGGCTGGCGAAGCGACTCGCCGAGTGTCGCGACGGTGAGCGACTCAGGGGTAGTAACTGGAGTCGGGAACGGCATAGCCACAATCTACGTCGTGTTCGGGGGCAAGCAAGGACTGCGCAGATTCGGGTAGTGCCGAACTATCAAGGCCTATGGTCTGGTTCGTTTATCGTACGTGCCTGTTCTGAAACAGACCCACCATTTCTGCGAACAGGCTTCTATTTTCAGAACGACTACTGCCGTACCACGTTTCCAGTAGGCCGCACGTTGCCACTCACGATGTCGCTGACCCAGGCAGGGGAGACGGTGACCGGTCAGGTCACGCATGGCACAACCCAGCACGCCACCTTCACCGTTCCAATAGATGTCGCGGGCGCTATCACGGCGAGCTCCGCGCCAGTGTCTCCACCGTTCGGTCACGCCATTGATGTCTCGTGGCGGATGTCCGAAGAAACCGATGGAAGAATTACCGGTACCGGCACTTAGCGGTGGGTGTTTCAGCAGCAGTCCAATACGCCCCTTCGTGTGACCGCCGCTGGCGCGGCAGTAGCGTCTTAAGCGTCGCCAAACCACGCGCCTAATGCCGGACAAACGCCGAACTTCAGTTACCGATATCGCCGAGATGGACGTTCGGAAAGTGATGCGCCCGCGGCGACTCGAACGCGGGACCCACGGCTTCTAAACAGATCCGCTACTCAAGCGGGGTGGACGTCAGGTCTACGACAGTGATGAGGGCGGCGGCAAACACCCGGCCGCAATGGTGCGAATCGGAGGGTGTGTTAGCGGCGGTGGTAAATACGACAGTTGTGGCGGACGAAAATCTGACAGTCGGCAGCACGGTCTGGCTGCCGGCTGCGAGCATTGATCCCGGCCGGTGAGTGATTTCACCATGCGTCTCCGACAGGAGTGGAGGCGCGATGTTCGGACGGGAGACGCGGATGCTATCGCGGCATTACCTCGAGCAAGGATCGAGCAAGAGCGAGCTGGCCCGCCAGTTGGGCGTGAGCCGCGACACCATTCATCGCTGGGTTCGCGACGGTGATCTGGAGCGCGATGTCGATGCGGAGGCGGTGCGCTATGGACCGCGGCCACCCGTGGCGACCAAGCTCGATGCCTACAAACCGATTATCGAAGCGCGACTCACCGCGTATCCCGAGCTGTCGTCCGTACGGCTCTTCGACGAGATCCGCGCCGCCGGGTACGCGGGCGGCTACTCGCAGTTGAAAGCCTACGTGCGTCGGGTGCGGCCGCTGCCAGCACCGGAGCCGCTCATCCGGTTCGAGACGCCGGCCGGTCGACAGGCGCAAGTCGACTTCGCACGATTTCGATTTGACTGGGGCGTGCGCTACGCCTTGCTCGTCGTGCTCGGCTACTCGCGGGTGTTGTGGTGCCGCTTCTATCCGCGCCAGGACATGGCGACGCTCATGGATGGTCTCGAGGAGGCGTTCGGCTCGTTCGGTGGCGTCCCGCAGGAGCTGCTCTTCGATCAGATGAAAGCGGTGATTACGCGAGACCCGCGGCTCGAGGGCGGCGCGCTGGTCCGCAATGCGGAGTTCTTCCGCTTCGCGCATCACTGGGGCTTCACACCACGCGCCTGTCGCCCGTATCGCGCGCAGACGAAGGGCAAGGTCGAGCGGCCCGTGCGGTACCTGCGCGGCAATTTCGTGTACGGCCGCACGTTCCTGCACGATGCGGACCTCGATCACCAGCGACAGCTCTGGCTCGACCGCGTCGCCAATGTGCGCGTGCACGGCACGATGCGCGAGCGTCCGCGGGACCGTTTCGATCGCGAGGAGCGGTTCCTCCGGCGATCGTTCGCACCGTCTTCGCCCAGCCGGATCATGGGTCTACGCCGGCGTTGCTGCGCCAAGGCCTATATGGGCTGCGGAGTCGCGTTCCCGAGTGCTGAACACCAGCTGCACAGCACCAATCCCCTGGAACCGCTCTACAAGAAGAAAATATCGCGGCGCTCGTTACGTCGTCGGGATCTTGCCCAAAGCCGCCTCGGTGCTGATAAGCAGGACGACTGCCGAATTCTGACCAGTTTACGAACACTACCACTTATCAGGTGACCACTCAGCGCTTGTATACTGACGTTGAACCCCATGCACTCACTGCCAAACCGGCCTTCGCGGGAAATCTTCCTGCTTCTCCTGCTCGTGGGACTTACCGTCGTGTTGGGATGTCGACAACCTGATGGTCTGATTCCGACGCTGGATGAGGAAAACGCAAACAGAATTGAAGACTTGGCCAACGATCTGCGCGCCACGGCCCGGGGCGAGGCCGACGCAGGACGGGAGTTCGTCAAGGACTACGCTATCTTTGTCGACCCCGAAGACACCGCCGCTGTAGAGGCTCTTGGAAAACTCGGAACTCGGCTTGCGGAGGCCGTCAAGATGATGCCCTTGACGGAGAAGGTCGCGCACGCGATCGCTCGGATCGCATGGACGGTCGTCGGTGCGACCGAGTTGAGCGACCGACAGGTCCAAGCGTTACAGCAGGAGCTGCTCGCGCAACTGGATGAGTTGGGCGTGGACTCGTTTCGGGCCAAAAGCATAGCCGACGAGATCCCACGGCTCCAAGCTGTGGTCACATCCAGACCCCGCCGGTTTTATGAATGGCGTTAGCGCGAATGGAGGGGCGAATTACCCAGAAGTCCTGCGTCACGCAAGGCGGTCAGTGCTGGTTCCAAGGGACTTCCGTGGCGAGGAACTGGATGGGTGACGTCTTTGCGGGCGACCAGCCGCAGTCTGAACTTGGCTTTATCGTCGCCGGGAGCGAGAATGACCGCCGGTTCTCCAAATCCCGCTCGCGCAAGAAGTTCGGTCAAGCAGCGGGTGGAGAAGGCGACCACGTGCGTAGCGCTCAACACGTACTTCCAGTCCTTATGGGTCGGCAGGACATCGAGTCCTGGGACCGCAATATATACCCATCCACCGGGGCGAGTCGCTTGGCCGATTGAGAGGAGAATCTCACCCGGATTCGTCACATGTTCGAGCACATGACTCAACATGACGAAGGCGAATCGTGGTTCCCTCCCTGGGGTCTGCAACTCTTGATGTCTAGTGAAGGCTGTTTTTTCAGACGGATCGATACCGTACGTTTCCCAGCCGAAGGCCGCGAACGTATTCAACCATCGTCCGCTCCCGCAGCCAAAGTCGAGCACTTGGCTTCCCGGTATGGGCGTTTTACAGGCAGTCACTTCATCCAGGCGCGCCACGAGTTCACTGCTGACCATCTTCTCGGAGGCACGTTGATGACCCCTGGCCCACTTGCCGTCTTCCGAATACAGCGACTGGAAGCGCTTCGACGGCGGGAATGGCGACGCATAAATAAGCCCACATCTTGGGCACCCAGTCGCGAACACGAGCTGTCGGTAGGCTGTCTCGGTGATCATCCCCGCGCACCGCACGAGGCGTCGGCGTTTACGCCATCCGCGACAACCAGGACATCGCCATGGAGGAAGTACCGTGCTGCCGAACTCAGCGGCAAGCGACCGCGCTGAGAGCAAGAGTCGTCGCCGAACCGGTTGCCACAAAACCTTCTGGACTCGTCTGGAGCGTGCACCGAGCGCGTTGCCTATCCTGCGGGCTAGATCCATGGCACCCCAACGCCCCAGTGAGCTGCATCCTGACGCTTCAATCCCCTTGGTGTCCCTAGCCTAGAAAATAGCAAGGCCAATTTGTCGCTGGCAGCGTCGAGCGGGACCGGTACGCGAACCGGTCCCGCATCGCGGCAGCGATCGCGGAATTCGAGGCGGAATGCACAGCAATTGGCGATACATAGCCGAGAATTGGTGACCACAAACTCACGCTTGGCGACTTTATCCACGATGACCAGTTTAGGATACAGCGGCTGACCCAATGTCGCTGCGGCTGGAGAGGCGGAGTCCGTATGCGCCAAGGAAAGGGGGGCGAATGCGCGTCAGGCGTTGTCGGGCTGTGTTGGCGCCATCGGCTGGTATCTGGCTGCTCTTCAAACATCGAGGAGACCATCACGCTTGCCCGCACCGTGCCGTACCGTCCGAACTCGATGCTCGTCTTCGTGAACTCCCGCGCTGCTCACGGAGCCGCGCTGCCTGCCGATGCGTCGCTTGACGAACGGTACACCTACCAGTTCTACGTCAAGCCGCTCGACGGCGACCTCAAGAAGCTTCTCCGGAAGCTGCCAGAAGACGTACGCAAGGCCTGGGACGAAATCCTGTAGGATTCGCTGATTGCCGTCCCGAATTCCCGCGGGAAAATCCACGGCTGCGCATCAGCGTCAGTGGCTGTCTGCGTTGAGCCGCGATCCCCTCGTGACCACTGCGGTCCTGCTCTTCGTCGTGTTGCTCGGTGGCACGATCGGGTACGTCCTCATCGAGGGCTGGACGGTCTGGGAAGCGTTCTACATGACCGTGATTTCGGTCACGACCGTCGGCTACCGCGAGGTGCGGCCGATGGGCCGCGCTGGAGAAGCCTTCACGGTCGTCGTGCTCATCTCCGGTGTGGGGATGGTTCTCTACAGCATTTCCATGTTTGCCGGTCGCGTGGTGGAGAACGGGCTCCAGCACCGATGGGAACGTCGTTGGACACAGCGTATGCTCGACAAGATCACCGATCACTTCATCGTCTGCGGGTACGGGCGCATTGGCAGCGTCATGGTGGACGAATTCGAGCGGCAGGGGGTGCCGTATGTCGTCATCGACCGTGACCCGGCGCGCGTCGCCATGGCCAAGGCCAGGGGCAGTCTGGTGGTCGATGGCGATGCCAGCTCGGAGGAGACACTCAGGCAGGCGGGTATCAATCGCGCCAAGGCCTTCATCGCGGCCCTGTCGACCGATGCCGAGAACGTCTACGCCATCCTGTCAGCGCGGCTGACCAGCCCTGGTCTCTACATCATCGGCCGCGCGGAGACCGAGGAATCTGCTCGCAAGCTGCGCACGGCTGGAGCTGATCGCGTGATCTCACCCTACCAGATCGGCGGCCTGCATATGGCGCAGTTGGCGATGCGCCCGGCCGTTGTCGAGTTCGTGCAGCTGGCGACGAGCGCGGAGTTTCTCGACCTGTCGATGGAGCAGGTCGAGGTTGGGGAGGGCAGTAGTCTCGTGGACCAGACGCTTGTGGGCTGCAACGTCCGGCAACGGTTCGGGGTCATCGTGGTCGGCATCCAGCGGGCGTCAGGCACGATGGAGTTCAACCCGTCTCCCGACGCGGTCATCTGCAAGGGCGACCGGCTCGTGGTGATGGGACCGGCCGATCGGCTGAAAGAGCTCGAATCGGTGTCAAAGGGCGCCTGAAAATGGGGTCTGACCCCTATTTAGCTTTATGCGTACATCCCACGCATTTTCGTCACCGTCCCGACGCGGTCGATGGCGACGATGTAGGCGGCCGTGCGCATGTCGACCTTGTATTTGAGGGAGGTTTGCAGCACGACGTTGAAGGCCGAGCACATCTTCTTCTCGAGTTTTTCGTTCACCTCGGCTTCTTCCCAGAAGTAGCCATGACGGTCCTGCACCCACTCGAAGTAGGACGTGGTGACTCCGCCCGAGTTGGCGAGGATGTCGGGGATGACGAACACGCCGTTGGCGTGCATGATGCGGTGCGCCTCAGGGGTGGTCGGGCCGTTGGCGCCCTCGGTGACGATCTTCGCCCGGACCTTGCCAGCGTTCTCCTCGGTGATCTGATTCTCGAGGGCGGCGGGGACGAGCACGTCCACGTCGAGGCCGAAGAGATCCTCGTTCGAGAGCGGCTCGCCGCCGGTGAAGCCCTCGACCGAGCCGTGCTGCTTCTGCCATGCCAGCAGCGCCGGGATATCGAGCCCTGTCTTGTTGAAGACGCCGCCCTTCCAATCGGTCACCGCAACGATCTTCGCCCCGATCCCCGACAGCTGCTCGGCTGAGATCGAGCCCACGTTGCCGAATCCTTGAATGGCGACGGTGGCGCCCTTGATTTCCATGCCGAGGTGCTTCGCCGCTTCGCGCGTGACGATCATCACCCCGCGGCCGGTGGCCTCGCGGCGGCCGAGCGAGCCACCCATGGCGATGGGCTTGCCCGTGACCACGGCGGTTTCGGTGTGGCCGACGTGCATGCTGTAGGTGTCCATGAACCACGCCATGATCTGGTCGTTGGTATTCACATCGGGGGCTGGCACATCCTTCTCGGGGCCGATGGCGTCGATGAGCTCAGCAACGTAGCGGCGGGTGAGTGCCTCCAGTTCCCGCTTCGACATGCGCGTCGGGTCGCAGATGATGCCGCCCTTGCCGCCGCCAAATGGAAGCTGCGCAACGGCGCACTTCCAGGTCATCCAGGCCGCCAGCGCCGTCACCTCATCGAGCGAGACATCCGGGTGGTAACGGATGCCGCCCTTGGCCGGGCCCAGCGTGATGTTGTACTGCACGCGGTAGCCGGTGAACACTTCGATCTCGCCGCTGTCCATCTGGACCGGGAGTGAGACGACGATCTGACGCTTCGGGTGCGTCAGGATTCGCCAGATGCCGGCGTCGAGGTTGAGGATACGCGCCGCCACATCGAACTCTTCCAGCATCGCCCCGAAGATCGCACCGTGTTCAGCCATGGCTTCGTATTGTAGAGAAGTCGGGGGGTACAATGCGCCGATGACGCGCGGCGTGAACGTCCCTGGTGACCACTCGTTCACGACCATCTCGGGGCGCACGGTGGGCCGTGTCTACTCGGCCGACGACCTCCAGGACATCGACTACGCCCGCGATCTCGGTGGTCCGGGCGAATTTCCCTACACGCGAGGCATCCATCGGTCGGGCTACCGCGGCAAGCTGTGGACGATGCGGCAGTTTGCAGGGTTCGGAACGCCTGAAGAGACCAATACCAGGTACCGGGCCCTGCTTGCGGCGGGCGGGACGGGCCTGAGCGTGGCATTTGACCTGCCGACGCTGATGGGGCGGGACCCCGACCACGAGCTGTCGCAGGGCGAGGTGGGGAAGTGTGGTGTCAGCGTGGCGTCGCTCGCCGACATGGAGACCCTGTTCGAGGGCATCGACCTCGGGGCGATCACCTGCTCGATGACGATCAACGGCCCGGCCTCGATGATCTTCGCGATGTATCTGGTCGTGGCCGAGAAGCGCGGGGTTGACTGGACGCGCCTGTCTGGAACGCTGCAGAACGACATTCTCAAGGAGTTCATCGCACAGAAGGAATACATTTACCCGCCGCGACCGTCGATGCGGCTGGTGACCGATGTATTCAGCTTTTGCGCCGAGCGCGTGCCCCGGTGGAACACCATCTCGGTCAGCGGCTATCACATCCGTGAGGCCGGGTCGACCGCATCACAGGAACTGGCGTTCACGCTGCGCGATGGCATCGAATACGTGCAATACGGCATCGACTCTGGACTTGATGTCGATACCTTCGCGCCGCGGATGTCGTTCTTCTTCAACGCGCACAGCGACTTCTTCGAGGAGATCGCGAAGTATCGCGCAGCGCGGGCGCTCTGGGCGCACGCCATGCGCGAGCGTTTCGGCGCACGGGAACCCCGTTCCTTGATGCTGCGGTTTCACGCCCAGACGGCTGGCGTGTCGTTGACCGCGCAGCAGCCGTATAACAACGTCGTGCGCACGGCCCTCCAGGCGCTCTCAGCTGTTCTGGGTGGAGCGCAGTCGCTGCACACCAACTCGCTCGATGAGGCCCTGTCGCTGCCGACCGAAGAGGCCGCCACGCTGGCGCTGCGCACGCAGCAGATCATCGCGCATGAGACCGGGGTCGTAGACGAGGTCGACCCGCTCGGGGGCAGCTACTTCCTCGAACGCCTGACGGCCGACCTGCGCGAGGAGGCCGAAGCGTCGTTTGCGGTCATCGATGCGATGGGCGGGATGGTGCCGGCGATCGAGCGCGGGTACCCGCAGGCCGAAATCGCCGACAGCGCGTATCGGTTTCAGCGTGAGGTCGAGTCGCGCGAGCGCCGCATCGTCGGCGTCAACGAGGCGGTGTCCGAGGCGACGGGAACAACGCCGATTCTCTACATCGACGAGTCGGCCGCGGAGCGGCAGTTGGCCCGGCTCGCCGAGGTCCGGAAGCGGCGAAACCCGGCCCTGGTTGCGCGGACCCTGGATCGTCTGCGTGAGGGCGCGCTGGGGGCGGCCAACACCATGCCCTTGCTGATCGACGCGGCCAGAGCGTATGCGACCGTGGGTGAGATGTGCGACGCCTTGCGCGACGTGTGGGGTGAATATGTCGAGACCCCGGTGATCTGATGGAGACAGCACGCCCTCGTCCCATTCGTGTGATTGTCGCCAAGCCCGGGCTGGACGGCCACGATCGTGGCGCCAAGGTGATCGCGCGGGCCCTGCGCGACGCGGGGATGGAGGTGATCTACACCGGCCTCCGGCAGACGCCCGAACAAATCGTGACTGCGGCGCTCCAGGAGGACGCCGACGTCATCGGCCTGTCGATCCTGTCGGGCGCGCACATGCACATCTGCCCCCGGGTGGTGGAACTGCTGAAACAGCAGGGCCTCGATGATGTGCTGACCGTCGTGGGAGGTATCATTCCCGACGTCGACATCCCACGGTTGAACGCGCTCGGTATCGAAGGCGTGTTCCTCCCCGGAACGTCGATGCAGCACATCGTGGACTTCATTCGCACCCACACGCGCCGGCACGTCGATACCGTTGAGTGATGGCGACCCATACCCTTCTCGTCGCAGACGACAGCCAGACCGTCCATCGCATCCTGGAGATGGCCTGTGCTGGCGAGTCTGTCGACGTCGTCACGGCCGTTGACGGCGACCTGGCGATTGCCCGGATTGCCGAACATCCGCCCGACATCGTCCTGGCCGACATCGAGATGCCGAAGCGGAACGGCTATGAGGTGGCCGAGTTCGTCCGCGGGCGGGCAGACCTGGCGCACATTCCGGTGCTGCTGATGTCGGGGATGTTCGGAGGCGTGGACGAGGATCGCGTGCGGGCGCTGGGTGCAGAGGTGCTCGTCAAGCCGCTCAAGCCCGGGCACGTCATCAGTCGCGTGAAGCACTTGCTCCAGGCGCAAGACCAGCGGGAAAGCGTGCCGCGACAGGAAGTCGTCGAGTTGCCGCGCCCGGAATCCGTCGAGGTGCCCCAGCCTGAACCTGTGGCGGTGGTGCAGCCGGACATTGTCGAGAACGCGGCGGTGGCGCCCGCGGCTGTGCCTGGTCCGGCGACGACCGCCGAAGACTATTTCAGCCGACTGGACGCCGCGTTCAAGAGCCTCGAGCGGCCGCTAGCCAGGGCCGGCGATCCGGCCGCTGCGGTGGGCGGCGATGGCGCTGCTGGAGCGTCGGAGCCCGTGCCCACGCTCCAGGAGTTGTTGAACCGACTGCCCGAAGCCTCGCGATCCCGATTGACCGCCTCGGCATCGTCCCCAGAGTCGACGCTGACAGACCGAGAGACGTCCACGCTCGACGCGATTGCCGCCCGCGTGGTCGAACACCTTGCCCGCCGCGACGACCTCCTCACCGAACTCGCGCGCCGCATCGCGCATCTGCAGACCTCCGACCGCCGCCCCTAGCAGGCTCCTGCCGTGACGCTTCCCTCAGGCAGCCAGCTAGGCCCACGTGTTATTTCGAGAAGCGATACCACTCGACGCGCCTACTTGGCTTTGCACGCGCGAATCGCGAGACGGGTTCTCCGTAGCCGCCGTTCAGAACCGTATCGCGTGGAGGACCGGTGCTCGCGTGCCGTCTGGGCGATTACGCTCGAGTGGGGATCCGAGCAAAATTGAGGGGGCGTCGGATTACGGGCGCTCCGTCAACCACCCATCCTAATACCGTCTATTCCCTTCACAAAGAGGGGCGCATTCGCATCCGCAGAGACTGAGTAGAACCTCGGGCTGATCGTTTTGGTCCACGCTCCAAACTGTCAGCGGACTCTGCATCGAGAACCATCCGAAAGTCTGCAGGATTGGTAGGTGAAGTTCATGGTTTGGAACGGGCCGAGACCCCCGGTGGCGCTTCGTGTCCGAACCTTCCAGGTCCAGCCAGTCAGAAATGCGTCGGTCACGAAGGAATAGCAGCTTACCCACATGTAGGGGGGTGTTCGCACCTCGATGTCAAGCGCGGGGTTTCCGCTACCTTGAACAACCAACTGGTATCCAATCACCGCGGGATCCTGTGACGGTGGCCAGTCAAAGGTCGTCTTATGCCCGTAGCCAGCAATCGCAGTCGGCCAGGTACCCGGTGACGGGCAGTCCTCGCGGCTCAGGTTGTTTTGGGGAAACGATACGCCATCGGGAGGTGAGAAGGTGGATGCCAACCGCACATCGAGCTGCACGTCCTTGTCGAGGGTAATACCTCGTGAAGTCGTCACGAATCCAGTGGCCGAGACTTCCACAGTGAAGCCTGAACGTGCCAGTCCCGTGAGGGAGAACGCGCCGCTTGTATTCGAGTTGGTAGCGCGGCCGGAATTAGGCCCGTCTGCAATGGCTACTCGGGCGGCAGCCAGCGGCACGCCTGAAAAATCACCGATGATTGTTCCCGTAAGGTTGAACGTGCTCGGTTGAACCGGTGATGGGGTCGTGGGCGTCTGGGGGCTCGCTCCACCGCAGCCGGTGACTGCCATGAGACCTGCGATGGCAATCCCCAGAATGCTCACGACCCAACGCGGACAGTCAATGCCTGCAGAGGGTAAGGGGTAGGGCACTGCGCGGCAGTATAGGTGACTCAGTTCAGCCTGTGCAATGGGAGGGAGCCGAGCGTACGCTCCCCCGTGTTCTATCTAGAAGGCATCTCACAAATGCCTGAGGAGGATGCGGGCGCACGCGAGCTGCAGCATCCCGAGGAAGTTCTCGACATGATATTCCCAGCGGGTGACGAGCCGCCGGGAGTTGTGGAGCCAGGCGAAGAGCCGTTGGATCATCCAGCGGCGGCGGCGGCGTAAGGGCCGGCCGTCTTGCGTCGGGAGGCGGCTCCGGCCACGGCGGTGTGCGGCAATCATCTCGATGCCGCCGCGCAGCAGGGCATCGAGCGGGTCGCTGTCGTAGCCGCGGTCCCCGATCAGTCGCGCGGGGAGCTCGGGGAGGAAGCGGGCCCCGATTGACCGCCTCGGCATCGTCCCCAGAGTCGACGCTGACAGACCGAGAGACATCCACGCTCGACGCGATTGCCGCCCGCGTGGTCGAACACCTCGCCCGCCGCGACGACCTGCTCACCGAACTCGCGCGCCGCATCGCGCATCTGCAGAATTCCGACCGGCGCTCCTAGCGGCTTCATCGCTCGCCGCCGAGCACCGGACGGTTGCCAGGCGCAGCGGAACTCGCGGCGCTCGCCTATGCCCAGTCAGTCTGACGATGGTAACCGTCCATGCTGACGGTCGACTCAGAGGTGACCTTCTGCTCCCCGGCACGACCGAGACGCCGCACTACATCCAAGCCATGAACAAAAGGTCGCGCGGAGAGCGACATGTTGGTGACTCGTTGTGCAGTCTGTGCGAAATAGTGTGTTGGCGCAGCCGTTGCTCAAACGCTTGGCGAAGAGTCGTTAAACGTCAACCTTTTGCAGAGCGAATCATGCGTCAGCACTTCAGCACGTTGCTTTTAGCGGTAACCCTGGTTGTGGGCCTCGGGTCGTGTGCGCTTGATCCGATCCGGTGGACGGGTTAACTACGCTGCGTGAGTCGTCGTGCGTTCGAATTCCGCCGGGCTCATCCGACCCGCCGATGAGTGC
>JBEBGV010000094.1:0-14573 GCA_040081265.1 Vicinamibacterales bacterium
CCTTCGGACCCGCCCTACGTACGAAACGCGCGGGGACTAGGTGAGGCGGACGCCGCGGAGCACTTCGGCGGCTTCTTCAGGCGACGTGGGGTTCACATAGCAGCCGGTCGCGCGCTCGAAGCCGGCCAGCCGCGTCACCCTGGGCAGAATCTCCACGTGCCAGTGGTAATGATCCGATGCCTGGTCGCCCACCGGCGCGCTGTGAATGAGCAGGTTGTAGGGCGGATTCTCGAGCGCCGTGTTCATTCGCCGCAGGACTTCGGCAATCAGGCGCGCCAGCGCGGTGTACTCGTGGCGCCACGCCTCCTCGAAGTGCGACTGATGCCGCCGCGGCAGAATCCACGTCTCGAACGGATACCGCGACGCATACGGCGCCAGCGCCACCATGTCGGCGTTCTCGGCGATGAGGCGTGTCCCCTCCCGCGTCTCCTGACGCAGGATGTCGCAGAACACACACCGCTCCTTGGCCTGGAAGTGCGACTGCGCACCAAGCAGTTCGTCGCGCACGTCGCGCGGCACGATCGGCAGCGCCACCAGCTGCGAGTGCGAGTGCGCCATGGTGGCCCCGGCGGTCGCGCCGTGGTTCTTGAAGATGATGATCGACTTGAACCGCCGGTCGTTCCGCAGGTCACGCACCCGTTCGCGTGCCGCCCACAGCACGGCGTCGATGTCCTGCTCCGACATCGACGCCATCACGTCGTCATGCCGCGGCGACTCGATGATCACTTCGTGCGCGCCGATGCCGCTCATCTTGTCGAACAGCCCCTCGCCCTGCCGGTCGAGCGCCCCCTCCACCCGCAGCACGGGAAACTGGTTGGGGACGACGCGCAGCGTCCAGCCCGGACCGTTGGGCCCGCTGCCATTGAGGCGCGTCGCCATCAACTCGTGCGGCGTCATGTGCTCGTGGCCCTCGCAGAAGGGACACGTCGGGTCTGGTTCGACCGTCACGGACTCCCGTTCGAAATCAGAGACGCGCTTCTTGCGATCGGTGGACACGATGACCCAGCGGCTGGTGACGGGATCCTTGCGCAGTTCAGACATAGGGTGAGGCGGAGGACACGGCGAAGGCGTTGGTGAAAATGTCGACCTGCACTTTATCAGGGTCGCGGTCGACGACCACCACATCAAATCTGCACGGTTTTTCCGTCCACCGGGCCCGTGACAGGAAGTCGAGCGCCATGTGCGCGATGCGGCGCTGCTTCCACGGCGTGACGGCCGCCGCGCCGCCGCCGAACCGCGGGTCGGACCGCGTCTTCACCTCGACGAACACGATGGTGGGGCCGTCGCGGGCGATGATGTCGATTTCGCCAGCGCGCGTGCGGTAGCGCCTGGCGAGAATTGCGTACCCGCGGCGCTGGAGTTCGGCGCAGGCGAGGTCTTCACCCCATTTTCCGAGTGTCTGGCGATGGTCGGGAGGCATGGCTCCCAGGACAAGTGCATGACGGGGGCCAGGTGGTAGGCGGTAGGCGGTAGGCGAACCCGGCGGGTCGTTCCGACCCGCCCTACGTACCCTATGTATGGCTACTTCGTCTTCCACCTCGTGCCGGTGGGGTTGTCCTCGAGCAGGATGCCGCGGGCGGCGAGGTCCTGGCGGATGCGGTCGGACTCGGCGAAGTCACGGCGCTGACGCGCGGCACGGCGCTCGTCGATCAGGCGCTCGATTTCTTCGACGGGCACGGGCGGACGCGCATCCTCGGCACGACGCAGGGCAACGACACCCAGCGCGCGATCGAACTCCTCTACTGCCCCCGCCACCATCACTGCATCGTCTTTGCCGATCTGCCTCGCGTCGATCGCGGCGTTGACGTCGCGGACGAGATCGAAGATCGCCGCGAGTGCCGCGGCGGTGTTGAGGTCGCTCTCCATCGCCGACCGGAATGCAGTGCGGGCCTTCTCCACGAGTTCGGCGACCGCCGGAACGCGTGCGGGGCCGGTGACATCTGCCAGGCGCGCCAGGAAGTCGACGATGCGCCGCAGCGATTCCTCGGCCTGATCCATTCCGGCCCAGGTGAAGTTGAACTGCTTGCGGTAGTGCGACGAGAGCAGCAGGTAACGCAACGCCGACGGACGGTAGCCGCGTGCGGTCACCTCTTCGAGCGTGTAGACGTTGCCGAGCGACTTCGACATCTTCTCGTTCTCGACGAACAGGTGCTCGATGTGCACCCAGAACCGCGAGAACGGACGGTTGGTGGCGCCTTCGCTCTGCGCGATCTCATTTTCGTGGTGCGGAAACACCAGGTCGACGCCGCCGGCATGGATATCGATCGGCGGGTCACCGAGCAGACGCAGCGCCATGGCCGAGCACTCGAGGTGCCAGCCTGGCCTGCCGGCACCGGCGCCGACATTCCACGACGGTTCGCCGGGCTTGCTCGCCTTCCACAAGACGAAGTCGCGCGGGTCGTCCTTGCTGTATTCGTCCACGTCAACGCTGACGCCGTCGCGCATGCCCGAACGATCCAGCCTGGCAAGTCGTCCGTACTCGGCGAAGGTCGAGATCTTGAAGTAGACGGACCCGTCGCGCTCGTAGGTGTGACCGTTGCGACCCAGCGCTGCGATCAGCTCGCCCATCGCCGTCATGTTGGCTTCGTCGGTGGCCCGTGGCGTCTCTTCGGGCAGCTCGAGTCCGATCGCCTCCGAGTCCTTGCGGAACGCGGTGATCCACCGGTCGGTATAGTCGCGCAGCGACTCGCCCGCAGCCGCGGCACCGTTGATGGTCTTGTCGTCGACGTCGGTGTAGTTCACGGCCATGCGCATGTCGTGGCCGCACACGTACTTCAGGGTGCGACGCAGCACGTCGGCGCAGACGTTGGTCCGGAAGTTACCGATGTGGGCCCGTGCATACACGGTCGGTCCACACAGGTACATCCGCACGGTGTTGCCCTGCGAGGGTGAGAACGGTTCTTCGAGCCGGGTCAGCGTGTTGTACAGGCGAAGCATGCGATTGGTTTCAGGAAGTGATGGCGACCGGCCGCGACATCCGCACGGTCTCGCCGCACGACACGACCACTTCAACCCTGGTAGGAGCGCGCTCGAATCGCACGCCGACCGGAGTGTTCGGGAGCGCCGTGCTCGCGCCGGCAACAAAGGCCGCACCGACCTCGTCGGCGAAGTCCTTCGCCACATCGGGTGAGCAGCCCGCGAACTCGGCGGCCTGCGCCACGAGCGCTTCGATCGCCGTTCGGTGCTTCGGGTCGGCCGGGAACGAGGCGTTGACGTCGAAGATCTCGGTCTTCGTCATATCGAGATCCTGGCAAAGAGACGGGTCGCCTGCCGGGTGTCGGCTTCGATCTGCGCTCGCAGCGCGTCGACGTCCTCGAATCGTCGCTCGTCACGCAGCCGCTGCACGAAGCCCAGACGCACACGCTGGCCGTACAGGTCCTCGGTGTGTCCGAGCACGTGCGTCTCTATGGTCGTGTCCATCGCGTCCCCGAAGGTCGGCCGCAGCCCGATGTTGGTGATGCTTGCCCGCACATCTCTCCCGATCGTCAGCGTCGTCGCATACACCCCGTGTGGCGGAATCAACTCGTTCTCGGTCTTCAGGTTCGCGGTCGGAAACCCGAGTTCGCGCCCGCGCCTGCGGCCTTCGACGACCACCCCGTCGATCGAGAACTGACGGCCGAGGAGCGCCCCGGCTTCATCCATCCGGCCTTCTGACACCAGCCGACGGATGCGTGTGCTGCTGACGACGAACTCTTTGTACCGTACCGGATCGATCTTGTCCGCACGAAATCCGCACTTCTGCCCAAGCGTCCGGAGGGTGCTGAAATTGCCGCTGCGGTCGTGTCCGAACAGGAAGTTGGCGCCCACCCAGACCTCGGCCACGCGCAGCCAGTCCACGAGCACCGTGCGGACGAAGGTCTCGGGGTCCCACTGGGACATTTCCCGCGTGAAGCGGACGATCGCCAGGCACTGGATTCCTGCCGTGGCAATCGCCTCGACACGCTGGTCGGTGGTCATGAGGAGCGGCGGAGCTTTATCTGGGCGGACAATCCGCGGCGGGTGCGGATCGAAGGTCATCGCCATCGGCGTGCCGCCGTGCTCAACGGCACCGCGCTTGACGCGCTCGATGATTTTGAGGTGGCCGCGATGCAGGCCATCGAAGTTGCCCAGGGCGAGGACCGGATGCGAGAGCCAGGCCGGCCGCGCATCATCGGGATAGTGAATGGTCTCCATTACTCGCCAGCCGCACAGTCAGCGCGGACATCCAGGGCGAGGCCATCATATGCCAGCTCGATTCCCGCTGGCAGCGCCGCATTCGCCGTCGCGTGGTGCACTTCGTGACCGATGTGCGTCAAATACGCACGGCGCGGCGACAGGCGCCTGGTCATCTCGACCGCTTCATCGACCGTGAAATGCGTGGTGTGTGGCTCGAAGCGCAGGGCGTCGATCACGAGCACGTCGATGCCGGCGAGCAGCGCCATCGACTCGTCTGGAATGCGGTTGCAGTCGGTGAGGTAGGCGAAGTTGCCGAACCTGAAGCCGAGCACCGGTGTTCGCCCGTGCCACACGGCGATCGGCACCACGCGCACCCCCTGAACGGTGAACGGGCCGTCAATTGTGTGCGGCACCAGCTCCGGCACCCCGCCGCCGTCGCCGGGATCGTTCCGGAAGACGTAGTGGAAGGTCTTCTTGAGATCCTCCCAGGTGACATCAGACGCATAGACCGGAATGGGCGCGCGCTGCAGACGGTTGAAGCTGCGCACCTCGTCGAAGCCCATCACGTGGTCGGCATGACCGTGCGTGAAGAGGATCGCGTCGATGCGCGTGACGCCGTTGGTCAGCGCCTGCTGACGGAGGTCGGTCGAGGTGTCGATGAGGATGCGGGCGCAGCCTGGGACGTCCACGTAAATCGACGGGCGCAGACGTCGGTCGCGCTGATCGGTCGAGGAACACGTCGGGCACTGGCACCCGATCAGCGGAACGCCGTGTGAGGTGCCGGTGCCGAGAAGGGTGACCCGCGCCGGTACCTGGCTCAAGGAATGATGATGCGCGACTCGGACGCGGTCTGCGCCTTCTGGACTTCCAGGAAGCGCATGCGCAGCTCGTAGAGAATCTGCTCGAGCAACTGCCGCTCTTCCGCGGTGAGGTTGCCCCTGGTCTTCTCATCCAGCAGACCGAGGATCTCGATCATCTGGAACGCGGCGCCAAGGTTCGGCTCGGCCGTGGCCTGGCTCACCGGATCGGGCACGTCGCCGAGGTGAACGGCTGCGGTGTGCGCCAGTGACAGGACGAAGCCGGCGAAGCTGATGGCGCCTGCCTGCTGGTCTGCGGAATCTTCAGGGGTATCGGTCATATCGGACGGTTTTGGCCGGAAAACCGAATGGTAGCATACGCGCTGGAGCTCACATGGCGGACCGGGTTGGGGAAGACTTCGCACGGCTGATGGACATCATGCGTACGCTGCGCGCGCCGGGCGGCTGTGCCTGGGACCGCGAGCAGACGCTGGGCTCACTGCGCCCGTACGTGCTCGAGGAAACCTACGAGGTCCTCGACGCGATCGAGTCGGGTTCAGCCGAGGACCTGCGCGAGGAGCTGGGCGACTACCTCTACGAGGCGGTGTTCCTGGCGCAGATCAGCGAGGAGCAGGGCGACTTCACGATCTCGGACGCGATTCAGGGCATCTGCAACAAGCTGGTGCGTCGGCATCCGCACGTGTTCGAGAAGGCAGACGGCGAGCAGGCACCGTCCAGCCAGCAGGTGGTCGAACGCTGGGAGACGCTCAAAGCCCGCGAGCGCGAGCTCGACGGCAAGGCGGCCAAAGAGAAGGCACCGAAGACGATCCTGAGCGGTATTCCGAAGTCGCTGCCCTCGTTGCTGCGCGCTTACGAGACCAGCGCGCGAGCTGCATCGGTCGGCTTCGAGTGGGAACGTGCGGTGGACGTGCTCGCGAAGATCGAAGAGGAGGTGGCCGAGGTCCGCCACGAGGTTGAATCCGGCGCGACGGGAAACCTGTCCCGCGCCGAGGAAGAAATGGGCGACCTGCTCTTCGCCATCTCCAACCTGTCGCGCAAGCTGGGCGTGGAGCCTGAAGGGGCACTGCGTCGCGCCACCGAGAAGTTCACCTCCCGCTTCAACGCCATGGAAGCCTCGTTTGCCGAGCGCGGGCAGAAGCTGTCGGGCCTCTCGCTCGACGAGATGGAGCTGGAGTGGCAGCGCGTCAAGGCAACGCAGGCGTGAACGACACGGTGCGGCCGTCGGTGGTGAGCGTGATCGCGCCGTCGCGGTCGGTGCGATAGACGTCAACTCCGGCACGCTCGAGCCTGGCGATCACATCGGGCGCCGGGTGACCAAAGCGGTTTCCCCGGCCGCAGCTGATCAACGCGAACTGCGGCCGCCACGCGTCGATGAGCGCGTCAGACGTAGACGTGCGGCTGCCGTGATGCGCGACCTTGAGGATCCGGATCGCCGGTGTCCTCTTTAAATGACCTCCGACCCCATTTTCCCAATTCTTGACGAGCTGACGCTCCACGTCGGCGCTGATGTCCCCTGTCAGTAGGATAGCGACGTCGCGGTAACGCACCTCGAGGACGACGGAATCGTCGTTGCGCACCTTCGGCCGTTCCCAGTCGGGCACCTCGGGGCTCAGCACGCGCACGACGGCGTCTCCCTGCCTCCACTCGTCACCAGCCCGCACCTCGCGCACCACGGTGCCACGCACACGCGACTCCGCGCGAAGCTCGTTCACCGCAACGTTCCGCGGCACCGGGATGCCCTCGAGCAGTGCCTCTGGCGAGAAGGACTCGACGATCGCCCGTGCGCCGCCAATGTGGTCGGGATCGCCGTGAGTCACAAGCAGACGCTCGACGTGCCGGACACCCCGCGCCCACAGGGCCGGCCGCAGTACGCGGTCGCCGATGTCGAAGCCGCCACCGCCGAAGGGCGCGCCGCCAGTGTCTACCAGCATCGACCCTCCACCCGGCCACTCGATGTGCATCGCCTCCCCCTGTCCCACATCGAACATCGTCAGCCGGAGTTGATCACGCGGGCGCTCTTCAGGTACGAGCCATGCCCCGGTGACGATGGCGGCGCCAATAATCGCGGCGATGGCGGCGGCGCGGAACCGTCGACCGTCGCGCAGGAAGATGGCGATGCCCCCGGTCAGGTAGTAGAGAAGGACCAGCAGCGGTGGGGGCGGCGGCGTCCGCGTCGTCAGCCATGGCAGCACGTCCACCAGACGCGTGGACCCAACCAGTGCCGATGCAGCCTGATGGGCGATCCAGCCTGCCCACTCCCCTGCCGCTTCGCTGAAGGCGCCGAGACCGAGCGCGAAGCCCGCGAGCTGGACGATGGTCATCAGCGGGATCGCCACGAGGTTGAGCAGGATCCCTACGACCGTCACGCGGCTGAAGGCGGACGCACCGACCGGCAGCAGCACCACTTCGGTGGCCAGCGAGGCGAGGACAGCGGCCAGGAGCCAGCGGAGGATCGCCGGATATGGCCTCAATCGAGCCACGAACGGCACGACACCGAGCAGCGCGGCGGTCGCCGCAAACGTCAACAGGAAGCCGGCGTCGACGACGTCGAGCGGGTCTAGCGCCACGGTCGTGGCCACGGCGACCGCGATGGCCTGCCAGGGCGGTGCGCGGTGGTCAATCAATCGCGCCGCCAGATAGATCATCGCCATCAGCACGGCCCTGAACACCGACGGCCCGGCCACCACGACCTGCGCGTACACCATCAGCAAGGCCATCGTCGCGGCGGTGGAGGTGCGTCCGGACAGCGCGATGCATCTGCACAGCAGGAGTACGCAGCCGACGAGGATGGCGATGTTTCCGCCCGAGATCGCCAGCACGTGGTACACGCCTGCCGCCTGCAGCCGCTCTCGCACATCGTCGGGGAGCGCTGTGCGGTCGCCGATCAGTACCGCTGTAACGATGGCGTCGGAGATGGCGCTGTGTGGCCTCACCCACCGCGCCGAGGCGCGACGGACGAGGGCGCGAACGTCTGCTGCCCGCTCCTGTCGCCACAAGCCGGGTGAGATGACGTCAATCAGAAGCGCGCTCTTCGCCGACGCAAAGAGGGTGGTGCCGTTCATCGCGAGGCTCCGCTCGAAATCGGGCACGCCGGGATTCAGGTAGCGCGCCGGTCGCCGGAATGTGAGCGGCGCGGTAACCGTTCGCCCCGCGCGCAGGCGAAGAATGGCTTCGGCAGGGACGTCTCCGCCGATGCTGACGCTCACGCCGCCGTCTACAGTGCGCCACTCCCCTTCGAGCTGGATCGCAACGACGCGCGCGCGCATCTGCGCGCCTGGCGGGTCAGAAGACGCGTCCTCGGTGAGGATTGCTCGTGTAAGCACCGGAGGATGGACCCCTTCCGGTCCGAGTGAATCAATCAGGAAGCCGCCGTAGCGGTCGTCCAGGACTGTGCGGAGCGTCGAGTGCAGCGCGTGCCGACGATCTGTGGTGGCCAGGAGCGCGCCGCCGCACGCGAACACCAGGACCGCCGCCGCCAGCGTGGCGCGGGCGGCCACCAGGACGGCCACGACCGCGATGCCCAGCGCGATCCAGAGGCCGCCGGCAGGCACGTCCACGAAAACACCGAGACAGGCGCCAGACAGAACGCCCAGCGCGAGAGCCATCGCCACATGCATCGCGTGATGCAGTGCAAGATGCGTGTCGGGCGGCGGGTACGCAGGCTACAAGACAGACCCGCCCTACGTACGAAGGAATTGAGATGTCCAGGGACGTACGGGGCCGAAGATTCTGCGTAGCTGGCCGCGTCCGGGTTACGTAGTCCGGGTCCGAAGGACCCGGCAACTCACCCCTGTTGTAACCCGGGGCGGCCGGCTTCGACGACGAATGCACCCGAGGAGCGCACGCGGCCATCCGGGACGGACACGGTATCCAGCACCTTGAAGTCAGCGCGAAGCTCGTTCGGGGTCACCGTGCAGGCGACGTAGCCTCGGCGGTTGCTGTGATGCCTGACGTGCGGGTTGTCGTCCTTGATGCGCAGCCACTCGGTGCTTATGTCTGTCCCGTCACCACCTGAGCTGATCGACGTGTTGGTCAACTCGACGCCGATCGTCGCCGAGCGTGCATCGCGAAAGTCTGACTTGAGCTCGGCCGCGTAGTGCTCATGGACATCGCCTGACAAGACGATCGGGTTGGCGGCCTTCGTCTCCGTGAGGCTGCGATAGAGCCGTGTGCGGGCCGCGGTGTAGCCGTCCCAGCTGTCCATCGAATAGGGACCATCCGGGCGGACAGCCGACCGGTTCATGGCGAACGATGGCGTCTGCTGGGCGATCACTGTCCACGTTGCTTTTGCTGAGGCGAGGTTGGCGTGCAGCCAGGTCTCCTGCGCGGCGCCGAGCATCGTTCGATCAGCGGCGAGCGCATCAGCGCACTGGCGTTGATAGTTGTCGCCGCAGACCTGGTCCGATCGGTACTGCCGGGTGTCGAGCACGTTCAGATCGATTAACGAGCCGAACTGGAGGCGACGGTACATCCGGAGGTCAGGCCCCCGCGGGAACGCTGAGGCGCGCACCGGCATCGCCTCGTACCAGGCTTGATACGCAGCGGCGCGGCGCAGCAGAAATACCTCAGGAGACGTGCCGAACTCGTCGATCGCGCTCGCGTAATCGTCGGCTACCTCGTGGTCGTCGAACGACATGATGAAAGGCGTCGAGGCGTGCGCGGCGCGCAGGTTCGGATCGGTTCGATATTGCGCGTATCGATTGCGATAGTCCACGACCGTGAACAGCTCGTCCCCGATGTGCTGGCGGACGGCCCAGTCGTTGCGCGCGCCGATGGCGCGCTGTTCGTAGAGATAGTCCCCCGTATAGAAGACGAAGTCGAACTGCTGGGCGGCAATATCCCTGTAGGCGGTGAAAAGGCCTTGTTCCCAGTGCGCGCACCCGCACGTCGCAAACCGCAGGCGATCAACACGAGCACCGGCCGCCGGAGCGGTCACCAGCCGCCCGATCTGGCTGGTCTCGTTGCCGACGCGGAAGCGGTACCAATACTCACGTCCGGCGAAGAGGTTGGTCAGCTCGACGTGCACGCTGTGTCCAAGTTCCGGTCGTGCGATGGTGGTGCCTCTCTGGACGATGTCGTAGCAGCCGGCATCGGCGGCGACTTCCCACCGCACCTCGAGCGGGGCCATCGGCATGCCCCCGCCGTCGAGCGGCTTGGGCGCCAGTCGTGTCCAGATCACAGCTCCGTCTGGAGCGGGGTCACCGGAGGCCACGCCGAGAGAGAAGGGATAGTCGGAGAACGTGGCCTGCGCGAAGGCCCGGCGCTCGACGAGGGGGTGCGCCAGGGTGGCCATGCCAAGCGTCCACGCCAGCTTCAGGAGGTCACGACGTCGCGCGTCCATTGGCCCAGATCCTACGCGATTCGCCAATTCCACGGTCGGGCTGGAAATTCCACGCGAGGTCGGGACAGTTCTCGGCGGGGGCAGGCCGCGGGAAGACTTTCGATGCGGGACCTTTGCGCGGGAAACCCCGCACCGAGGCACGCAGGTTGCACAGACACAGCCAGAGGAACCGTCCATGAACACCAACAGACTCCTGGTTGCCGCCGTGCTGGCGGTCGTTCTTGTGGGGCCCACAGGCATCGCTCGCGCGCAGGGGCCTGCAACGCCGCCAGCGCCCGTCGCGCCGGCGACCCACGACCATGACCACGCCGCACCCGTCGCCGAGGCCAAGGCAGCCGAGTCCGGGATGATGGAGAAGATGAAGGCGGATGAAGCCAGACTCGACGCGCTGGTGACGGCGATGAACGCGGCGCCGCGAGAGGGTCAGCTGGCCGCGCTCATGGCGGTGGTGAACGAGCTGGTGGGCCAGCACAAGGCCATGCACGCCAAGATGGCCGACAAGGACGGCAAGGGCATGATGGCGCGTTGATCGCCTACATCTCAGCCCAGCGTCTGAGCAGGTTGTGGTACACGGCGGTCAGTTGCACGACCGCTGCATGTGACGGCATGTCGACTGCCAGGCGCTGGATGGCCGTGTCCAGATCGAACAGCAGCGTCCGATCGCTGTCGTCCCGCACCATGCTCTGAATCCAGAAGAACGACGCCATGCGCGCACCGCGCGTGACCGGGGCGACACGGTGAAGGCTGCTCGCCGGGTAGAGCACCATGTGCCCGGCCGGAAGCTTCACCGAGTGCACGCCGTAGGTGTCTTCGACCAGGAGCTCGCCGCCCTCGTAGTCTTCGGGCTCGGCAAGAAAGAGCGTGGCGGACAGATCGGTGCGAATGCGCAGCGGCGAGCCAGGAAACTGTCGAATCGAGTTGTCGACGTGGTTACCGAACGCCTGCCCTCCGCTGTAGCGATTGAAGAGCGGTGGGAAGACGCGAAGTGGCAGGGCGGCCGACACGAAGAGCGCGTTGCCCTGCAGGGCCGTGAGCACGAGATCGCCGAGTTCGCGCGCAACGGGATGGTCGTCGGGTAGCTGCACGTTGTTCTTCACCCGCGCAGACTGATGGCCGGCGGTGACGCGACCATCCACCCAGTCAGCGGCGTGGAGCAGGCGACGCGCGTGCGCCACTTGCTCCACGGTCAAGACGTCCGGGATCTGAAGAACCACGTTAGAACCTGAAGACCGGGGTGATGAGCACGCCACGGCCAGGACCCGGCAGGAAGTGACCCGTGTAGCCGCGTTCGACATAACGCTCGTCAGCCAGGTTCGTTCCGTTCACCTGGACGCTGACGTGGCGGTTGATGTCGACGCTGGCCGTGGCACTGAAGAGCCAGTAGCGCGTCAGCCGCTGAATGGCTGCGGCGTTCGCGGTCGCCAGGGCATTGTTGTTGGTGAAGTAGTAGCCACCGGTGTACTGCGCGCCGCCGCCGACCATGACGTTCAGCGGCAAGCGATAGGTCGTCCACACGTTGAACGACTTCTCGGGCACGTATGGCAGCCGCTTGTCGACCTCGGCAGAGACGAGCGATTCCTTGATCTCGCCCTTCATCAGCGACAGACCCGTGAAGACGGCCCAGCGTTCGGTCAGGTTGCCGGAAAGGCCGAACTCCACGCCCGTCACCTGCTGATCGCCGGCGAGCACCGTTGCACCGGAGGCGTCGGTGGTCTTGGCGTTGGTCTTGTTGGTCCGGAACAGGGCAACGGTCGCGAAGAGGTCGCTCTTCACGTCCCATTTCGAGCCGAACTCGACGTTGTGGCTGCGTTCTGGCGGAAGGGCGGCGTTGTTGACGCCCGTTGCGGCAAGCGTGAGCCCGAAGCCGCCGTCAAACGACGGGTTGAACGAGGTGCTGTAGGCGCCGTAGATCGTTCCCCGCTGCACAGGCTTATAGACAACGCCGGTGCGGCCACTCGCCGCCTTGTCGGTGCGCCCGAACTGCGCCGGAACGCCGGCCGCAGAAACAGTTGCGTAGTCCACCTCGATCCGATCCCAGCGGAGGCCGAGATCCACCTGCAGCTTGTCGTTGATCTTCACCGTGTCGAACGCGTACGCCGCGACGGCATGCGAGAGCGCGTCGGAACTGGCGCCGGTCCGCGTAATCGCTGGCGCATAGACCTGCGTCGGGTCGGGATTGAACAGATCGGTGACGGGCGGACGTCCGTTGGTAAACAGGTCGGTCGCGGCATAGCTGGGCTGCATGTCGCGCGCCAGTTCGAGGCCGGTCACGGCATCGTGCTCGAGCGCGCCGGTGGAAAACGTCGCGCTGAAATCGGTCTGATTGGTCACCGTCGTATCGACGCGGTACTGATACTTGGTGTCGGTGCGACGGATCTGGGGAACAGCCGGGTTGTACCCGGGGTCGGTGGCGGCGTTGGCGGGAAGGGCGGCGCGCGGCGATGTCACCACGCGGTCGAGGTTGTTGCGACCAAAGCGAACCAGATTGCGGACGCTGCGACCGCGCCCGAATCGATGCTCGACCGTCGCCGTCACGACGTCCGAGGTCATCTTCTCGTAGTCGCGCGAGAGGAGGCCGTAGAAGTTGCTGAAGTCGATGTCGTCCACCGTCTTGCCTGCGGCCACCGCCAGGTCGGGCAGCGTGCCGGGCAGACCATAGTCGGGCAGGTTGTCGGTGTTGAGTCGCTGATAGCCGAGGGTGAACGTGGTGGGACGGCCGAGTCCGAAGCCTAGAGACGGCGCGAATCCCCACGCCTTGCTGGTGATCTCATCACGCCCGGGAACGCCGGAGTCCTGCCACATCCCGTTGACACGGAAGGCCACTGTGTCGCTCAACCGCTGGTTGAGGTCGACGGTCCCGCGACGCTGCGACGCGTTGCCGGCGTTGAGGCGCACCTCGGCGGCGTCCTGCAACGTGGCTGTCTTGGTCACCAGGTTGATTGACCCGCCGGTGGACCCACGCCCCGTCGTCACAGATGACGGGCCCTTCGCCACTTCGACGGCTTCGGTGTTGAAGATGTCGCGACTGGTCACGCCCGGGTCGCGCGCACCATCGATGTAGACATCGTTGCGGGCGCTGAAACCACGAATATTGATGTTGTCGCCAGGGGCGGCCCCGCCCTCGCCCGCCGTGATCGTGATGCCGGGTGTGTTTCGGAGCGCGTCACGCAACGAGGTCGCAGCCTGCTCCTGGAACACGGTCTGCGGGATGACGACGACCGTCTGTGGGGTGTCACGCAGGGGCTCGATGTACTTGGGTGACGCGGGCGCCGGCGCTTCGCCGCGCACGGCGACAAACTCGTCCACACCGCGGACCGACAGTGTGGCCACGCGACTCGAAATCACGGCACCCACCGACGTGCCCATCAACAGCCGCTCCATCGCCTGCTGCGCAGTCATCGAGCCGATCACACCGGGCGACTGGATCATCGCCAGGCCGCTATCGGCGAACGTGACACGAAGTCCGGTCACACGCGCGAACTCGTTCATGACCGTGTCAAGGGACCCCGCCGCGATGTGAAACTCGAGGGTCGTTGCCTGGCCGACGGTGCCCTGCGCGTTCGCCTGCGGAGTGCCCGGTGCTTGCGCGAACACCGGACGGGCGGTGGCGCCTGACGCCATCACTGCGGCGCTGAGGACGAACATCCGGGCCACACCACGACGACGACGGCGTGAGGACTGGAAGGGAGTGCTGTACTGATTCTTCATAGGCGAGATCCAATCTCAATTAGAAGGGAGCAGGAGAAGGCGTTGAGACCCGAGTCGCTGAAACGCATGTGATGAAGGACTAGGCGGCGTGCCTGCGGAGTGAAGAGACGGCAGTCGCATCGCGCCGACGTGCACGCCAGGCGCTGAAGCGTCGCAGGGCGAGCGCGATGCCCGTCCAGACGAGAATCACACCGCCTGCGGACGCGAGCCCGGCGATCGTCTGGCCGATCACGCCGAAGTACTCCCCAGTGTGGGCGAAGCGCAAGAACATCCGCAGCCGTCGTCCCGTGCTCTGGCTGTCGAAGGGTTCCCAGCGGACGACGTCGCCGCTGGCGCGGTTTACGGTCAGCGTGCCGCGCCGTTGAGGTTGACCGCCGGTACCGGTGTCGATGGTGAAAGCGAGCGGGCCAGTGGCACCCAGGCGGGCACTAATCGTGCGCCAGCCCTCCATCCGCTGCTCGGCCTTCTGCCACAGTGGCTCGAGTTCGACTCGCAGTCCAGCATCAGCGCTGACGCGGGCCTCACCTGCCCGCCCGCCGCGCCCCCCGGCC
>JBEBGV010000039.1:0-47431 GCA_040081265.1 Vicinamibacterales bacterium
GGCCGCCGAAGCCCGCGAGCGCGAAGCCGCGCTCGCGCGGACACGCGAGAAGGAAGCCGAGGCCGCGGCCAGGACGCGCGCGCAGGAGGCTGCCGAGGAGCAGGAAGGTGAGGCGGCGGCAACAATCGCGGTGGACCGCAAACCGCGGCCAGCAGCGGCCCTCACCCCTGCGGTTGCCGAGCCGCGTCGATCGATTAATCCGGCTTACGTCGGCGGCGCGGCGGCGATTGCCGCGACGATCGTGCTCGCTGTCTGGTTCGCCACCAGCGCGTTTTCCATCCAGCGCCCTGCCCCACCACCCGCCCCGCCGCGCAACCTCGGAGCCGTCGCGAAAAGCGGCGACGTGGTCATACTTCTCGGAGCCACGCCCATCTCTCCAGCGAACACTCCCCCACGACCGGGGGCGAACGCCGGCGACGCCGGCGTTCGCGACGCAGGGGTGCAACCGCCAGGCGAACCGGTGCCCTCAGAAGAGTCGCCGCGCGAGCCGGAGGCGCGTGAGCGCGCGGTGGCTGAAGCCCGCGAGCGGGACGCCGCCGAGGCCCGTGAGCGCGCGGCCACAGCAGCGCGTGAGCGCGAAGCGGCAGAGGCCCGCGAACGCCAGGCGGCCGAAGCCCGGCAACGTGAAGCCGCCGCGCTTGAACGGGCGCAACAGGAACAAGTGGAACGCACGGCCATCGCCGGGCTGCTGGCGCAGTACGTGGCCGCTTACGAAAGCATGAACGAGGGGCGCATCAGGGCTATCGACCCGTCGTTCAGATCGATTCCCAGCCGCGCCCTGCTGCGAGGCATCGATGTCGAGACGTCAAACGTCAGCCTAAGACTCTCACCCGACATGCAGTCGGCCGACCTGACCTTCACGCAGTCCTTCATCTATCAGTGGGCCCGCGGCGGCGGCGCACCGGTTTCGTCCGGCACGCTCACCTGGAGGCTGCAGAAGACGGCCAACGGCTGGCAGGTGGCTCGGTGACGACTCAGAACACATAGTCAAATCCGATCACCGGAGTGGGGTTCGACTTCAGGCCCTGATCGTTCATCGGGAAGAGCACGCTCACGTTCAGCAGGAGCGTGCGACCAAGGTTGATCTTCCCGCCGACCACGCCGAGCAGCTGCGTCAGGTTTCCGCGGCGCGTCTCGATCACGAACTCGTCGCTGGCTGAAAACGACGCGGTCGGCAGCGTTGCTCCCGGGCCGCGGTTGACGTAGGTGGTGGTGGCCGGCGTAAACCGCGGCACCTCTCGAATCGTCCGACCCCGCACGTCGAAGCCGAGGGTGAACCGCGGTGTCGCCGCCACACTCAGCCCGAAGGTGTAGTTCACTTCGTCGGACACGTTCAAATCGAGCGGATTGCGATTCACACCCGCCGCCGGCGCCCCGAATTGCACTTCGGGATCGTCGACATCGGCGGCGTCTGCGCTCGTCGTGCCGTTCGAGAAGGTGTAACCGAAGTTGACGTGCGGGCTCACCCGCCCGTACTCGCCAGAGCCGATAAACGAGAGGGTGGCCTGGGTGGCGCCTGTGCCGAGCAGGTCGTTCTCATCGCCAGTCGGCAGACGCAGGTCCAGTCCACCGGCAAACGCCGAGCTGTCGCTGCGGAACACGTTGTACTTCGCCCGCAGCAGGATGTCGCCAAGACCGGTGGCAGATCCACTGCCTCCGACAGTCCGGGTGGTCTGACCAAGGCCGTCGAAGCTGTGCACCGTGGGCGTGGCTGCGGTCGCGGTGCGCAGGATCTCGCCGGTCACGCTGGCGTTCATCTCGACGCGGACGAACGGGATGGCCACGCCGATGTCGAATCGATTGGTCACGCCGTAGTTGGCGAAGAAAGCGCTGGTCCGCGTATCGACCTCGAGCGAAAGCGAGCTGAGCAGCAGGTCGCGCTCGAACTCGGGGAAGAAGTCGGTCGTGTTCAGCGGAACGCCGGCGCCAGCGGGACAGCAGTTGTTGTGCTGACTGATGAATCGAAGGCGGCCCGAGTCGAGCGACTGGCCCTCGAACGAATCGTAGCTGGTGGACTGAAAGGTGTAGCCGAAGTTGAACTTGTTCCGACCGATGGTCAGACCCCGCTCGGCGAACAGCGGCCCGAAGGTGGTGCTGGTCGGCACCACCTCGCCGCGCTCGTTGACGCTGAACGAGAAGCCGCCGGACGAGGAGGCGAGCGGAAAGGTGGTGAGCTGCGAGGCCAGCGACACGTTCAACTCGCGCACGGCCAGTGTCAGATTGTCGCCACCGAGAAAGAAGTGCGACTGGTGGTTGACCGTCCCTGACGGGGCGTTGACGGTCACTGAGTCGAACAGTCGTTTGACCAGTCCGGCGAGCTCCTGGGCCCCGGCGTCTCGCGCCACCCCAGTCACCATCAATGCTGCCGCCAGAATTACGAGTTGTACCGTCCGCATGTGCATCTCTCCTTGGCGTGAAGGCCGTCTGCGGCCCTCAGTTGGAACGCTAGATTCTATATCCCTGCGCAACACGCCACCTCGCCCGTTTGCAGGCAGTCTGCGGGAGATCCTGCTGTCACTGACGAGGGGCCGGTTCGTCCCCTTGTTCGTCCCCTGGTAAAGGCGCATCGGCGCAGAGAAGAGCGTCCGTTCGGGGTTCAGCACCACTCGCAGTTCCCGTCCGGGCAGACTCTATCAGGTTCTGGCGCGCCAGACGATTCAGTCGAAGGTTCCGGTCAGGTCGCCCCGGGCCTGGCGACACCCTTGGCCACGAACAGGACGTTCACACGGCCTCGCCACGTCGCTTTTGTAGGCCAGCCGGGATCGTCAGCCTTTCGAGCGCGTCCCCGCCTGAGCGGGCTCACGTTTCATGGCCCACCGGAGGTCCGTGTGAGGTGCCGATCTAACCTATACTTCACCGGCGTTGAGCCGCAGGCGCGGCTGGGACACCTCATCCAAGGCGCAATGAAGCGCTGTTTGGGGCCAGAGGTGCCGAGATTGAGACCTTCAGAAGAGCATCGTTGAACACTGACAGATACCTGTGGAGGGCTTGTGACATCACGAATCATTGTTGTGGCTCTGACGTGCCTGGCTGGTATTGGGTGTGGCGGCAACGACTCTCCAACGGCTCCCAGCGCTCAAACGCCGACCGCGGCGGCGATCACTGCCACTGTCATCCCAAATCCAGTCATCGCCATTGCATGCACGCCCACCACGTGTGCGGCCGGCTTGGAATTTATCGCTTCCTTGAGCGTTCAAATCTCCGAAACCGCTGGTCTCGGGGGCAATGTCGACTTCGTGAATGTGACGATGCGCAACGCTACTACCGGCGCCGAGATCGGCACCCTCAACTATGGCGCAGACGAGTTAATCAGAAGGGCGTCAACGAATCACGTGAACGCCCGAGGCAGCTTGACCATTCCGAATGTTGGAATTGTCTACCGGTTGGCTGGTGGCGGAAGACAGGGAACGGTGACGGTGGCTGTTCAGTTCACCGACGATCGGGGGAATCGCCTCAACCAAATTATCTCTGTCCCGGTTGCCTAGGCAGATCCAAGGCGACCCCGCGTCGGTAGGTCCATTTGTCCCAGCGCCTTGGACGTGAATTCAGTGCCGTGGTCCACCGTGATGGCTTTCGGCAGCGGGCGATGCGCCGACAACGCCTCGAGCGCATCGACGACGCACTGGCCGGTCAGGGCGACATTGGCCTCTATCAGCACACTCTCGCGACTCCATTGATCGATGACCGTCAGCACCCGAAACGCCTGTGGGTGACCAGCTGGTCATGCACGAAGTCCATTCGTTCTGCACCATTCGGAGTTTCCCGTCGGGTGCAGACTTTATCAGGCTCTGCCGCGCCAGCACCGATTCAGTCGAAGGTTCCGGTCAGGTCGCCCCAGGCCTCGGCGGCATCCTTAGCCACGAACAGGACGTTCAGCCGGCCGAGCATCTTGCCGGCGACGACACGCGCTTCCGCCGACACCAGCTTCTGAATCCTGGCGATGTCGGCCAGGCGCGCACCCTGACGTGAGGCGAGTCTGGCGGCCTTCCCTGCCTTCTTGCCGGCCATCTGCTGCGCGTACTTTGCCGCGAGCGCGCGCAACTGCTTGACCCGTTCGGCCTGGTTGCCACCGGCAAGAATCCTCTGCTCGGCTGCATCAGAGGCCTTTTCTCCGACTTTTTCCACCATCTCCTCGCCGGTTTCCTTGCCGACGGCGACAACGGTGGCCCCCATGCCTTGATCCCACTTCGTGACTATCGCCACGTCGATTTCGTAGGCCAGCCAGATGGCGGCGCCGACCGGGCCGGCGGCCAGCGAGGCCGGCGCCAGGAACAGCTCGGAGCTGGCTTTAATCCGCGTGAGGTTCTTGATGCACTCGGTGGTCGCCTCGATGACCTCACTGTTGATGTCGCGCGCATCCGCATACACGCGCTTGACATCCTGCAGGGCCGATTCGCGCTCACCAGCGAGGTGCTCGAGATACTTCAAGGTGGCCACTGCTCCCTGCCTGGCCTTCTGGCCGAACAGGACGTCAGCCAGGCGCAGCGCTTCCTTATCCGCTTCGGCGTCGATGCGCTCCGGACTGCCCGATGTGACCTCCGCCCACCCGGGTTTGCCCTTCCACGGCATCGCCCAGTAGATGAAGTTGAGGACCGGGCTGTCGTTGTACTCCTGCCACTCGACCCGCGTGTGCTGCGCCATGGCCTTGGCAAGGGCGACCGAGCGGAACAGGCGATCGAGCCGGCGGGGATCGAGGACCAGCATGCGGACAGTCGTCGGCCGCCGGCTCGGCGCAGCCTCGCCAAAGTCGTTGAGGCCTGCGGTGCCAGGCGAGTCGCCCATCCGGCACTGCTTCTGGTCCGGATCGGCGGCGTCGTGGTGGCCCAGAGCCCCAGGCGTGCGGGGAGAGCCGACCCGCTGATCGGTCAGCTGAGGACCCGGGAGTCGGGTATCACCCATGAGGCGTCACTGATACAGAGGGTACGCCTTGATGGCCTCGTACAAGGCCTCGCACTCCGTCCACTTCAGCGTGGTCCCGGCCCTGGTCAGCATCTTTCTGGCGTCGACGATGGCGAACGCGGCGTCATAGATGGCCATCTCGAGCTTGCCGCCGGAGATCGAGGTCCTCATCGCTCGCAGATACATCGCGTCGGCGATGTAGGCCATCACCTCATCGTGCTGCATCGAAGGCATCTTGAGCCGCGCCACGTCCACCAGCGCGTGTACGGACTCGTGGAAGATGGCGGCCTTCCCGATCGTTCTGCGCACGACCTCATCGCCGCCGTCGATGGATATCTTGCCGATGATCTTTCGTTCGCCGGGGTCCCACTTGGTGCGGCTGGCAAAAGAGGAATAGGCGGCACCCAGCGATCCGGTGGACTCCGGGACGATCGCGACGTCCCCGGCGTCAATGGCCTTGGCCACCTTCTCCATCTGCGACTTATTGACGACGATGCCTTCGATGACGTAATCGATGCGGCTCGCCGGCTCGAGCCGCAGGATTTTGGCGCAGTCGGATGCGAGACTCATGGCACTTCCCCTCGTGTTTGATCGGCCCTATCTCTTGAGTAGCTGCTCGATGTAGTCGACGCCCTCCAGCAGGCTATTGACCGATCAATCAACTTGGAGTGGCATCCCCGTTGGCGCCGATGTATAAATCGAGCGCCAGGATGGGCTGGTCGACGACGGATCGTTGGGGTCACTCATCGCCCCCGCGTGTGAGTTTCAGCTTTCTTCTACCTCGTGCTTACGTTGCTCATCGAGAACTTCTTGATAGCCATGGTCAGGCCTCCGTGAGACGGTTCGAGAATGGGAAGATGCCGGTGTGCGAATAGCTAGTGCGGGTTCGGCTTGGGCCAGTGAGCAAGGAAGTAGGCAAGTGAGTAGAGCTTCTGCGCAAGGGGGCGGTCAATATCGTCCACCGCTCTGTCAGCCAAAAGGCCGAAATTGTATCGTGCGAGGTCACTGGCAGAAGGGCACCGGCCACCCCGCGTCGCTTCACGAACGTCCTCAAGCTGTAATTCGATCGATGCGAACCACCGGTTCCCAGGATCGTGCGCCCGTAGGGCGCTCACGCCTTCCCTAACCTCAGTGAGCAAACGGTCGAATGACTCAACACTATGGGGAATCGGACCCATTTCTACACCCCAAGCACTCCGTCTCTGACGTTATCGTCGACGACCATTTGGATTCCGCCGCCCGTACAGAGAACTGGGTTTCCGGGATCGGTCCAGTCCTCGACGATTACGTTGGCGGTCGAACGAAGGCCCTGACCTGCTGGCATCGCGAATCGCTTCGCAGACCGCGCGCTTCCATTCAGTCCCAACGAGTCTGCGCTCTGACCACCAATAGGGTCAAACCAGTTTCCCGGCAAGGCACCGCGTCGAACGTATTGCTCCATAACGGCTGGCGGAGGAAAGGCGACTACTTCAACTGGTCTCGTTAAATCGATTCCTCGCAAAGCACTGTCGCAACGTGTTGCTCCGAGTCCATCCGGATGGCTGTCGTAGAACGAACGAACCAACTTTTCACGACATAGCTGCTGTAACGGCGTGCCCCCCGGCCGCCTTGCCTCTTCGATCTCGAAGGGTGTCAACGCCGCGTCCGGAGCCGAACCGGCACCACTTGCCGGGCCCGCGGAGGGTGGGCCCGATCCGCCACCACCCGCGCCTGCTGTCACTGGCATGGCGCTCTCATCGCCGCCGCCGCTCGACGCGCCCCCCGCTGCCCCGCCGCCGCTGTCACCAATCATCACCGTCGGGCAACCGAGGACGATCACACCACCGTGCGCGGTGCTATCGCCCATCCGCGCCGCCGGCATGAAATTGATCAAGACCGTCGCCGAACCCTTGACGATGACGTCTGGCGGGCCCACACACACCGCCATGTCGGAGACTCGCGCGGCCGGCAACCCGCCGATCAGCACCGTCGGAGCGCCCGGCGACAAGATCGGTCCCCCGACGTGCGGCACCGGTGGAATGCCCGGTGTCACCATCGGGCAGGTGTGCATATCAGTGAGCCGGGCTGCGGGTGGCATCGTTGTCTCTCACAAGGCTAGGGTTTGTCTGTCGCCTTCTTCGGCGCCTTCGGCGCCTTCGCCGACGTGGCATGACCAGTGCCGGCGGCGCCGCCTGAATTGATCAGCACCATCGTGCCCTGAATGGTCACCCCCGCCGGACCGATGTTGACGAACCCGCCGGGCCCCTTCAGCGTCAGGTCCATCCCGGCCTCGATGACGATCGACATCCCGGCGTTGATGTAGATCTCCATCCCCGCTTTCTCGGTGATGTTCTTGCCGGCGTCGAGCACGAGATCGGTGCCCACTTTCAGGCTGTGCTGCGTACCAGTATCGTGATTGGCGTCGCCGGCAACCTTCAGGTGGTGATCAGCGCCGACACTTTCGAGACGGCTGCCGCCAACGGTCAGGTGGCGGCTCGCCGTCACCGACTCCCGACGCTCGTTCTTGACGACGATGTCGAGGTCCTTTTCGCCGTGCAGATAAATCTGCTCGGCGCCCTTCTTGTCCTCGAACCGGAACTCGTTGAACCCGCCGCTCCCCTTCGACGAATCGGTCTTCATCGTCGACTTCGTCTGTTCGGTCGGGAGCGCATAGGGGACGCGCTGTTCGGCGTTGTAGACGCGGCCGGTGATGAGCGGCTGATCGGGATCGCCTTCCAGGAAGTCGACCACCACTTCCTGGCCGATGCGCGGCAGTGACATCGCGCCCCAGCCTCTGCCAGCCCACGGATGCGACACGCGAATCCAGCACGAGCTGTTCTGATCGCGCTTGCCGTAGCGGTCCCAGTGGAACTGCACTTTCACCCGCCCGTACTTGTCGGTATGGATCTCCTCGCCTGGCGGACCCACCACGACCGCCGTCTGCGGTCCCTGCATGACGGGCTTCGGGGTCAGACGGCTGGCGCGGAACTGCTGCTTGCTCGGCATCGCCGTGAACGTGCACGCATAGCCGCTGCCGCCGCGGTCGGGAATCGCCTCGTAGTCGCTGAACTCCAGGTCGTAGTTGGCGGAGAGCACCAGGTACTCGGCGTTCTGATCCCGGCGCGGATGGTCATGGACCTTCACCAGGTGTCCAACCGACAGCCCGCGAGCGTTTGTCGAGGCGTTCACCGCCTCGAACTGAGCGCCGTACTCTTCGATGCGCACGGCCGAGTAAATCTGCCCTTCGGGCTTCTTGACGTAGCTGCCAGGATAATCGAACACCTCGTAGTCGCTCGGCGAATAGGGACGCGGCAGCGGCTTGCTTGTTAACAGCTCGAGGCTGGGGCGTTCGAAGTCGTAGTCGTCGTGCACGTAGAGGCCGGGCTGCACCTGCCGCGCGATCTCCCACGACGTGATGTGCTGGACATCCGGCCGCACCACGCGCGCCGAGTCAATCGAGATCGCCAGGTCCTCGTACTTCGGAAACGGCTCGTGACCACCGTAGGAGTCGGTGATCACCATCGTGTTCTTGCCGCCGGCGTTCTTGAAGTAGTAGTAGATGCCCTCCTGCTCGAACAACCGGCTGACGAAGTTCAAGTCGGTCTCGCGGTACTGCACGCAGTAGGTCCAAGTCCGGTAGGTGCCGCTCAACTGCCACTTCACGTCCGCGGCCGGATGGTCGGCAAGCACCAGCTTGACGATGTCTGGGACGGTCAGTTCCTGGAAAATCTTGCAGTCGGCCGTCCGCGAGAGGAACCAGAGCCACGGCCGGACGGTGGCGACGTAGGCCGTGTAGCGGCCGTAGAGGCCCTGCTGCGCGAAGCGCGTCACGTAGCCGGTGAACTCGCGGAAGGATTGATCCGGCAGTTCCAGCTTGACGGTGACCTTCTGGCCGAGAATCGTGTTGAGATCGAGGTTGTCCTTGAGGCTGAGCAGGCCGAGCTGATACTCGCTCAGGCGCCCCACCTCCTCACGCCCGTGCATGGTGTGGAAGAGCAGGTCCTTCGGGTCGAACGGCGTGACAATCTCTATCGCTCTGGGCATGCGCTCAGGCCTTCCTGCGGGCGCTCACGATCAACCCCGGCACCGGCACCCCTCCTTCTTTCCGCAGCTCGGCTCTGGTGAAGGTCGGTTCCAGACCGACATCCCGCAATGTGCGCACCACATAGTCGGCCGTGTGACAGAAGCGGCCATGGGGCTGAATGGTATACGGAGCCGCTCGGTCGGGGTCAACTGATTCCTCCACCGTGAAGATGAAGCGACCGCCCGGACGCAGCGCCCCGGCCACGGCGCGGGCCACGTCCTCCAGCGACCCGAAATAGACCAGGGTGTCGGCGCTGACCACCGCATCGAATGCCTCGAGGCAGCCGGTCGCATATGCGGTCAGCTCGCCCTGCACCAGTTCGTCGTACACCGCTTTGCTACGAGCATGCTCGAGCATGCCTTCGGACAGATCGACGCCGACGAGTCGACGCGCGTGCGGCGCCAGCTGCGGACCGCACAACCCGGTGCCGCATCCGAGATCGAGCAGGTCGAGACTGCGTGGCGCCGGAGCCTCCGCCTCCACCAGGGCGTCCACGATCAGTGTCGGCGCCCGGTAATCCAGGCGGGCGAGCTTCGCTTCGAAGGTTCGCGAAAAACTGTCGAAGGTCTTCTGGATGTAGGCGTCCGAGGCGCGCGCCGGCACATCCTGGCCGCTGACCGAGGCCAGCGCATGCCAGGCCAATGGATCGGCCGGGTCGTCCTTCACCCACTGCTCACAGGTGGCGATCGCCTTCTCACGATCGCCAATCTGGCAATACGCTACGACCAGCAGCCGCCGCGCATCCGGCATCGACGGTTTGAGCGCCAGCGCGTGCGAGTAGGCGGTCACCGCCTCGCGCGGACGGCTCATATAGCTCAGGAGAATCGCCAGGTTGCTGAACGCATCGGCGTATCCGGGATTGAGCTCGATGGCCCGCCGATAGGCCGCCTCGGCGCGGTCGTTGTGGCCGAACACGCGCAACAGCACGCCAAGGTTGTTGTGCGCCTGCGCATGGGTCGGCGACAGCGCGATCGCCCGCTCGAACGCCGCCATCGCCCCTTCGAGATCGTCACTCGACTGCAGCACGATGCCGAGATTGCTGTGCCAGTCCGGCTGGTCGGGCACGAGCGTCAGGCTGCGCCGAATCAGCTCGAGCGCGTCTCCGTCATTGCCCTGCCGGTGGCGCAGCATGCCGAGGTAGTGCAGCGCGGTCGGGTACTCGGGCGCCACGTCGAGAATCTTGCGACAGATGGCTTCGGCATCGTCCGCATCGCCCTGCTGCAGGCGATCGAGCGCCACCGCCATCGCTTCGTCGAGGGTCAGGGCCGTCCCGGAGACGCCGGCCGACTCGACGTCGGTCCGGCCAGACTCAGGCAAACTGGTAGTCGAAGTCATCGTCGCGGACCGCCAGCCGTACGCCGCTGAGCGCGGTGCCGGCCATCGCCCGGGTGAGGAACTCCCGGCTGATCGCCGGAAGCACCGTGTTGGTCAGAATCGCGTCGATCATGCGGCCGCCGCTCTCCAGTTCGGTGCAGCGACTGACAATCAGCGTCACCGCGTCCTCATCGTAGGTGAACGGGATCTTGTGATGCTCGGTCACCCGCCGGGCAATTCGTCCCAGCTGCAACCGGACGATGTTGGCCAGCATGGTGTCGCTGAGCGGATAGTAGGGAATCACCACCAGACGGCCAAGCAGGGCGGCCGGGAACGTCTTGAGCAGCGGCTCCCGCAACGCCTTGGCGATGCCTTCCGGCTCGGGCATCAGCTCGGGATCGGCGCACATGCTGGTGATGAGATCGGTGCCGACGTTGGAGGTGAGGAGGATAATCGTGTTCTTGAAGTCGATGTAGCGACCCTCGCCGTCCTCCATCCACCCCTTGTCGAACACCTGGAAGAACAGCTCGTGCACATCGGGATGCGCCTTCTCGACTTCGTCCAGCAGCACCACGCTGTACGGCCGGCGCCGTACCGCCTCGGTCAGCACACCACCCTCTCCGTAGCCGACATAGCCGGGCGGCGATCCTTTGAGCGTCGAGACCGTGTGGGCCTCCTGAAACTCGCTCATGTTGATGGTGATCACGTTCTGTTCCCCGCCGTAGAGCGCCTCGGCCAGGGTCAGCGCCGTTTCGGTCTTGCCGACGCCCGAAGGCCCGCACAGCATGAACACCCCAATCGGCTTGTTGGGATTGTCGAGCCTGGCCCTGGAGGTTTGAATGCGCTTGGCAATCATCTCGAGCGCATGCCGCTGGCCCATGACGCGCTGATTCAGCGACTCGGCCAGCTTCAGGACCGTCTCGATTTCATTGCGAACCATCCGGCCGACCGGAATCCCCGTCCAGTCCTGCACCACCGCGCCCACCGCCTGCTCGTCCACGCTCGGGAGAATCAGCGGCGACTCACCCTGGAGCGCACTCAACTGCGCCTGAAGGTCGCGCAGCTCGCCAAGCAGTTGCTCGCGATCAACCGGTGGCGATTGTGGCGCCGGGGCGGCCTCGTTGGGCGGGGAGGGAACCTTCTCTGCGGCGGCCTCGAGCGCGCTACCCGTCCCCTCGATGTGTGCGTGACCCTGACGAAGCTCGGCGCGGATGGCCAGGATCCTGTCTACCAGATTCTTCTCTGCCGCCCAACGCTCCTCGAGCTCGGCGCGCCGTGACTGGGCGGCGGCCAGCTTCTCCTCGACCGCCTTGCGCCGCTCGGCCACCGCGATGCCAACCGCTTCTTCCCGGCCGATGATCTCGCGCTCGGTCTGAAGCGCCTCGATGCTGCGCCGGCAGTCCTCGAGTTGCGGCGGCACGGCATGCTGGCTGATGGCCACGCGCGCACACGTGGTGTCGAGCAGGCTCACCGCCTTGTCGGGCAGCTGTCTGGCTGGAATGTAGCGATGCGACAACCGTACAGCCGCTTCGAGCGCCTCATCGAGCACCTGCACGCGGTGATGCTTTTCGAGGGTCGAGGCCACGCCACGAACCATGAGAATCGCCTTGTCCTCGCTCGGCTCGGACACCTGCACCACCTGGAAGCGCCGGGTGAGTGCGGGATCCTTTTCGATGTACTTCTTGTACTCCGCCCATGTGGTGGCGGCGATCGTCCGCAGGGTGCCTCTCGCCAGCGCCGGCTTCAGCAGATTCGCCGCGTCGCCGGTGCCCGCGGCACCGCCGGCGCCGATGAGTGTGTGCGCCTCGTCGACGAACAGGATGATGGGTTTCGGCGACGCCTGAACTTCGTCGATCACCTGCTTCAGCCGGTTCTCGAACTCACCCTTCATGCTGGCCCCGGCCTGCAGCAACCCGATGTCGAGCACGTACAGAGCGACGTTCTGCAGCGGCGGCGGCACGTCGCCGTTGGCCAGTCGCACGGCGAAACCTTCGACCACTGCGGTCTTCCCCACGCCGGCTTCGCCGGTCAGGATCGGATTGTTCTGCCGCCGGCGCATCAGGATGTCGACGATCTGCCTGATCTCTTCGTCGCGGCCGCTCACCGGATCGATCTTGCCGCTGCGAGCCCGTTCGGTCAGATCGGTGGCGAAGCGCTTGAGCGCCTCCTGCTTGCCCATCTGCGCCGGGGCGATGGCGTCGCTGGCCTCGCCTGGCGCCGTAGACGATCCCTCCTGGGCATCGAGCTGATTCTCCGGCGAGTCGCCGACGATGCGAGCGAACTCGTCGCTGAGCGCGTCGACGTTGATCTTGCCGAACAGCGGCGAAATGGCCACCAGCGCGTTCTTGAGCGACGGCGTCTTCAGGCATCCGACGAGCAGATGACCGGTGCGGACCCGCCCATTGCCGAACATCAGCGTCGCGTAGACCCAGCCGCGCTCGACGGCGCTCTCCACGTGCGTCGAGAGGTCGGAGATGGACGTCGCGCCGCGCGGCAGGCGATCCAGCGTGTCGGTCAGATCTTTCGCCAGCCGCGACGCATCGATGTCGAACTGCCGCACGATGCGGTGCAGGTCGGAATCGGGCGCCTGGAGAATCTGCTGGATCCAGTGCACGAGTTCGACGTAGGGATTACCGCGCAGCTTGCAGAAGACCGTCGCGCCTTCGATAGCTTTGTAGGCCACGCTGTTCAACTTGCCGAACAGCGCCGCCCTGCTGATGTCGCTCATGAGCGTTGCAACTCCGGTTGGATGGCCGTGTCATCGATTCGAGCGCCGGGGCGGTACTCCTGGGGATTCAGACAGAGGTCGGCGGCATCCCGTGCTTCCCGTCGGCGTCCCAGCCACGTCGTCCAGCCCAGACGCCCGGCGCCGAGCCGCAGCAGCGGCACCTCGCGGCGTGCCAGAACCAGACGCACGTCCCAGTCGAACTCGAGGTTGACGTGGAACCGGACCCAGTCGACCAGTTGCGTCAAGCGGAATCCGCCGGGCAGAAAGCTCTCGTACTGGTTCAGCGTCAGCGGCCCGAAGACGATGCGAAACTTGTGCTGCCGATCCCAGACGCGACTGCCGAGTACCGCGCCACTGCCGAGCACCGCACTGCCACTGAGCGCCGTGCGCTGGGACGGCTCGAGCGTCATCCAATGCCCCACGAACTCCTGGATCGCCGTCTTCACGCCAAAGAAGCTGGTGAGGATGGCCCGGAGTCCTTCGGCGTCGCGCGTCTGTCGGACCAGCGCGCCGGCATGAAACGGCTTGGCCAACCGGTGCAGGCCGTCGCGCTGGGTGAGCGCCGAGCCGTACAGTCCGATGACTGCGCCGGTGTAGGCGAGGAAGCGATCGTCACGCGCGCGATCGTGGCTGACATGCGGCTGTGCCTGCGCCCAGGCACGATAGAACAGGGTGATGAAGCGGTGGTGCAGCAGGTCGAGAAAGCGCGCCAGCGTCGGGTCGCCGTGATTGCGCGACCGATCGCGCACGAACTCGGTGAGATGAATGGGCAGTGCTCCGTTGGGACCGAGCAGGCCGAAGAGCAGCACCCGCAGCCGTGGCGGCACCCCTTCCCCGGACGAGGTGAACGAGGCCAGCGACGCCGGCGCAAATGACACGTCCGCTTCCTGGCCGAAACGCACGGATTCCTGCGAGGGCGTTCTGGCAGACCCCCACCGCGGCGCATCCGGATCGACGCACTCGAGCCGGCGCAGCGTCTGATAGAAGTCGAACCTGTACGGCGTCTCAGCGAGCGCGCGCAGGAACGCTAGATGATCGGTCTGGCTCCCCAGTGTGGCGGCCATGTACAAATCTCACCGCGCCCTTCGGCGCGAAGGGTCGTTTCCGTGAACGAGTTAATCGAGGCGTAGCGGGCGACGAACTCTCTGAGCACCGAGCCCAGCACGTAGGCGCTGCCGCCTTCGAATGCCGAGGGATCGACGTCCATGACAATGCGCAGCCCCCGACCGAACGCCAGCCGGTGCGAAGCGCCCCGATGCCATGCGTCCATCTCCGATCGGGGAAGGCGGCGGACCACCGGCTCGACGGTCACACGGCGAATGCTTTCGACCTGCCTCCGCGCGCTGGCATCATCCTGCGGCGCATACAGGTCGAGCAGCTCCCGCAACGCGGCCGCGCCCTGCTCGGCCGTCGCGCCGGCCAGGGACAGGTAATTGAGCGACAGATGACTCACCGCGCGCCACGCCACCGCGCGCTCGGCCAGCGGTGAATAGGGACGGCTCGGTCCAGCGATCACCTTCACGGCAGCGACCGGCGCTGCGGTGTCGAGGGTCAGATCCGAGGGCCCCTGACCGATCGGCATCAGCACGACGGCATCGCGGTTGGTGCAGCGCGTCTCGATCGACAGTTGCCGCAGGTCGTGCTGGAACGGCGCATGCGCGGCGTCCACCAGCGACAGGAACACCTCGCCGCCCACGTAAGACGTTCGGGAGCCTTTGCGGCGCTGGTCGGTCGAGAGCAGTCGCGGCTCACGACGGACGATGAAATAGGCCGACCGGTGGTGCACGTCGTCGGTACTGAATGCGGAGTAGAGCGGCAGGAACGGGCGGTCGCTGTCCGCGCCGACACCGTAGCCGTCGACCCGGGTGACGTCGTAGACCTCGAAGTCGAGCGGCCGCGTCCGGTCGGGCACGACGTGATACTCGTGAACGCCCTCGTCGACGTGAATGCGGTCGGCGTGCTTGGTAAAGAGATTGACCGCCGGGGTGCAGAACAGGGCAACGTTGCGTGCATCGACGACGCCTTCGAGCGCCGCTTCCTCGCGGCCGAACAGCAGCACGAGGTCCAGCTCGCCAGTGTCGGCACGAGCCAGCGCCGGCTTCAGGCCGCAGACATCGACGAAGCGAAACCGCTGGGCGAACGCGAAGTACTCCTGGAGCAGTCGGTAGCCCTGAAACGATCGCAAGGTCACCGGCAGCACCGCATCGGTGTCGGCAAAGCCGACCGGTTGCAGCATGTCCGGCCCGAGTACCTGGTGCCAGGCTGGAAACGATCCGGTTGGAAGCACGACCGCGCCCAATGCATGCGCGGTCGCCAGTTCGTAGAGCTTCGCGCCGACTTCGGCGCGGCCGGCGAAGTACAGCCGCAGCCGCTCGGCCCGCACCTGGGCGAACGACACGCCGGCCGTGGTTCTGAGACGGATCCGGAGACCGCCTGTGATCCGGCGCGCCCAGGGCAGACCGGCCAGCGGCAGGTCGGGGGCATGCGTGAAGTAGCTGGCCGAGACCAGCTCGATTGGCCACAACTCCACATCCTGCGCCGTTCGGAACTCGCAGTTGATGCCGGTGGGTCCGCTCGGGGCACTCTCCATCCCGGTGCCGCGCGGAATCGTGGCGCCGGTGGCCAGGTTCGGTTCCTTCGGATCCGGCACGCACTGCGCGATCAGCATCGACGGCGTCGGCGTCATGTACTGCGGATACACCGTCTCGAGCAGCGCCTGGGTGAAGCGCGGGAACTCCGCCGTCAGCTTCAGCTGCACGCGCGCGGCGAGGAACGCCGCCCCTTCGATCAGACGCTCGACATACGGGTCGCTGATCTCGGGACCATCGATGCCGAGACCGGCGGCGATGCCGGGAAACTCGCTGGCGAACTCCGCCCCCATTTCCTTGAGGTGCTGCAGTTCGACTTCGTAGTGTTCCAGCAGCCGTGGGTTCATCGCCGTCTCTCGCCGCCGCTCTCGGTGACCGCGACGTTGCCGGTCTCGAGGTCGACTTCGGTGCGCAACAGAATTTCGAGCGGCACCGGTTCCGCCCACAACTGGCCACGGATATCGACGCCTACGGCGTTGTGATGATCGATTCCGGCAAAGCCCTGCACCGCCCGCACCTCGAGCGACGCCGGGAGGATCCTCGGCTCGAAGTCGAGAATAGCCTGTCGGATGGCCCGCTCGAGGTCCCCCACCTCCATCGTCGACGCCGTCTGCCCGGCCAACGCGGGAAGCCCGAAGTTGAGCACCGACCGCCGCGTCAGCGGTGCGTGATCGAGATCGGCGCTCGAGCTCAACGCGGTGACGTTGAACAGCCACTGCAGGTCGCGCAGCACCGCTTGACGGAGCTCGCGCTGGTTCATCACTCGAACGTGACGGGTCGGACGCCCCTCGCCTGCCTGCTCATCGATGAGACGGTCGAGCAGCGCCGGCTGCAACCGGTCGGCGGGATAGAGGTGCCTCGGCATCTAGGCCTGACTGGTGCCCGAGGCTTCGGCCCCGGCCGGCTCGATGACCACCGTCCGAACATCGAGAAACGGCACGTCGGCGGCATCGGTGGTGAGCACCCGCTGCCCCAGACCATGGACTTCGTTGCCGGAGACCTCCGTCCATGTGGTCTTCCGGGACAAGGCAATCAGACCGTCGCCGGCACTGTCTGAGCCTGGATAGCGGGAGGGTATGAGCGCCACCGCCTCGCCGCCGTTGTCGAACTCAAGTCGAGCCGGCATCCAGACCAGGTCGCGGAGGTCCTCGGGTGGATCCAGGCTCAGGCGCCTCAGCCTGGTGAACGGCAGCCAGTAGTAGCGTCCGTTGATGAACACCTCGAGCACGGGGCCGAGGCGCGAGTCAGCATCGGCGATCCATTCGAAGGGCTGGTCGTTGATCGTACCGGCCGACGCCGGGGCCGCCTCAAACGCTTCGGCGCGCAACTGACTGGCGCGGTCATTCCCCCCACGGTGACGTTCGGCGAGCGACTCGACGAGACAGGCCAGCCACGGTTCCGGCTCGCCGAAGAGCACCGGCGCCTTCCGGCCCTCGAACACCGCCCGTCGCATCGCCTCGCAGCGCACCGCGTCGCCGTACACCTGGGCCATAACCAGGGCGGCAGGATCGAGGGACGAGGCCACTTTGAGCTGAGTGAGCGCGCGCTCCCATCGGCCGAGCACGCACAGCAGTTGGAAGAGAAAGACGCGATGCTTGGCATCATCGGGATGCGCCCGGACGATGTCTTGCAGACGCGCCAGCGCCGCTTCCGGATCGCCGTCCTTGAGAAGCCCCGCCGCGAGATCGAGCCCGGTCATCGATGAATCCAGGACGTCATCACGGGCTAGCCTTCGTGGAACTGATCGGAGAACAGCATGCCGCCCTGGGGCCTGCCGTCATCGCCCTGCGGCACGTATTCCACCGAGATCTTGTTGAAGGAGAAGCTGATGTGCTCGACGAGCTCGGTCCCGGTCGCGCCCCGCCCGCCATCGATGTTCACCGCCACCACCCGGCCATCTTCAACGGTCACTTTCAGGTATTCGAGCGGCAGGGCTGACCCGGCCTTCCGAATCGTCAGCAACGCCTTGATGATCTTCTCGTTGTTGCGCAACGCCGCCATCAACGCTGTCGAGGCACTGTCGACGCGCTTGACGATCTTGAGTTCCAGGATGCTGGCCCGGCCCCTGGACGCGGTCGGTGCGCCACCGAAGCCGACCTGGGCCTGCATTCCCCACGACCAGCTCTGCACCTCGATCTCACCCTTGTGAAACTGATCCTGCGACTCGCCCTTGAAGACGCCGCCCACGGCGCCCCTGACGTACAGGAACATGTCGCCATGTCCCTGATTTCCTGCACCGCTTGCAGCCACAGTCCGCCCTCAATCGTGATGTGCCACCGGACAGCGGCGGCCACGGGACGGGTGCCCATGGCCGCCCACCTGCCGTCAGACCTTCTTGTTGGCGACGATGTCGTACTTGAAGGAAACGCCGGCGTCGAGCGATCCGTCCATCTTCTGCGGCTTGTACTCGAGGTCGACCTTGGCCGGCATCAGCGTAAACGATTCACTCGGATGCTCGGAGCTGCCCGACGGCGACACGCTGGTGACGATGATGTCGTTCAGCTTGATGATCAGGTACTCCTGCTGGCCCTTGCCTGCCTTTCGCGAGATGAGCGTGGCGTCCTTGATGTGCTCACCGGTAGCACAGGCCATCATCAGCACGGGTGAGGCCTTGTCGACCGAGTGCAGGATGGTGAGGGGGGCGAAGTCCGCCTTGCCGGCGCCACCGCCGGTTCCGCGGCCGATGGTTCCTACCTGATGGACTCCCCAGGACCACGACAGCACTTCGATCTCGTCCTTGTGCTTGTCGTCTTTCGATTCCCCCTTGATGGTACCCAGCTTCAAAAAGACGTCGACAGCCATTTCTACGCTCCTCGTGTTCGCGTCACCTGCCGGTCACGCGAGATTGGCATCAACTTGCTTTGGCCGAAGGCAGTCGTGACACCAGCCGGAGAGACACGGTGAGCCCCTCGAGCTGATAGTGCGGTCGAAGGTGGAACTTCGCCGCGTAGTATCCAGGGTTCCCTTCGATTTCGGTGACCTCGACCTCGGCGCCGGCGAGCGGCTTCTGTGCCTTGGTCGATTCGTTCGAGTGAGCCGGATCGCCGTCGACGTAGTTCATGATCCAGTTCTGCAGGTAGACCTGCATGTCGTCGCGTTCCTTGAAGCTGCCGATCTTGTCGCGGACGATGCACTTCAGATAGTGGGCGAAGCGGCAGGACGCAAACAGATACGGGAGCCGGGCGCTCAGGTTGGCGTTGGCCGTCGCGTCAGGATCCATATATTCCTGCGGCTTCTGCAGCGACTGCGCGCCGATGAAGGCGGCGAAGTCGGTGTTCTTGCGGTGAATCAGCGGCATGAAGCCGTTCTTAGCCAGCTCCGCCTCGCGGCGGTCGCTGATCGCGATTTCGGTCGGGCACTTCATGTCCACCCCGCCGTCGTCGGTGGGGAACGTATGGGCAGGCAGGCCTTCGACGGCGCCACCCGATTCGACGCCGCGGATGCGGGAGCACCAGCCGTACAGCTTGAAGGACCGGGTGATGTTGGTGGCCATCGCGTAGGCGGAGTTCGCCCAGGTATAGCGGCTGTGATCGCCGGCCGAGGTGTCTTCCTCGAAGTCGAACTCCTCGACCGGGTCGGTCTTGGCGCCGTAAGGCAGCCGGGCGAGGAATCTGGGCATCGCCAAGCCGAGGTAGCGCGAGTCTTCCGATTCACGCAGCGAACGCCACGCGGCGTACTCCGGCGTGGTGAAGATCTTGGTCAGGTCGCGCGGGTTGGCCAGCTCCTGAAAGCTCTCCATCTGCATGACCGACGGTGCGGCGCCAGCAATGAAGGGCGCATGCGCTGCCGCAGCAATCTTGGCCATCTCGCCGAGCAGTTCCACGTCGGGTGCGGTGTGGTCGAAGTGATAGTCGCCCACCAGGCAGCCATAGGGAAATCCGCCGAGCTGTCCGTATTCCGCCTCGTACAGGCTCTTGAAGAGCGGGCTCTGATCCCAGCTGACACCCTTGTAGCGCCGCAGTGTCTTGCCCAGGTCCTTCTTGCCGATGTTCATGAACCTGATCTTCAGCATCTCGTCGGTTTCGGTATTGGTGACGAGATGATGCAGGCCGCGCCACGCGCCCTCGAGCTGCTGAAACTCGGCCTGGTGGAGGATCAGGTTGATCTGGGCGCTGAGCTTCAAGTCGATCTCGGCGATCATCGCCTCGATCGACTTGACGACGTCTGCGCCGATCAACCGGGTCTGCGACAGCGCCTGCGCGGCCAGCGTGCGGACGGCGTTCTGCACCGCTTCCTGCGCTTCGTCGGTCTTCGGCTTGAATTCCTTCCGCAGCAGCGAATCGAGCTCGCTCACCGCGGCGGTGGCCCCGGCGGCGCTCTTGTCTTGTTCGAGTTTCGGATCGGCCATGATGAACTGTTCTCCCAACGCTTCCGAACGAGGCTCGCGGACCTGACCAGGTCCGCGCTACGAGACCGACTCGTCGTCCTTCGGTTTCTTCGTCGCCGCCAGCGTCTGCAGCAGCGCCGGATCATTGAGCAGCTTGCTCACCAGGTCCTCGGCGCCGCTTTTGCCGTCCATGTAGGTAATGAGGTTGGCCAGCTGCTGACGCGCCTCGAGCAACTTGCTCAAGGCGTCGACCTTCCGCGCCACCGCCGCCGGGGAAAAGTCCTCCATGCTCTCGAAGGTCAATTCGACGTTCAGATTCTTGCCGTCGTCGGTGAGGACGTTGGGCACCTGAAAGGCGACCCGCGGCTTCATCGCCTTCATGCGGCTGTCGAAGTTATCGATATCAATCTCGAGAAACTTCCGGTCCTCCACCCCCGGCAGCGCCTCGGCGGGCTTGCCGGACAGATCCGCGAGCACCGCCATCACAAACGGCAGCTGCATCTTCTTCTCGGATCCGTAGAGCTCTACGTCGTACTCGATCTGGACGCGAGGCGCGCGATTACGCGCGATGAACTTCTGGCTACTCGTCTTGGCCACTCAGCACCTCCGTATACCGCACCCGTACGATCGCTCCGCCACCTACTCGGAGGGCGGAAGCCCTCCGGCGGAGCGCGCGTGCGCTAACGCTTCCGGAGCAATGTCCGCCAACACTTCGAGAAAATCCTTCGACACGAGCCGCTTGGCCCGGTCCACCAGCAACGGCACGGGGCTCGACGGCTCGCTGTGGCGGAAATAGGCCGCCACCGCCTCGAGCGCCCGAATCGCGTCCTGCCGTGAGCGCAATACCCCACCGACAGCCTCCGCGCCGTCGGCGACCGCCGCCAACCCTTCGACGGGCTCCGCGCCGATGCGCGCCGCGATCTTCGGGGCGATCACCTTGTCCAACCGGGCCAACAGCACGGTCAGCGGTGAGAGGTCGGGGACCCAGCTGCTTCCCGCCTGGGTTTCCATCGACGCCACGATCCGCGCCGTCGCGTCGCGCGCGCGATCGACGTCGCGCTTGAGCGCCTGGAGAATCTCGACCGCGGTGTCGGCGAATGTCACCTCGATGTCGGTGTCGCTGATCCGGCGATCGGAGGCGAGCGGCTGCAACTGGCCCTGGGCGATGTCGATGTCGCGCAGACACACGGTGTCCTGCAGACGGCTGCGGGCCAGCGGCACGCGACGCAAGCGATTCACCGCCGCAACCGGATCGGCAAAGCCGAGAAGCGCGCCCTGACGAACCATCGCGTCTTCGTCGAGTCGGGGATACACGTCGGTCCAATAGGTGTCCAGCCACGACGCCGCCACCTCGAGCGCATCGACAAACGGCGCCAGCCCGTCGGTCCAGAGACCGGCCACGCCGAGGTGGGCCAGCGGCCGGAGGTCCTTACTGATGGCAAGACCTCGCAGGGCGGTGTCGGTCACGTCGTCCCAGTCCGGCTCAGTGGTGGCGTCATTGTCTTCGGCTTGGCTGCTGCGTGCGGAGTAGTTCAGCTGCCGGCCGAACACATTCAGGCGATCGAGGGCGCCGATGATAGCCGTATCTTCGAGGTTGGTCCCGCACGGCGCCTCTGGCGCAATGGGTTGGAGCAGTTCCTCTACCGACCAAGCCGTACTCATCGTTGGGCACCAACCCGAATCAACGTCGTCTCAGATCTGAGAAGGAGAAAACCCGCCTGAGGTCGCCGCGATTCTATTCATTTTGACTTCAAAGTCCAATGTCCAAAGTCGGAGTCGGCGGCGGATGGACGTCCACCACCACCACCGTCACGTTGTCTGGAGCGCCGGCGTCGAGCGTCGCCTTGATGAGCGCCCGTGCGCACTCGCCAGGGTCCTCCGTGGTCAGCCGGTCGAGAATCTGTTCGACCGTCAGCACCCGGGTCAACCCGTCGGAACAGAGGAGAAACCGGTCGCCGGGCGAGACCCGTCCACGTTGGATGTCGAGGACCAGGGCCGGCTCGGCACCGACCGCGCGCGTGATCGCGGAGGTCGCATGACCCGCCGAGTCCACCTCGCCGGCGCTGTGGTCCTGCGTAAGCTGCTCGAACTGGCCCCCGCGCCGGCGATAGAGGCGGCTGTCACCGGCCCAGACCACCGCATAGTGCACACCACGCGTGAGCAGCGCCACCACCGTGCTGCCGGTGATCGCCCCGGGATCCTCGTCACTCGAATGTTCGAGCAGACGGGCGTTCACCTGCTGCATCCGTGCGGCTGCTGCGTCGATGGCGTCTTCGAATGTGCGGGACGGCAGAAAGTCGGCCAGGGCGTCACACACCATACGGCTCGCGATTTCCCCGTGCTCATGCCCGCCAAGCCCGTCGGCCACCACCCAGATCCCGGCCTCGGGCCGCTCGAGGAAGGCATCCTGATTGACCTGCCGCGCCAGCCCGACATCGCTGACGCCTCCCGACCGGTACACCGGTGGCGGGGCGTCCAGGGTCGACAACCGCACGGTGTCGGAGTCGCGCCCCTTCGCCAGCGGAACCGAGATCGATCGCCATCCATACTCACCCCAGGCGCCGGTCATCAGGGCGGCGAAGTTGTCGGGCGCCGGAAGCCCCCGGCCGACGAGAAAGCTCGGCTCGACATACTGCGACCCCTCTGTCCACATGGCTACGAGGGGATCGTACAGTGCGTGCAAACGCGCGGCACCCAGTCCGCCGAGCACTTCGTCAAAGCCGGACAACGCGTCGAGACCGATTCGCCAGCGGGTGGCGCCGGTGCCCTCCAGGACCTCGGCCGCCGCGGCCGCCGCCATGTCGTGGGGACGCAAGTGAACAAGCGTGTCGCCGAGCGCCGCGACCTGACGATCGAACTCGTTGACGTCGATCCGATCGGCGGCCAGTGTCTCGAGCGCCAGCGCCTCGGCGCGCGCGAAGAAACCTTCGCAGGCCCGAACCGCCAGGAAGGCATCGACGCCCTCAGGCAGGGGCGCCACCAGGGTCAGGTTGAAGCAGCGCCCGACCCGGTCGATGCTGGGTGCGGTGAGCCCGAGCACCGACTGCTCGGCCAGCACCCCGGCGGCGCAGGAAAACCGCCACACGGGACTTTCCAGATACACGTTCTGCCACCGGTCGCCGAGGATGTTACGGCTCTCGAGCAGACACTCCTGCAGCCACGGATCCCACCGGTCGATGAAGCCGTCCGGTACGCGTCGCCGCAGGAAGTCACCATGGCTCGGCAGCTTCCCGTAGAAGCCGACGACCAGCGCGGAGACGTTGGCTACTCGCACCGGAAGTCCTGCAGGTCGCGTGAACCGTACGGATTACGGATGCTTGGAGCGTCGAGGATGAGTTGCGCCTGGTGTCCCCCCGCGGAGGTCGTGACCGCGAACCGGGCATCGTTCAGACGCTCGATCCGACTGGCCTCGAGGAACTTGAGCCATGCCCACGGTCCCGAAAACACCAGGTTGGGACGCGCGCCACCCCGCTCTTCGAACGTGACCACGACCTGCCCAGGGTTGGGCCCCGGCCAGGTCATCGCCATCGGGCGCGGCGCCGCGTGCCGGTAGTCCATCGACTGGCCGTCGACGTCGAGCGTGAAGCGCACGGCGCTGGCATCGAGCTGGTCGGGCGTCAGCGTGAAACGGAGTTCCGGTTCCATCGAGCCGGGCCGGAAGAATGCGTCACGCACTCGTCGGGCCGCCTGAATACGACGAAGCATCCCCGCCGACCCGCCCAGCGGACGACCATCTGGCCCTGCCTTCCAGGCCCACGTGGCCCGGCCCGTATCGACCAGGTCGGTCAGCTCTGTCGACAGGAAACTGTCGTACAACCCGCCGTAGCCGAAGAGGCGCCCGAAGTCGGCGAGCGGCACATCGGCGGCGGCCGCGGCGACAAAGGGATAGCGGTTGCCGACCAGCGGCCGGCATTCCGCCAGCACCTGCTGCCCGTAGCGCTCGTCGAGGCCGCCACCCACGGTTCCGCGCAGGATGCCAACGACCCGGCCCGCGATGCCCGACACCGCCGCGCCCAGTGACGAGGGCAGTTGCGCGGCCTCTCGCTGCAGTTCATTGGCGCTCTGCCCCGCCGCCTGTACGGCGGTCGGGTTCCTGGCCGGGTCCTGCTCCCCGGCGCCGGTGCCGAGCGGCAGCACCCTCTGGTTCAGGTCCTGAATCCGGCGCAGCACGCCGTCGATCGCGGCCGAACCCGCGTCGCCGGACAGGAGCTGGTGAATCTGGGCGAAGTGATTGGTCACCTGCATGCCGGCCACGGCGGTGGTGATTCCCAGCCGTTCCCGGCCGCGCGTCAGCACGCCCCCGACGCGGTTCCCCAGGCTCCCCAACACGCCCGGCTGCGGTGTCGCCGCCGGTCTGACGAGATAGGTGTGATCGTCGACGGTCTTGAGCAGGGCCCGCAGCGGCGAGGCCGGACTGCCGAGGATGGCGAGGACGTCCTTCGTTTCGGTCAACCCTCTCAATGGGACGAACTGCATCTGAGCCAGCACGCGATCCCAGGCCGCAATGTAGTCCTTCTCGTACAGGTCGATGAACTCGGTGGTGATTCTCGATGAGGCCGTGACTGACGGACGCTGGTCGCCCCACACCCAGTACTCGCTCACGAACTGCAGCACGAGCTGGTCGGTTCCTTTGGCGACGATCTCTTCGAAGACCGGCTTGGTGTAGATACTCGAGATCGGATCCGACAGCGCGGCACCGGACCGCGCGAACACCTTCTCGGCGCCGATGCCCAGCAGCCGGTCGAGCCGAAGCTGGCGTGCCGTGTCGTTCGCATACCCGATGCGCACATAGCGATACACCAGATCGGCGAGCGACGCCTGGCGGAGCGTGTTGCGCGCCTGCGTCACGATTTCCTGATCGATGTCGATCGCCCGCAGGTTTTCGCGGTACTCGAGCAGGCTCTTGAAATGATCTGACACCTGTTGCGCCCGCGCGGGATCTGATGCGTACGCTTCCTGCCACTCGAAGTCGGCCAGGTAGCCGAGCTGCTGGCGGTCCAGATGCGTCGGATCACCGAGCATCAGATAGCCCTTCAGATATTCGTACAGCTTCTCCGGCTCGGTCGCGTAGTCAACCAGCCGCTGCCGGAAACGCGCCGCCACCTGCGGCAGCAGCACGTCGTCGAGTTCGCGGCTGTAGGCATCGCGGGCGGCATCCCCCATGGCGCTGCCCTGGTACAACCCCCAGCGCATCGGCACCGGCACGTCCGGGCGATACCGGTCGGCTTCGGTTACCACCGCGCGCAGGGCGTCGAGCCGGGGAAGCGCTTCGTCGAGAGATTGGGCTTGAATCGCGCGCGTCGCCGCGAGCGGAGCGATGGAGGCCTCGACCTGATCGAGATAGCCGCGATTGCGGCTGTAGCTCACCGTCCATAGCACGATGGCCGTGATGGTGAGGAGCGCCATAGCGACATAGGCCACGACCTGCGCCGCCGCCATCTGCATCTCGATGCGTCTGTTGATGCCGGCGAGGCCCGACTCGGCGAAGATGACGTCCTTCAGCAGGCGCTCGATGAAATAGGCCTTACCCCGTCCACCGGCTGCGATCGCCGGGGCGGCGCTGCCGAGACGACGGCCAAACGCGCCGAGCAGACGATCAATCGGGGTCCCCTCTTGCGTGCCGCTGGTCAGATAGACGCCGCGCAGCAGGACTTGTTCGTCGAACCTGGTCGAGCGGAACACGCCGGCGATGTACTCGCCAAGCTGACTCTTCAGCGCCGCCAGCTGCTGCGGGAGTCCGAAGATGAGTGTGCGCCGGCGGGGGTCTCGGTCTTCTTCGAGCCGCGCGAAGACGCGCTCGTTCAGCCGGACGACCAGGCGGTTGAACTCCGGCTCGAACTGCTGCGCCGCCTCCCCCTTGGCGGTCTGGTCGAAGGGGAACGTCACCCCCCAGACTTGCTGGCGATCGCCCTGCGTCAGGTCGTCGAAATACTCCGAAAACCCGGCCAGCAGATCGCACTTGGTGACCAGCAGGTAAATGGGCAGCTGGATCTTCAGTTGCCGATTGAGTTCGTTGAGGCGAGCTCTTGCCGCAGCGGTGTGGCGTTCCAGCGTGTCGTCGGCGCCCATCAGGTCCTGCGCGCTGACGGTCAGAATGACGCCGTTCAACGGGCGGCGCTTCCGGTACTTCTTCAGCAGCGCCAGGAACTCGTCCCAGGCCTGGCTGTCGCCCGCCGCGTCGGAGTCCTGGGTCGTGTAACGACCGGCGGTATCGAGGAGCACGGCTTCGTCGGTAAACCACCAGTCACAGTTCCTGGTTCCGCCGATCCCGCGCAAGGCGCCGCGACCGGAGCGCTGCTCGAGGGGGAAGTGCAGCCCCGAGTTGACGAGTGCAGTCGTCTTACCCGAGCCGGGCGCGCCGATGATCACGTACCAGGGCAGCTCGTACAGGCTCTGACCGCTCTTGCGTGTCTGTTTCAGTTGTGCGACGGCTTCCTCGAAGCGCTCGCGCAGCTGCACGAGCTCGGCGTTTGGCGCCGGCTGGGACACCGCCTGCTCGACCACGGCGGCCGCCAGCTGGTCGCTGGCACGTGCCGCTCTCAGCCGCTTGATCGCGTACAGCGCGGTCGCGGTGAGTAGAATCAGGACGATCAGCACCAGCCGCGCGGTGACCGATTCGAGCGGCCGGTAATCAGCGAAGGCGAAGTACGGGCCGGCAAACCAGACAAATAGCGACAGGAGCACGAGCCCGAGCATGACTGGCGAGATGCGCCACAGTCGTCTCAGCATGAATGGTCTCCGTTGACAGACGGGCCGTAAAGACCCGCCCTACGTACAGACCCGGCGGCGCCGCCGCGGGTCACGTGTCCGCTACGCGCCGGGCACATGGATGATCTCGACGCGCCGGTTACGCGCGCGATTCTCGGGCGCCGTCTCCGGGAGGTAGCGCGGCTCGGAGGAACCGACGCCAGCCCACTCGAGACGTGCCGGGTTGGTGACGGTCCGCTGCAGCAGTTGCACGACATTGGCCGCCCGCTCCCGCGACAGCTCGAAGTTGTTCTTGTAGGTCAGGGAATTGAGCGGCTGATCGTCGGTATGGCCTTCGACGAGCACCCGCCCCGGCACCTGTTCGATCGCCCAGCCGACGCGCTGGATGAGCGGCGTCGCGCCGGCAATCGGCGTGGCGCTGCCTGAGGCAAACAGGCTTGGCGAGAACAGGATGACGCGCGACCGCCCGCCCTCCTCGATGACCGACAGCTCTCCTCGACCTTCCTCCGGCGCCAGCAGCTGCTTGAGGCGCGGTCCGGCAACCGGTGGCGGCGGAGGCTGCCGCGAGATGCTGCGTCCAGCGTCAGCCAGCGCCTCGTAGACCGGCGTCGCCGCGATGCCCAGACGGGCGTAGAAGACCACAAACGCCAGCGACATCGCCGCGAGCGCCCCCGCCCCCACCACCCACCAGGGCAGATAGCGGACCAGGCGCGGCCGCCGGTCCTCACGGCCACGCCACTGGAGCGATAACTCGGGAGGCGCCGCGCCCCGCTGGGTCTGGATGATGCGATAGAGCGTCTGCTGGACTTCGGCGAGACGGGCGTGGCCGCGTTCGAGCACGTGGTAGCGGCCGGTGAAGCCGACGGCGAGACAGAGATAGTGCAGCTCGATCAAGTCGATGTGCCGGGCCGGATCCTGGCTGATCCGTTCGATCACCTCGAAGACCTTCTCTCCGCCCCACGCTTCTCGATGCAGCGCCACGAGCAGACTCTGCTGCCCCCAGTCGCTGTGAGCACCGGTCGGCGTGGAGAGCACGGCTTCGTCGATCGTGGAGCACAGCGCGTAACGGGCCGCCCCCAGCGTCTCCCCGCTGACGCCGGCACCGCGGGCGCTTTCTTCGAACCGGCGGATCTCTTCGAGGGCATGCCGCTTCAACGAGGCGATGTCGAAAGCGGCGGCCGTTGAACGAATCCGTCCGGCCAGCAGCAGGGCGGGACTGGCCGCCTGTACGAGCGGGTTCAGGCCGCCGACCAAGGGGCGCAGCTGGGCGATGGGCACATCGGCCGACGCCGGGGTCGGCGCGTGCGGACGTGGCAGGATCGTGTCGCTCGCGCCTCGGCGGCCGGCACCCGGGCGCGGACGAATGATCGTCGAATCTGAGGCCTTTAAGGGATCGTCACTGTCTGACATGGCGCCAACGCCTCACTATCCTTCTGACCTTCAGCTACGAATCGCCCACAACTCTATCGATAACCCAGGGAACTCGCCGGCCACGAAGAGCGCCAGGCCACCCGACGATTTCAGCTGCGCCCACAGCTCGTGCGACTGATCAATCTCGAAGTACACGAACCCGGCGTGATAGGGAATCTGCCGCGGCGCCACCGGCACCGAGTTCACCGGCACCCCGGGCAGCTGCAGCATCACGATGTCGCGAATGCGCTCGACCGGGCCGAGCTTGAGCTGGGTGGCAAACGCCCGCCGCAATTGCTCGGATGGCACGTCGGCCTTGGCCGCGAGGATGAAAGACGCCTTCGTGTACAACGAGGCGTCGGGCACGATGGCTACGCTGATGCCGTAGGCTCGCGGTTCGATCGGTATGTTCAGCGCCGACGATTCGATGACCAGCGACAGGGCCTCCCGCAGGATGCGCATCAGCGGCTCGAACGACTGGCGGAGCCGTTCGTGCTGGTAATTGGGCATCGCCGGCGGACGTTTCGACGGCGCGGTATAGGTCGACAGCTCCCCCGCCAGCGCCAGGCAGTCGCGGAAGAGCGTTTGTGGATGCAACCCTGCCGACTCGGCATGATGCGCGAACACCGGCTCGGTCCGGTTGATCAGTTGCAGCATCATGAAGTCGCCGAACTGCGCCGAACCGGCGCGATCGGTGGCCGTTACCCGGCCGCCCAGCGCCTCGCCGCGGTGACGCAGCAGTCCGACCAGCTCGTTCAGGAAGGCGGCAAGTGCAGTGGCTGCGTTCGTGCGCAGCACCGTCGGCATGAATCGATCCTCGAGCACGATCTGCTTGTCGGCCCGGCACTCGACGATCTGCGCGAGCGGGATTGTCGAATAGGCTTCGGCGAGATCGCTTTGCAGCAGGAACCGCGTCCGCAGCGCGCCAACCTCGACCACCGCGGGCTCACCCGACTGCGCCGCGACGTCGCGCACTTCCCACTCGCGAACGCTGTACCGGGCCAGCGGGTCGGCCGCGCCCGTCCGCTCCACGCCCGGCGAATCGCCGCGCCGCAACGGCACGGCCAGCGAGACGATCTGATCCCGCACCTGCGGACCGATGTCGAGCGCCGCCGGCAGCGGCTCGTCGTCGGGAATCCGAAAGGGGGTGCCGTCGGGAAACACTCCGGCGGCGCGCCGCAGCGCCAGCTTGCCGATGGCCAGCAGATCGCGTTCGATCTCGAGCTCGGTGAATCCCCAGCTGTGCGGACTCAGATCCCGGCAGCGGACCTCGACATAGCTTTCGAGATACCGATCCTGCTGCTGCAGATGCTGCGGCTGAAGGAACAAGCCTTCCGACCAGATCACCTTGTTGTGCACCGACATGCCGACTCGACTCCAGACGGGGGTCAGTTCCCGGTCGTGACGGCCACTCGGGCCCGTTCGACGAGAACAGTGACGGTGCCACGCGGCACCGGCACGACCGCCCTCCATTGCGCGTTGCGTACATCGCGAAACGCGGCCATCACACCGACGAACCGCGTCTCGCTGGCGAAGGTCACGTCGAGCGACCGGCGCTCCCCAGGGGCCATCACGTACTCGTCCTTGGTGACGAGCGCCTGTCCGAGCGCCTTGTCGGCATCGTCGAACAGGTTGAAGAATTCCGCCGCGACGAACGGCCCGTCCGCCCGAAGCTGGTAGATCCGAATCACGACCGGCGATGGCCGTCCCGACGCGTCGGGATTGGTGTCAACCGTGGTGCCAATGGTGAGGGACGCGCGAACGGCCGGTGTGGGCAGCGGCCCGGCAGGCGCGGCAGGTGCGGCAATCGTGACCGGCGGCAACGAGGGCGGAAGCGCCGGCGGCGCCTTCGCACACCCGGTGGCGCTCGCGACTGCCGCTATCCATACGGCAACGGGGACCAATCGCGTCGGACGCGTCATGCGCGGCATACCCACGACGGCTGCCGGTTCACGAGGAGCCGCCACGCCGACCTGCCTTCAGTTGTTTGAGCTGTTCCTCGTAGGCGCTCGCGAATTCGTCACCAAACAAATCGCGAAAGCTGACCTCAGGGTCCCTGACCATATCACGGATCTTGGCGCTGTACAGCTCCCAATACCGGAGCTTGGCCGGCACCGCCACGAGCGCTCCCTTCTTCATTTGACGGTCGAACTCTTGCTGCAGCGCCGCCGGATCGAACCGCGCCAGGATGGACTCGAAGGCCGCGCGGATGCCAGACAGCATCGCGACCTCGTGGTCGTGAATGTCGTCGAACGCGTTCTCGAACGCATCGACGGCGCCGAGGTAGCCGGGATGCCGCTTCACCAGCAGGTTGTGCAGCGCGTCCTGGGCATCGACGGAGAATTTCAGCGGATTGTTTTCCCGCGGCTTGTACGTCGTCCCCTGAATGCGGAACTCGGCCTGCAGTCGCTGCCGGGCACGCAGCACCTCCATGAGTCCTTCCACGACGATGCGCAGGATGCGGCCGAAGTCGTCGGCGATGTCGGGGGCCACCACGGGCGCGTCGAGTCCCGCCGCGCGCAGGACCTCAGCGAGATCGAGGAGCTGACCCGACGGCGGCGCTTTCGGTGGGGGCCTGTCCGGCGTTGGCGTCGGTGACGGAGGCGGCTGCGGAGGCGGCGCCTGCTGTCGAGGCGATGGCGTTTCGACCGGAGACGGCGTACCCACGTTCCAGTTGGTGGGAATCTGAAACGGATTCCGTTCTTCGACCGGAGCCACGGCGGGCACCCTCACTTGCTCATCCAGCACGTTGCCTCGGTACTGGTCCGGAGCTGGTGGCGCCGGCCGCTTGAGCACGGCATCGGAAAAGAACTCGTTCTGGCCGGTGTCTGACTCGACCGGCGGGACCAGGCTCGCATCCAGTCCCCCTGCCGGCGCCAGGGTCACATGAATCTCGAAGGGCTCGATGATGATCACGTCGCCGTGGCTGAGCGCATAAGGGACGCCCGGGGTCAGCCGGTCACCGGAGTTGACGATGACCCCGTTGGAGCTCCTGGCGTCCTCGATCGTGTAACTGCCCTGCTGATAGCGGATCACGGCATGCGTCCGCGAGACGCTCGGATGCGGCAGATACCAGTCCTTATCCGCCTCCCGGCCGATGGTCCCGCCGCGCGCGCGAAACACTTTCTTGGGCTCCGCACCGACGGCCAGTCCTTCGGGGTTGGTGATTTCGAGCGTCAGTGTCATGCCAGATGAGGGTGGCCGGCAGGCCGGCAGCATCTTACAACCGGTGCGACCAAACACGGTGGGCGAGGTGTGCAGCTACTGACGCGCCGGCGGCTGGCTCGGCACCGGGCTCGGTGCGTCGTAGAAGGCAAGGAAGCGCAGCCCGAACGCGCGCGAATCGGGACGGAAAGTCGGGTCGATCTCCTTGCAGCGCGCCACTTCCGCCGCCGCTTGGGCGCGAAGCGGTTCGGAACGTTCGCCGGATCGGACGTAAAGGGCAAACAGGGCCCCGGCCCGGAAGAGGTGGACGTGAACACGCAGCGGAGCCGCGTCACCGACCAGGCCCGGAGCACCCAGGGCGTCGAGTGACGACTGATACTCGCCGGCGAAGTAATGGCGTGACGCGGTGACCAGCGCCGCCGGCACACCGCGATCCTCGAGCGTGAGCACGACGCCGGCAAAGTCGGTGATCCACGAGTCGATGAGGCGCCTGGCGCCGGCGAGACTCCGGGTGGCGGTTCGAATCTGGTCGAGATCGCCGCTGCGGCGCGCGGCCGTCAACGTCCGGGTCGCAGCTTCGTACTGGCGCCGCGCCGCGTCCCGGCCTTTCTCCGCCTCGGGCCCCAGCGCGGCTCGCTTGTCGGTCCAGACCCGATCGATGTTGGCCATCCCGCCCTGCGCAAAGGCGAGTGATTCGTCGGCCAGGCCCAGCGCCCGCTGCCGCTCGCCCTCGAGCGCCATGTTGGCGACGTTGACCGCCTGCTGTCGGATGCCGGTGAGTGAGGTGACCGCATCCTGAACCGAGCGGCTGACATCGGGCAGCGCCGACGGACTCACCGCGTCGCGCCGAGTCAGTTGCGCACGGGCACGACTAACGGCGTCGCGCGCGGTGGCGCGTGCGGCCAGCGCCGCCGCAGGCAGCGCCAGCCCCGGCGACCGGGCCAGGATCGGATCGATCGCTCGATCAATGGCTTCGGCGTCGTTGACCGCGCGTTCCAGTGCGACAAGCTGCCCCTGCAACTCCGACATCAGCGCGACGGCGGCCACGAGTCCCGCCTGGGCCCGGTCGAACCCGTCTCGCGCACGTTCCGCCGAGGTGCGGGCATCGTTCAGGTCCTGCGCCGAACGAGTTCGGCGGCCCGCCGCCAGCCTCGCCTGCGCATTCTCGAAATCGGCCCGGGAGGTCTCGAACTGCTCCTGGAGCGACGGGTTCCGGCGCCACGCCGAGTCCTGCTCACTATTTCGCTCGGCCACTCTCGTTCTGGCTGCGGTCGCCTCGGCGAGCGCGCTCTGCGCGCGGCCCACCAGGGGCTGAAAGGTAGGCGGATCGAGCACGCCCTTTTGTGCGCAGGCCGCATAGCCGCCGCGCATCACCTGCACGAACTCCGCTTTGCTACGCACCGCGCCCTGCCGTTCCGACTCTTCCCAGGCGGTCACGGCGGCCACGCAGTCGCCCCCGTTGAACAGCGCCTCCCCCAGGAAATAGTGGGGCAGATACTCGACACTGTTGAAACTGATGAACGCCAGGCCGGTGATGCGGACCTTTTCAGTGGACTCGGTGGCGTTCTCCTGGATCGCCGCACGCATGCGCGTCGCCGCCTCCGCCCACCGGCGATCGTTGCGAGCACGGATGCCATCTCTGAACGCGTCCGCCTGCGCCGCGGCGTCGGTCGCCAGCGCGCTCAGCACCAGCACGGGCACCAGCCACCTCAGACGGGTGGTCACGGCGTGCCCTCGGCGGGAAGTGGAGAGCTGATGTACTGTTCGAAATAACTCTCCGCGGTCAGCGGCGAAAACTGCTGAAACGGCGCCACCACCACCTGCCCTTCGCTCACATCCAGCTCCAGGTCGCGGCGCTCGTTGACTGGAGGGGGCCCCGAGAGTGACACCCGATAGTGGCCCACCGGCAGCGTGAGCGACAGCGGCGTTGACGGCTGCGGCGGCAGTGAGATCCGCGTGCCGTCGGCGGCGGTGACGGCCGTGACCTGCGCCCATGGCGTGGCATCAATGACGAGGGCCCCAGTGACCGCAGGACCCGGGCCCGGGCCCGGGCGCAGCGCCATGAATCCGACGGCCGCGGCGATCAGGACGCCGACGACTGCGATCGCTTTCGTTCGGGTTCTGCCCGGCAACGCCCAGGCCGGCGCCACCGGCGTGCGACGGGACGTCGACCTGGTAGCGGCAACCACGACCGAAGGTTTCGGCACCGGTGGAGGAGCGATGTCCGGTACTGCAGCGTGAGCGGCCGGTCGCGCAGAGGCCATGGTCGCCGCAGGGATGACGACCGTGGCCAGCGGGTCGATCGGCACCTCTCCACTCGCGGCGGGCACGGCGCCCGTCTCCTGATCGAGACGCTGCAGCGCTTCGGCCTCAATCGCCTGCGCGCGCGCATGCGTGCGGTCGAGATCGAGCACCTCGCGAGCGCATGCCAAGGCCTGCTCGACGTCCCACTGCTCCAGCGCCGTCTCGGCGTCCTGAAGGCACGAGCGGATCGACTCCGTTCGCTTTCGATCATGCTCGGCCGACACCCGCGCCAGCCGCAGGTCGCGATCGAGACGCGCCGCGTCGGGAAGGTCGCGGTCGATTGTGCGGGCCTGCTCGAGAAAGTTTGCCGCCTGGGTGAGCGACCCGGCCTCGAGCTCACGGCGGGCGTCGCTCAGCAGCCGTCCCGCCTCCTGCCTGGCGAGCGCCTGCTTGATGACCTCGTACAGCGCGAGCCCGTCGACGTGGGTCTCATCGAGCGTCAACGCGCGCTCGCAGGCCTCCCGCGCGTTCTCGGGATTGCCGCCGTCCATCAACCGGCGCGCATCACTCAGGGCAGCCTCGATCTGCAACCCGCGACGCCGGGCCAACTCGGCGCTGTCGGCCCACGGAGTCGTCGGTCGCGGTGTCGACACGGCAACGCTCTGTGGCGGCACCACCGGTTCTCCTGGACTCGCCACACCACGAGGAACCCCCGGGCGCCTGATGATGACGGTCTTCATCACATCCGGCGCCGACCCCAGCGTCTTGCGCACCGCCGCGATCGCGCGGCTGAATGACTCGGCGTCCTGGAATCGGGCCGCCGGATCCTTGGCCATGGCGCGCGCGATCGCATCAGACAGTCCGCCTGGCAGCCCCGCGACCAGATCGTTCGCCGGCGGCGGATGGAGGTTCAGGATCTTGTGGACCTGCTCGAACGTTTCGCCCTGGAACGCGCGGGTACTGGTAATGAGCTCATAGGCCAGCACGCCGATGGCGAAAATATCGGCGCGCTGATCGATACCACGCCCGGCGATCTGCTCAGGCGCCATGTAGCCTGGCGATCCGATCGGCCCCGTCCCCGTCGTGCTGAGCCCGCTGTCCATCCTCGCGATACCGAAGTCGAGCACCTTGATGCGTCGCGCCATGTCCACCATGACGTTCGATGGCTTGATATCGCGATGAATGATCCCGACCCGGTGGACAAAGGACGCGCCGGTGCACAACTCCTCCAGCCAGCGAAGCTTCTCCCCGAGCGGCACCTCCGCTCCACGCGGAATGAGGTCCGCCAGCGTACGTCCCTCGATGAACTCCATGACGATGTACGGCTGCGTCGAGAATTCGCCGTAATCGTAAATCGTGACGATGTTCGGGTGATTGAGCGCCGCGGCCGCGCGCGCCTCACGCGCAAACCGCTCGCGTGCGTCGGCGACGTCGAGGTCTCCATGAAACAGTTTCAGGGCAACTGGACGAGTAAGGACGGGGTCCTGGGCGAGGTACAAGGTCCCCATCCCACCGCGCCCGAGGCGCCGCTCGACCTTGTAGCGTCCGACGACCGTGCCGGCGGAAAGTTGCATGGACAGTCGGGCTACATACTAACCCCGGCAGCCGCCATTACGAGGGGGGCGGGCGACTGCCGGAATCGTCAAATGCCGGGAGTTCCGCTCCCGCGGCCGCCGCGCTACGCGATCCGCGGCGGGGTGCTCGACAGCACCAGGCGCATCAGATCCGGCTGACGCCTCGTGCCTGTCTTGGTGAATCGTGTGTTCAGCCGCGCCTTCACCGTCTCGTAGGAGATGCCCAGGCGGGCCGCCGCGTCCCTGGCGCTCAGCCCCTCGACAAGTATCAGCAACAGCCGCGCTTCGCTTGGCGTCAGCTCCGGATCGGTGACGTACACCACCACCGGCGCCGGTTCGAATTCGGCCCCGTCGATTCGAGACACCGCAATCAGCAGCACCAGACTGCGCGTGCCCGACGGGCGCTCCAGCATGAGCACGGGGTCGCCCGCGCGGGCGTCATCACCACGGTGCGCCGCCGTGACCGCTTCCAGCAGGCGCGCCGAGGCGTCGGCGGTTGCGGCGCGCAGCCGGCCATCCGCGAGCGACAGCCCGTCCTCGTTCCGCAAGATGGCGGTGGCGGCGCGATTCGCGTATTCGAGTCGACCCGGGTCCGACAGGAACAGCACGCCGTAGGGCAGCCGGTCCACGACGGCCAGGGCACAGCCAGCAGCCAGCTCTGGCCTTTCGAGATAACGATGATTAATTGTGTTCCGGGCGTCGGGAGGAGTGGTGTCTCGGCGTCGTTTCATGGGGTCAACGCAGGAGGCGTGGATGGCGTTCAACATGCGCATGCACTCCTACAAGCGAGTTCCGGCCCCGAACTGGCTCACGCCACGTCAACACCTCGTCAATTGCACCTCGAACCACTGCCGCGCCGCCGCCAGCTGCCGCTTCAAGGTCGCTGTGGACATCTCCATCAGGTCGGCACACTCCTCGAGCGACCAGCCGACGATGTAGTGCAGTTCGATCGCCTCCGCCTGACGCTCGTTCTTCCGCTTCAGGCGGTCGAGCGCCTCGTAGAAGGCGAACGCGTCTACGACGCTGCCTGCTTCAGCCCGCAACTCCGCCGCCGAGAGGGGGAGCATCAGCGTCGTCGGCGGCTTCGACTGGCCTCCCTGCTTGGCCAGATCGAGCAGTACGTGCCTCATGACCGTGAGCACCATCGTGAAGAATCGCCGGCGATTCTCGAACGACACGTCTTTCCGGGTGTCCAGGTACTGCTTCAGGCGGAGGTAGGTTTCGTTCACGAGCTCGCCGGGCTCGATCCGGTGCGCCAGGTCGGGGGTACGGCGCAACGCGCTCCAGGCCAGTCGCTGAAGCTCCGGCTCGAGGAGATCGAACAGCTCCCGTTCCGCCTCGCCGCCGTTGCCCCATGCCGGGAGCAGGCGCGTAATCGCGCCTCCAGCGTGATCGTCGGTGGTCTGCGAACCCTTGGAATTGGTCACGAGCCGATATCGTACCGCCCGTCGGGCCCACCTCGACGATTTCGGAATGGTCAAGGTTCTGGAATCGGGTAAATTACCCGCGGCGATGGACGTCAGCCGGGAAGACCGCATCTACGAGCTGCAGCAGGCGCTAGCCGCCATCCCGGCCAACGACTGGACGGCGTTCCTTCGGCTGAACTGCCAGGAGGATGCCTCGCTGCGTGAAGAGGTGCTCCGCCGGCAGATGACCCTCGACTCCGGCATGACGTCGGGCCCGGTCTCGCCGTTCGATGCGCCCACGCACCCCCAGCAGGTGCTCGCGCCCGGCACACGATTCGGGGCGTACGAAATACGAGGTGTGCTGGGCGTGGGCGGGATGGGCGAGGTGTATCGCGCCACCGATACGCGGCTCGGGCGTGATGTCGCGCTCAAGGTGCTACCCGCCGCCGTGGCCACTGATTCCGACCGCCTGGCGCGGTTCGATCGGGAGGCCCGAATCCTGGCGACTCTCAATCATCCCAACATCGCCATCGTGCACACGCTGGAGGAGTCGGGCGGGATCAAGGCGCTCGGCATGGAGCTCGTGGAGGGTCCCACGCTGGCGGAGCGCATCGCGCGGGCACGGATTCCCCTGAACGAAACGCTCGCGATCGCCATCCAGATCGCCCGCGCGGTTCAAGCCGCGCACGAAAGCCACATCGTCCATCGCGATCTCAAGCCCGCCAACATCAAGGTTCGCGATGACGGCACCGTGAAGGTGCTGGACTTCGGTCTGGCCAAGGGTCTCGAGCGACGCGTCGTGGAGGTGCGGGTCGCCGACAGCGCAGCGCCTACCAAGACGACGGCCGCCGGCACACACCCCCTGACCCGCCTGGGACAGGTGCTGGGCACGGCCGAGTACATGAGTCCTGAGCAGGCGACGGGGCTGCCGACCGACGAGCGCAGTGACGTCTGGGCGTTCGGGTGCGTGCTCTACGAGATGCTGACCGGCCGGCGTCCGTTCGGCGGCACCACCACGGAGGACGTGCTCACGGCTGTGGTCGAACAGGAACCGGACTGGACCTCCATGCCGCGGCACCTGCCCGTCCCGGTCAGGCTGATGCTCGAGAGCTGCCTGGTCAAGGATCGGAAGAAGCGGCTGGCCAGCATGTCCACGGCGGTGTTCGTGCTCGAACACGCAGAGACGCTCGTCCCGGATGATGCTGCCCGCCGCGACGCGGAGCACCGCACGTCTGTTCGGCGCATCGTGGCAGCGAGCCTGGCGATGCTCGCGGTGGGAGCGCTCGCAGTCTGGGCCTCGCTCACATTCGTCCGCCCGCCGGCCCGTGCGCTCGTACGCACCAGCATTCCCACCCAGGGCGCTACGGCGCTGGTCCGAGGCGGCCTGGACCCGAACCTGGCAGTGACACGCGACGGAAACACCCTCGTCTACCGGGGCCAGGGTGCTCAGCTCGTCGTCAGGTCACTCGATCAGCTCACACCCAGAACGCTCGCCGGCCTCGGCGCTCCCCGTGGCCTTTTCCTGTCCCCTGACGGGCAGTGGATTGGTTACTTTGACAGCACGTCCGCGCTGCGGCGGGTCTCCCTCTCCGGCGGCACTCCGGTGACGATGAGCGCCATCAACGAAGCACCTCGCGGGGCATGCTGGCAACCGGATGGGAACGTCGTGTTTTCGACGGCCTCCAGCCGCGCGGGCCTCACGCGTGTGTCCACCAATGGCGGCCAGACGGCCGTGCTCACCACGCCAAGTGCCGAACGCAACGAACTGTCGCACGCCTGGCCCGAGTGCCTGCCCGGCAACCGCGGCGTCCTCTTCACGATCGTGCCGGTAGTCGGCTCGGTGGCCCAGGCGCACATCGCAGTGTTCGATGAGCGCACCGGGACGCCGAAAACCCTGATTCGAGGCGGCAGTCACGCCAGGTACATCCCCACCGGCCATCTCGTGTACGGCGCCGGCCAGACGCTCTTCGCTGTGCCCTTCGACCTCGAGCGCCTCGAGCTGACCGGAACGCCGGTACCCGTGCTCGAGAACATCGCCATGTCGTCGATGGGCATGGTCGAGATGGGGGTCACCGACGAGGGGACCTTGGTGTATCTCGAAAGCGCGCAGCCGCCACGGCGCACCCTCGCCTGGGTGGACCGTGCCGGCCGCGAGGAGCCGGTTCCCGCACCCGCACGCGCCTATCGATACGTCCGGCTGTCCCCGGACAACACGCGGCTGGCGCTCGACATTCGCGAACAGGACAACGACATCTGGATCTGGGACTTCGTCAGGGCGACGCTCACACGCCTCACGTCCGGACCACGCGCCGACGAGCACCCCATCTGGATGACCGACAGCCAGCGCGTGATCTTCTCGTCTGACCGTGACGGCATCCAGAACATCTATTGGCAGCGCGCTGACGGTACCGGCGCCGCCGAGCGCCTCACGCAAAGTGAGAACGAGGAAGACCTGTTGAACGTGTCGCCCAACGGCCTCCACCTGCTCTTCAAGTCGGCGTTCCGGGGCCCAAACTCGGATCGGAACGACGATCTGATGGTGGCCGCCATCTCGCCCACGGTGTCCGCACCGCTCGAGCAGCGCACGCTCATCAAGACGCGGTTTCAGGAAACCGACGCGGTCGTGTCGCCCAACGGCCGCTGGCTCGCCTACACGTCCGACGAATCGGGCCGCGACGAGATTTACGTGCGGCCATTTCCCGATGTGGCTGCCGGGCGCTGGCAGGTGTCGAGCCGCGGCGGCGCCATGCCGGTCTGGTCGCCCGATGGCCGCGAGCTGTACTTCTTCTCCGAGGGCGAGGGTATGGCTGCAGCCGATGTCGGCAGCGGCGCCTCGTGGCAGAGCGGGCGCGCGCGTTTCCTCTTCGCTGGGGACTACCTTCTGGGCGAAGGGGCCCGCACGTACGACATCTCCGCCGACGGCCAGCGGTTCGTACTGATCAAGAATGCGCCACCGGATCCCGCCGTCGTCTCACCTTCTGTTGTCGTGGTCCAGAACTGGTTCTCCGAGCTGCAACGGCTGGCGCCTTCGCGCTAGCGACCATCCCCGACGAGCCTCTACATGCAACCTCCTCTTCAACGCTGGGCCGTCGCCCTGGTGTTCGGTCTGTCATCGGTGCTTCCGGCCGCCGCGCAACTGGCCACCGGGACGCTCGCCGGACGCATTCAGGATTCGCAGGGCGCGGTCGTCCCCGGCGCGCAGGTGGTGCTCACCAGCGCAACGCAGGCGACGCGCGCGGAGTTCATCTCGGATCAGTCAGGCAACTTCGTCTTCGCGGGGCTGTCGCCGGGCAGCTACGTCCTTGACGTCTCCATCAGCGGTTTCAAGCGCGTGCATCAGACTGGCGTCACGGTCAGCGCCGGCGACCGCGCGGTGGTGCCAAGCATCACGCTCGAGCTCGGCCGGGTGGAAGAGATCGTCGAGGTGCGCGCGAGCGCCCCGCTGATTCAGGCAAGAAGCGGCGAGCGGTCGTTCACCATTCCGACGGAATCGGTGACGAATCTTCCTCTCATCAACAGGAACTACGCCACGCTGGCCAGCCTGGCACCGGGCGTCGACGGCACGGCGCGCATCGGTGGCGGGGGAGCCACGACCTTCACGCTCGACGGCGTGTCCACGATGGACACCGGGAGCAACCGGCTGCTGGTGGCGGTGAACGTGGAGTCGATCGCCGAGGTGAAGGTGCTCTCGTCGGGGTATCAGGCCGAGTTCGGCCGATCGAGCGGCCTGCAGATTGCCGCGGTGACCAAAGGCGGTTCCAACCAGTTCCGCGGCACGCTGTATGACGTGCTGCGCAACAGCGACTGGAATGCCAACAGCCGCACCAACATTCTCAACGGCGACCCCAAGCCGGTGTCGAAGCAGATGGACTGGGGGTATTCGATCGGCGGACCGGTGGGGAAACCGGGCGGACGGAACACGCTGTTCTTTTTCTACGCGCACGAGTACCAGCCGCGCACGGCCGGAAACGACGTGGTCCGGTACCGTCTTCCCACCGCGCTCGAGCGGGCCGGCGACTTCTCACAGTCCACCGACAACAACGGCGCGCTCTACAACCTGATTCGCGACGCGTCGACGGGCCTCCCCTGCACGGCCAGCGACACGCGCGGCTGCTTTCAGGATGGCGGCGTGCTCGGCCGCATTCCCGCCAATCGGCTGTACACGCCAAGCCTCAATCTGCTGAAGCTGTATCCGCTGCCAAACGTCAGCGGAACGGGTCTCCCCTACAACTACGAAATCACCCGGCCCGTCGAGAAGCTCCTGTCGCACCAGCCCGCCATCCGCGTGGACTATCAGCCGGTGCCCGCGCTGCGGGGCACGTTCAAGTACACCGGATGGCTTCAGCGCAACCAGGTCATCAACGGCGAAATTCCCGTCTGGGGCGACTCGCAGATGCAGCGTCCGATCATCTCGATGCTCTCGATGTCGGCCGCCTACAGCGTGAGCGACACGTGGCTCATCGAGGGCACATTCGGGCGCAGCGCGAACGAGCAGGCGGGGTGCGCGCTGAACGGCGGTGGACCCAACTTCTGCACAGAAGCCATCCCCACGAACCCCGACCTCACACGTCCTTCCGCGGGACTCACCGATCTGCCGCTCCTCTTCCCAAACGCGAACGTGGTGAACCCTTCCTACTACGCCTACGGCGTCTTCAACGACATGAAGCCGCCCATCTGGGACGGCTCGCGCATTCAACTTCCGCCGGCAGCCGTCTTCGGCGGACGCGTGAGCAGCTCGGACTACGCGCCGCCGGATCTGCCGTTTCCCGGCTTTCTCAACGTGAACCGCACGTGGGATCTGCTGGCCAGCGTGACGAAGGTGGCCGGCTCGCACACGCTGAAGGCCGGCTTCTACAACACGCACAGCTTCAAGGCGCAGAACCGGGAGAACTGGCAGGGCACGCTCACCTTCTCCAACGACAACAACAACCCGATTGACTCGACGTTCGGCTTCGCGAACGCGGCGCTGGGGATCTTCAGCCAGTACCGTCAGGCGTCGGGGTTCGTGGAGGGTGCCTACGTGTACACCAACACCGAAGGCTACCTGCAGGACAACTGGAAGGTGCACCGCAACCTGACGCTCGACGTCGGCCTGCGGCTGGTGCATCAGCAGCCGCAACACGACTCGCTCGGACAAGGCTCGAACTTCCTGCCCGATCGCTGGAATCGGGGTGCGGCACCCGTCCTCTTCGTGGCGGGCTGTGCGGGTGGCTCGCCGTGCACGGGCAACAACCGCCAGGCGATGAATCCCGTCACCAGCCAGCTGCTCGGTTCAGGCTCAGCGGCGGCCATCGGCACGCTCGTTCCGCGGACCGGCAACACGACCAACGGGCTGTTCCTTTCCGGCCAGGGCATCAGCCAGACCACCTACACGTGGCCAACGCTTGCCTTCGCACCTCGCGTCGGCGCCGCCTACGACGTCGGTGGCCGGCAGAGGCTCGTCGCGCGGGGCGCATTCGGCATCTTCTACGACCGTCCGGACGGCAACGCGATCTTTCCCCAGGTTCAGAACCCGCCCACCTACACCATCGTCACGGTCCGCAACGCACAGCTGCAGTCGCTGGCCGCAGGGCTGGCCATCGAGGGTGCGCCGGCGCTCTCGGTGTACGAATACGACAGTAAACTGCCCTCGTCAGCGCAGTGGAACACAGGCGTCCAGATGATGCTGCCGCACGAGACCGCGGTCGACGTCGCCTATGTGGGCCAGCGCAGCTACAACACGCTCCAGTCCGTCAATCTCAATGCGGTGGACCTGGGTTCGGCGTACACGGCCACCAATCAGGACCCGACGCTGGCCGCGAGCGCCACACCCGGGGCCACGGCCGTGACAACGGACCTGATGCGCCCCTACCGCGGCTACGGCGCGATCACCCAGCAGTGGGGACGCGGGTGGCGCACGTTCCACTCGCTGCAGCTCGCCCTCCAGCGCCGGTTCAGGAACGGGCTGTCGTTTTCCTTCAACGATACGATTGCGCTGTCAGACAAACAGAGCGCCGTGGCACGGCTCGATCACCGCGCGGACGGGTCGTATGTGGTGCGTGACGATCAAGCGCAGGCCGACGCGCTGCTCGGTGATTTCGTAACCAACCGGCACGTGATGAAGGCGAGCTGGGTGTGGGCCGTGCCGAATCTTACCGCCGCACGCGGCAACCGCGTGCTCAGCGCCATCGTCAACGGATGGCAGGTATCGGGCATCTGGACCGGCATCACCGGGGCGCCCTACACCGTCAGCTACTCGTATCAGAGCGGCGGCTCTGCCGCGCAGACGGCCGTGAACCTCACGGGCTCGCCCGACTACCAGGCGCGCATCCGCATCGTGGGCGATCCGGGCAGCGGCTGCAGCGACGATCCGCTCAGGCAATTCAATACGTCGGCCTTCCAGGGTCCGCTCCCCGGCAGTGTGGGCCTGGAGTCGAGCGCCTCGGCCGTGCGCGGCTGCTTCCTGAGCACGTTCGATCTCTCCGTGGCGCGCACAATCGGCATCGGTGGGACCCGCAACCTGCAGTTCCGCGTCGACGTCTTCAATGCGCTGAACTCGGCCACCGTCACCGGCCGCAACTCCACGCTGAGCCTCGCCTCGATTGCCAACCCGGTAACACCCCAGAACCTTCCCTTCGATGCGGCGGGTAACGTGATTGCGTCGCGAAGCGTGCCGCGAACGGCCGGCTTCGGAGTGGCCAACGCTTATCAGGCACCACGTTCGGTGCAACTGCAGCTGAGATTGGGATGGTAGCCGGTAGGGGCAAGTGACTGAGCCAACGTTCGGCGCCTGCTGCTCGACCAACAGCCGCTACGGGAACGAGAAACGGCCGAGTTCGAGGATGAGCGTGCGCTGACTGCCGGTCCCGGTGGGATACGGCGGGAATGCAAGGGGCAAGAGACCTTCCAGATTCACCGTGCCGATCACGTTCTGGAAGGTCTGGTTCAGCAGCTCGATTTGACCTGTGCGTGACGCGGTGTCGCCACCAGCCACCGCGCTCACCCACTGCTCCAGCGTCGGGATCGTCGATCCGACCGGCGCCACTTGGACGAGCAGGTCATCAAATTGCACCTGCCCTGGCGTGAAATGCTTCCGTCCGGCGCCGACCTGCTGCAGCATCTTGGCGACCGACATGTGAAGCCCGCGCACACTGGCCGCGCCCAGCAACGCCGCCCCACCGATGCTGAGCCTCCAGTTCGCAGTGCGGAACGTGGACCCGCCGGCACTGCCCGACGGTCCCCCGAGGTTGGTCGTCGGCACCTGAATCATTCCAGGAACCACCACGAAGCTGAGCGACCCGAACGAGGGATCAGTCCCATCAAGGTCGGAAATCCTGAAGTCGCGGATGAACGCGTCGGTGAGGTCCAGGCGCGACAGCGTCTGAAGCGTGCCATCGAGCTGGTAGACGCTGACGTTGCGCAGGCCATGAGGGCCCTGAGCGTCGTTCAGCCACTGCAGCACGGGAGGCGCCAGGCGTGACACGGTGAAGTAGCAGTCCTCGTACTCGAGGCCGATGACCTTGTCATAACAGCCGGCAAACGAGGTCAACGGGACGCTGGCGCCGTCGATGTCGAGGACGAACGTTCCGGTGCCGGCGTTGTACGTCGCACCTGTGGCGCCCGTTGCGCCCGTTGCCCCGGTTGCGCCCCTATCGCCTTTGTCTCCCTTGGGGCCGGCAGTCGCCCAGTGCACCGGCGTCTCCGCGACGGCGCCGGGCTGCGAGAGGCACGAGCCGTTCACGCCGACAATTCTCACGATCTTCGTGAGGTTGCTCACACACGCGTGAATGACCTGTGGATCGTTGTTCCCGCCATGAGCTGCCGCAATGGCCGGCCACCCGGACATCAGGACGAACGCGATGAAACGTTTCATCGACATATGCACCCCTGCCGCGCTGGCGCGGCTTTGACGCAGTAAAGGAGACGAGCTTCATGCCGTCTCCTCTAGAACGCGTCAACGGCGGCAAAAGGAGTTCAAAGACTCGGCCAGCAATACCGGCGTAGTGACTACGGGGTCCTGCGCGGACATCAGCTCCGATGGCTATTTCCAGGCGTCGAGCGCCCGGCGCTGCAGCGAATCGGGCGTCAGTTCCGCCAGTTCGATGCGGCCCATGTAGGGATCGGTGATGTTGGCCAGGCGCGCTCTGGTATTGGCGCTGGTGTTCACATCCCCCACCGTGACGCCTCGCGCCTTGAACATCTCGACCGCCGAGGCGATGTTCTCCACATGAAGTCCATAGTGCGTGACGCCGGCGGGCCGGTCGGCATTGGCTTGACCCAGCTCGAGGAAGGTGTCCCGGCTGATGTGCAGGTACACGAGCGTCGGCTGTCCGCTCGCGTCAGTCACGCGGAACGCTTCCCGGTAGCCCATCTTCTGCGTGTAATACGTGATCGCTTCGCTGATGTTCGGGACGTTGATGCCAACGTGATTCATCATGACGACGTTCTGGCCCTGCGCCAGCGCAACGTGCGCCGCAACGCCAACCATCAATCCCGCTGCAAACAATACAGCACCCTTCATACCCGTCATACCTGCCTCCAGACTCAGACCGATGCGCGTGCACGCTCTAGCGAAACACCTTCGCCACTTCCGGCTTCACCACCTTACCCATGGCGTTGCGGGGCAGCGCGTCAATGATATGCAGGGCGCGCGGCACTTTGTACGGGGCAAGCTGCGCTTTGGCCCACTGCTGAAGGTCGCCAAGTTCGAGCGTCGCTCCAGGCGACAGCTCGACGGCGACTGAGACGCGTTCGCCCCACTCCGCATCGCCAATCCCGACGACGGCGCACTCACCGATTGCGGGATGCGTGCGCAGCACCTCCTCGATCTCGAGCGCCGACACCTTGTAGCCGCCCGTCTTGATGATGTCCACGCTGGTGCGGCCCATCAAGCGGCAGATTCCGCCCTCCACCACGCCCATGTCGCCGGTGCGGAACCATCCATCGCGAAATGCGGCGGCTGTTTCCTCGGGTCGCCGCCAGTATTCACCGAAGACGTTAGGCCCTCGCACCTCGAGTTCGCCAGGCGCAGAGGGGTCAACCGGATTCCCTGCCTCGTTGACGAGCCTGAGCTCGACACCTGGAAGGGGCACGCCGACATACCCCGGCCGGCGCTCGCCCTCGAGCGGATTGGACAGCGCCATGCCGATTTCTGTCATGCCGTAGCGTTCGAGCAGCGTGTGGCCGGTGATTGTGCGCCAGCGCTCGAGCGTCTTCACCGGGAGCGCCGCCGAACCCGACATCATCAGACGCAGGCCACGAGCCCCGGCGGACCACCGCACGCGGGTGGGTTCATCGGCAGATTCCCATGCGCCAATCAGCCGGTGATACACCGTCGGCACCGCCGTGAACACGGTGATCTCCCCTGACGCGAAGCGTTCCCATACGACCGTGGCGTCGAAGGCGGGCAGCATCTCGCAGGTCGCGTGAACGGCCAGCGGCGAGCACAGCGCGTTGATGATGCCGTGGACGTGATGCAGCGGGAGCACGTGCAGGATGCGATCGGTGGACGTCCAGCCCCACGCCTCGACGAGTGCGGCCACCTGGGCACCAATGTTGGCGTGCGTTGACACCACACCCTTGGGCCGACCGGTCGTGCCGCTCGTGTAGATGATCATCGCGCGGCGCGGGGAACCGATGTGTGGAAGCTCAGTGGCCGGCGCTGCCTGGAGCGCGTCCTCGGCGCACAGTACCTCGACGCCGGCGCGGGCCGCCACCGGCGTGATGGTCGCCAGGCTGGCGCGGTCGGCAATCACCGTCCGCGCGTCCGAGTCGCGCAAGACGTATTCGAGTTCCGGCGCGGGGTGCGACAACGCCAGCGGCACGGCCACGCCGCCGGCCTTCCAGATGCCCCGCTGCACGGCAACGTGCACCCAACTGGGTGGCACGAAGAACGCGATGCGCGCCTGCTCGAGGTCGGCGGCCCCATTCAGCAGCGCAGCCGCGACACGGCGTGACGCCAGGTCGAGTTCTTCATAGGTCAGGGTCCCGTCCGGGGCGACGATGGCAAAGGGCATCGGAGTATCATCGCAAAATGCCGCTCATCGATCCCGGAAAGAAAGCACCCGCCTTCACCCTCAAGGATCAGGCCGGGACCACCCACAAGCTGTCCGACTACGCCGGCCGCTCCGTCATCCTCTACTTCTATCCGAAGGACGACACGCCCGGCTGCACCCAGGAGTCCTGCGAATTCCAGGGCCTGCTGCCGAAACTGAAGCGCAAGGACGCGGTGGTCTTCGGCGTGAGCATCCTCGACGAGAAGAGCAAGGCGAAGTTTGCCGAGAAGCATGGGCTGACGTTTCCGCTGCTCGCCGATGCGGACCACGAAGTGGCCGAGAAGTACGGCGTGTGGCAGGAAAAGTCCAACTACGGCAAGAAGTACATGGGTATTGCCCGGACCACTTACCTGATCGGACCCGATGGGAAGGTGCAGGAGCGCTGGGACAAGGTCAAGGTCGACGGCCACGCCGACAAGGTTCTGGCTTCGCTCGCGGGGAAGTAGGCGGTAGGCAGTAGGCGGTCGGAACGTACGTAGGCCGGGTCGGAACGACCCGGCACCTCACTCGAAAAACCTCGCGCGGACCTCGGGTGGGGGCACGTAGCAGACCTCCGCCGTGCCCATGACTTTGTGGCGATGACGGGCGATGAAATCGTAGACCGCGTCGCGCACGCCCGCCGGCAGGATGCGCCCCGCCTGCAACAGGTTCCAGTGGCGCCCCAGATAGCTCGCCGACCGTAGCACCGCCTCACTCCGTACGAGCACCCGCTCAGCCGAGGTGCCCGCTCCCTCGATCCAGACCAGCGAATCCACGCCGGCCAGCTCGGGGTGCCGGCGCTGAACGCCGGCGGCCAGCTCGCCCTGAAGCGGCGCAAACCCAAGCGTCTGTTGATGTTCGTGGCGCAGGATGAACTGCACGCTGGCGGCGCAGAACCCACAGGTCCCGTCATACAGGAGGATCTGGCCCGGCAGGCTCACGACTCCACCTTACCCTTTCCCCCTGTTCCCTTCCACCTTCCTAACCCCTAT
>JBEBGV010000169.1:0-3852 GCA_040081265.1 Vicinamibacterales bacterium
AATGCAAAGAGTGGCTGGTGCCACAAGTACGCGCTGTAGCTCACAAGGCCGACCGCGACAACGGATCGGTGGCCCAGCCAACGCCCGACGAGTGTGTCAGGACTAGATGCGAGCAGTACCGCCGCGGTGCCAACGGTCGGAATCAGCGCGACGAGACCAGGCATCTGGGTGCGCCTATCGAACCAGAACACCGCCAGCAGAATCAGGCTCAGGCCCAGCAACGCGAGCGTCTCTCTCGCCACTCGACTGAGCTGTGCGGTCAGGCTGCCGGTATTCAGGCATCCAGCCACCCCACCAAGAGCCAACTCCCACGCTCTCGACTGGACCAGATAGAAGTCTGGCGAGGAGTCGCCTCGAGCGTGAAGATGGGCCCAGGCCAGGCTTCCCGCGCCGATCGCGAGGAGCGTACCCAGCACGGCGCGTCGACCCAGTCGCCCAACGACGAAGAGGAGGAGAGGAGCCACGAGGTAATACTGTTCTTCGACGGCAAGCGACCACGTGTGCAGCAGGGGAAGGAACTCGGACTTGGCGTCGAAGTAGCCCTGGTGTTGCGAGAAAAAGATGTTCGAGCCGAACAGTCCCACCGCCGTCACGCTCTGGGCGTACTCCTTGAGCCGGTCCGGCATCATCCAGAACCAGGCGAAGGGGAGCGTCGCAGCTACGACAAAAAATAACGCCGGAAGAATCCGCCGGGCCCGCCGGTCGTAGAAGCGCAGAATCGAGAACGTACCAGCGTCCTGTTCGGCGAGGATAACCGAGGTGATGAGGAATCCGCTGATGACGAAGAACACGTCGACGCCGACGTATCCGCCACCAAACGCCGGCAATCCGGCGTGAAAGAGGATTACCGGGATGACGGCTACAGCTCGAAGGCCATCGATCTCACGGCGATGGGCTGCTACAGCTGCCACGCCCATACGTGATCGGGGAGTAGCGTCCACCCTTTGCACAGGTCGTCGATGGCGGCGAGCACGCCAGGGAACTTGTCCTGCGCGTCGTGTCCCAGCAGCATGCCGCCCGGCCGGATCTTGGGTCTCCAGGCCTCGATATCGGCTCGAACAGACGGTTCCTCATGGTCTGCATCAATGAAGGCGAAGTCGAGCGACCCGTCGGCAATCCCGGTCGCGGCATCTACCGAGGAGCCTTTGATGATCAGCGTCCGGGAAGGATATTTCTCTGCGAAGACCTTCCGGAGACGGCGTTCGTATTCCGGGAGATGCTCGAATCTGGGGTACAGGCCAGTGGCCATTTCCTCCGCGGAAGGCACTTCGAACAAATCGACACAGACGATGTACAGGGCCGGGCATGTCTTGAGCAGATGCAGGGACGTGCGTCCATCTCTCACGCCGATCTCTGCGCCCTTCTTCCAGCCATGCTGATGGACCAGTTGTTCGAGTACGTCCCATCGCTTGACCTTTGGGCCCCGTGCGGCCATGGGACCCACGACGAGTTGTATTGCTCCGGCGTGGGCTCGGCCGTCATCTCCGCCGGCGACTGAATCACTCACCTGAACAGTGAGGTGTGCGTTGCGTGCGTCACCTTCATGTTCGGCAAGCAGTGCCTCTCGGAACGCGTAGTCTTTCGAACCAGGTGCAACTTCCACCCAGGTTCCGTCCCTGTCTCTGCGCTTCGGGATCAGAACATTACCGTTGGGCAGGCGAACGAACTTCAATTCCAACGGGTCGTTCCCGCGTTGCGGGAGAGTGACGATGTGCTTCATGGCAGTGTCTGGTGGTGGAACGGGCTACAGCGTTCCGCCGCCCTCAAGGAATTCTGAACGGATCTGGTACTGGGCGATGACGGTTGACGGCTTGACCTTGCCAGCCTTGCAACTGTAGTTCTCGGGGAGGGCCTGGATGCCGCCGATGGTCTCCGCGTACACGTCGACGATGTGCTGAAGGCAGGTCTGATCGTGCCAGCGGGGAAACTCTTCAACGCTCTCTTCCCACACCCTGGCCCATTCGCGTCCACGTTCGTCATTCTTCACGTAGAGGATTGCCGACCAGAGCTCCTTGCCGGGGCGGAGGTAGACACCAAACGAGCCCTCGAAGTGCTCGAAGAGCGAGGGATAGAGCAGGACCTCTGAATCGGCATCGAGGTACAGCACGTCGAGGGGCGCGACTTCCTCCAGCATCGTCCGGACAAGCGTCGGCTTGTAGCGGGTAGCCAGTCGCCATTTGTTGGAGCTGGGCAAGGTCTTGATCAGGTGGGGCAAATCGTGCGCGACGAGCGACGCCTTGAGCCTGGCGATTGCCCGGTTGTAGACCGGATGGTCGGTGTGAAAGGCGGCGACTACATAGGGAAGCGTTCTTGGCATGATAGTTGACGGTGCAGAAACGGGCTAGACAGTGACGAGCGGTAGTTGAGCCCGCTCCAGCAACTGAAACGTGTCCTCAGGAGTCGGCGGCTGATTCGTTCCACGCGCTCGGAATCGGTGCGGGCGGTACGCGTCTCGTGCGGTTTGTCCCGGAAGATCGGGGGCCAGGTCGTTTCGCACGAAGAACGCATTGATACCCTGCGAATCGCACAAGATGAGACGATAGCCGAGGCTGCGCGCCTCCCGTTCCAGGGCTGCCAGCGACGCGCCAAAATACTGCTCGGGAGCGGGCCCAGCCGGTCTCGTCTGCGGGACCGTGACCGCGCGTGTCGGTCCGAAGTTCGCGTTGTATTCGATCACGAGGACGCGGGCGCGGAACGCCGTGAGCGCCCGCAAGAGCCAATACTCATTGTCCCGGACCTGCATGGAGAGGAGGTCGACCTGGCCTCCGTAGCCGTGTTCAGACAGGACGTCGTTGATCGTGGCCGCGTCGACGGCCTGTCGAATGATGACGGTGTCCGTGTCCCGGAAATGGTCCGTACGATCTCTGCGGTAGTAACCGGTGTTAATGACGAGGCCGCGCCAGCCCATATCCCTGGCAAGGGTCGCAGCGTTTCCTGCTCGTCCGATCTCCACGAACGTCCTGGTGCCCACTCCAGTTCGTTGCAGCAAGGCGAGGATGACGCCGTCCTCTTCATGCTCTGAGAGGAGAGAGAACCTCTGAGCGTGAACGTCCAGGGGCGAAGGGAGTTCGACTCGGAGATGTGCCGCCCGTACGAGCGCTGACATTTGCCCGCGCATCTGCCGGTGGTCCTTCTCGCCGGCGCTCTGCATCGCGAGAATCTTCGCCATCTGTTTCTGGCTGGCCGCGATAGCTTCCGCGGTCTCTGTGAGACCTTCTGTCAGCGCGCGCATCGTCGCGACGGTGTCGCGAGTCGACTGGATCTGTTTGACGGAACGGCCCGTCAGCCGCTGAGCGAGGCGCGAGAGAAGGCGAGCAGACATGGGCGTGGATGAGTGTTCACTCATGCAGGTTGCGAACGTCTCCGTTCAGATCGAAGCCGTAGTTGCCTTGGGCCTGGCGAGAGACGTAACGCCGAACCGGCGCTCATTCGGCTTCGAACGATAACACCGTGAGCAGAGGCTGGGCGCGCGGCACGCAGCCTGCGCCCAGGCGCGTACGCTCATGAGGCTCCGAGCGCAAGGGCTTCGAGCTGCCGACTCGAGGCAGTGGCGAGTTCCCGGAACGGGGCTTCCTTGCGATAGTTGGCAAACTCGAAGGCGTACGGCGTCTGGTACTGAATCACGAGCGCCCGCCTGGGCGCGCCGCCTTCGACGAGACGGCTGCCGAAGTGGAAGCAGCGGCTGGTGTCGATGAAATCCGCCGTTCCCGCTGGTCCGTCGAAGGTCACGAGCCGGTCCGGTCCGAAAAGCGGAGATACCCGCTCGTCCGGCACGCGATAGCCGTCGCCGTAGTCGTACGCCACGGCATCGGCGAGTGCTGCAGAGTCGGACGCGCGCAGACTCGTGAGTGG
>JBEBGV010000170.1:0-3850 GCA_040081265.1 Vicinamibacterales bacterium
ACGTCGTGCCCAAGGTGCTGGATCGCGCCTACCTGGCACTGGGTAAGGAACGCTTCGAGTTCCAGCAAGGGCGGTAGAGCCATGGCCGAACCGACCACAGGCACAACGATCGTCACCGATCACCGCACGCCGCCGCGCGGCGTCCTGCCGCGCGGCGCGCAGACCTGGCTGATGGTGGCACTGGCGTTGGGCATCCTGGCCATCATCGTGCTCACCGGCCGGCCGGAGCCGCCTGCTCGACCGGCGGCCGGGCCGGTGAACCAGGCGCTGGCGCCCAGCCCAGATCGGCTCCGGGACTACCAGGATCGGCTCCGAGTGCTCGACGAACGCGGTCGTCAGCAAGCGCTCGTCGACCCGGCCGACCCGAGAGCGCCCTTGCTTTATGAAGATGCGCGAACGGCGGCCGTCGATCCCCTTGCAGACGAGAAGAAGCGTCGGGAGTACGAGAGCCTCTTCGCCAGCAACGTCGTCGTCAGCCGCCGTCCGGACGGTGAACGACCCTCGGTGCCAACGGTGACGGCATCGGCCGCACGCGGCGCGCGTGGTCTCGACGCCCAGTCGCCGGCCCCACCCAGTCTCGACGAAGTCGCCGAGGCCGTCATGCGTGCAACGGCGCGGTCAGTTCCTCCGCCTGCGCCACAACCAGCGGCCACCGCAGCAACCCCTCAAGGCGGAGGCGCAGCCGACGGCGGGCGACCGCGGCCGGCCTTCACGGACCCGATTCAAGCCGCCGGCCCCCTGCACCGTCTCCTCGAAGGCACGTTCATCGACGCGGTGCTGACGAACCGACTTGACGGCACCAGTGCCGCACCCGTGAACTGCCTGGTGACAAACCCTGTGTTCTCGCACAGCGGTCAGCACATCCTAATTCCCGGTGGCGCTCGGGTTCTGGGCGAAACGAAACCCGTTCAGTCACTGGGCGAGACGCGCCTCGCCGTGTCATTCCATCGTCTTGTGTTCCCCGATGGGCGCACGTATGCCTTGGACCAGTTCATCGGGCTGAATCAGGTTGGCGACGCCGGTTTACGCGACCGCGTTAATCAGCACTACCTGTCCACGTTTGGAGCGTCCGCGGCTGTCGGGCTGATCACCGGGCTCAGTCAGTTCATCGGCACTGCCGGACTGGGTCGCGCAGACGGCAACCGCAGCGTGATCATTGCCGGCGGCGTCGGCGATGCCACCGGCCAGTCTACGGCGCAAGTCATGAGCCGATTCTTGAATCGCCTCCCGACCATCACGATTCGTGAAGGTCACCGTGTGAAGGTGTACCTGACGGGCGACATCGAGCTGCCCGTCTACGAGCCGGGTCATATCGTCGCTCGCCAACCATAGGAGTCTCACCATGCGCCGAATTATCGTCGTTGGATTGTTCGTGCTCGCATTCGCGATCCCGCTTCGTGCCCAGTTGGTTGTGATCGACCCAGGCAATCTGGCGCAAGCCATCCTGATTGCCGATCGCACGCTCCGCGAGTTCAATACGCTGCTCGCTCAGTACCAGACGATTGTTCGGATGGCCCAAGGCCTTGGCAATCTCGACGCCTATCGCATTCCGGCGATCTCCATTGCCTCTCACGACACGGGGCGATGGGAGTACGGACGGCCGTGGCTGCAGGGTCTGAACAGCGGCGACGCCGCCGGCGGAGCCTACATGCAGGTGGCCCGGCGCCTCGAACGGCCGGGCGCATTGCTTGCAACCCTGCCGCCCGCAGCGCGTCAGGCGGTCGAACGTGCCTACGCGACGATCGAGATCACAGACTCGGTCGCGCAGATGGGCGGTCACCAGGTCGCGCTGGTCCGCGGCTACAGCGGTCGCCTGCAGGCGGCTATCAACGCGCTGGAGCGCGACGTTGTGAGCACCGCGCCTGGGTATCACGAGACGACGGCCGTTCTCGACAAGATCGCCGCCGGGCAGCTCGTGGCACGACGGGAAGACATGGCCGCCAATCAGTTGCTCTCGCACGTCCTCGAGCAGCTCTTGGTCCGCAGCAAGCGGCAACGCGACAGCGAAGCCGCCGTGATGAACATGCGATTGGTCGGTCTCCGCGACGGGCGTGCTGCCAGCGGGAGCGTTGTCCGCGGCGCCGCGCACGATCTGCGTGCCTGGCGCCAGCCGTAGGAGAGGAGCCTGTGATGAAGTCTCGCCGCGTCGTCATCGCCCTTGTTATCGCGTCAGCGTGTGTCGGCCTCCCACCAGCGTGGGCGCAGTGGGTCGTCACGGACCCGACCACCACGGCTCGCAACGCCGTCACCGCTGTTCTGAAGGACCGCCTCCTTCAGACGCTGACTCTGGAACGGGAGCGCCTCCGCCGCATGGCCGCGCGGCTCAGCGCTCTGACGTCTCTCGCCAAGTACGCCGTAGATGAGGTCCCCCGGTGGCGCACTCACGACTTCGAGGGTTTCTTGTACGCCAACGGCTACACCGCTGCGCTCAACTACGGAGACAGCACAGGTGCTGAGTTCGTGCGCGTCGCACGGGCCAGGCAGGCGGCTGAGGCCGCCATTCTGGCTGCGATGAGTCCGAACGCCCGTGACGTCGTCACGCGAGCGCTCGCAACGCTGGACCTTGCCGACAGCAGCATCATGGTGGGCACGCACCAGACCGGCGCGCTGCGCTTGAACGGGCGGCGCGAACTGGCGGCGATCGACGCGCTCGAACGCCACGTCATCGACCCATCCGACGAGCAAAGCACAACGGCGGTGCTGGACAAGATCAGCGGCGCGGTCCTCGTGGAGACGCGACAGAAACAGACACGCCTGCAGCTCCTCGCCGCTGTGGCCGAACAGCTCCTGGTCGAGAACAAGCGGTCCCGTGATACGGAGACCGGCGTGATGAACATGCAGCTCGGTCGGCTTCGCGACGGCCGTGCCGCTAACACCAGCCTGCTGTCCGGCGCCAGCGCGGACCTCCGCGGCTGGCGGCAACCCTGAGGTAAAACATGCCGCCCCAGCCTCGACTCGCCATTATCGCGACCGTGCAACAGGCGATCAGTGATTTGCTCATGACCTATGAGCCGGAGTTCCTCCGCTTTGGTTACTCCTTGTTCATCGCCTTCGCGACGATCCTGATCGCGTGGCATGGCATCCGGATGATGTTCAGCCAAGAGGGCCTTGGCGAACAGCTGTTCGGCTTCGCCAAGCTCCTGCTCTTCATCTCGTTCGGCTACTCGCTGATTGCGTTCTACGAAGCGCCGCTGCCGGGCATTGGGGTCTCGTTCAGCAACCTGATCACCGACCAGACCCACCACTTCGCGAACATTCTCGACGCCCGCTCGCTCGAGCTCATGTTCGACCATTTGGATGAGCTGTGGGCGCATTTCGTTCAACCGGACGCCTGGTCGATTCTTGCCAATTTGATGTACTGGCTGATGTTGATCGTGGTCACGCTGGCGAAGGTGATTTCGCTGGCGATCGTCGCCTTCGGTCTGATCGCAAGCGCAGTCTGCGCTCTGCTCGGGCCGATCTTTGTTCCGTTCTTCATTGTGCCCAAGCTTGACTGGCTGTTTTGGTCCTGGTTGAAGGCCTTCATTCAGTACTCCTTCATCCCCGTTGTGGCCTTCGCTTTTTTGATGGTGTTTGAGCGGTTTGTGTTCAACTATTTGACGACGCTCCCCCCTGGAATCACCGAGGACCTGTACCTCGTATACGGGCTTCAAGCGCTCGTCGTCATCGGCACATTCGTCGTCGGCATTCTGCTCGTCCCATCGCTGACGAGTTCGATCTTCTCCGGTCAGGGCGGACAGAGTGTCCTGCCCGATCGGATCAGGCTGACATAGAGACGGAGGGATCGTGATGCGCCAATACAGAGACCAAGATCAGATTGATGGGACTGCATCCCGCCAAACGAGCCGGG
>JBEBGV010000095.1:0-5000 GCA_040081265.1 Vicinamibacterales bacterium
GGTTCGCCCTATCAGCTGACGTATCGCCTCTGTGAGGTGATCAACCCGGGCAATTGCGACGAAGCGGTTGTGACGGTGACGGTGACCGCCCCGGCGATCAGTGCGACCGACGACAGCGGCAGCGCGAACAGCCTGACGGGTGGCACTGCGGTCCCGAACGTTCTGGTCAATGACACGCTGAACAGCGTCCTGGTTGCGGCCGGCCTGGTGACCACGACCCAGGTCTCAACTTCGCACGCAGGCGTAACGCTGAGCGGAACAAGCGTCGTGGTTGCTGCCGGTACTCCGGCGGGTGCCTATACGTTGACCTACTCAATCTGCCAGAACCTGAACCCATCGAACTGCGACGAAGCGGTGGTGACGGTGACGGTCAGCGCCCCAGCGATCAACGCGGCCGATGACAGCGGTAGCGCCAATGGCCTGACCGGCGGAACGGCGGTCGCGGACGTCATTACGAACGACACGCTGAACGGCACGCCGGTGTCGTCCACGGCCGTGACGGTCTCCCAGGTGTCCACATCGCACGCCGGGGTAACACTGAGCGGTCGAAGCGTGGTCGTCGCAGCCGGAACACCGGCAGGCACCTACACGCTGGTGTATTCGCTCTGCGAAGTGACGAATCCGACCAACTGTGACGAAGCGACGGTGACGGTCACCGTGACCGCGCCGGTCATCGACGCGGTGAATGACGCCGGGGCGGCCGATGGATCGACGGGCGGCACGGCGGTGGCCGACGTACTTGAGAACGACACGCTGAATGGCACGCCGGTGTCGTCCGCGACGGTCACGGTGTCGCAGGTGTCCACGTCACATGCGGGCGTGACGCTGAGCGGCCAGAGCGTGGTCGTCGCGGCCGGCACGCCGGCGGGCACCTACACGCTGACCTACTCCATCTGCGAGATCGTCAACCCGACGAACTGCGACACGGCGACGGTCACCGTGACGGTCACGGTGCCGAACAAGGTGCCGACCGGGGTCGATGACGCGGTGACGACAAGCGAGGACACGGCCGTCACGGATACGGCCGCGACCAACGACACTCTGGGCGACGGCGCCCACACGTGGGCACTGGTCGGCGCCAACGGTGGCGCGACGCACGGCACGGTGACGATGACGCCCGCTGGCGGCTACACCTACACACCAGCGGCGAACTACCACGGCGTCGACGTCTTCAGCTACCGGGTGTGTGACGCCGATGGTGACTGCAGCCAGGCGCGGGTGACGGTCACGATCAACTCCGGCGACGACCTGCCTGTGGCGGCGGTTGACACCAACACCACCCGGGCCGGCGTGGCGGTGAGCGCGTCGGCGGCGACGAACGACACGCAGTCGGGCGATGGCGGCAACGTATGGACCCTGGTGGGAACCAACGGCGGCAGTACGAACGCCACCGTGACGATGACCGCGGCCGGCGTCTACACCTACACGCCCAACGCGGGCTTCGTCGGGACCGACACGTTCACCTATCGCCTCTGTGACGCCGACGGCGACTGCGTGACGGCGACGGTGACCGTCACGGTCACGAATCGGCCGCCGGTCGCGGTGGACGACTCCGCCACGACCAACGCGGGCACGCCTGTAACGATTACCGTGCTCTCGAACGACAGCGACCCGGACGGAGATACGCTGACGGTCACGACCTACACGTCGCCAACCAGCGGGACGCTGGTGAAGACTGGCAACACCTTCACCTACACGCCTGCGGTCGGGTTCACGGGGACCGTGACCTTCACCTACACGGTCAGTGACGGCAAGGGCGGTACGGACACCGCCACGGTGACGATCCTGGTCAAGTCGACAGGCACCTGCGACAACGGCAGCGACGACCACAGCAGCGACGGCAACAGCAGCGACGACCGGAGCGGTGACAGCAGGAGCGGGAAGTCCGGCAGCAAGAGCGGAAAGAGCCGCGACGGGAAGAGCGGCGATGGCCGGAGTGGCGACGACAAGAGCTGCGACGACAACAGCAGCGACGACCATGGGAGTGATGACCACGGGAGCAACGACCACCGCTCCGGTGGGAACCACAACGACAACTGCAAGGGCAAGAAGAGCCACGGCCACCACGACCACGACGGGTGCCCGTCTGGCAGCCACGGCGGTGGCGGGACGAACGACAACTGCCACGGTACCAAGAGCCACGGTCATCACGATGGTGACGGCTGCCTGTCAGGCAAGCATGGTCACTGGGCCGGCGACAACGACCGCGGGTCAAAGGGCGGCCACCACGACGGTGACGGCTGCCTGTCGGGCAAACATGGCCACTGGGACGGCGATAGCTGTAAGAACGGCAAGCATAAGTAGCCGCACGACTTAGGCGGCGGATTCCGGAGCCCGCACCCCCCGAAGGGACTGCGGGCTCTTTCTTTTGGAACGCCGCGCGGGCACTCATGCCCGGCCGGCGGTGCTAAAGTCACTCGCTCATGTCACAGGCAGACTCCAGACTCCGCCCCGTCGATCCGGTCTCCGTGCACGTCGGCCGTCTCTCGCGCCGGCTGTTTCTCTGCTGCGTCGGTGCCGTCGTCTTCTTCTGGTCGCTCGACTATTTCGTGAACTATTCGGAGTGGACGAACATCGGTGCGATTCGGCGCATGACCAACATGACGCGCGAGGATGGGCTCGCGTCCTGGTTCCAGGTCACGCAAACGCTCCTGACCGGGCTGACCGCGCTGTTGATCTGGACATCGGTGCGTCATCGGTCCACAGATCGCTGGCACGTGCGCGGCTGGTTCGTGGTGGCCCTGTTCTTCCTGTATCTGGCTGTTGACGACGGCGCCCAGGTTCACGAGCGGATCGGCACCGCGTTCGACACGCTTCGCGAGCGCGGCATCGGCCCCGGGGTGCTCTTCCCCAGCTATGCGTGGCAGATCCTGTTCGTGCCCCTGCTCGGAGCGGTCGGCCTGTTCATGTTTGCCTTTCTCTGGACCGCGCTGGGAACCCGGCGCACGCGCGTCGCCGTCGTCGTCGCGATTCTCCTGCAGGCGACTGCCGTGGGCCTGGACTTCCAGGAGGGGCTCGCCCCCGACCATCCGTTGAACGTGTACGCCGCGATCGTCGGCCAATGGGACTTCACCGAGTTCGCGGACCAGCAGTTCGGCGAGACGCCGTTCGACACGGTGACGCACTTCTCGCAGTCCCTCGAGGAGGGCATCGAGATGCTGTCGATCTCGATCTTCTGGGCGCTCTTCGTCCGGCATCTGGCGAAGGAGCCCCAGGCCATCGCTTTCCGGTTCTACGAGAAGCACGCTGACTGACCCCGCCGGCTGACCCCGTCGATCTGCTCAACATCTCCACACGCGCTGGACGGTAACTGCACAACCCGTCGCGCTGACGATATGAATAATCGTTCGCATGCATACGTTTGCCCGCGCGAGCCTTGTCTGCTTCGCTCTCCTTAGCCCCGTCATGCCTCAGGCGGCCATGGCCCAGCCGGTCAGGGCAGGAGCCGTCAGCGGCGTCGTCCGTGACGCGCAGGGCACGGTTCTTCCAAATGTCCCGGTGGATGTCGCGTGCGGCTTTCTCCGCGCCCACGTGCAGACGGACTCGTCCGGAGCATTCACGTTCGCCGGTCTGCCCGCCGGCCCATGCGTCATCTCTTCCCGCGCCATGCTGCTCGCCGCGGCCGAGGCCCGCGTAATGGTCAAGGCCAGTGCGACCGCAACCGTCGATCTCGCGCTGGCTGTCCGGGGATTCGGGGATGCGGTGTCCATCACCGCGGCGCGTGGCGATGCCGAGGAGCGTTTCGTTTCCCCTCAGTTCACCTCGGTGCTCACGGCGAGCGAAATCGGGATGCAGCCGTACTACCTGCTACCCCAGGCGCTTCGTGATCAGCCCGGCGTCCTCCTGCAGCAGACCACGACGGCGCAGGCCTCGCCCATCCTCCGTGGCTTTACCGGGCAGAGCAACGTGTATCTGGTCGATGGTGTTCGCTTCAACGTGTCGACGTGGCGCTCTGGCCCGAGTCAGTACATGGCGTGGATCAACTCCGCCGTTGCAGGCCGGATTGAGATCGTCCGTGGCCCATCCGGCGTGCAGTACGGATCCGATTCGCTCGGGGGTACGATCAACATCCTCACGGCTGCTCCTGACTTCAGCCCCGGGGGTGTCAAGATCGGAGGCGCACTCGAGTTCGGCGCAACCACCGCCGCCCGGAGCGGAAACGGTCAGGGCACGATTTCCGTCAGCCTCCCTCGGGCCGCGTTCCTCGTCGGTGCCTCTGCGATGACCGTCGGTGACCTTCGTGCCGGCCGTGGGCACGACTCGCACGCCGCCGTCACGCGCTTCCTGGGGCTGCCGTCAACCGAAGTCAACGGCGAGCGCCTTCCCGCGAGCGGTTTCGACCAGGCTGGGGCGTTCGTCTCGGGTCGAATTCAGGCCGGCACCAGGGGCCTTGCCAGCGTTTTCTACGCGCACGAAAGCCAGACGGGCGCGAACCGGTATGACCGACTCGACGGCGGTGACGGCCTCCACCGATCCGGTTTTGAGCCGCAGCGCCTGGACCTCGCCATCTTCCGCTATCGAACGGCAAGCGTGGCCGGACTGGACGAAGTCGCGGGCACGTTCTCGGTCAACAGACAGGGGGACGGCCGCTACGAACAGACGCGGCCGACCGCCGTGCTCGACTCGCAGCAGGCGACCACCACCGCACTCGGCTATCAGCTCGAGGCGAGAAAGCGGGTCGGCGCCCACTCCGCAGCCGGCGGCATCGAGCTGTTCGACGAACAGATCTCGGCGACCCGAACACAGCGCAACCCGGTCACGGGTGTCGTGACACCGAACCGGCCGGACGTCCCTGAGGGGACCACCTACCAGACGCTCGGTCTCTTCGCGCAGGATCTGGTCGAACTCATTCCGAGCCGCCTGTCGCTGAGGGCCGGCGTCCGCTACGCCCGATTCCAGTTCGAGACAGCGCCCGACGCGGCGTTCGGCGTAACCGCTGAGCGCGTTGTCTCCGACGCTGTGACGTTCACGGCAGGCACCGTCATTGGAATCTCGAAGTA
>JBEBGV010000095.1:10000-14387 GCA_040081265.1 Vicinamibacterales bacterium
TATAACGGGGCTCAAGCACACCACCGAAGCCGTAAAATAGACGGAGTCCTGCGGGACTCCATATTGGTAGAAGAGCGTTCTCTCAGCGGTGAAGCCAGATCGTAAGGACTGGTGGAGCGGAGAGAAGTGACCCTGCCGGCATAAGTAGCGATAAGGGAAGTGAGAATCTTCCCCGCCGTAAGCCTAAGGTTTCCTGAGGTAGGTTCGTCCGCTCAGGGTTAGTCGGGAGCTAACGCGAGGCCGAAAGGCGTAGCGGATGCACATCCGGTTAATATTCCGGAACTACCTATTCCACGTTATCACGATGGGGGGACGCAGGAGGCTAGCCAGGCCCGGTATTGGATATCCGGGTTGAGGGTCGTAGGTAGATGTGCCAGGCAAATCCGGTGCATCGTTAATCTGAGGACCCGAAGCGAGAGTCGTAAGACTCATAAAGCTGGTGACGCCACGCTGCCGAGAAAAGCCTCTAAGGAGTGGGATGGGTACCCGTACCGCAAACCGACACAGGTAGGCGAGGAGAAAATCCTCAGGCGCAAGTGAGAACACTCGTTTAGGAACTCGGCAAACTGGCCCCGTAACTTCGGAAGAAGGGGTGCTCCGTTAATGTGTACCGACTTGCTCGGGAAGCATGAGGGAGTTGCAGTAAAGAGGCTCAGGCGACTGTTTACTAAAAACACAGGGCTCTGCGAAGTCGAATACGACGTATAGGGTCTGACGCCTGCCCGGTGCCGGAAGGTTAAAGAGAGGGGTTAGCCGCAAGGCGAAGCTCTGAACTGAAGCCCCGGTAAACGGCGGCCGTAACTATAACGGTCCTAAGGTAGCGAAATTCCTTGTCGGGTAAGTTCCGACCTGCACGAATGGCGTAACGATCTGAGCGCTGTCTCAACGAGTGGCACTGCGAATTTGTGGTACCGGTGAAGACGCCGGTTGCCCGTCACAAGACGAAAAGACCCCGTGCACCTTTACTACATCCTAGTAGTGAATGCTGACGCAGTATGCGCAGGATAGGTGGGAGGCTTTGAACCCGGGATCTCGGTCTCGGGGGAGCCAACGGTGAGATACCACCCTTACTGCTTCGGCGTTCTAACCTCGTTCTGTCATCCAGATCAGGGACACTGCTAGGTGGGTAGTTTGACTGGGGCGGTCGCCTCCTAAAGAGTAACGGAGGCGCACGAAGGTTCGCTCAGGCTGTTTGGAAATCAGCCTTAGAGTGCAAAGGCAAAAGCGAGCTTGACTGCGAGACTTACAAGTCGAGCAGGTGGGAAACCAGGTCTTAGTGATCCGGTGGTTCCGCATGGAAGGGCCATCGCTCAACGGATAAAAGGTACGCCGGGGATAACAGGCTGATCCTTGCCAAGAGTTCACATCGACGCAAGGGTTTGGCACCTCGATGTCGGCTCATCACATCCTGGAGCTGTAGCAGGTTCCAAGGGTTCGGCTGTTCGCCGATTAAAGTGGTACGTGAGCTGGGTTTAGAACGTCGCGAGACAGTTCGGTCTCTATCTGTGATGGGCGCAGGAGATTTGAGTGGGGCTGACCTTAGTACGAGAGGACCGGGTTGGACGGACCTCTAGTGTATCGGTTGTCGTGCCAACGGCAGTGCCGAGTAGCTACGTCCGGAAGGGAGAAACGCTGAAAGCATATAAGCGTGAAACCCTCCACGAGATGAGATCTCCCGAGCCATAAGGCTCCTAAAGGTTCCTGGTAGACTACCAGGTTGATAGGCCAGGTGTGGAAGCGCAGTGATGCGTTCAGCTAACTGGTACTAATGAACCGTGAGGCTTGACCATAATTTCTCTTCGTTCCGAACACCATGTCGGACGCAGTGCGATGTGGTTCGTGAGGGGCTACCGTTTGCAGGGTATTCGGTTGTTAAACGCTCTTTAACAATTGTTTGTCGAGATAGTCTGGGACGACCGCCGGTGCGATGCGGCGTGGCTGCTAGCCACGCTCCACACTGACGGACCCCAGGCAACCAAGTTTCCCGGTGGTCATAGGGGCAGTGTCACACCCGTTCCCATTCCGAACACGGAAGTTAAGCCTGCTTCCGCCGATGGTACTGCGTGCGTAGGTGCGTGGGAGAGTAGGTCGCTGCCGGGAGTATTTTTTCGAAAGCCCGTCTCATTTATTGAGACGGGCTTTTTGTTTTGTACGGCGCTTTCGGTGGACTGGCGGACTGTGACTTCACGGTCCTGCGCACGATTTTATTCCCGCAGAGGACCCAGCCGCGTGTCTGGCCTAGAATGTCGGCATGGGCTGCGTCGGCCGCCTCATCCCGGTCTGCTGGTGCCTCATCGCCATCGGGTTCGCCGTGCCCGCCTCCTCTGCGCCGGCACAGTCCACCTGTCCTGTCTCGCTCCAGAATCTCTTCATCCGGAACGTGATGACGGACCTCTATCTCTGGAGCGACGCCGTCCCGGACGTGGACCCGACGACCTTCAGTTCGCCTGACGCGTATCTGGCGGCGATCCGCTACCTGCCGCTGGATAGCCACTACAGCTACATCGAGAGCCGCGCCGCCTCCGAGGCCTTCTATTCCGACAGCCAGTTCATCGGCTTCGGGTTCTCCTCCTCACTTGAAGCCACGGCCATCCGCGTCTCCCAGGTCTTCCCGGGGAGCCCCGCCGAGGAGGCAGGTCTTCTCCGTGGCGATCGCATCGTGGCCGTCGATGGTCGCGGTATCGCCGAGCTGATCGCGTCCGGATCGATCGGCAGCGTCTTCGGACCGTCGACGGAGGGCGTCGCGCGCGACGTCAGCTTCACACGCGACGGCGCCCGCCGGTCGGCGCGCTTGATCAAACGCGCCGTCACCATCCCGACCGTCTCCCACACCCGCGTCTTCCAGGTCGGCTCGAGGACCGTCGGCTATCTCTTCTTCCGCAACTTCGTGGAACCATCCTTCGCCGCTCTCGACGAGGCCTTCACGTCCCTTCGCGCCCAGGGCGCCAACGAGATGATCCTTGACCTGCGCTACAACGGCGGCGGCATGGTCACCGTCGCGCAGCACCTCGCGGGTCTCATCGGCGGCACCCGTACCGCGGGGCAACTGCTCGGCAGGTACGCCCACAATCCGCGAAACGCGTACCGCGATTCGGACATCCGCATGGGCGCGCACGCGAACGCGCTCGGCCTCGACCGGCTGTTCGTCATCGCGACCGGCTCGTCGGCGTCGGCCAGCGAGCTGCTCGTGAACGGTCTCCGGCCCTTCATCCCTGTCGAGATCATCGGCGACCGCACATACGGAAAACCGGTGGGCCAGTACGCCATCCCGTTCTGCGACAAGGTGCTCGCGCCCGTGTCGTTCTCCATCCGCAACGCCCTCGGCGAGGGGGATTACTACGACGGCCTCGCGCAGACCTGTACAGCGGCCGACGACCTGGACCACCAACTCGGCGACGTCCGCGAGTCCTCCCTCGCTGAGGCGCTGAGCTACGTCAGCACCGGCAGGTGCACGACCGCGCCGACGGCCGCGCCGCGCAGGCGGCGGGCACGCGCGCGGCCGGAGATCACCGGACTCCCGCTCTTGATCCAGGCGAACTGACCGCGTCGCGAGCGCATTGTGCGCGGCGCCCCACGGGCCAGATCGCCGAAACTGCGACTCACTGGAGACGGCATCGCCACAGATGCTCTGACCCGTCTGCTCCGCGCGATGGCCCGGCGCTTGCTCGGCGTTGGACGTGCGAACTTCCGCACTGCGTTCACCTCACCCGCGTTCACCTCACCCGCGCTCACTCCGCCTGCACTCACCTCACCCGCGCTCGCCTCACCTGCGTCGCCTCAACTCCCCGTCACCCCAGCTCTGCCTCTCCATCGTTATCGCCGGCCTTCTAATGATCCCGTCCGGAACGCTGACTGCGACGGATCGTCTCCCAGTGCGCCGCGTACTCGACGGCGACACCATCGACGTCGGTCACGCCGGGCGCGTACGCCTGCTTGGCATCGACGCGCCGGAACTCGGAATCGGGTTCGACACCCCGGCGCCCTTCGCCGCCGAGGCCCGCGACCGCCTCGCGTCACTGCTGAGCGGCCGCTATGTGCGCCTGGAGACCGACGGACCGGTGACCGACCGGTACGGACGCCGCCTCGCTTACGTTTTCAGAGACGACGGTCTGTTCGCCAATGCCGAAATGCTTCGCCGTGGCCTGGCGCTCGTGAGTGCGCGCCGGCAGATGCGGCGGCTGAGCGAACTGCGCGCAGCGGAGCGGAGCGCCCGGGTCGCCCGCCTGGGCATCTGGGGACGCTGGCCGGGGCTGCCGTCAGAACGTGCCGGTGGGCTTCGGCCGCGTGGCACCCCGCATTGGCGCGAGCTTTTCCAGCACGCGCTCCTTGAGCCGCTCCTTCATCCCGGTGGCTTCGCTCTTCAGGCCCTGCCGAATCAGCGCACCCG
>JBEBGV010000171.1:0-3825 GCA_040081265.1 Vicinamibacterales bacterium
CTCGGCTTCGAGTTCGCGCGTGTCGCGTGAGGCGGGTCGGTGGTCCGCTCGGTGCAAGAGCTCGTGAGCGTGCTCGTGAACGAGAGTCGTGAATTCCATGGCGGGCGAGAGACCGTTGAGGAGCCGAATGCATCCGCCGCTTGACGTGCCAAGTGCGCCGCCAAGTTCGTCGGCGTACTCGATGGCAATGCCCTGTTCGAGAATAGCCGTTTTGAGCAAGGCTGTCCTTGCGCCGGGATCACCTGAGGCTTCGATGGGCGTCGGCAGGGGCTCGCCGTCGGTCTGATCGACATCTTATCTCGGGATTCCGCAACCTGGACAGCTGGCAACACCGTCTCACGTGCATTGGACTATCGAATTGGGCCTGACGACCATTTCGCGCCCATCGACGTCCGGCTCTTGCGTGCCAGCGAATTCGAGGCGCGCGCGGCGGCGAGTTTGAACAGACTTGCCGCAACCGTTCAAGAAGGCCGTTCAGGACGCTCGCAGCCTCTGGGTAAACCCTGCGCCGTCACACAGGAGTTGAGCGAAGGTTGAGCGCGCAACTCGAGGCCCCCAGCTGCAATCAGCGCAGAGGCCGTGCACCGAGAGTCGCGATGCTCCCGGCGAACGGTGTGGCGTGCGCGAAGGCTACAGGCGACTGGATGGCGTATCGGTGTCGATCGGGGACGTGGCGCTCCTCATGTGCTAGTGCTCCTCTGTGGTCGCGCAGGGGGCGATGTTGGACCCGGTCCGCGGCCGAGCTGCGACCAGAATCGCCCCATCTGGCCCATTTCACTACCGATCCGGCAAAGAGGCCGCAGGGCACGTCATCGGGGTCGGTTGACTCCATTGTGACGCCCTGGCTCCAGGACAGATCGATGGTCGACCAGGGCTCCGCGTCGACAATTCGAGTTCACTGAGGGCGAGGTCCGCGCCCGTGTGCGGTCAGCGCGGCTGCGACCAGTCTCACCCGCCGTCACGGCGTCACCGCGTCGGCGGCGTAATCGTCGGAGAGCCCCTGGGACAAGAGCATCGTCTCCTTGTCCACGTCGAGCGCGACAGGTGTCGGGGCCGCGGTCTTGATGTAGACCGTGACGGCTGCGCCCTGCGTGGTCGAGTCGATCACTTGGATGTCGGAACCGGCCGCGGTGTACCGGCCGCCCGGACCCCAATCGGCGAGGAAGCGCTCGAATCCGTACCCGTCGCCGTCCCACATGGCGTGCGCCCGCCGATACTGCCCGGACGCCACAACGCCGAGAAAACGCTCGACCTGCCGCTCCTCTCGGTAGTTCGACCATGTGTACAGCGCCCACGCGCCGCAGCCGACGACCACGAGCGCGACCGATGTGGCTCGCGCCGTCCACAGGGGCCCCGCCCACTGGCGCGCCGCGCCGGCTGGCGTGCGTACGACGGACCGTCTGACCTTGCGCGTCCACCACATGCCCACTCCGGTCACGACCAGCACCACCGGTAACAAGCCGACGACGAGCCACACGATCTGCACGGCGGCGCTGAAGCGGCCGAAGTGGAGGTACGTCAACCAGGTCAGCACCTGGTAGCCGATTCCCGTCAGATCGTCGCCCGAGACAACCGAGGCGGCCATATCGAACGGTTCGGGAAACGCGAGATAGATCCCGGAGACCACCCACACGAGCATCAACCCCCCACCCCATATCCCGAGCAGACGGTGCACGGTGGCGTTCGTGGATCGCGTGACCGACGGGCGCGCTCGGCCGCTCCGGCGACGGCGCGCCCCCGTGGGCCACCAGGTGATCACGCCGGTGACGACGACTAGGCCGACGAGCGCGCTCCCGATCCCGTTGAGCCTGCGACCGGTCTCGCCCAGCAGTAGATCGTCGTGCAGGCGTGCCAGCCACGTCAGTGCACGCATGACCGGCGACATCGCGTCGCCGAGGTCGGCGCCCGTGTAGGGATTGAACAGACGGTCCAGGTGGTCGTCACCCCGTGCGAGGCGGACCTCGACCACGGGCCTGTTGCGGCTGATGCGTGTTCCCATCGTGCTCACGTCGTAGCCGGGATACGCCCGGCGGGCCGCCTCGGCCAGCGCGTCGCTCGCCATCGGCACCCGGTCGGGGTCGAACGCGGGAGCGGGCGCCTGAAACAGCCGATTCAGCTCGAGCCGATAGACGAGCGCGCTCCCGGTGACACTGAGCATGGCGAGGTAGAGCCCGAGCACGAGCCCGGTCCAGAGGTGAAGCTGGTAGATCGCGCGGCGCATCCGTGCCGGCGCGCGGAGGACCGATTCCGGAAGCCCGACGAGTCGCTCCCGGCTATCGTTCATGGCCAGGCACGCTGAAGCGCAGGGTCGGCTCGTCCTCCTCACTGGCGCCGCCCGTCTCGTGGCCATCCGGAGCGGACACCGGCTGCGAGCGGTCGGTCCCGAAGAGACGTCGCCTCGCAGCGGGGACCTCGGCCATCAACACTCCGAGATCCCGCCCGAGTTGCAGCTCGTCATAGGCACCGAACACCTGCTGGCGGACGCGACCGACCGCGTCGACTAAGACGACCGTTGGCGTGCCGCGCATGCCATACGCCCGCATCGTCACAGGCAGCGGGTCACCGGCTGGGCCGGGATGATCGACGGCGACGGGGAACCGCACGCGGTATTCGTGAAGGAACACTGCCAACGCGTCCGATCCCATCACGTCGTGGTGCTCGAAGACGGTGTGGAGGCCTACGACGGTCACGGGTGCATCGCCGAACTGGCTGGCCACCCGCTGCGCCTGCGGAATGCCGTGCGACACGCAACCCGGGCACAGCATCTGGAACGCATGGAGCATCACCACGCGCCCACGCAGCGCGTCGAGCGTGAGAGGCTCAGGCGTGTTGAACCAGCGCAAGGTCGACCACGCGGGCGCAGCGGACGGTGTCATCAGAAGTCGCCGTCCTTCACGTACGGATGGCTCCACAGGGTCAGCTGGAGGAGGCACGACTTCACCCAGGCCGCGTGCATCGCCTCGACCTCGGCCGTGCTGTGGCCGGACTTCGCGAGGAACGGCTTCAGTGTCGCCGTCACCGGGACGACGAGCAGGAACAGATCGCGGAAGGGCACGATCGCGGTCGAGGCGGCACTGTCCGTCTGATTCTTCTTCGCACGGTGGTGCCGCAGGCCGATCTCGTGCTGGTAGTCGAGCCACGCCTGGTTGTACTCGGCCCGCGCCGTGTCGAGAATCCACTGGCCGAACCGCCGGCGCACGCCCGCGAGATAGTCGCCAATCGGCTCGCCGGTGCCTTTGTGGGTGAACGAGGCGAGGAGGTGGGGCTGCGAGCCGACGAATCCGTACCACACATCGAGGATGGCCTCGACCTGGTCCTTGACCACGTCGTGCGACTGGCGCAACGCGTTCACGTCGTCGTCCCCGAAGAGCACACTCTTCTGCATCAGCGCGAAGTCGCCGAGCGACACGGGCGAGCGCGCGACGGTGGGCATGCCTGCGGAATAGCCTGGGATTCCTGTCGTCATCAGTCACCTCTCTTCGTTGTCAAATCACGCGTCGACCCACCCGCGCTGGCGTGACCCGCGTGCATGTTTACACGGCGTTCGCGAAACGGGCCCAGGCGATGCGCTGCTGACTTTCGGGCGCCGGCTCGTGGTCGGGGCAGTCGAGTCGCAGATGTTGCGGCCCCATCGGGGCGTCGACAAAGGCGCAGTGGTGCGGCGTGTCACCGCGGCGTACGCGCGGCCGGAAGTACGTGCAGGTAACGCACATCCGGCTGATCGGAATCTGGCCCTGCTCCTGCAACGCACGGATCATCTTCATCAGTGCCGTCAGGAGTGTCGCCTGCTCGGCGTCACTCAACGATCCGACCACGTGCGTGAGG
>JBEBGV010000096.1:0-14365 GCA_040081265.1 Vicinamibacterales bacterium
GGTGTGGGTCGTTGACGTGCCGCTCGACGGCACCGCGCGGCCCGAGGATCGCGCGGACGTAGCGGCGGCAGGTCTGTTCGTGGAGACGCTCCTCGCACGGCGCTTTCACCGCGACGAGCAGACGCTCCCGCCGAAGGAACGCAAGCTGACAGCGCGGCTGGACGCCCTCCTGGCCGCTGCGTCGTCTCTCGTGACGAACCGAAAGCCGCGCTTTATCCACTCGCTCGACCGCTCTCTCTACGACCAGATTCGCGAACGGCTCCGCAGCGCGATCGACAAACCGAGGAACTTTCTTCTCTGCGGATCCGGGTTCTATGAGGAGCCATCCGGCAAGGCGAAGAAGCCGGCGGTCTTCGGCAAGCTCGAGGACCTTGGCGTTTTCACTCCGAAGCCGCGACGTGTGGCGCTCGTGGAGCCTAGTGAAGCGGGGGCTGTCGCTGGTTGGGTCACAAAAGGTGATACGGATGGGTGGGAGATCGTTCGCCCCTTCGACACGCTCGACCACAAGCGCCGCCTCCACGCGAAGTTCGTGTTCGCGGGCCATCTACGCAACGGTCACCTGAGCAATGGCTGGCTCTATCTAGGCTCCGGCAATCTGTCGCGCCGCGGCATCCTCACGCACGGAGCGATGGCCAAGGGCAACGTCGAAACAGGCGTGGTCTTCGAGGCTAGTGAACGTCTTGACCCTGAGCAGCTTGAACGGTTGCTATTCTGGACCCAAGACGCCGACACAGGCGGCGACGAGGATTGGATAGTCGGGCAGGTCGGTGATGCACCCGACGCGCAGCCGATCCTGGAAGCGTCCCCGATTCTCTCTGCGGCGGTCGTTCCCGCGCCGACGCGCCGACTGCGTCTGCTTTGGCGAGACGACGTCCCGCCAGCTGCTCGTGTAAGCGTCTGGTGGAGCGGGCGCGACTCGTTCGAGGTGAAACAGGGCGACGATGTGCCGTTGAAGGACGACGAGAACCCGACTGTGCTGTTCGTGGGTGGCAAGAGCCGCAACTGGCTTGTTCCGGTGGTCGACCCCGCAGGTCGTGTCGCTTGGCAGCCACCCCGTTTCGATTCCTACGCCGCCGCGCTCGCTGCGCTCCTCGACTTCCCGATCCGTCCTGCCGAATCCACTGACGACGACGGTAATGACGGCGATGGAGGCGGCGCCCAAGGTACGGGCGACGGGGAGGCAATCGAGCAGGAGAAGAGCTACGCGCTGCACGCCGCAGCCGAACTCGTCGAGAAGGTCGCCGCGCTCCAGGCTGCACTCCCGCAGTTGATGCTCAACGACTGGCTCGATCACCTCGACCGGATGTTCCGCGCTTCGTTCCCAGAAGCGCTCATCGCGACCTGGCGGACGCACCGGCTCGACATCTTCGCGCATCTACGGGAGCCGGAGCTGCGCGCGCCACACCTGACGGACCAGCAGCGCGCTAGGTACTTCGAGGTTCTCGACGGCGCCGCCCGCGCGTGGGGGCTGCGATGAGTTTTTCGTGGGCGCGTGCGGCTGATGCGCTTCGGACGATTGTCGCGGACGACGCATCGAGGCAGCTTGCGGAGCAACATCTCGATGACGGCCAGCGCGCGTCGCTCATGTGGATGGCTGAACGACTGCCACAGACAGGCGTCGTCCTTGCCGACGAAGTCGGCACGGGGAAGACGCGTATTGCATGCGCGGTAGTCATCGCCGTTGTTAAAGCCGGCGGACGCGCGGCCGTCGTGGTTCCGCACGGTCTGATGCACCAGTGGCAGCGTGAAGCGCACGTGCTGGGCATGTCCTCCGCCAAGTCGTTAACGTCAGTACGTGACTTTATCGAGGATGCCAAGTCGAAGGCGTGGGAGGACATCGCCCCGACACCTGATAGCCCGGAATGGCTCCTGGTCTCGCACGGCTTCCGCGCGCCACAAGTTCGGCAGGGCCGACGACCGGCGGAGTGGCGTGTTGCCCTTCCTGCCTACGTTCGCGCAGAGCTAACCGCGCAGGCCACCCGTAAGGACCGACGGACGTTCACCGGCAAGCTGCTTGAGGATCCGCATGAGGTGAGCCGACGGATTGCTGGGGACCTGGCAGATCGTCTTCGTGGGCAGCAACGTATCCGGCTCCGCGCGCGACTCGATGAGTTGCCCCCGTACCGACGAGGTGGCGACAACACGAAGCTGATCGAAGCGCTCAAGGACAACGGCCGCACTCTCGTTGAGGACCTCTTAGGGGTGTGGCTCGGCGAGTTCGATCTCCTCATCATCGACGAAGCCCATAAGAGCCGAGCTGAGGTAGACGTCGACGGTACGGCGGTCGGCGCGGTGTCCGGCAGTGTCCTGTCACGACTGGTCAACAAGCTCTTGAAACAGACCGAGGGCGGGAGCCGGCTTTGTCTCACCGCGACGCCAATGGAACTCGATCTAAAGCAGTGGCTCCACTTGCTCGGACGTGATCGCGCGTGCAGCGGCCTCGACCCGGAGCGCGGGCATCAGGTCGTGAAGGAACTGCACGACGCGGCGGCCTGCGCAGCCATCGCGCCTGACGAAGGGCGTCGCCTCGACGATCTGTGTGCGGCGGCTGGGAACTTCACCAGGACGCTGGCTCCGTACGTGACGCGGCGTCGACGCGATGAAGATCCGCTAGTCACGACCTTCCGAGACAACCTGCCGCCTGAACGGCGTCGAGACGCCCCGCATCCGTATCGAAATGTACGTTCGCTAAAGATCGCTTGGGCCGACACAGTGGGCCAGAGTTCGCCCTGGCTCGATGTGCTCTTCGCCGCTGAGTCCATGAGCCAGAGCGCCCGAGGGCTGACGCTCAAGGAAACCGCGGAGTGGCCGCGTGCGGTGCGTGACGCGTACACGAAGCTATCGGCCGGCCACCTCAGTATCGACCTCTCCGAAACGAGCGAGCCACTCCGAGTGCCCGAACCCGGCATCGTTGACGACCATACACGGGGCAAGATCGCACGCACCGCCTACTGGTATCGACGGCTGCGCGACGGCCGCAAGCGCGTCCTCGAAGGGTTGCCGCTCGTGAGCGGTACCACCCTCGACCCCGACACCGAACACCCGCGCCTCCTCGCTGCAGTGAAGGAGATCGAGGGCTGGACGCTGAAGCGCGAGAAGGTGCTGGTGTTCGGCGTCTTCTTGCGCCCGCTTCGATTCCTTCGTGACGTACTCAACGTTCGCCATGCATTGCGGGCGGCCGACGCTGGCAGGCCGATCGCGCACGCTATTCATACCGACGTGGCGCTGCTGGGGATCGCGCTTCGCCAGCTCGAGCGCCTGCGTACGGAGGGCTCTCTCTCGGGTCGTCTTTCGACGGGCAATATCGCCGAGATGCGCCGCTCGCTCGCCGAGAGCCACAAGGCCTACGAGCGACTCCGGGACAAAGTGCGCCGGCGTGCGAAGAAGCCGGTCGCCGCGTGGCGGACGGACCCATCACTGTTCGGCGGCGCGTCGGTCGACCGTGAGCTCAGGGGCGCGCTCGAAGACCACCTCGTCTCGTTCATCCTCGACAACTTCCTCGCGACAACGTCCGAGTCCGACGAGGTGACCGACGAGCGCTTCGACGTGCTCACCGCGGAGTTCGTCGACGAGCGCCTGCGCCCGCTCCTTGGTGAACTGGGCGACGATGACGCCGACGAAGAGCAAGCCGTGCTCCGCCAGGACGCACTGCGTTCGCTTCTCGAGGACGACGATGGTCGACAGAGCTTCCATGCGCGACTGCTTCAGGGAGCCACGCAATGGGAGACAAGACGCTATCTCCAGGCCGCGTTCAACCGGCCAGGCGCCTCACCATGGGTCCTCATCGCGCAGAGCCAGGTCGGTCGTGAAGGTCTCAACCTGCACGAGTCCTGTCGGGTGGTCATCCAGTTCCACGCCGAATGGAACCCCGCCGTCCTCGAGCAGCAAATCGGCCGTGTCGATCGCAAGGGAAGTCTGTGGGAGAAGCTCGCCCGGAATTGGCTCGATGAGCGCGAACAGGGAGACGCGGAGGGTGAACCTCCCTTCATCGAGGTTCGGCAGCTCATCCTCGAGGGCACGTACGACGCGTTTCAGTGGGACCGCGTCATGCGCCGGCAACATGTGTTCGATGCCAGCTTGTTTGGCTCGCTGCTCCCAGAGGAAGCATGGCAACGAGTGCCGCAAGACCGACTGGCGAGCCTCCGAAGTGCCGCTCCCTCTTTCCGGCCCCCGCCGTCCAACGAGCGTGTCCCCTCTGACGATTGATAGCCAGGGGCAGCGTCTCAAGCAGTGAGCGTCACCGGACGGAGTCGACACCCAGCGGAGCGTTCACCAGCACTCCGCCGGCGGAGTGACGACGAGCCTGCACAGACTTAACTCACCGTCAGGGGCGGCAGCTTTGGACGTCCGGGAACCGGTCGAGCGGATGCTTTCTTTGCCCAGTATCCGCGTGATGGTTTAGGGACTTGCAGCTGGCGACAGACTTTCGCCAGCGCGACGTCGGAGATGCCATACCGCTCGGCGACCTTCTGCGTAGGCTCTGCCCAAACTTCGGCGTACAGCCTCTCGCGATCGTAGCTAGCCAGGACGTATGCCGATGGGCGATCGGGTCTCCGCAAATCCGACTTACGTTGTCCGTCGAGCGTTAGCCCTATTCGAGCCATTTGGTGTTCACAGCCCACGAGGTGCTGTTGCATGCGGGGTGGGCGGAGGAAGTCACGGAGGACGCCGTGGTCGCAAGCTTGATGCTTCGCGAGCAGGCCCGCCAGTTCGACGGTTACCTGCGGCTCGATTTTGTACAAGATCCGGCGGGCGTCGTTCAGCGATGAAGGGTCCGGCTTCCAGAGTGCGCCGTGTTCGACGAGGAGGCGAATGGTGTCACGTGTCCTTGAAACCGTGTAGCTGGGCGTTTGGTAGTTCTTGCCGTGGCGGTGAAGCACACTGTCGATTTTGTCCCACCCGAGGTGACGGATACAGGCCTCGAGCGCTCCCGAGCCCCCGTTAGCCTTGTTGTTCGGATTTGCACCCAGCGTGAGCAGGTGGGCCAGCGTGTCCCGGCGCGCAAAGAAAGCGGCTTTCTCGAGTAGCGCCCCGAGGTCGTCTCGCGTGGGGTCGGGATTAACCCTCTTGAGGATCTCGGTGTGGCCCCAGGTGCACGCCTCATCGAACGCCGTCGTGTGCGTCTCAGGATCCTGCGCTTGTTCGTCTTCAGCGTGCTTAAGCAGCGGTCCCGATGACCGAGGATCCGCTCCCGCCCACAGCAAAAGACTCACCCATTTCAGGTTCCCGTCGCAGCAGAACTGTCGCAGCGCCATGTCGACCTGCTGCTGAAGCTTGCCTGCAAGCTCAGGGTACTGGCGCCTGCAATCGAGGTACATCCCGAGCGTAGTCTTCGCCTTGAGCTCGCGAAACGCGTGGGCAAAGGGGAAGCCGGCGATTGGATCAGCACCGCGACTGAGAAACGTCGAGACGACACTCTTGTCGGCGGTGCCGAGGACATCGACGAACGGAACCGCGCCGATCTCCGCGCCGTGACTGAGGGCCAGGTCGATCAGGTCTGAGCGACGTCGGTGCACTGCCTCACTCAGGGCCTCGTTCTTTGTCTCCTGGTTCGGCGCGTGTCGTAGCAGCAGTTCGATCAGACTGTGGAAGCCGGTCGCGAACGCGACCTGCAGCGGCGTCTTCCTGAGCGCGCGTGGGACTTGAAGCGTTCGGCCGGAACCGATCCACGCTTCAATAGCGTAGAGGCGGCCCGAGGCGCACAGCGCCAGCAGCGTCTTAGCCTCGTCGATGGAGAGTTCCGCTGCCATTGCCCTTTGAGATTAACGAACGGAAGCCGCCGTCTCAAATCGGGGCCCGAATCTGATTCAGGACAGGCCACGTTCGGATTGTCTTGCAACACGCGTGTTGCGAACGGCTTTGCCGATGTACAACGGCACACAAGGTATCCGTGCGTTTCCAGGAACGCGAATCGGACCGACGAGCACTCCCTCTGCGAGATTGCGAATGGCTCCGTCAGTGAGGCGTTCGAGAAACTGATTCAGATCTGACGCGTTCCGCCCGTGCTTGTCGTCGCGGGTCTGATCCGTGACGAACTCCTGGATCGCGAACACGGCCCGCGTCGCTCGTAGCTCGCGCGCCCAAGCAAGGGTTCCAGCGATACCCGTGAGGAGTTGGTATCGGAGCTCGCCCAGGTGCGGCAGGCCGCTCCGCCACTGAGGAAGCAGGGCCTCGGAGAGGGATTCTACGCGACGCACCGCGCCGGTCTTCTCGTCTGCTGCGATCCGTTTGACCGCTGACTGCAGGACCGCAGTGACTGGGCGATCGAAACTCTCGTCCGCCTTGCCCTCGATCGTGATCGCGACCAACCCTTTGCCGTCCCGGGCTTCGATGGCAAGGTCAGCGTTCCGTGGCTCGCCTGGCAGATCGTCGAACCGGATCTGATGCTCGGGAAGCGCACGCTCAATGACGACCCCTTCGAGGTCCGGGTGCGATCGCAAGAGCTGCTCGATTTCGGCCGGAACGCAGGCGCCTTCGGACCCACACCACGCGACGGCGAGTTCGCGTGCACTTCGGCCCGTCACCCAGTGCGCAGCCCCGCCCTTCGGCGGCGCGCCAGCATACCAACCGTCGACCGACAAGATCGGGTTCCCGTCTTTGCCAATGATTTTCATGAGCGTTGACTTGCCGGAAGCGTATCCCGTCTCGCAGGCGGATCGCCGATGGGACTGGCTAAGGACGCCTGTAGATGTTCAGTCGGGCCAGGGCCTGACGCGCAATCGCCGGGGGGACGGATTCCTGGAGTCTTCTGATCACGTCGAGGTGACAGTCCCTAATTCTCTTGCCTGTGCCGCACGGGCAGTTCCAGTGCCCCTTTACCTTCTTGTGTCCCAGGCAGTCTAGGAACCGCCGGATCTTTTCTTCGTCCGTGACGCCGAGGACTTCGCCGTACGCTTGCAGGAGACCAGGTTTGCCGTGGTCCCACTCGCCAAATGGCCACTGTTGGCCCTGTTCAACGAGGATCTGGCCGAGGAAGTAGTTGCGGACTGGACCGTCGAGATACGACACGAGCGAATATCTGCCGCGAAGCAACGTCAGCTCCGGGACTTCGGTGCAAATCGCGCCGTTCCCAAATACGTGTCGATCAATGTGTCGTGGAATGCGCCCGCCGATTTCCTCGATCCGAGGCAGCTTGAACGCTCCGTCTGGGAACGTGATCTGGATCGAGAAACGGTCGAACACGACGCCGTCGTTGGCCAACTGAAAACTGCCGCGGAACGAAGGGGTGTCGCCTTCCAGGACTAGACGGAGGTCGGGCTGTTTCTCCTGAACAGCCCGCTCCAGGTCGGTGAGCTGGCGCACGCGGGTAGACGTCGCAATTACCCGCACCACGGTCGTGTCCGAGTTGCCACTGACGCGACTGCCATCTTCACGGCCGCGCTCTTGTCGGCGCCTGTGTCAACCTTGCCGAACACGGCTTCCCAGCCGTCGTTGTCGATCGTCGAGAGGGTTGAGCTGGCGACGCTCCCGAGTTCGTTCCACACCGCGTCAAGCAGAGGCATCAGGTCGTTGCCGCACGGGTTCGCCGGGTCCTCGACCTTCGGCGGACTGTCTAGGTCGCGGAAATTCGTCCAGACGTGAATGAGCTGATCCGCCAGGGACTTGTTCTTGTGCGCTGACAGCAGGTCGATGATCAACAACTCGAACACGAACTGCTTAACGTCGAGTGCCTTCCGTGCCTTCCACAGCTTCAGCAGCCGAATCGCGTCCAGGACGCCGCTGTCTCGGACGGTGTCGATGTGGACCTGGAGATTCGTCTTCAGCCGGCACTTCTCGCCGTTCTCCTGGTACAGGAAGCAGTCGGTCTTGGAATCGTCGGTGAAGCGGCCGGGCACGACATCGATATGGAAGTCCACCAAATCCTTGTCGCGCAGCCGCAGGGCCGAGCGCTTGCGCTCAACGGCGTAGTCCTTCTCCAGCGCCGCGGCGACGCTGTTGTAGATGTCCTCGAGCGTCTCGCCGGCCGTGGTGTCGTCGTGCGGGAAGTAGCAGACGATGTCCAGGTCGTAGGACTCCTTGATGAGCGTACCCTTCGCCTTGGAGCCGCCGTAGCGGATCGTCGGCGAACTGTCCGGGAACGCGCTCCGGAGGAGAGCTTCAACGTCCTTCCGGCGTGTGGTCAGGGCCTTCAGTTCGGCGCTGTCGTCTGCGAGGTCCTGTGATTTCAGGACTGCTTGTAGATATTCGTTATCGGTCATGGCGTTGTCTTAAACCTCCAGCTTGAAAATGAAGCCGCCGGCGTCTCGGTCGTTGTCGTAGACCCGGAGCTTCGGGTGAACCTTGGGCAGCAACTCCCGTCCGCAGAGGACGGCGATTGGAGCGGGCACGGCTGGAAACAGATCGATCGTGTCGAGCGGGCCGTACGTCTGAAGGATGGTCGCGATCGCCTCCTGATACACGGTACGGAACGCATCCAGGTCCCGCTTGTGCTGAAGGAACGTCGTCTGCGGCGTCATGCCGTTGAGCGTGATCTGGTAGATGGCGGATGACCTCCTTATGTCTGCCGGCAGGTCTTGCAGCCGGATCGTCCCGCTCAGGGACAGCACGAGGGCGACCTTCTTGAAGTGGCCGCGGTTCATGCGGCGGAAGCAGTACTTGACCGGCACGCCGTCTATCTTCCAAGTCCACGATTCCGTATCGCGATGTCGTTGATACGGGTCGCTGGCGACCTTGTTGCTCAGTTGTCGGCCCAGGCACATCAGCAGCGGGATGGGGCCGATGGCGAAGATGGAGATGTGCGCGGCCTTGACCGCTTCGCCCTCCGGGCTGAACAGATCCTGGACGCGCCGCTTGATGGTCGTACAGGCAGTCTTGTAGAAGGCGCGGTCGTCGGCGGGAAGGCCGGTCAGATCGATCGTGAACGGCTGCCGAGTGGTCGGAAATCTCGGGGCGGTGGCTTCCGCAATCTGATGGTACGGAATCCCGACCATCTGCCCTCGGATGAGCGCCTTGAAGACCACAACCGCCGTCTTGCGGTCAGGGCCGAGCGAGGTCACATGCTTGATGCGGTCCTCGTGGGCCGTCTTGTAGCTCTCGAGGGCCGAGCGGGTGTAGTCGGCCGGATGGTCGTCAATGAGCTTGTGGTGCGTCGGGCACAGCAGCATCAGGTTGACGAGCTGGTGGATGTTTGCCGGCCGATTCGCGTCCGCTCCGCGTGGCCCCTGCTCTCGGAAGGCCACGATGTGCGCCGCCTCGCCGAAGTTGCCGTCGGTCAGCGTGAGGGAATCCTCAAAGAGATATGTGTTGCAGCCGTCGAACTCACAGCGTCCCCCGGCGTGCACGCATAGGAGCAGCCGGACGCGATGGGGTATGTCTCGGGCGGCGACAACCGGCGACAGCACTCGTGGCTTTCCGGAGCTGCGTCCTGATTTGGTGGTTCGAGATATCGGCATCGCGTCACGTTAGAGCTGGTAGAAGCTGGTATTAGCTTACATTCTAGGCAAAAAAATTTAGAGCGTCAATTGATTCCTAGATTTTTCTGGATAGAGCAATTCCAAACGAATTCGCACGACTACAGGATTCACATCAAAAACATCTGCCAATTCACGAATCGCGAGATCCCGGTGGCTGGCCGGTAGCATTGGCAGACCCAGCATGCCTTGCGGTTCCAGATGGGCATTCACGGCCTTGGCAACCAAGGCTTTCGGGAGCAGTAGGGCGCCCATGGCCATGTTGGCCTGGAACTCCCACCAGCGGTACGGTGGCTTGGTCTTGCGGCCACCGTCCGTGGCCGGCGTCCCGTCATCGCGGCAGAGGATCTTCGGGGCGTCCTTGGCGAGGCCATCTCCAAACAGGGCGTCAGGGCGCGGACCAAGCACAAACAGATGGGAGTGAAGAAGGCCATGCCCGCCTTCATGCGCGAGGGTCGTTCTCAGTCGTCGCTCGGCAGGACGCGTACCCTCTTCGTCCAAGGCCGTCGTGATCACGATCTCCTCGACACCCTTGGTACCAAACCGGGTGAACCCGAGCAGGCCATTCGGCAGGTCCTCGTACGTCGGCTGAAGATCGAACCGCTTCTCGATGAACCGGTCAATCCGAACCGGAGAAGGGTCAGACGGATAGAAGCCGAGCTTCTGAAGCTCATCAGAACAGATCGCTTCCACGTCGTTGGGCGTGTAGTACGGCTGCTCGACGAACGGGCCGCTCGGGGACTTGAACGTCTTCATCCCTTCTTGCCTCGATGCTTCTTCAGGAACTCCAAGAGATCTTCGGCGCTGACTCCGTCGTCCACCACCTTGCGCAGAGCAAAGCCCATCGCCGGATTGGCCGCCGCCATCCGCTTCAACTCCTGGACTGGCGGCCGGGCATCGTGCTTCTGGAGTTCAACAACAGTGGTGTCGAGCTCATGCGCGAGCTTCCCCAGGACATCCTCGGACGGATGCCGGCGCCCGAGTTCAACGTCGGAAAGGAAGGGAGGCGACACCTGAATTCGCTTGGCAAGTTCCCTGACGGACAGGTCCTTCTTCTCGCGCAGTTCTCGAACGTGCTCGCCCAACGTTTTCATCACTTCGTCTAGTGTAAGCTTACATCAGGGTTTGTCAAGCTCCCCAGCGCTTGAGATGTCCGCAACTGGATGACTGGTTTTCCTCCCTCGAGCCGGGGCACAGAAGTTCAGTCAAAAGCGAGTGACGTCGAGAGTTCCCGGTGCGCCTCGATTTCCGCCTTCAGATCAGCGATCTTCTGCTCGGCGGTGGCGATGGCATCGGCGCCGGCGATGAAGCGGCGCGGCGGTCGTTCCTGGTTCGCGATCGTGATCAGCGCGCGCGCGAGCTTCGCCGGGTCCCCGGAGTGCTGTCCGTTCTGGGCTTTCCAATATTCGACCAGCGGCCCTCTGCGCTCGTCGTAGTCGGCGATGGACGGCTTGGCATAGTTCGTCGATTGCTCCGTGAGGAGCTCCGTGCGAAAGAATCCCGGATTGACGATGGTCGTGGTGATACCGAACGGCGCGACCTCCGCCTGCACGGATTGCATCCAGCCCTCAAGGCCGAACTTGGACGCGGCGTAGGCACTCACGAACTCGAAGCCGGCGGCGATGCCCGCCGACGAGGAGATCGAGATGATGCGACCCGAGCGCTGCTTCCGCATCACCGGCAGTACCGCCCGGGTGACGTTCATCGGGCCGATGACCCGTTCGCATGCTCACCTGCCTGTAGAGCAGTACGAGCGGGCCGCGCCATTTGTGTCAGTTTGTACAGTTACGGGACACTAGTCGCCGAGCCACGTAAATACGTAGCCAGGGTCCGTACGCGCGAGCGCGATGACAGCAACGAGCGCCGCCACGGCAGTGGCTCGAAGGATCCACGGTCGTCTCGGGCGATCATGCACGAGGAATGTCAACGCGATCGCACACAAGACCGCCGCGAACATGAGAGGCATGCCAGCCACAATCGACGCATGATGGAGATCGAAGCCCAGATCCCTGGGATCGGGCTGATAGGGCGCCGGCCATCGACCTAGCGTCACGCGCGCACGCAGGATGAACAGGCCGAACAGCAGCAGCCACGCCATCGGTGCTAATGCCAGACTCCACATCAGGACGGCGAGTGGTGTTCGCGTTTGGCGCTCGTTATCCATCATGGCTTTTCTCGCGGGAGATCGAAGCAATTCTACGCTTTTGTCATACTCGGAGCTATTCCCGCCGATCCCGTAAAGAGACCCTTGGCCATGCCTGCTGCGCGCTCGATCAATCGAATGGTTCGCCCTCGGCCTGCTCAGGCTCGAGGCGACCTGTGCGGCAGCCGCCGGCATCGCGCTTCTCGCAGCGGCCGGCGCAGTGCAGGCGGGCGTGCGCCGGCCGATGCAGATACAGCCCGACGATGTCGCGGAGAGTGGGGGGCAGCGGCCCGCAGACTTGAGCCGCAGTCGTTCTTCGAGACTCACCTCGCGAAACCTTAGCGAACCTCTCAATAACAGGCCATTTATGCAGCTTCTCGGATCAACCAGGGTCGAAGATCGTCGACCGACGAGTCTTCATGGCCTTTCGCGGACCGCAGGTCCTGTTGAACAGTTGCGGAAATCGTCCAGTGCGGCGAGCCAGCCCATAAACAGCTCAAAATAAACAGGTTACGGATCCGGCCAATCCCCAGTATCGAACTTCCACAGGCTAAGTGCTTGATTCCAGGTCGCCTGAACCACTTTGTACAACGATCTCGACAACCGGCGCACGCTGGATGGGCAGCTGCCTCCCCGCTACGCGAGGGCTGACGCAAAAGTGGTCAGGGCCGCGGCCGCCAATGCCACCGCGAGCAACCCAGTCGTGAGCGTTAGCGCCATCGCTTTCATCACGTCAGAGTTGGTGGAAAGGGGAGGATCATTGGGATCGCCCACCCACAGGTCCGTCACTAGTACTCCCTTCAGCCAAATCGGACCCACGATTCGCCGCGCGAGTGCTCCAGCCATCGCGGCCTCGCTCCAGCCGGAGTTGGGGCCCAGCAGCACGGCGTGCTGCCCGAGGCCCACCCTCCACCCTTTTCGTCCCGACAAACCAGGCGCAACGGCCGCGACGCACACGATCAGGAACCATGTCAGTCGGGCGGGCAAGTAGTTCATCGCATCGTCGAGACGCGCTCCGCACCAGCCGAATCGCAAGTACTCCGGCGTCTTGTAGCCCACCATCGAATCCATCGTGCTGACGATCTTGAAGAGCACAATGCCGGGTAACCCGCCGAGCACATACCAAAACACCGGACTCACAAAGCCGTCTGTCAGGTTCTCGCTCAAGCTCTCGACGCCGGCCCGGCGACAGGCCGGCCCGTCCATTCGGTCGGTATCGCGTCCAACAAGCGCGCTGACCGCCTGACGCGCCTCGTCAATGTTGTCGCGACGGACGGCTGACTCGATCCTCCAGACGTGGTGCAGCAGATCACCGAGCGCAAGCAGCGAGTAGACGACAAAGACATGCACCAGCCACCCCGCAGTCGTCGACATGGCTTGTATGAGCACAATGAGGCCCGCAAGGGTTGGCAACCACAGGCCGGTTAGCAAGATGAAGAGCAAGACTCCGCCGCTGGAGCCGTCGAGGCCTGCCGCACGCAACCGGCGTTCGAACCAATGCAAGGTGCGGCCGATGAGCCGCACCGGGTGCGCGCGATAGACAGGGTCACCGACGACTAGGTCGATTGCGACCGCAACGACCAGAGCCGCCGGATCCGGTGCAAGCGCATGAGCAAGATCAATCACCCGTTCGCCACTTCTTCGACCAACCTAGGGCGACGGCTCTCAAGACCAGCGACTTAACGTCGCCATTCGCAAATGGCCGCAATTCTGAGCGGAACTCGGACCATCGGTTGGCCTGCGCAGCCAGGTTGGCAGCGAGCGTTGCCGCCTGCTGTGTCATGGCATCGTCAGCGACAGACGCCGGAAGGGTGCCGTACCGCACTCGATCGGCCACCACTGCCATCGCGTGAGCCGCGGCGCCAACGAGAGGCTCGAAAAACGCGGCCTTGCTGTTCTTCTTGAGCAGTTCCAAGTCGCCTTCGCTCAGGAAAGGAGCGATGTCGTCGAACACCGTTTCCTCGCGTACACCGAACCGCCCGAGCGCGTGAAACACGCCACGGGTATAGCTCACTTCAAGGCCATTCTGCCAGCGTAGCGCTTCGAGAGTCGCCTCTCTCGTCGCGCTCCCAATAATCTCGCCCAGCTTCATGTGCGGACTCGCGGACGTGAGCACCTTACCTCCGGACACGGGGGCTGCAATACAGTACTGGTCGGTTCCTGTTCCGGTCGCCAGATCGATGTGCAGCTTGCTCGGGACGGCGAGCCGCTGTAACGCGGCCGTCTTGCCCTCCGTCATCGTCACCACCACCCGCGCCATGGCGGCAGGCGTCAGTGGACGGTTGATGAGCAACATGGTGTTGATCGTGCCCGCGTACAGCGGCACCTTCTGCATTCCAGTGTCCGTCTCACGCCACGTCGCAGGCTCTCCGGCGGCGGTCGCATTGCCCGCAACGCCGGCAGTAACGGCCGCTGTCACCGATACATCTTCATCGACCTCGCGCGTGATCGCCACGTAGTTCATGTTCGCGGCCGTCCCCATGACGGCCGTGTGCTCGGAGGGGAGATTGACTTCCTCGCACACCCGGTCGTGGTACGCCTCCATTCCACCTTCCGTGACCACGTGATGTCGATCGACGTGGGCCGTTCCCTCGCAGCTCTGATGATTGACCAGCCAGCCCACATGTTCTGCCCATCCGCCGTGTCGAACGGAGGTGCTGACTACATGATGGGCGCCTTTGAGCTCCGCGACGAGATACCGGCCCGCGCGGCGCAGTTCGAAGAGCGGTTCGGCGCGCAGGCGCTCCCAACTGAGTGTTTCGAACTCTTTCATAATCAGTCGAATCCCAATCTGTCTCTTATACACATCTGA
>JBEBGV010000172.1:0-3811 GCA_040081265.1 Vicinamibacterales bacterium
GGATCTGCGTTCTTAGGGGGAGAGCGCGAATCAGAACACGACGTGATTCAGAACGTAGCAGCGAGGCGGCATCAAGCTGGCGTGTCCTGATGCACTCACTGAGGCGCATCTTCGCCGGACGCACCGGCGATTGTCAATGAGGAAGGTGACCCATGCAGCGCGATGTCGCAGCCCGTGCCGGCCTCTCCCGCATCCCCGCGGCCAAGTTCGCCCGTAGCGCCCAGCTCATCATTCTGACGTTCGTGCTCTTGGCGCTTCCGCGAGCTGCGTTCGCACAGCAATCACCATGGGAGCGCGCCGCGTTCAACCTCGAGCGGACGTTCACGGGACCACTGGCCCGGTCGCTCGCACTTGTCGCGATCGTCATCGGCGGCCTGTTCTTCATGTTCGGCGAGCAGGGCGCCAAGCGGCAGATCTCCGGGATTGTGTTCGGCGGCGGTCTGGCGCTGTTCGCCGGCCAGTTCCTGACTTGGCTCTTCTAGCGAGGGGCCAAACACCATGCGCGAACTCCCGACGTACCGACCGGTCCACAAGGCCCTTCACCGTCCGCTCACCGTGTGCGGCGTAGACCGGCGCCTGTTCTTCCTGGCGCTGCTGATGGGAGCGGCGGCGTTCAACCTGTTCTACTCGTTCCTCGCCGGTCTCCTCATCTTCGGGGGACTGTACGGGTTCGCCCGGTGGGCCACGGTGCGGGACCCGCAGATGCTTCAGATCCTGTTGGCCTCATCGAGGGCCCGGCGCCGCTACGACCCGGGCAAGCACGAACGGTTCGACGTGGAGGTGCGCTCGTGGTGAAGCTCTCCCGCATCGTGCGCGACTACACCGATGCCGGTGGCGTGAACACACTACTGGCGCCGTGGGGCTTCGTCCAGGACGGCATTTTCCTGACGAAGGGCGGCGATGTCGGCCTCGCGTATGCGGTGCGCGGCGTCGACATCGACGGCCTCACGCACGCCGAGCGCCGTGCCGTGGCTCACCGCATGGAAGCCGCGTTACGTGTGTTGGACGAGCGGACGCGTGTCTACCAGTACCTGGTCAAGCGCTTCGCGGACAGGTTCGTGGCGCCATCCTGCCCGGAACCGATCGCCCAGGAGGCGGCCAGTCGACGGGCGGCGTATCTCAATGAGCGCCGGACGACACTCTGCCGCCTCGACCTCTTCCTAGTGCTGGTGCACGAGCCCTCCCGCCACGGCAAGACGGCCACGTCGCTGGCGCACATCTTTCGGCATCCGAAGCACGCGCTGCGCTCCTGGCTCTCGACAGCTCACACACTTCAGGTTGTCGATGCAGAGCTCACCTCGGCCGTGGACGCGCTTCTGCACAAGGCCGGCACGTTCGAGGCGCAACTCGCTGGGGGTGGCCTCGAACGGCTGAACCGCGCTGGGACATTCCGCCTGCTACGCCGGCTCGTGAACTACGACGCGGAAGTGATCGATGCCACGGTGGCAAACACGCCGGAGATCCACGTCGACTACTTCATCGGAGACTCGGCCGTCGAGTGCCATCGCGATCATCTTCTGGTCGGACGTCAGGCCGTCAAGGTCTTGACGATGAAGGAGCCCCCGAGCCAGACCTTCGCTCACCTGCTCGGCGACCTGTTCTCCGTCCCTGGAGAGTTCATCGCCTGCCTCGAGTGGCAGCGGGTGCCTCAGGACCGCATGCGACGCGACATCCAGACACGTCGGCGTCACTTCTTCAACCAGCGGGTGTCTCTGGTGAACTACATCACGCCGGACGCCAAGCCGGAGGAGATGCTCGTTGACGAGTCCGCTTCTGCGACGGTGAAGCAGCTCGGCGACGCCTTGACGGAGATCGAAGTCAACGGCCACACGTTCGGCCAGTGTTCGCTGACGCTCGTCCTTCATCACGAGGACCGGCGCGTGCTCCAGCAGCACGCCGCCGACGCCGCCAAGACCCTCGCTGTGCACGACGGGGCCTTCTACGACGAGACCTACAACCTCCTCAATGCCTGGCTGAGCATCGTGCCTGGCAACGGTGCGCACAACTTGCGTCGCGTGGCGCTCCTGGAAACGCACGTCGCCGACTTGAGCCTGCTCTTCACGGTCGATCCAGGCACCGTGGACTCCGGACTGCTGCGTGCGCCCTTGGCTGTCCTGGAGACGCCGCACCACACCCCCTTCGATCTCCACTTGCACGTCCAGGACGTCGGCCACACTTTGGTGCTCGGAGCAACTGGCAGTGGCAAGAGCTTCCTCTTGAACTTCCTGACGACCAGCGCGCAACAGTACAACCCGTTCACGATCGTCCTGGACCTGGGGCACAGCTACCGGAAGCTGGCGGCCCTGCTGCACGGGCGATACCTCGAACTCGGGCTGCGGCAGCGCGAGGTCACGATCAACCCGTTCGCGCTCGAGCAGACGCCAGAGCACCTGCACTTCCTGCACGCCTTCGTTCGCGTGCTCCTTGAGGGCGAGGACGGGTACCGGCTGAGCGAGGCCGAGGATCGCGAAGTCTACGAAGCTGTCGAGAATGTGTACGCCCTGCAGCGGGGTCAGCGGCGCTTGTTCACGGTGGCGAACCTGCTGCCCCGGGGTCTCGCCGCACGCCTCCAGAAGTGGGTGGAGGGCGGTCGCTACGCGGAACTATTCGACCACGTCGAGGACACGCTAACGTTCGACCGATTGCAGGTGTTCGACTTCGAAGCGATGCGGGCGTTTCCGTCTCTCATCGAGCCTCTGCTGTTCTACATCCTGCACCGCGTGAACGAACGCGTGCACACCGGGGAGCAGGCGGCAACGCTCAAGCTCTGCGTGATGGACGAAGCCTGGCGCTTCATCCAGAACCCGACGTTGCGGGCCTATGTGCAGGAGGCGCTCAAGACCTGGCGCAAGCGGAATGCTGCCATGCTGCTCGCCACCCAGACCGTCGAGGACTTCGCTTCCGTAGACCTGCTCCGCACGGTCGTCGAAAGCTGCCCGACGAAGCTGTTCCTGGCCAACCCTGCACTCGACCGCGCGAAGTACGGCGATCTCTTCCAGCTGAACGACATGGAGCTGGACCTATTGGCCGGACTGGCGCCGCGAGGGCAACTGCTACTGAAGCGCCCGCACCTGACGAAAGTGCTGACGCTCTCTGTAGACCCGAAGAGCTACTGGATCTACACGAACACGCCGATCGACAACGACCGCGTGGCCGCGGTGTTCAAGGAACACGGCTTCGAGGCCGGACTCGACCGACTCGCGGCGTCGGCGTAAGAAGGAGGTGTGAGATGCGTGGACGTGCCGCCGGAGCATCACTGCTGGTGCTCAGCCTGATCGGACCCGTGAGACCCGCCGACGCCCAGACCGGCGTGCGCGAGGTGGCCGCCACGGAGCGGGGGGTCATCCCGCTTCAGACGCGCCTGCGCTACACCACGATGATTGTGCTGCCGGACGGCGAGGAGATCCTCGACGTGATCTGTGGCGACAAGGACTTCTGGATCATCAGTTCAACGCACAACATCGCCCACGTGAAGCCTGCCAAGGAGGGCGCCGCCACGAACCTGAATCTCGTGACTCGGAGTGGCGCGATCTACTCCTTCATGCTGACCGAGAAGACCACACCGCCAGACCTGAAGGTGTACGTGGAGGGTGGAGATGCGGGGCCGGCTGGTAAGCCGAAGTACTACACCGCTGCAGAGGTCGAGACCCTGCAGCTGCAGCTCGCGGAGGCGCGGGCCGCGCTGAAAGAGGCGGAGCACAAGGCGGGCGAGTCCCTGGCGGGATTCCGCCAGGACTACCCATCCCGACTGCAGTTCCCGTATGCGCCGGTCAAGTACGAGAAGCCGTTTCTCGTCAGGTCGCTGTGGAAC
>JBEBGV010000173.1:0-3794 GCA_040081265.1 Vicinamibacterales bacterium
GTCCGAAGATCGGCGAGGGTTACCAGTCGCGGGCCATGCAAGGCCGCGATCTGGCGCACTGGCAGGTTCAGCTTCTGGATGTTCTCGTGCAGGCTGACCGAGAACGGATTCGGCATTGCCGGCGGCGGCGCATCAGCCGCAGTCGGGGTGTAGGCATCAGCCTCGATCAGGATGCCTTCGCGGGGCAGCCAGACCATGGTGAACGCATCGTTGTGGCCGTTGCCCTCGATCGGATACAGCTCAATCGAGCGCGTGCCGTCGGTGAGCGTGTGCCTGGCGTTGAACGTTTCGAACGTCGCCGTCTTCTTCGAGCGCTCCAGCCGATCCGGATTGAGCGCGTGCGACGCTCGCCACGCCTGCTCGTAGTACGCCTGGTTCATCTGGTGCGTGACGATGGTCGCGCCTTCGTCCACGTAGGTGCGCAGGCCGCCGGAGTGGTCGAAGTGCGCGTGGCTGTTGATCAGGTAGCGGATCGGCTTGTTCGGGATCGTCTCCTTCACCTTCGCAATCACGGCGTTCGATCGCTCCTCGGTCAGTGGCGCTTCGACGACGACAATGTGATCGCGCTGCTCGATCGCCACGCTGTGGTGCGTGCCTCCCTTGATGTACCAGACACCTGGCGCCAGTACGTCGGCCGTTGCCACCACAGCGGCTGGCGCCGCCGTGGCCGCCTGCGGAATGGCAATGTCAACCGCGCCATTCGCGGTCACCGAAGAGACCGTGAGGTCGAGCACCGGATAGCCGCCCTGCACGCGCTGGATCCGGGCCGGGAACTGCACGCCGCCGAAGTCGCGGTAGCCGGAGAACGTGGTCTCGACGAGCGTGTCGCCGAGGACGGTGTTGTCGATCCAGGTCTGCACCTTCTCCACCTGGTTCTGGGCGTTGATCGTCCCGACGAACCGGTTCGCGCCGACGCTGAAGGTCACCTCGGAACCGCCTCCCGCCTCCGTGACGGTGGCGTTGTTGGCCTGCGCGCCGCGCAGGAAGCCGTGCGGCGTGGAGTAGATCTCAGCCACGCGCTCTTCCACCGCTGCCGGCTGTGGCTGGGGCACGGGCGCGGTGCCGGGGGCCGCACCGGGTGGGGCCGCCAGGTTCCAGGCGGTCGTGCCGCTCACGTACTGATCGGGACGCTGTTCGACCGGTGCCGGACGCACACGGCCGGGCTCGACGACCTGCTTGCGCACCAACTGCACCCGGGCCGCCGGGGTTTCGTAGTTGATGGCCGCCTGATACTCGCTCACGTCAAAGGCCGGCCACGGGAGCGTGGGATTCGGCGCCTGGCCGAACTGGAACCACTTGCCGCTGCCAGAGAATTGAATCGTGCGGGTGTCAGCGGCGTTCAGCGCCTCGGCAGCTGCCGGCAGTGTGCCAGCACGCTGGCCGCACGCGGCCGTCGCCACCACGCCGATGGCGATCAGCCACGTCAGGGACGTTCTTCGCTTCATGTCGTACCTCTTTTTGAGTAGGTTGCACCGACCTCAACCACAACGCGTCGGCGTCTACCCTTCGACGCTGCCCCGTGTTCGCGTGGTCCACTCACGCAGGAGGAAGCGCAGCGTTCACCGCCTGGCAGGCCGCCGCATTCGGGTTGGCGGCGGCGGGACTGGCGCCCTCGACCACCACGTCCACCCACTCGGTAATCAAGCTCTTCTGCACGCGGAAGAGGCTCGCCGTCCTCGTGCCCTGACTATTGACTGACTCGGTGAGCACCAGCGTGTCGAAGTCGGAGCCGATCGGGTAGAGCTCGGTGAGACGCTGCTGGCCACCGAAGATCCCGCAGACCGCGCGAAGCAGGGCCGCGCGGCCTTTCACGAACGGGGCCGCCGCGTTGGTGCGGAAGACGACATTCTGATCCACGAACGCGCCGAGCAACAGCGCGTCGCCCGCTTGCCGGGCCGCGAACCAGGCGCGGACGGCCTGTGCGGCCTGCGTCTCTTCCACATTCCAATAGCGTTCCTGCTTCGCGGTGCCATAGGTCAGCACCTGCCCCGCAGGCCTGGTCCGCGTCACCGGTGCCAGTCCGGCGACTGGATACTTCTTGCAGGCCTCGGCAACGTTGGCCCCGGCGGGCGGCTGCATGAGCGCCCCCTCGGTTGAGTTGACGAGTCCCCCAATCCGGTTGATCGGCGCGTCCAGCCACTCGGTGATCCTGCCGTTGCTGACGCGCACCATCACGGCCACCTGGACGGTGAATCCGCCAAAGGCGGCGCCTCGACCACCGGGCGGCACGGCGGGACTGTTGATGTCGGCGCGCTTGAACAGCACCATCGTGTCGAGCGGACCGCCGACTGCGTACACTTCGTCGAGCCTGACCCAGCTGTTATCCCTGGTGAAGGGATAGGACGAGCACTGCGCGACAGGGCCGTACGCCGGCTGCCGAGCCGGATCGGGTCGCACGAGGATGTTGTTGTCGAGCACCGACATGGCGCCGTCCAGATCGTGGGCGGCGGTACGGTCGACCCAGGTCTCCACCACGGCGACGGCCGCGGCCTCCTGCGGCGTGTAGGTGGCCGTCACCTGGATGTTGGATTCGAAGCCCTGCGTCGGAGGAGCCGGTGGAAAGCCTCCCGGAGGACCGCCCGCGCGACCCTGCCCCGGAGGACCTCCTGCACCCGGGGCCTGCGGCGGAGGACCGCCTGCACGGGGGCCCTGTGCCAGAGCGACGACAGCGCCGAGTGGGAGCGCCAACGCAAGAATGCCGACCAATCGCGTGTAGCTAAAAGTGCTCATTGACGTCCTTCCAAGACGGCGCCCTATCGCGCGAGCTGTTCATTAGTTCTGGAGCGGCGCCCCGCCGGTTCGCGACGCGAGCGCGGTATTCACCGCCTGACAGGCCGGTGCATTCGGGTTCGCCCGTGTGGCGGGGCTGGTTCCGTCCACGGCCGAGTCCATCCACTCGACGACCAGCCCGTTCCGGACACGGAAGAAGCTGCCCATCCGGGTGCGGGTGCCAGCGGCATCATACGCGTCCCACCGCGTGATCACGCCGGTCTCAAAGTCGCCGCCGATGACGAAGATACCGGTCAGATCCAGGCGGCCACCGAGGTAGCCGCAGACTTGCCGAAGCAGGTTGTCGCGTCCCTGCCCGAGATCGGCCGCCGAATTCCCGCGAAAGATCACCTGCTGATCCACGAAGGCGGCCAGCAGCAGCGGGTCGTTCGCCTTCCAGGCCGCGAACCAGCCGCGGACGGCCAGCGCCGCGGACGATTCAAAGGGGTTGAACCAGAACTCGGGCTTGTTCGTGCCGTAGGTCGCAGTCGGCACTGCTGCCCGCGCGGGTGCCTGTGCCGGGGTCGCTGCCGCGGCCTGCGTCTGCGGCGTCGGGGCGCCGGTACCCTCGGGATAGGACGCGCACACCGCGGGAACATTGGGCGCCGGCGCGGGTTGCCCAGCCGGCGGCGGCTGTCCAAAGTTGGCCGGCAGCGCGCCAGCCGCGCGCATGGCCGCGCCCGACACCTTGTTCAGCGGTGCGTCATACCACTCGGTGATCTTGCCGTTCCTGCTGACGCGCGCGAAGACATGCAGCGAGACCTGGTAGCCGTCCAGCGCACCCTCGCGCCCGGCGCTGGCCGGGTTGTTGATGTCCGTGCGCTTGATGAGGACCAGCGTCTCCGACGGACCGCCGACGGCGAACAGCTCGTCCAGCCTGATGACAGAAGTGGTGCTCCTGACAAAGCCGTACGCTCCGCAATAGGCGCGCGCGCCGCGGCGGAGACCCACCGCGGCCGCGATGTCCTCGGAGCGGAGCGGGTCGCCCAGATGCTCTAGGATGTACTTGATCATCGACACCACGT
>JBEBGV010000004.1:0-127377 GCA_040081265.1 Vicinamibacterales bacterium
GTCGAGATCCTCCGTCGCACGCGCGAGGCCGAGCAGATTGAGCGCCACCGCTCCAAACACCGCGTACTCGACACCGCGCGCTTCAAACGCGGCGAGCAGTTGCTTGACCAGGCTGGCGTTCATGACACCCGATCTCGTGGGAGAAAGCGCTTGCCGCCAACGGTATCCCCGCGAGTGGCCGATCCTCGCTCGAGTGCGCGCGGCATTGACGCCATGGTAGCAGAGCGCACGCGCAGAAGTGATGTGCCGGAGGGGCCAGGTGCTCCGGAACTGCGAACGGTCGTTCCAAGTCGACGTGGCTCGGTGTGCGGGGAAGCGCCAGCGGTCGGCCTGGTAACCACCTGAACTATCTGAAAGATCTGGCCCCCGAACTTGGGCGCAACTTCGCCGTCGTCTACAACGTGAAGTTCTGAACGCTGGCGTACTGACGGGCCTCGGCCCGTCAGTCCCGATGGGAAGAGCCTTGTTCTCTGGCACTCAGGTCCGGTCGGCCGTCAACGCCGCGAACCTGGGAACAGTGTGGGAACAGTTGCGCCCAAACACCAGGGAAGACGGTGGGACAGGGCCGACCAGAAAGCAGGACGAATCCACAGGATTGACCTCCCGGCCCTGTCTGCAAAACCTCCATCCCCGGTTCAAATCCGGGCGGCGCCTCCAAAATCCCTAACAAAATCGCACATCTCACCAGCCAGTCGGCGGCCGAGGGGGCGATGTTGGCAAAACTGTAGCGTATCTGTAGCATTTCTTTGGGAGGGGGGTTGCTCGGCGGGGGCGGGCGCGTGGATGACGACGTGGTGGTCACCACCGTGATCGTCACCACGGTGGCTCACCTGGCCACGCGGGTTACTCGTCGTCGGAGTCGAGGAGGATCACTTGCGCCTGCGCGATTTCTTCGGGGTCGGCTGGCGCCCCGTGAGGGCGATGGTCAACGCGATCAAATCCTCGATCGACGGGCGTCCGTCCGACGTGGGGACAATATGCAAGACGGGCCTCCGCGTCATGCCCGGGTACCCGTGTGTGAGGCAGCCACGTCGAGTAGTCGCGCCACGTCCCGCAGGTCGTTGTCGCTGATGATGTTGTAGCGCTCGAACACGCTGCGGGTCTTGTGGCCGGTCATCCGCATCGCCACCCCTTCTGAGACGACGCTGCGCACGAGGTTCCTTCGTTGGCGTCACACAAAAGTAGGACTTCGATTCTCGAAGTAACGAAGCTGCCGTCGCTTTGCAGAATCGGCGCGGAGTCTGGCTTTGTGGCACAGGTGTTATTGGCGATAGGGGCAGTATCAGCAGCCCAATGCGTTGGCCCCCTGTACAGCGCTTGCAGGGTTGGTGCCGGGGCCGGTGCCGGGGTTGGGGTTGGACCAACAGGCGGCGTCGATGAACCACATCCGGCGACCATAAACGTCAACAAGAATGCGACGCCGAACCAGGCTGATGGGGGCCTTCGAGTTGGTGCAGACATCCGTGCCTCGGTCTGAAAACAGGAATCACTAGAGACTTGAAGCGGCTAGAACGCGGTTCCCCGGTCCTTAATCAGCCCTCCCTCCGACCGCCGGAAGCGGCCCGTTCGGGGATGGAACCCGCGCGTTGGCTCTCGTCGCAACGATGACGAGGAGCAAGAGAACGCGAATACGAAGGGGGTGCTCACCACACGCCATCAACTCAGCAGCGGCGATTTGAGCATGAGGTTCGACATGCGATCAACAGTTTTCGTGGTTTTCTGTACTCAGCGTGAAGATGACTGACCTGCTCAAGGGATTTTAGCCAGCGGCCTGTCGCCCCTGGAAGGGTGCAAAATAGATGGGCTCTGGTTGATCGCGAACGATTTATCCCACCGATGTTTCACATCGATACCAACCGCATCAATGCGCCGCGCATGCTGCCGGCGATGAATCAGCTTCAGAAGTGGCACGACGACGGCGTTATTCACATGTATCTGAGCGAGACCGTCCGCGACGAGACGAAAGCTGGTGGAAATGCTCAACGAGCGCAGAAAGCTTCGGAGTTTATTTTCTCCATGGACTACGCGAACACCGCCGACGAAGCCAGCGTGATGCGCGAAATCGAGAAGGTCCGTTCCGGGGACATAGGTAACAAACTATTCCGGAGACATGGGTAACAGTTTCGGGCCGAAGGGACTATCGATCGGCTGAAGTTCAATAGAACTCAGGGAACACCCACCGCACGGCGACGGCGGCCGCGAGCACCAGGATGACTGCAGCGACCAGCACGGCGGTCGCTCCCGCCCAGATGTTCCACACCGCAGACTGGTTGCTCGCACGGGTCATGACATAGGACGCCGCCACGGTGCCAACGAGCACGACTGCCGCCGTCAATGCGATCGACGGTAACATCGTCAGCAATCGAGCGAGGGCGCAACCGTATGAGTGATCAGGCGGAACGAACGTGGTCTCTTGACTGGGAGTCGCGGAAGCAAGGCGTCGGGTGCCCGTTCTGTGTCGATCTGGGCGACCGGTCGTTCCACAGCGGTCGTGTCAGCGAGGCGCTCCTCGAGCACCACGCCATCGCCACCGGGTACGTGGCGGTAGCGTTTCGGGGTCGACACGTCGCGGCGTTCACCGACCTTGGGCCAGACGAACTGCGCGACTACTGGGCGGACATCCAGGACGTCGGCCGGGCCGTCGCGCGCGTCTTCACGCCGTGTCACGTCAACTACCTGCTGCTCGGCAACATTGTCCCTCACCTCCACGTTCATGTCGTGCCGCGATATCTCGATGACGCTGCGCCCGAGCGGCCGCTGCCGTGGAACACAGCTCCGGTCGCCGAGGACGTCTTCGCCGCGCGGTTCCGGCAGTTGCAGGACGCGTCCCGCGATCCCCACTCACGAGACCGCTGAGCCGGACGCGCACACGGATGACTGAGCCGACCATGACCGAGCGCAAGGATTGCGTGTTCTGTGGCCTACTGACCGGAAGGCTCCAGTCCAGCGTGGTGTTCAACGACGCTCGCCTCATGGGGGTTATGGCGCTTCGCTCGACACATGTCGGTCATGTGTTGCTGTTTCCAGCGGAGCACGTGGAAAACTTCTCGCCCCGGTGGACCTCCGGTGCCAGGGGAGCGGAAGCGTCACGCGCTGAACTCGATGCGGCCGCTCGCGACATAGTCCGAGCGGCAAACGCGCAAGCTGACGAGCCATAGTGCCTGGTGTGCCAGGAGGAGACTGTCGTATGAGACTCGCGAAGTTCCATCGAATCGTGCCCGCGCTGATCGTTGCGCTGAGCGTCGGCGTGATCGGGTGGGGAAGCGGTGCCTCCGCTGAGGAGTTGGCCTCGACGCGTGTGGCCGCAGATGCCGCCAGTCCTTCGGGTGCCTACGAGTCGAAACTGCCGGACGGTACGGCCATCCGGCTCACCTTCCGCGGCGGCGGGGCCGTTCGAATCGCGATGACCGAAGACGGCAAGACGAATGCCTTCGACGGCAAGTGGATCGTGAACGGAGAAGTGATCCTCCTTGAGGGCGGCGAGGGCATGACGATGCAATTGAGCTGGCGCGGAGATACCCTGGTCACCGACTTCGGCGGCGCGACGCTGACCTTCAAGAAGGTCTGAGCGCGTTCGTGAGCGAGATCGAGGCTGCCAATCAGAGTCCTGGTACCGACGCCCGTGTCCCGAACGCGTCACGAAGTCGCATCGTCCACGAGGACAGCGAGTAGGTCGGATAGCAATACGGCCAGCCCGAGGATGATCACTCACGGCTCACGAGTCGGAGGCGTCGCCAACGGTGGCCGGGCGCTTTCTCGACGTGGAAAGCTTCAGTAGACTCGCACACCAGCCATGACCGCCAGACACACCTCACATGTCGCGCTCGTCGCGGCGTTCAGTATGCTCGCGCTCGCGGCATGCGGCTCGCCCTCAACGCCAAGTCCGGTACGAAGCCTGGTCATTTCGACCCCAACTCCGCCACCCGGCGCCGTGATTCCCGCGACCCTGAATGGGATTCAGTACTTTGTGGCGCGAGGGTCCGGGCTGTTTTCTGTACCGATTACGGTGACATCGGATCGGGAGGTCCCCTGGGCTCAACTGCGCGTATACCTCTACACCGGCAGTCAAGGGCTCGACTATTGCGGGCAGAACAACCCTGACGCGCCGACCTGGGGACCGTTCTCCAAGGGTCAGACTGTGTCGGTCACCATTTCCGGCTTCCAGATTTCGCGCGTCCCGTGCGAGGTCACGTCGATTCGGGCCTGGCTGCACACGCGCAACAGCGGGCTGGCCACGCCGCCGACGGAGAGCGAGACGGTCGCCGCAGGCAGCCTGGCGGTCACCTACACGTTCCGATAGTTCACGGGGTCCGCGGGCCTTCTCGAGCACCGTGGTGTTAGACTCCGCGTTCGTGAGCGAGAACGACTCCGCCTGGCAGGCACAGCCTGCGGCCGGCGATCAGTCGCTGCCCACCGCGGTGGGCTGGCTGGCAATGGGCCTGAATGCGTTGCTCTTCCTGACCGAAGTCACCTACCTGATACCCAGGGCTGGAGTTCGGGACACCGAAGTTCTGGCGGTGTCGTTGCTGGTGGGGACGCCGGTCGTCAACCTCGTGATGTTCCTCGACTACTACCGGCGTGGTCTATGGATGCAGGGCAGTGCGAAAGCGGGGAAGGGTGATCCACGCCCGCTCCAGGCGCCCGTCCGCTGGCTCGTGATTGCCATGAACGTCTTGCTGTTATTCAGCGAGACGGTCATGTTCCTGGAGCTCGGCATCAACATCTGGAACCCGCTGGAAGTGTTCGTGACGGTGCTGTGGGTGACCACGCCGGTCGTGAGCCTGGCGATGTTCCTCGACTACAACAGGCGCCGTGTGTGAGCGCCGGGTAACTATTGTGGTGGGGACGGGAACACCGACTCCGACGTCATGCGGAGGCGGGGCAGGACCTCCGAGCGCACCCGTTCGGCCTCAACGTAGCTTCGTGCAGCGCCTCCAGCAGTGAGACCTATAACAGTGATCTCGCTGGCGCGGAGATCGACGAGCCAGCACTCCCGCACCCCGTACTCCCGATACCAGCCGACCTTGGTGACTCGGTCGTGCCGGTTGTTTCCGTCCGACAACACCTCGACCACCAGGTCTGGCGCGCCCCACACCCGATCGGTGCAGATTGCCCGACGCGCGGCGGCGACATACAGCAGATCGGGCTGGACGATCAGCGCGCGGGCCGCATCCAGCACGACATCGACGGGCGACGTCGCGACGACGCCGAGCGCGTGCCGTTCGACATGCGCAGAGAGGCGTTTGAACAGGTGGCCGACAACCACCTGATGCGAGAACGACGGCGCCGGTGGCTCGCGCAGGATGCCGAAGGCAAGCTCCTGTGGGCGGTTTGTTTCCTCGCTTGCCAGGTAGTCGTTGACCGTGAACTTCTGCAACATCGCTTGTCCTTCAGAACGTGACGACGACGATGCCATCGTCGGACGAAAAAAGCCAGTGGTGTCGGAGTCTGCGGAAACGCCACGCCGTTCCTGTTAGACTCCGCCCATGTCACGCTGGACCGCCCAGACATGGCGGGAGTGGTTCTTCGAGGTCTTTGCCCAGCAGGGCCGAATGCCTTTCCGTCCGTTGCCGACGACGGAAGCCGAACGACGGGAACGCGAAGAGGCGGCGGAGCGCGCCAGGCCCAGAGACATCACTCGCCTGAATCTCGACGACGATGGTGAGTCATCGTCCCCCTCCCGATCTGTCACCGAGCGCTGATGGAACTGCGGAAGGCCACGCTTGCTGACGTTCAGTCCATCGAGGCACTCATTGCACTGTCGGCGCGAGCGCTGGGCGCGCCAGACTACACCGCGGAACAGATTGAAGCGGCCCTCCTTGGCGCATGGGCGGTCGATACTGAACTCATTCGCGACGGGACGTACTTTGTGGGAGAAGCCGAGAACGAGCTGGTCCTTTGCGGGGGCTGGAGTCGTCGCGCCACCGTGTTCGGAGGAGACACCTACAGTCAGCGTGAATCGCGTTTGCTTGACCCTCATCGGGAGGCAGCGCGGATCCGGGCGTTTTTCGTTCACCCGAAATGGGCGAGGCGAGGACTGGCCAGTGGCCTGCTCACGTTGTGCGAACGCGAGGCGCAGTCCGCCGGATTTGCAGCCGCTGAACTGGTCGCGACGCTGCCAGGCGAGCGGCTCTACTTCCGACGTGGATATGTCCAGGTTGAGCGGAGCCGCTTCGCCCTTCCGGCGGGCGTCAACATCGACTTTGTATCGATGCGCAGGGATTTCTGAATGACACTGCTGGACAAGCACCGCGTGTTGGTCGTGGGAAAGTGCCTCCTGGTCGAGTGCTCGATCGTCCCAATCGGGATGCGTCGAAGATAGGCACGACCGCTCAGTGACACCGTCGGTCGGCGTCCGGCCGGCATGAACAGGGCCGCCGCCGCTCCCTGGAGGTTCGCCAACAGGCGCGGTCGATGAATACTTAGGGGAGTGGAGATCGATCGCCAGTTACTGTCGGCCCCGTTCAAACGGTTCCGCAACGTCGAGCGCCTCGGCCAGGACCGCAGCGGGCACGCGTCGGTCGAGCACGTCAGGCATCAGCTCTACATTGGACAGGACAAAGAGACCCGTACCAACGCCCTCATCAAGGTGGCCACCAAGCCTGGCCTCATCTACCAGCACAACCTGACGAACGAAATCGCAACGCTGTCGACGATCAACCGTGAACTCCCGAACTCGTCCTACTTCCCCTGGCTCTGGGACCACGGGCGCCTGTCCGATGGCCGTGTGTTCCTGATCATGTCGCTCTTCGACGAGTGGCCGCTGGCGACGACGTTCGGACCCGAGCGTGTGCCCGGACGTCTCGTGGCCCACATCCGAACGTCCCTGGAAGTGGCCACCGCGCTGGCTGATCTGCACCGGATCCAGATCTTTCATGTCGACCTGAACCCGATGAACATCCTTTACCGCGCCGAGAAGGGGAGACCGGTGATTCGGATTGTCGACTTCGAGTCGTCTTACGAAGTCGCACGCCATTCGACCGGCGCCGTCTATAACCCGGCGACGACCCCGGGGTTCTCGGCGCCAGAGGTCCATGACCGCGCGCCAGACGGTCGCGCGGATGTGTTCTCGCTGGGCGCGGTTCTCTACGCCATGCTTGCGGGCTATGAATGGGCCTGGGGTACGGACGTGACGGCGCGCGTCGAAGCGGATGCGGCGCTGGACGAGGACTTCAAGACGATCCTGCTGACCGCCGTGCAACAGGACCCCTCCAGACGCTACCAGTCCATCCAGGACATGCACGCGGCGCTCGCCGCCTACCTGGAATCGATCTGGCCTGGGCGGTCGCGGTCGTGAGCGGGGAAGCGGAGCCGTCCAGAGTGACGGTGGTGGCGGGCATGGCGGTGACCTTTGCGGTCACGTTCCTGCTGCGATTCACCACGGCGGGATTCGGCAACGACCACTTCACGCACCTGTCGCGCGCCAGGCAGATTCTGCTCGGCGACTGGCCGATCCGCGACTTCTTCGACCCCGGCCAGTTTCTCCACTACTACCTGTCGGCGGCCGCGCAGCTGGTGTTCGGCTACAACCTGTTCGGCGAGGCGCTGCTGACCATCACGTTCGTGGCGCTGGCCGCCGCGTTCACGTTTGGCCTCAGCCTTCGGTTGTCTCGATCGGTCGCGATTGCTGCCGCCGCTGCGACGATCAGCGTGATCGCGTTCCCACGCCTCTACAACTACCCGAAGGTCTTTCTCTACGTGGCAGCCATCTGGCTCGTCTGGTGGTACGCACAGCGTCCAGCGAGGTGGCGCATCGGCGTCCTGGCGGCGTTCTCGATGCTGGCGTTCCTCTTTCGCTACGACCACGGCGTCTACATTGGTGGAACCATGGTGCTGGTGTTGACGCTGGTGCACGTGGGCGAGGCGTCACCGTGGTGGAAGCCGGCGGCCACCTTCGCCGCCGCCTTCCTCGTTCTCTTCGTGCCTTTTGCCCTTTACTTGCAGTGGGCCGCAGGTCTTCCCGAGTACATCCTCGCCAGCGCAGAGCCGGCGCGCTTCGTCACGCAGAGCGTCCGTCGATTGCCAGGCGCACTGACTGACGACACAGCGCTCGGGTGGTTCACCGTCGTTACCACGACCCTGCCAGTGCTGGCGCTCGCAGTCGGTGCGTGGACATGGGCGAGGGCCGCCAAGGGGAGCGAGCGACGGCTCGAGGCCGTTGCGGTCGTCGCATCGGCGTGTCTGTGCCTGGTCATCACGCGCGCACTGGTCGGCAACGATCCCGGCGCACGCCTTGCCGACGTCATCTCGCCCACCATAGTCCTTGGCGCCTGGCTCGCGGGAAGATGGCTCGGCGCGGACGGCGATCGCGCCATCGTTCCACGGCGGGCCTTCAGGCAACTCGCACTCGTCGTCATCTTCGGCGTCACGTTCTGGAGCGTGGCGACGCAGGCGCGGTTGACTGGGAGGTTGGATGACGCCGACCTGCGCGACGGTCCGCGAGCGGCGTGGGAGCACCTGGAGGGCACCTATCGTCGCCTTCATCTCAGGCCGATCGACGACTGGGCGCCTCTCGGCGTCGACTCCGGTATCCAGGGCCTGGCCCGTTACGTCCTGCGGTGCACGTCACCAGACGACCGGTTGCTTGTTGCGGGAGCGTTTGCGCCCGAGATCTACTTCTACGTCGAGCGTGGATTTGCCGGCGGGCAAGTGCACTTCCTGCCCAATTGGCACAGGTCTCCTGAGGATCAGCGCTTCACGATCGAGCGACTGCGACGGCAGAGTGTCCCGGTCGTGCTCGTTGGCGATCAGGAGTCGGTGTTCGAACAGACGTACCCGGACGTCGCCTTGTATCTGCGCACGCAGTACGTCGAGGCGCCGCCCACGCAGCACGATGGGCCCGCCTGGCGTGTGCTCGTCCAGCGCGGCCGACCGTTCCTCAGCACCGACGCTCAGACCGGGTTGCCCTGCGACTGACCCGAGAGTGGCCAGGTAACCTGCCTTCAGTACGGCTTACGGATCGGCTCTCGAGTCGCGTCGACGAACCGCAGGCGGTTGCTCTCAACCATCGAGACGCCTTCGACCGCTTCCCGCGGATGTCTGCACCAATAGCCTCGCAGCTCGGCCAGGCTCCAGAGCGCACTGAGCGCGGGAAGGTAGAGCATCACCGCCACAGACCTCTCGCCAAGACGCATCATCGTTCCGATGGCCCGGACGACGCGATGGGCGATGAGCAGCGGATTGAGGACGGACACGGCAATCTTCCTGAACACCGACCAGTGCCGCGCCCTGAGCATCCCGAGTCCGCGTCCATTCCCGCTGAGGATGCTGCGCACTCCCTCGAACGTGGACGCTTCCCAATGCGCCATCCGCGCGCGCGGCTCGAAATAGAACCGGTGGCCCTCACGGGCAAGACTCATCTGCAGCGTGCTGGGCGCAATGAGGTCGTCGGTGAGCCTGGGGCCTCTCGCCAGCAGGACCTTCACGGCGAAGGCGCTGTTGTAGCCGGCGACAAACGATCGAGGTCCGCCCTCGGTCCACCCCATCCACTGGCCGTAGGTGAGCACGTTGGCCGCGATCCCCACATGTGACACGGTGTTGCCGCTCACGAACGCCGGGCCAACGGCGGTCCATCCTTCCTGCAGTCTCGCGAGCATGTGCTCGAGGCAATCCGGGAACGGCAGACAGTGGTCCTCGATGATGAGCGCGTACAGCGTTGACGCGCGTCGCACGCCGGCCTCTCTCGCCTCGTTCAGCAGCGCATGGTCTCCAGCCTCGACGATGATCGCATCGGGATACGCTTCGCGGAACCCATCTGGCAGGGCAAGGCTCGCCATGGTCCTGCACACGAAGATCAGTTCGAGCGTCGGCCGGATCGTCTGATGCTCCAGGCACAGATGCACCTGCTCGACGATGGAGTAGTCGTCGATGGCGGCGATGACAACGCTGAGCTGGGGAGAGATCATCGGCGGTAGTGGCTGGCGCGCCAGGCCAGCCTCTCGAGCGGATACAAATAGGTTCTCAGGGAGCGATCGTAGAACGACGTCACACGAGCTCGTGCGCTGCGCTCGAATGTGTGGTCGGGACACACCTGCGTGAGGCAGTCGGCGTAGGCTCTCGCCCACAGCGAGCCGAGTCCACTGTACAGCCACGGCTTCAGGTAGCCAGCGAAGTGGATGATCGCGGGATCGTCTACCGCCGCCGTGATCCGAGCCTGCTCGACGCCTCGAGGCCGGAAGTGTGCTCGCCCTGCGGCTCCGCCGATGATGTTCCAGCGATCCGCCAGACGTGTCCATCGGCCGCGCAGGACGGCATTGAGCGCGTCCTGATCGGCCATGTTCACAGCACGCTGGTGTCTCTGCAGATAGGCGATGGCCTTCTCCTCGACGCGTCCAGATTTCCACGCGTCGAGATCGACGACAAGAACGCCCGCGTTGAAATACGGGTCCGTGGGGCGATACCCGAGTTCGCGATGTCGCCGCAGTCCCATTGGCGATGACACCCAGGGGATGACCGCATCCTGCACTGCGCCGACGACGGAACCGCTGATGTCGGTGTTCCAGAGGTCGTCAATGGCGTCTAGGAACAGCAAGTCGCCGTCCAGGTAAATCACGCGGGTCAGGCTCGACGGTAGCCTGTCCAGCGCGACCAGCCGAACGTACATGCTTACTTCGGATCTGCCGCTGACGGGCAGATCGGTCAGCAGCTCGAACGTGGAACGGTACCAGGCGATGTCGATGGCGGAACGGGCACACTGGGCTTCGACGATGGCCTTGTCCTCTGTAGACAGGTCATGTTCGAAGACGTGCCAGGTGATGGGCGTGGTAAGGGCCCTGCACGACGCCAGCGACTGCGCAGCTACTCGAAACGGGACGAGGTAGGCCGAGTTGATCGTGCTGAGCAGGTGAATCCGGGGCGAGCTCACCGCACCTCGGGGGTCGCTGATTCCATGTGGCCACACTATCGTACGCCAACCGGCGGTATCATTCCCGCCGGGGAGATACTGACGTGAGATACCGAGCGCTTGTCCTGCCGATTGCCGTGTTGCTGTGCGTCGCCGCCGGACCATTGGCCTTCGACCTCGATGCCCAGCAGGGCGCGCCGGAGGTTCCGCGCACGCCGCGCAAGATGATGCTGGTCGACCGCAGTGGTGCCCAGACGCTGCTCGGCGAGGTGCCGTTCAACACCAACGGCCCGCGCGTGTCGCCCGATGGCACGCAGCTCGCCTATGGCGTCGATGGCCTCTACATTGGCCCGCTGACCAACATCGCCGCCATGCGGCGTATTGGCCCAGGCCGCTTTCCCTACTGGTCGCACGACGCGACGCGGATGTTCTTCGAGCCGCCAACCGGGGAAATCCTGATGTGGCGCCGCATTGCAGGCGAAGACGAGGGTGAGCAGTTGCTGACACCGGTGCGTGCGCCGGAGTCACGCTCTCCCGATGGGCGCTATCTCTCCTACGTGCAGTCGGTGGACAACAAGTTCTCGGCCTGGACGCTGGACCTCACGACCCGCATGCCGACGCAGATCCCGGACAGTGGTCCCGAATCGCTGGGTACCAACATCTCGCCGGACGGTCGCTGGATCGCGTATCAGTCCACCAAGTCCGGGCGCCACGAAATCTACGTGCAGCCGCTCGGTCGTCCAGGCCCCGCGGTTCAGGTGACGACTGCGGGTGGTTTCCGTCCGCTGTGGTCGAAGGACATGACCGAGATGTTCTTTGACGCTGGCGACCAGCAGCTCTACGTCGTGCCGATCCGTGTCGGCGCGACGTTCTCGGCCGGCACGCCCACCGCGCTCCCGATCAAGGGATTTGTCCAGGCGGGCGTGGGCCGCCGCATGTATGACCTGCTGCCGGACGGCCGGTTCGTCATGATGTTCCCGTAAGTCTCCTTGGTCGACTTGATCGCATATGCATCGAATGGGCATACTGATGCATATGCGGACGACGCTGAACATTGACGACGCTTTGCTGGGTAGAGCAACCCAGCTGAGTGGTCTTCGCGAAAAAACTGCCGTGGTTCGCGCCGGGCTGGAAGCGCTCGTCGCGCGCGAAAGCGCCAGGCGTCTGGCAGCGCTGGGTGGTTCGGAGAAGAAGGTTCGGCCCATTCCCCGGCGTCGCGCCGGTGTGCAGCGGAAGTCGGCGTGATCCTGGTCGATACATCGGTGTGGGTCGATCACCTGCGCGTCGCCGATCACCACCTGTCCGGCCTGCTCGTCAAGGATGCCGTGCTCTGTCATCCGTTCGTGGTGGGCGAGCTCGGCTGCGGCGTGCTGAATCGCCGGGGCGAGATCCTGGGCCTGCTCCGCGACCTGCCGCAGGCACCGCTCGTCGAGCACGATCAAGTGCTCGCCTTCGTCGACACCCACGCACTGATGGGGAGCGGTCTGGGGTGGGTCGATGTCCACCTCCTGGCATCGGCAACGCTATCAGGCCAGCGTGTCTGGACCAGGGACCGTCGCCTGGCGCAGGCGGCGCGTCGTCTTGGTGTGGCAGCGTAGGATCGAACTGGTGCGAACTGTCTTCAGGACTCCGCTTCGTTGGTTCCTGCTCGCCGCCCTGGCCCTGGCCAGCGTCGCGGCGGCGCAGGACTTCGGCGACTCGAGCATCATGATGCGCGCCCGCTACCCGACGCCGAGCACGTTCGGGCACGGCTTCAACTTTTGCCGCGCGCTCTACACCAGCAGTGGGGAAGTGCGCGAAGCGGGTGGCATGGGCTGGGCGACCGACTATCCCGACGCCGACCGCAACTTCTCGGTCCGCCTCGCCGAGATGACCAAAACGCGGGTCACGCGCATCATGGCCAGGGACGGCACCAAGCGGGAGCCCGAGTTCCTCGTCGTCCAGCTCACGAGCGACGCGCTCTTTCAGTGCCCCTACCTCCACATGGAAGACGTGGGCTGGTCCGACCTGACGGCCACCGAGGTCGAGAAGCTGCGCGCCTATCTGCTCAAGGGCGGGTTTCTGTGGGTCGACGACTTCTGGGGTGAACGTGCCTGGAACAACTGGGTCGAGGAGCTCAGCCGCGTGCTTCCTCCGAGCGAATATCCCGTTGTGGACATCCCAGCTACGGACCAGATCTTCCGCACTCTGTTCGACATCAGAGAGGTGCCGCAGATTCCGTCGATCCAGTACTGGCGGGCGAGCGGCGGCGGCGTCTCCGAGCGCGGGCCTGACAGCGCCGATCCGCACTTCCGTGGCATCTACAATCGCTACGGCAACCTGATGGTGGTGATGACCCACAACACCGACGTCTCAGACGCGTGGGAACGCGAAGGGGAGGACCGGCGGTTCTTCTACAGTTTCTCCCCGACCGGGTATGCCTTCGGCGTGAATGTCGTCCTGTACGCGCTGACGCACTAATCGATCGGCTACTCGGTGCAGGCCGAGCTTCGCTGAAGATCGAGGCCCAGCACGGCAAGCTGAGGCGGGCGGGTGCCGCGCAGGCACGACAGCGACTGCAGGGTGGGCGTCCCGTCCATGGCGGCGGATGCAATCGATGGCGCGCGCAGTTTCAGATGGACAAACGCTGACATGCCGCGTCGGCCGAGTGAGATCGCCTTCGGCCTGAGCGTATTCTCCACACGCTGCCCCTGCAGCATCTTCAGGCTGACGCGCCCCCCGACGTTGCCGCCAATCGCCAGCACCTGCTCGGTCCGGCCGTCGACGTGAACCACCACGTCGCAGTGCGTGCGCGCGCCCTCGCCCATGCGCTGCTGGCGTGCGGCGAGGTTGCGGTAGGCCGGACGCCTGGCGCTGCACAGCAGGTCACCCGGCTCGACGACTGCGTCGCCGATGTCATAGGCCGTGAACGCGGCGCGAGGGTCGCGCGCCCCGCGGGCACGGATGGCTTGATCGATGTACACGTGGTGCGCAGCCGCTCGCTGAAACTGGCCGGCATCGCCGAGCCCGCCTTCGCACATCACCCACGAGATGAAGGCAGCCGACCACGGATACTGCCAGCGGGCGCTGATGCCGTCTGGCCCTTTCCACTCTTCGTTCTGCCGGGCCAGCACCCAGCCAGCTGAAGGCGTGGCAGTCCAGTAGCCGGCGATGGAGCTGGCCAGACGCTCGGCTTCCTCTGCAGGGAGTCGTGGGCGGCGACGCGGGCGTGTTGTCGGGTCATCGTCCTGCTCGGTGGCCTCGAGCCTGGTGCGGTCGATAACCGGGAAGCCGAAGTACGCCCACTCCTGCACGGCAACGTCGACGATTCGTCGTCTTGTGGCGGTGGCTGGCTGCGCGCGGCAGGTTGTCTGCCGGACTGCGATGCTGCCCGGTGATCCAGTCACGCGGGCAGATGGCGGCGTCACGTCGAACCGGGAGACCGGCAGGCGGCCAAACGGCACCTGCTGCGCGTAGCCAGCCGACGAGGCCGCGAGAACGGCAAGGGCGGCAGCCGCAGTGACGCGCAGGCTCAGCCAATTGAAGCGCACGGACGGGATGATACTCAAAGTCGGGGCTACTCGCGGAAGATGCGCGCCAGGGGCATCTCGAGGCCCGGCAGCAGCGAGGTCGTGAGCACGTCGCCGGCCTCGAGGTCCAGCTCGATCGCCCGCGCGAAGCCCTCGCCGTCTCGACGATAGACGCGCACGACGTTCACGTCCGGGTCCACGAGCCAGTACTCAGACACTCCCATCCGTTCGTACAGGCGTTTCTTGATCGTCTCGTCGCGCTTGCGGGTGCCGGGAGACCCCACCTCGACAACCAGCTCAGGTGTGCCCTTCACGTGCTTCTCGGTCAGCACTTCTGCCGCACGTTCCCGTGACATGTAGAGCAGGTCGGGTTCGACGATGTCGAAGTTCGAGAAGACCACGTCGAGTGGCGCGGCGAACGCCCGCCCGATGGGATGACTTTCCAGGTACGTACCTATGAGCAAGGCCAGGTTCCACAGGATTGCCTGATGGCGTGGGACGGGTGACGGCGTCACGTAGTGTTCTCCGTCGATGAGCTCATGCCGCTTCCCGTCGTCGGGGAAGAGCACGAAGTCGTCGTAGGTGAGCCGCACGCGGGAGTGAACAGGGTCCACGTGATCGCCCTCAGGCATGGGCTGATTGTAGCGGTTGCTGGCAGGGCGCTGATCCATTCGGGCACCTGTGAGTGCCAGCGGCGTGCCGTCGCCGGTATCTGCGCCTTCAGCCGTGAAACGCGTACCGGTCTTATCGAAGTCTGCAGGTACTGCTACCCGGGCAGCGGTAGCGCATGGCAGAATCTGCTCCACCGCACGTGGCGCTCACCCCAGGCACGCGCATCGGCGTCTACGAAGTGCTCGCGCAGATCGGCGAGGGCGGGATGGGGCAGGTGTATCGGGCCACCGATACGTCGCTGGGCCGCCAGGTGGCGATCAAGGTCCTGCCGGAGGCGGTCGCCGCTGATGCAGAACGGATCGCGCGCTTCGAGCGCGAAGCGAAGACGCTGGCATCGCTGAATCATCCCCACATCGCGGCGATCTACGGATTCGAGAAGTCCGGCGGCACGCTGGCCCTCGTGATGGAACTGGTCGAAGGCGACGACCTGTCACAGCTGATCGCACGCAGGGCGGGTGCGGAAGATGGCGTACGTAGGGCGGGTCCGTTAGGACCCGCCGGTTTGCCCCTCGCCGAAGCGCTTCCGATCGCGAAGCAGATCGCCGAGGCGCTCGAAGCGGCGCACGAGCAGGGGATCATCCACCGCGATCTCAAACCCGCCAATATCAAGGTCCGTCCGGACGGCACGGTGAAGGTGCTGGACTTCGGCCTCGCGAAAGCGATGGAAACACCTGCTGTAGGGCGGGGCTTCAGCCCCGACGGACACGCCGGGTCTCACGACCCGGCCTACGTACCGCTTTCCCAGTCGCCCACCATCACGTCACCGGCGCTGCTGACCGGCGCGGGCATGATCCTTGGCACGGCGGCGTACATGAGCCCCGAGCAGGCGAGGGGGCGGCCGGCTCAGGCGCGCAGCGATATCTGGGCGTTCGGTGTGGTGCTCTTCGAGATGCTGACTGGTCAGCGCGCGTTCGAAGGCGAGGACGTCGCCGAAACGCTGGCGCACGTCATGACGCGTGAGCCTGCGTGGGCGGCGCTGCCGATCGAGACTCCACCGGCAGTGCGGCGGCTGTTGCGCCGGTGTCTCGAGAGGGACCCGCGGCGCCGCCTTGCCGCGATTGCAGACGCGCGACTCGAACTCCACGAGGCGGAAGGTGAAAGCCCGGTTCCGGTCCCGGTGGTGTCCGCAACACCTGATCGTCGGGGGTGGGTTGTGGCGGGTCTGGTGACGATGGTGGCTGTCGCGCTGGGTGTGGGCCTCGCGTTCAGTCGGGGTCCGGTGGCCTCGCTTCCGGAAACACGGTTCGAACTCACGACCCCGTCGACAACTGACCCGTTCTCGCTCGCGATCTCTCCGGACGGGAGACAGGTCGTCTTCGTTGCCACGACTGGGGGAACATCCCAGCTCTGGCTGCGGTCTCTTGGGAGCGCCGGGGCTCGCCCCCTGGAGCGAACAGAGGGAGCAACATTCCCGTTCTGGTCTCCGGATTCTCGCAGTGTTGGCTTCTTCGCGACGAACAGTCTGAAGACTATTGATACGGCGAGCGGTGCCGTCCGGGCCCTGGCGTCAACCGCGCCAAACCCACAGGGTGGGGCATGGGGAGAGGATGGAACGATTCTCTTTTCACCGAGCCTCACCGGGGCGTTGATGCAGGTTGCGGCGTCCGGTGGGACGCCGACGCCGGCGACCAGACTCGGGCAGGGAGAGATTGCTCACCGGTTTCCGCAGTTCGTTCCTGGTGGGCGGCACATCCTGTACTACGTTCGAGGTGCGGCTGACCTGCGCGGTGTCTACGTGGCGAACCGTGATGGCGAGGGGCAGACACGGATCCTGGATGGCGAGGTGGGCGCCCTGGCTGCCATTGCGGCGGCTCACATCTTTTTCGTTCGGCAAGGAGCCCTGTACGCGCAGGCGTTTGATGCGGCGCAGGCGAGACCCGTTGGAGCGGTCACACGGCTGGCAGACGAGATGGAGAGTGATGCGCAGATGAGGACGGCGTTGTCCGTGTCGCGAGACGGGGTCGTCGTCTACCGTCCCGCCGCGGCACCGCGCCTCTCTCAGTTCACCTGGTTCTCGCGATCTGGAGTCGAACTTGCGCGAGTGGGGGAGGCCGGTCCCCGGCATACCAGCCCTTCACTTTCGCGGGACGAGCGCCGCGTTGCGATGCAAGCCACCTTTGACGGGAACGTGGACATCGCAGTGCTCGACATCGAACGGAACTCCGTGACGAGGGTCACGACCAACCCCTATCCGGATCTCTATCCGATCTGGTCGCCGGACGGTCGCGAGCTGATCTACGGCGGCCTCCGCAACAATTCGGCAGAGCTCTTTCGGAAGTCGTCGGGTGATTCGAGCCCGGGCACTCCACTGGTGGCATCGAGTTCGACGACCGGCTTGCCTCTCGACTGGTCCGGCGATGGTCGATTCGTGCTGTTCAGGGACGGTGGCACCATTACCGACGGAACCGACGATGGGCTCTCCGTCCTGTCGCTTGGTGAAGGCGGCAGGCCGATCAGAGTAGTCACGTCTGGAGCCCGTCTCGGTCAGTTTTCGCCGGATGGTCGCTGGATTGCGTTTGAGTCGATCGAGTCTGGTCGAGCCGAGATCTACGTGCAGCCCTTTCCCGGCCCTGGCGAGCGCACGCAGGTGTCGACCAGCGGAGGTTCCCAGGCGCGCTGGCGTCGAGATGGCCGCGAGCTCTATTACATCTCGCTCGACGATAAGCTCATGGCCGTGTCCGTCGGGCCGTCGCCCGACGGCCGGGCACTTGCGCTCAGCGCTCCGGTGGCGTTGTTTCTCACCCACGTCAACGGCGCGATTCAGCCGAACAGCGGGCCGGTCTACACCCCTTCCGCCGATGGCCAGCGATTCCTGATGGACGCGATCGTGGACGAGGGTGAGACGGCGCCGCTTGAGGTGATCCTCAACTGGCAGCCGCCCTCAGAGCGCTGACGCCGGTCGCGGCGGAGCTCGCAGGGACGGCCAGAGTTCAGTTCGGCCGGTCGACAGCCCGCGTGCGCGGCGTCGTGTCACGAAGCTGGCAATCGAACAGATCCGTGCACGTGCAGAAGCGCTCGCATCGGTTCGGCGCCGGTGCACGCGGTGCGCCCATCGTCTTGCGATACTCCGGATACATCGTCGCCGCACCCCCACGCGTCGCCTCGAGTGGCAGCCCATAGAAGTCGGCTACCTCGTTCAGAAAACGATTGGTGCCGAACAGGTGATGCGGCACCGGGCTGCCTGGCGTCGGCACTTCCAGTACCGACTCGCAGAGGAACACGCGCAACTGCTGGCCGGGATCGAGATACCAGTTCTGGCTGCGTACGAGCGGTTCGTCGAGCATCACAGGGTCGGTCTGCACCGTGACCACCGTCAGCAGATCCCGGTGGCGTGTCCAGTACTCGGTCATGGTCCGCTGGTCACTGCTCGCGACCCCGTTGCGCCGGAAGTAGTTGGCCTTGAGGTGAGTGGTCTCGATGACCAGCGTGTTGCCTTCCCATCGACCGGTCGAGAATCCCTGGAAGGTGTGCTCGGCCAACGCGGCTGGATGCGGGCGCCCGTCCATCCAGACGGTGCGTTCGCTGCCCCAGGCGGGCATGTAGGTGCGAAACGTCGTGAGCTGATGGGTTTGAGGGTCCAGTTCGCGAGACACGCGCAGGTTGCCGAGGCCGCGCATCCCATAGTCGGATGAGTGCGGTCGGCACTGGTACTCCATCACGACGGAGATGCGATCGCCGTCCCAGCTGTCGGCGCGAAGACGCGCGGCGGCGTTCAGCGGGAGGCCCAGGTAATCACCGAGCTCGGGACCGGGCAGTCTTTCAGGGCCGTCCTCGTGATAGACCGGCGCCCATTCACCGGAGAAGTCAACCTGCGCGAGGGCAGGTGAGGCGGTCAGCGCCAGCAGCAACCCGGCGCTCGAAACACACAGAGGCAAACGGTGGAACATGGCGAGGTGTCTTCCCTTCGACGCGACCGCTACCTGGCCGAACATGGCCCGGGGCTGAACTTCGACCCGTCCGGTTCCTTCTTGAAGTCCGAACTGGTGATCCACGGCGCCTTCAGGTACTTCGGGTCAGTGACGACGGTCGTCACCGTCAACCACTCCGCGCCGTCTGCAAGCTTGTGGTAATCGTAGAATTCCTCCACCGTCGTGTCGGCGCTGTACGGCAGACCGTTGGCGCGAAGGTAGCCGTCACGAAGCCCACGGGTCGTCACCTCGAGCGACCGCCCGCGGTTTGCGGTGCGTGTGGAGAAGATTCCGGCGAGGTCAGGCGGCTCGATCCCCTGCACCGGTCGCTCCCAGTTCGCGACCGAGTAGCCCTGCCAGCTCGGACGCGCCCCTGAGGGCGGCGAACCACCAAAGTGGAACAGTCGCACCTGGGATCCTTCGTCCAGCTCGAGTTTCAGGGTCTGATCGTCCTGCCACGTGATGTGCACACGACCTGGCCGCCGCATGATCGCCGGCGCGCCGTAAGCCTTGCACTGCAGGCCGGCCGCTTCATCCTTCGCCGGATCCCACAGTTCACCGACCCGGCGGGCCTCAGGCGTGATGGGCACGCTCGCGAAGTCACCCTTGATCGGCGTGACCATCCGCCAGCGCCAGTCTTCACTCACGACCGACACCCAGTAGCCGGTGAGGTCCACCGGGGACGCGGCCCTGGGTGTCGCGGGTGGCGGAGCCGCCCCGCGTCCTGGTCCTTGTGCCGCGGCCGCAACCGGCACGGTCACCAGAGCCAGGAAGGCAAGCAGTAGAAAGCGATGTCCAGTCATCGTCCACCCAGACTCGTGTACACGGCGTCGACAAATGCGTCCGCCGGACCGTAGCGGTTTTCGTAGTCGAGGACCAGCCTGGCGTCGCGGACCTGCGCGCGGCTCTGGCCTTTGGCGATCGCATCCCGCACGCGGTCACGAACGATCAGCACCATGTCACGGTACTCGACCACGTCGGCTTCGTTGCTGATGCGACCGTGTCCCGGAATCACGCGCGTGCCGCCGTCCTGCAGCTTCTCGGGCACCGTCAGGACCAGGATGTGATTCAGTGCGTCGATGAGTCCATTGACGCTGCCGCCGGACTCGAGGTCAATGAGCGGATAGCGATCGGGCGTGAAGACGTCCCCCGCTGCAATCACGTCAGACCTTCGGAAGAAGACGATGCTGTCGCCGTCGGAGTGTGCACGCGGCTCGTGGTAGACGACGATCGGTTCGCCGTTGAAGTAGAAGTCCTTCTGGGGAGTCGAGAACTCAGAGGTGGGCAAGCCCTTCTGAGCCGGGGGCGTCCGCTGGCTGGCCACGGGAGCCGTCAGTCGGTTGAGGACGTTCTCGTGCGCAATGATCGTGGCGAGGCCTCCAGGGACCTGTGTCAGTCCGGTTGCGCCGCGTGCCTGCATCAGTTCGTTCCCGCCCGTGCGTTCGGGATGAAACGAGGTGTCCACGATGATGCGCACCGGTTTCGCAGTCAGCGAGCGGAGGGCCGCGGTCAGCGCGTCAGCCATCGACGCAGTCATCGTGTCGACGAGGAGTGCACCGTCCTTACCCACCTGCACGGCGGCATTGGCTTGGCCAGCCCCAGCGAGCAGGTAGACGTTGCCCTGCACGGGAAGCACCTGAACACCATCTGCGTTCGGCGTACGCTGGCCGAGCGGCTGTTGAGCATCGATGAACACACCGCCGCCGAGCAGCAGCGCGAGCCAGGCCGGCGCCGTGCGCCATGTGATGTCCATACAGGTCACCTTTCATAGCGCAGGTGCAGACCGATGTCCACCAGAAGTGTCTTTCGAGCGGTCCGCTATACTTCCAGCCCAATTGGCCCTCGCGCCCGGCACGCGTCTCGGCGTCTACGAAGTCCTCGCGCAGATCGGCGAGGGCGGGATGGGGCAGGTGTATCGGGCCACCGACACGTCGCTGGGCCGACAGGTGGCGATCAAGGTGCTGCCGGAGTCAGTCGCCGCTGACGCCGACCGGATCGCCCGCTTCGAGCGCGAAGCGAAGACGCTGGCGTCGCTGAATCATCCCCACATCGCGGCGATCTACGGGTTCGAGAAGTCCGGCGGCACGCTGGCCCTCGTGATGGAACTGGTCGAGGGCGACGACCTGTCACAGCTGATCGCACGCAGGGCGGGTCCTGCCGATGGCGCACGTAGGGCGGGTGCGGAAGATGGCGTACGTAGGGCGGGTCCGTCAGGACCCGCCGGTTTGCCGCTCGACGAAGCCCTCCCGCTCGCGAGGCAGATCGCCGAAGCGCTCGAAGCCGCGCACGAGCAGGGCATCATCCACCGCGACCTGAAGCCCGCCAACATCAAGGTACGTCCGGACGGCACGGTGAAGGTGCTGGACTTCGGCCTGGCGAAGGCGGTGGAACCATCTGTAGGGCGGGGCTTCAGCCCCGCCGGACACGCCGGGTCTCACGACCCGGCCTACGTACCGCTTTCCCAGTCGCCAACGATCACGTCACCCGCCCACCTTCGCCAAGGCTACGGCGAGGCAGGCGTGACCGGCGCCGGCATGATCCTCGGCACGGCCGCGTACATGTCACCCGAGCAGGCGCGTGGCAAGACGGTGGACAAGCGCGCCGACATCTGGGCCTTCGGCGCTGTGCTCTACGAGATGCTGACGGGGACGCGGGCGTTCGGTGGAGACGAGGTCTCGGAAGTGCTGTCGCGTGTACTGCAGCGAGAGCCAGAGTGGGCGGCGCTCCCCTCGGCACTCTCGCCAACGCTCGTCGTCTACCTCAAGCGGTGTCTCCACAAGGACCCGAAGCAGCGCATTCCCGACATCGCGGCGATGCGCCTCGCACTCGAAGGGGCATTCGAGACGGCCGTGTCACCGGTGACACCGACGACGGTCGCATCGTCGCGCGGCCGCCTGCCTGTGATCGCCGCCGTTGCCGTCACGGCCGTGCTGGTTGCGGCACTGGCGGTGCCGGCGCTCCGTTACATGCGGCAGACGCTGCCCCCTGAGATGCGCGTGGACATCGTGACGCCCGCCACCGACGCGCCGCTGGAGTTCGCCCTGTCGCCAGACGGCCGGTCTCTCGTCTTTGTCGCGTCGGGTGAGGGGACGCCACGACTGTGGCTGCGTCCCCTCGACCAGTCCGAGCCGCGACCGTTGGCAGGCACTGACGGCGCGAGCAGCCCGTTCTGGTCACCCGACAGCCGCTCGATTGGGTTCTTTGCGGCCGGCACGCTTCGCCGCATCGACGTGGCCGGCGGAACGTCGCAGGGACTGGCCACTGCTTCGGGGACCAGCCTCAGCGGCAGTTGGAGCGAGGACGGTACGATCCTGTTTGCACGGCAGGCGGGTTCCGTGTGGCGCGTACCGGCCGCCGGGGGCGAGCCGGTGGCGGTAACACGGCTCGATCCGCCACGCCAAGTCAGTCATCGCTATCCGCAGGTCCTCCCCGACGGTCGGCAGTTTCTGTTCTATGCGCAGGGTACGCCCGAGGCGGCTGGGATCTACCTGGGCTCGCTCGACGGCAGCGCGTCCACACGGCTGACGCCCGCGGACTCGGGGGGCGCGTTCCTGCCGCCGGACTGGGTGGTCTTCGTGCGCGAAGGGACGCTGGTGGCGCGTCGGCTGGACCTCTCCCGTGGCGCGTTGACGGGCGATCCCGTCCGACTGGCCGATCGGATCGGCGTGGACGCGAATGCCCGCGGGGGCTTCGCCGTGTCGGCGGCGGGGCTGGTAGCCTCTCGCGCCGGCGGCGACGCGTTGCGACAGCTTACGTGGTTCGATCGGACCGGCACGGCGGTGGGCGGCGTTGGCGAGCCAGAGGCGAATGAGCTGCGATTTCCCGAGCTCTCGCCCGACGGCCGGAGCGTGGCGCTTGGGCGCACGGTACAGGGCAACCAGGACATCTGGCTGCTGGATCTCGTGCGCGGCGGCAGAACGCGGCTGACCTTCGAGGCGGCCAACGATGCCACTCCCATCTGGTCGCCGGACGGCAGGCAGATCGCCTTCAGGTCGAACCGCACTGGCGTCTTCGACCTGTACGTGAAGCCGACGAACGGGTCTGGCGTGGAGGCACGGCTGATGAGCTCGCCCAACCTCAAGCAGCCGCAAGACTGGTCGCGGGATGGCCGGTGGCTGTTGTACTACGAGGTCCACCCGACAACTGGGCGCGATCTGTGGGCGCTGGACTTGGTTGCCACAGATCACGTCTCGCGCGTCGTCGCGAACACGTCTGCGCAAGAGGTGCTGGCCGCGCTCTCGCCGGACGGGCGCTGGGTGGCCTATCAGACCAACGAGTCCGGCCGTTTCGAGGTCGTAGTGCAGCCGTTTCCCGGCGGTGGGAGCAAGTGGCAGGTGTCGACTAGCGGCGGCGTGGCGCCGCGGTGGCGTGCCGACGGCAAAGAGATCTACTTCCTGACGCCCGACGCGAAGATGATGGCCGTGCCCGTCACGGCCGCGGGCACTTCATTCGAGGTTGGCACGCCGGTGATGCTCTTTGTGACCGGCATCGTGGACGGCGGGAGCGTCGCGAATAACCGGCCGCAGTACGCGGTCGCTCGCGACGGTCGGTTCCTGATCAACCAGTCGGTGGGAGACGGTCGCGCTGCGCCGATCACGCTGCTGATGAACTGGAATCCGCAGGCGGCGAAGTAACGCTCGCGAACCGCACTCCGCAACCCGCGAGGTGACTACGCGCCAGACGCCGGACGCTCGCGCGACCGGCGCTCGCGGCGACGCCCCCATCGGTCGAGGATGACAACGATCGCGCAAACGAAGGCGATGCCGAAGAAGATGGCGAACCCGTTGAACATCACTCCTCCTCCAGGACCAACGCTACGGTGACCAGCGTCAGCCACACGAGTACGCCAGCCACGACCGACGCCCACGAACGCGAGGGCTGACCCACGAATTGGCTCAGTCCGAGTGCGGCGACCGACAAGTTCGCCAGCTCGCGCATCGTGTCACTCAGCGCCCGCCGGCGTCGGGGAGTCAATCGTAGCATCGTCACAACGACGAGGTGCGACCAGCGTGCCACAGCGAGTCTCCGCAATTTGTCTGAATGAATTTCGGGTGTCGGTGCCACAGTACGCACTTCTCCACCGTTGGATCGGGGCGGGCTGTGGCAGAATTTGCCTCGACCGATGCCCATCACTCCCGGCACACGTCTCGGCGTCTACGACGTGCTCGCGCAGATCGGCGAGGGCGGGATGGGGCAGGTGTATCGGGCCACCGATACGTCGCTGGGTCGCCAGGTGGCAATCAAGGTGCTGCCGGAGGCCGTGGCCGCCGACGCCGATCGGGTCGCCCGCTTCGAGCGCGAAGCGAAGACGCTGGCATCGCTGAATCATCCCAACATCGCGGCGATCTATGGGTTCGAGAAGTCCGGCGGCACGCTGGCCCTCGTGATGGAACTGGTCGAGGGCGAGGACCTGTCGGCGCTGATCGCGCGTAAGGCCGGTGTGGAAGATGGCGTACGTAGGGCGGGTCCGTCAGGACCCGCCGGCCTCCCTCTCGACGAAGCTCTCCCAATCGCGAGGCAGATCGCCGAGGCGCTCGAAGCAGCGCACGAGCAGGGCATCATCCACCGCGACCTGAAGCCTGCCAACATCAAGGTGCGTCCAGACGGCACGGTGAAGGTGCTCGATTTCGGCCTGGCGAAAGCACTCGATGCAGGGCGGGGCTTCAGCCCCGCCGGACACGCCGGGTCTCACGACCCGGCCTACGTACCTCTTTCTCAGTCTCCAACCATCACCTCGCCCGCGATGCTGACCGGCGTCGGCATGATTCTCGGCACGGCGGCCTACATGAGCCCGGAGCAGGCGCGCGGCAAGCCCGTCGATAAGCGCGCCGACATCTGGGCGTTCGGGTGTGTGCTCTACGAGATGCTGACGGGTCAGCGGGCGTTCGCCGGTGAAGATGTGGCCGACGTGTTGTCCCGCGTGTTGCAGTTGGAGCCAAGTCTTGATGCGCTTCCGCCCTCGATGCCTGTGCGCGTGAGGCAGGCGCTTCGCGTGTGCCTGCGCAAGGACTTGAGCCAACGCGCCCACGACATGGCTGACGTCAGGCTCGCGTTGGAGGGCGCGTTTGAAGTGACCGCGCCGCTGCCGACCGCGGCTGCGACGGCCCCTCCGCAGCGTGGGCGGCTCGCGTGGATGGCCTTTGTCGTTGCCATGCTCGTGGCCGCTGCGCTCGCCGTCCCGGCGTTGCGGCATCTGCGCGAAACACCGCCATCGCTGCCTGAATCGCGGCTCGACATCGTCACCCCCGCGACCAACGACCCCGCGTCATTCGCGCTGTCGCCGGACGGACGTGCCGTCGTGTTTGTCGCCACCGGAGACGGATTGTCCCGGTTGTGGCTGCGGCGTTTGGATGAGGAGTCTGCCCGTCCGCTGGCGGGCACCGAAGGTGCGATCTATGCGTTCTGGTCACCAGACGGCCGGTCGATCGCGTTTTGTGCCGACGGCTTCCTGAAGCGTATCGATGTCGCCGGCGGCTCTCCTCGGACGTTGGCCGCGAGTATAGGTCGCGGTGGAGCGTGGAGCCCAGACGGGACCATTTTGTTTACCAGGGTCGCCAACGCCCCGCTTTTCCGAATCGGCGCGTCGGGTGCCGAACCGGTGGCGGTGACCAGGCTTGGGGTGCACACCAGCCACCGATACCCGCAGTTTCTCCCGGACGGCCGCCGCTTCGTGTTCTTTGCCGAGGGTTCTCCGGATGTGGAGGGCATCTACCTCGGGTCGCTGGACTCGTTCGAGACCACACGATTGGCCGCGGCGGACAGCGCTGGCGTCTACTCTTCAGCCGGATGGCTCTTGTTCATCCGGGCTGGTACGTTGCTGGCGCAGCGCCTCGACATCGACCGCCGCGAGCTGACGGGAGACCCGGTGGCCGTTGCGGACGCTGTGACCTTCGACAACAACATCTCTCTCGGTGCCGTGTCTGCCTCCGCAACGGGTCTGGTGGCCTACAGATCTGGTGGCGCCAGTCAGCGTCAACTGGTTTGGTTTGATCGCGCAGGCAAGGCGCTCGGGACCCTTGGTGCTCCAGACGGCGATGGGTTGTCAACGCCAGCGCTCTCCCCGGACGGTCGTCGCGCCGCAGTACACCGGACGGTCGATGGCAACGCCGACATCTGGATTCTGGAGACCGCACGCACCACACGCTTCACGTTCGACGAGGGTCTCGAGCGCTATCCCGTCTGGTCGCGAGACGGCGACCGCATCGTCTTCGATTCCAACCGAAGGGGCGTGCGCGACCTGTATGCCAGGCAGGCCAACGGCGCCGGTGGCGACCAACTGCTCGTGGCATCTGAGCAGGCCAAGTCGGCGAGCGACTGGTCTCGAGATGGCCGATTCCTCATGTTTCACGCCGCCGATTCAGAAACCGTATTTGATCTCTGGATCTTGCCGTTGGGCGGTGACAGGAAGCCGTTCCTGTTTCTGGAGACGAAGTTCGACGAACGCCGGGGCACGTTCTCTCCCGATGGACGCTGGGTCGCGTACATGTCGAATCAATCGGGTCAGTTCGAGATCTACCTCCGCCCCTTTCGCGGAGCGGCCTCGGCAGAGACGGACCCCCAGTGGCAGGTGTCAACGGGCGGCGGCGCCCAGCCTCGGTGGCGTAACGATGGCAGGGAGTTGTACTACGTCACGCAGGACGGCACGCTGATGGCTGTGCCAATTGGCACCGATGACACCACCCCAGAACCCGGCGCGCCGGTCGCACTGTTTCGGCCGCGGATCCACGGAAGCGGGACAGACCTGACGGCCGGCATGCCTTATGACGTGGCGTCCGACGGTCGTTTTCTCATCGACACAGTGCTCGACCAGGGGACGTCGCCAATCACGGTCATCCAGAACTGGAGTCCCGAGGCCAAGAAGTAATGGCGCTCACGCCCGGCACGCGCCTCGGCGTCTACGAAGTCCTCGCGCAGATCGGCGAGGGCGGGATGGGGCAGGTGGATCGGGCCACCGATACGTCGCTGGGTCGCCAAGTGGCAATCAAGGTGCTGCCGGAGGCCGTGGCCGCCGACGCCGATCGGGTCGCCCGCTTCGAGCGGGAAGCGAAGACGCTGGCATCGCTGAACCATCCGAACATCGCCGCCATCTACGGCCTGGAAGACGCCGACGGCATCAAGGCCCTGGTGATGGAACTGGTCGAGGGCGACGACCTGTCGGCGCTGATCGCGCGTAAGGCCGTTGTGGACGATGGCGTACGTAGGGCGGGTCCGTCAGGACCCGCCGGCCTCCCTCTCGACGAAGCACTTCCGATCGCGAGACAGATCGCCGAGGCGCTCGAAGCGGCGCACGAGCAGGGCATCATCCACCGCGACCTGAAGCCCGCGAACATCAAGGTGCGTCCAGACGGCACGGTGAAGGTGCTCGATTTCGGCCTGGCGAAGGCGATGGAAAATGTAGGGCGGGGCTTCAGCCCCGCCGGACACGCCGGGTCTAACGACCCGGCCTACGTACCCCATTCTCAGGCCCCAACCATCACGTCACCCGCGCTGCTGACCGGCGCCGGGATGATTCTCGGCACCGCGGCGTACATGAGTCCAGAGCAGGCGCGTGGCAAGACGGTGGACAAGCGAGCCGACATCTGGGCCTTCGGCGCGGTGCTGTTCGAGATGCTGAGCGGGACGCGCCCGTTTGAGGGCGACGACATCGCCGAGACGATCGGGGCAGTCATTCACAAGGAACCGGTGTGGTCACGGCTGCCTGCGGCGACGCCTGCGACGATCCGCACGGTGCTGCAGCGGTGCCTGCAGAAGGACCCGAGACAGCGCCTTCGCGACATCGGTGACGTGCGCCTTGCCCTGGATGGTGCGTTCGACGTTGCGCCGTCGATGGCAGCGCCACCGGCACCAGCGAAACGGCGCACCCTCGAGGTCGTCGCCTGGTCGATTGCTGCCGTGACTTCAGTGCTGGCGGCTGTAGCGCTGACAGGCAACTACGCACGTTCCGCACCTGAGCCGCCTCGCCTGATTGCGCTTTCCGTCGACCCTCCGAGCGGCAGCGAGTTCACAGGCCCTGGGTCGCCCGGGATGACGCTGTCCCCTGACGGGCGTTCGCTCGCGTTTTTATCTTCGAAGGCCGGCACCGTGCGGCTGTGGCTGCGCACACTCGACGCAGTGGACCCGGTCGAACTCGAGGGGACAGATGGTGCGGTCAATCCCTTCTGGTCTCCGGACGGACGCAATATCGGATTCTTTGCCGACGGGAGGCTGAAGCGGATTCCCGTGGCGGGCGGGGCGCCGACGATCGTGTGCCAGACCCCTGGTGCACTTGGTGGTGCGTGGAACCAGGACGGCATCATCCTGTTTGGTCAGCCCGAAGGCGGGCTGATGCGCGTGTCGGCCGCCGGCGGTACGCCCGTCGCGGCCACCAGGCTGGAGGAAGGCACCGTGTACTCGCATCGGTGGCCGCAGTTCCTTCCAGGTGGCCGGCGTTTCATCTACACCAGCGCCGGCACGAGCCGCGATGTCCACCTGGCTTCACTGGACTCCGAGGAGGTGCAGTCGCTGGGTCTCAGCGACGCGGTGCGCGCACACTATGCCGCGCCGGATCGCCTGCTGTTCGTCCGACAGGGTGCCTTGTTCGCGCAGCCGTTTGAAGAGCGTACCGGCAGGCTCTTTGGCGAGCCAACACAGGTTGCCGACAACCTGGGCGTCAATACGAATGGGTCCGCCGCGCTTGCCGTATCGGCCGCGGGGACGATCGCTTACCGCAGCTCATCCCTGCCGACGACCCAGCTCACTTGGCTCAGTCGCGATGGACGTTTGATAGGCACCATCGGGGATCCCGGGCCATGGCTGCAGCTGTCGCTATCGCCGAATGGCAGACAAGTAGCGGTGCAGCGCGGTCTTGGACCACCGTCTGAAATCTGGCTGGTGGGGGCTGAGCGCGGGGCCGCAACACGCTTCCTGTTTGGAGGCGGCGAGGCCGGTCCCACGTGGTCGGCCGACAGCAGCGAACTGCTGTACTACCGGTCTGGAGGAGGCGGGTCGTCCGAGTTCTGGCGCCGCGCCGTGGCCTCGGCGGAAGCCCGTTCGCTGGCATCGGTGCCCGGCACACCGATTCTCGAGGACTGGTCGCGCGATGGACGCTATCTGCTCTACGTGCTCAGCGGCTTGTCCGCGCTGCCGCTTGATGGAGACCGCACGCCGATACGAGTGTCCAGCGCGGGTGACGAAGCCCAGTTCTCTCCCGATGGGCGGTGGGTTTCTTACAACTCCAGCGACTCCGGACGGTCCGAGGTGTACCTTCAGCCGTTTCCCGGCCCGGGGGAGCGACTGCGTCTATCGACCAGCGGCGGAAGCCAGCCCAAGTGGCGGGCCGATGGCCGGGAGCTGTTCTACCTGACTCCCGACGGGGCCATGATGTCGGTCGAGCTCACTCGCGGCGACTCGATCGTGCCCGGCACACCGAAGGTGCTGTTCCAGACCCCGATCGGTGTGGTGGGCACTTTCGCGGATCAGTACGCCGTGACCGGTGATGGCCAGCGGTTCCTGCTGCTGGCGCCAGCCGTCAACACCCGCCCATCGCCCGTCGTCGTGCTCGTGAACTGGACGAGCGGCTTGACGCCATGACGGGTCAATACAGTCGCGACTCTCGAACTCTCCATTCCCCGAGGTGGGTTAGAACGATTCGAACGCCAGATACGCGTAGACGACGAGCGCCGCGCCGAGGGCGAAGTTCAGCAGAGGGCCGCTGCGCGTGCCGGCGGGCATCAGCCGGCGCGAGTTGTTCATCCACAGCAGGGTGGAGATGACGAAGGGGAAGAAGAGCGCGCCGACCACCGTGTAGGCAAAGACCAGGCGCACCGGGCGCTGGACGAACAGGGCCGAGATGGCGGCCAGCGTCAGGTAGGCCGCCCAGGCGCGGTAGGCGGCGCCGCGCTGACCGGTCGGCCGCCGGCGCCGCCACACGTGAATCCAGTCGTCGAACAGGAATGGCACCCCGTGCCAGACGCCGAGCACAGACGAGTACGCGGCGCCCCAGAACCCCAGCAGGAACAGGGCGCGGCCGATCGGGCCAGTCTCGGCGCCGATGCGGTCGGCCAGCAGTAGCGCCAGCCGCGGCCCCTGGTCCAGAATCTGCCCCTCCCAGTTGATCTGCGTGGACAGGAACATCATCGCCAGCCCGAAGCAGAACGCCAGGCCGAACGACACGGCCAGGTCGATGCGCGCCGAGCCGAGGCGATCGCGCCCCTGCCATCCCTGCTCGCGCATCCAGTAGCCGTACGACAGCACGGTGACCGTGCCGCCAATGCCGCCGATGATCGACAGCACGTAGGACGTCGAGAGCGGCGACGAGGCGGCAATGCCGTCCCAGTCGGCGCCGGTGCGGAAGATGATGAGCAGGATCGTCAGCAGCAGCGATCCGAACATCAGGGCGATGAACACCTTCATCACCTCGACCAGCTGCTGGTAGCGCCCGAACCAGACCATCACGAACGCGGCGAGGGCGTGGATGACGACCCAGGCGGACAACGGCACGGCCGGGATCACGGCCGCCGGCGCCAGGGCGCTCGCGGCGACGAGCGCGGCCGAGACGAAATAGCTCCAGGTGATGAAGTAGAGGAAGAACGCCAGCACCGCCACCCGCGGCAGGTGATCGCGCCACCCTTCGATCAGCGACCCGCCGGTGACCAGCTGCCAGCGCGCGATCCCCTCGGTGACGACGAACTTGACGAGCACGCCGCCGGCCAGCGCCCAGACGAGCGTCAACCCGTACTCGGCGCCCGAGATGGTCGCCGACACCATGTCGCCGACGCCAATGCCTGTGGCCGCCAGGATGATGCCGGGACCGAGGTTGGCGCGGAAGCGGTCGAGGCGAGATTGGGTGTCCATCCGCGAACGAAATGATACGCGGGTATGTTTCTTTCGGCCCAATCTGCCAGCCGGTAAACGTCCCGGCCCTGCCCGACATATCCAGTCCTCAGGAGAGGACCCCTCTGGTCCTTCAACTTTCAACAGATCTGGAGGCAAGTAATGCTGAGGAAATTATGTGTCGCCGCGCTACTCCTGACCGCGTTGTCGGCAGGCACGGCGGCGCAGAACAACGCCGCTCAAGCTGTCGCCGCCGCGTCCAAGGCGATGGGCGCCGACACCCTGAATGCGATCACGTTCTCCGGCACGGCCCGCAACGGGCAGTTTGGCCAGAGCAAGCTGATCGCCCAGCCGATGGCGCCGATCAACACCACGGTCGTGACGCAGTACACGCGCACCGTCACCTTCGCGCCGACCGCCATGGGCCTCGTGTCGCGCGCGACCGGCCCGACCCAGCCGCCGACGGTCCCCGGCATTCCCGCGCCCATGCCCGGAGTCTTCAACCAGAACATCAACGCGGCGCAGGCGAGCGGCCAGTGGGCGCAGGCGCTCAACATCTGGCTGACCCCGTGGGGGTGCCTCAAGGGCGCGGCGGCCAACAACGCCACTGTCAGTGCCCAGGGTGGCAATCAGCTGGTGACCTGGTCGCCGGCGACCTTCAAGTCACCCTCGGGACAGATGTATTCGGTGACCTGCACGATCAACAACCAGAACCTCGTGACCAAGACTGAGACGCGCGTCGAGAACACCGTCGTCGGCGATCTGCTCGTCGAGTTCGACTACTCCAACTATCGGAACCTCAACGGCGTGCAGGTGCCAGGCCGCATGGTCCAACGGCAGGCCGGCATGGAGACGTTTAACGCCGATATCACCGCTGCGACCGCGAATCCGGCGAACCTGGCCGAGCTGCTCACGCCGCCGGCCGCGCCGGCCGGTGGTCCGGGTGGTCCTCCTCCAGCCGCGCCCCAGCAGGCCGCCGGCCCGGCGGTTGAACGGCTCGGCGAAGGCGTCTTCAAGATCGGTGGCAACCACACGGCGCTTGCCGTGGACATGGGCGATCACATCCTCGTGGTCGAGAGCGGTCAGAGCGATGCGCGCGGCATGGCGGTGATGGCCGCGGCCAAGCAGGCGATTCCGAACAAGCCGATCCGGTTCGTCGTCAACTCGCACCCGCACTTCGATCATGGGAGCGGCCTGCGGGCCGCCGCGGCCGAAGGCGCGACGATCCTGATGGGGCAGGCAGACGCGGCGACGATGCAGCGCCTGCTGTCGCTGCCCTCGACCCTGAGCGGCGACAGCCTCTCGAAGCAGCCGAACCGCCGCGTCACCGTGCAGGGGATCGGCGATCGAGAGATTCGCCGCGGTACCAACGGCAAGGTGGTCGAGATTCACCGCATCACCGACGGCCCGCACAACGACAGCCAGGTGCTGGTCTATCTGCCGGCCGAGCGAGTCATCCACACGGCGGACGTACCGGTCGCGGGGACGCCGAACCCGAACCAGCGCCTGTTGTTGAGCGCCGCGCTGGCGACCATACAGCGGCTGAACCTGCAGTGGGATTCGATGATCCCGTCGCATCCGACCAACCCCGAACGGGTGGTACCGCGGGCCGAAATCCAGATGCTGAACACCGCGCCCGCATCGAACTGACCTCGAGTACGTCACGGCAGGCATGGCCTTCACAGGCCGTGCCTGCCCGCGACGTTTCCTACACCGGTGGCTGCGATACCCTGAAGAGTATCGATGGAACCTGTGCCTCCTCTCCGAATGGCGGACGTGGTGGTCGCGACCCCGCGCGACCTGGACGCCGCACTGGGGCGGATGGCACGCGCGCAGCGCATGGTCTTCGTGGCCGGACTGCCGGGTGTCGGCAAGAGTCTCTTCATCCGTGAGCTCGCCCGAGCCGCGCATGCGGCCGGACGGACAGTGCATCTCCTGCAGTGGGATGTGGTGCGCCCCGCGTTTGTTTCGCCCGAGGTCGATGCCCGTTACCCGGAGAAGGACGGCGTCACCCATGCGGTGATTCGAAAGGCCGTCGGATTGTGGTCTCGAGGTGCGGTGCTTCGCTGGCACGCCGAGCACCCGGATGTCAGGCACATGCTCATCGGCGAGGTGCCAATCATCGGCAATCGTTTGCTGGAGCTGGCGCAGGCGCAGGAAGACGAGGCGGAGTCGTTGCTGGCGGGGGAGGGGGCGCTGTTCATCACGCCGGTGCCGTCGGTTGCCGTGCGAGCCGCGATCGCGCGTGCCCGCGGTCAGACGTTCTCGAACCCGACCCACCCCCGCGAGAGCGCCGACGCTCCGCCTGCTCTCATGGACGCCGCCTGGGACGAAGTTCACGCGCTCGCGGCTGCTATTGGTGCCGCCCCGCCTGTTGATGGACCAGCGCCGTTCGATCCGTCAGCGTATGCGACTGTCTACCGCCACCTTCTGCGCCATCGTCACGCCCTCACGTTGTGGGTGAACGTGCAACTCGAGCAGCGTGCCTCGGTCTATGACCTGAACATGACGGCCCATGAGCTCGTTCCCGCGCCAGGTGAGGCGGCCGCCATCCTTGCGCGTCTCGAGCGCGAGTCCCCGGTCGACCAGATCGAACGGGACGTCGCCAGTTGGTTCGAAAGGGTGTGATGCGGAGTTCTTCCAACAGCCGCGAAAGAATCCTGACCCCTCCGTCCAGTTACCCCACGAAAACGACCCTGCTTCGCTGTGCGGTCGTGACCCCCACCGGCGCGCTTCTTGAACTACCACCTGACAGGTGGTGGTGTGATGTCTGACTTCGCACGGGTCCTCTGTCCAGTCGACGTGTCCGAAGCCTCCGGGCCCGTCCTCCGATACGCCGGAGCCCTGGCGAGATGGTACAAGGCCAGACTCACCGTGCTGCACGTCATGCCCACGGCCGACGCGGCCGAGGTCATCCCCGCCTTCGTCGACTCAGTTGCCGCCAACGCCAGCCGACGCGAACGACAGCGTGCGACCGCCTTCGAGGCGTTGCACCGCCTGGTCAAGGCTCAGGTGCCCGCCGACACTGACGTCGAGGTGACCGTGGCGGAGGATTACGACGTGCCCCTCGAGATCGAACGCCGAGCGACCGACGGCCGCGCGAACCTGATCGTCATGGGCAGCGAGGGTCGCGCGGGCGTCGACCGCCTGCTGCACGGGTCGACCGCCGAACATATCCTCGATGCCGCCCGTCATCCGGTGCTCGTCATTCCGGCTGCGGCACAACACGCCATCCCTCCCGGGTGCGCCGCCTTCAAGAACGTGCTGTGCGCCGTCGACTTCTCGGAGTGCACGCTGGAAGTGGTCGCCGCCGCAACCATGCTGGCCGAGGACGCCGACGCACGGCTCACGCTGCTGAACGTGGCAGACGAGGATGTCTCCGAGGCTGACACCGCGGCTCGGCTCCGCCATCTGCGTCAGCTGGTGCCAGAGTCGGCTTCCATCTGCTGCCACGTCGAGCCGGTCGTCCGTCACGGAGTCATCTGGCAAGAGGTTGCGCGTCTCGCCTCCGAGCGCTCCTGCGACATCCTCGTCATGGGTGCCAGCGGACGCGGGGTGCTGAGCAGGGCCGTACTGGGCTCGCCGTCGCACGAGGTGCTGCGCACGGTGCCGTGCCCGGTGTTGTTCGTTCCCAGGCTGGGAGGATAGGCGGGAGTAGCCATGATCCGCATCGCCAACGTCCTGTGTCCGGTCGATTTCTCGGAGACCTCGCAACGCGCGCTCGATCACGCGGCGGCGATCGCGCACTGGTACGAGGCGCGTCTGACGCTCTTGCACGTGGTTGTCTCTCGCCCGGTGCTGGATCTGCCGATGCCGGAGCTGACCGACGCCGACCGCGAGCGTCTCTCGACCGACCTGCGAAAGATGGCGGGCCGCATCCCACCGCAGGTGGCGATCGACTACCGCATTTCGGAAGCGGAGTTCGTGGACACGGAGATCGTCGCGCAGATCGCCGCGACGCAAGCCAATCTTCTGGTGCTCGGCACGCACGGTCGTTCCGGCTTCGAACGGCTGTTCCTGGGGTCTGTGACGGAGAAGCTGCTTCGCAGGGCTACCTGCCCCACGTTGGTCGTACCGCCCAGAGCCGCCGCCGTCGCCGCTGACGCGCCGGTGCAGTTGCGCCGCATCCTCTGCCCAGTGGACTTCTCGGACGGCTCGCTGAACGCGCTGACCACTGCCATCGGCATGGCCGAGGAAGCCGATGCCCGTCTGACGCTCCTCAACGTGATCGAAATTCCGCCCACGCTCTTCGGCACGTCCGGAATGTCTGAGACCGACGTCGATCGGATCCGAGCTGCGGCAGAGGCCGACGTGCTGCGGCGTCTGCGCGCGCTCGTCCCGGAGGGGGCCCGGACCTACTGTTCGGTTGAAACGGCCGTCGTCGAAGGCAGTGCGCACCGCGAGATCGTGCGCTCGGCCACCGACGCCAGGGCCGACGTGATCGTCATCGGCGCGCATGGAGGCGGCACGCTCGATCGCCTGGTCTTTGGCTCGACGACGCATCACGTGATTCGTGCGGCCCCCTGTCCCGTGCTCGTGGTGCGAAGCGCTACCTGAGCGCCTCAGCCGTCGGAGAGAAGACCGAGTGCGATGCCCGTCATGTGCTCGGGCGAGTCGGCGGCATCGATCCGTCGCCAGCTGATCTCGCCGGAATCACGCGCCAGTTGCATCCGAACGACGTCGGCGTCGGCATCGGACACATCGTACCGCCGTCCGGTGACCCGAGCGATGAGTGTGGACGCTGGCGCATCGAGCCACAGGCCGACAAAAGGTACCTTTGCGTCCTGCGCCACGCGTTCGAGCCGCGTCCGCTCGCTGGAGTCCCCATAGACAGCATCGACGACTACGGAGTGACCGGTGCGCAGCACGCGATCCGCCTCCACTGCGAGCGTTTCGTAGACCCGGGCTGTCACCGACGGGGCGTAACCGTCCGGGTCGAGCCGGTCGAGTGGCAAGACGTTGCAGAGACGTTTCCGAATCTCGTCGCTGCGGAGGATGAAGGCGCCGGGCACGGCGCCCACAAAGGGAGCAACCGCCCTGGCCAGTGTGGATTTTCCCGATCCCGACAGCCCGCCGATGGCGATGAGCCTCGGCGGCGGTGGATGCAGCAGCGCTTCCGCCATCACGAAGTACTCGCGAGCCTGACGCTCGAGCGCTGAGCGTTCTTCGGGCCGGCTTTGCATCTGTGCCGCCGTGGCGCTCGTCTTCGCCTTGACGGCGGCGCGACAGGACAGGAACAGCGGCAGCAGTGCCAGCCCGTCAAGATCAGGTGCCGCAAGGTATCGATTCAGCAGTGCATTGGCGTGACCAGGCAGCGTCCGATGCCATAAGTCCATCAACAGAAACGCGATGTCGTATAAGACATCGATGCAGGCGATTTCGTCGTTGAACTCAATGCCGTCAAAGAGCGTCGGCCGCCCGTCGAGCAGGACGATATTGCCGAGATGGAGATCGCCATGGCAGTGGCGCACGCGACCGATGGCGAGACGCTGGTCGAGCAGGGCGGCGTGGCGGTCGATCTCACGTGTCGTGTGCGCAGTCAGTTGAGCGCAGGCCGACGTGTCCAGGCACCTGCCGAACTCGGCAAACCCGGCCGTGTTGCCGTCGGCCACCCACCGCATCCCACGCTGTCCGCCGTGATCGAACCGTGGGTCGGCGCTGGCGTGAAACGCCGCGATGTGATCGGCCAGCGGATCGATGAGCGCAAGATCCAGCCGACCCGCGGCCGCCAGACGATCGAAGAGACAGTCTTGCGGAAACCGCGTCATCTCGATGACCCAGTCGAGCGGGGGACCGGTGCCATCAAGTGCCAGCGTGCCGTCGGGCTGCCGTGTCACCGGCACAACGCGGCGATAGAGTCCCGGAGCCGTCCGTCGGTTCAGTGTCACCTCGGCGTTGCAGAAGTGGCGGCGCAGTTCCGCTGAGGAGAAGTCGAGATAGTCGAAGGCAACAGCGCGCTTGAGCTTGTAGGCGCGATCACCGGTCAGGAAGACGATCGCCGAGTGTGTGTCAATGCGCGCCACCTCACCGCCGCCATGCGCGCCCGGTGATTCGAGCCAGCGAATCACGTCCCCCTGGTCTTCGGTAATCATTCGACAACAACCCGCCATTCCTGAACGAGCAAGAAGTAGACCGCTTCCCAGCTGAGGGGAAGATTCCCACGTCCCGCGTATTTTCCACCTCTGCCGAGCCCTGGGGCCTCCGCATCGGTTGGGCGGTGTGCGCCGACCGACCAAACGCGCATGTCGGAGAGGGCACCGCAGTTGCTTACGAGGGGACCATGACTAACCTCACGTCGAATGACAAGGTGGCCGCTCAGCTCCGTCAGCGGCTTGATGCGCTGCTTCGTCGCGTCGGGAACATCGAGGGTGATCTCAGGTCCGCGCATGATCGCGATTGGACCGAAGAAGCCGCCGAGCGTCAGAACGACGAGGTCCTGGAAGGGCTCGACGAAATGGGGATTGCGGAAGTCCAGCAGATCCGCGCCGCGTTGCGACGAATCGAAAACGGCAGCTACGGCATCTGCACAACGTGCAGCCAGCCAATCGCCGCTGCACGCTTGAGCGTCGCCCCGAGCGTCCCGACCTGCGTGGCCTGCGCGGCGTAGCCCCGCGCCATCATCGGACTCGTGCCGTCACGCCGTCGACCACCTGGTCGCTGGGATGGACCACCACCTGACGTCCCGCCTCGAGCCCCGTGCGGATCTCGGCTTGGTCGCTGTTGCGGTGGCCCACATCGACCGGCAGTTGCTGAACGCGGCCGTCGTCCAGAACGAAGACCGTCCATCCCTCACCCTGTCGGACCAACGCACTGGTTGGCACCTTGACGACATCGGGTGCCTCCCACATCACGATCCTGACCTCCACGCGGTAGCCATCGCCAAGCGACTGTGATGTGCTCGGAGGCGCGTCGACGTCCATCACGACGTTCACCCGCTGCTCCTCGACTCCCAGCGCTGAAACCTTGGTGAATCCCGAGGGTTCGATTCTGCGCACCCGTGCGGCCAGCGCCTGTTCGCCACCCCACTGCTCGACGCGGACGCTGGCGCCAACGCGGACCCGGACGGCGTCGGTGGACAGCAGGTCGGCGACGATTTCGAGATCGTCAGCGGGATTGCCGATCTCGACCAGCGGTTCGCCTGCAGCCACCATGCTTTCGCTCTCGCGCAGGCGCCTGAGCACAACCCCGTCGATCGGTGCCGTGACCGCCAGGACGCGACCGCTCGACGCGGTGGTCGGCGGCATCAGCCGTGCTTCGGCCTGCGCGATCTGTGCTCGTGTGTTCGACACCGCGAACTCCGCGCTGCGAACGCCTTCCTCGGTGGTGCGCGCGTTCGCCTCGGCGGCGTCCAGCGCCTGTGCCGTCGTCAACTGGGAGGCAGACAGCTCCCGTTGTCGCCTCAGATCCGCGGTGGCCAGTGCGCGCGCTGCGATCGCGCGCCGGAGTTCGGCTTCTGCGCGGCCGAGTCCGGCGTTAGCGGCCGCGACCGCGGCTTCGGCCTCGGCGCGGCTTCGCGAGTCGAGCAGGGCCGGCGCTTCGGCACGAATGCGGGCGACGACGGTGCGGCCTTTCACCACCGGGTCGCCAGGATCGAGCTCGATTCGCAGCACACGTCCCATCACCGGTGCAGACACCACGTAGCGGTTGCGGACGCGTGTCTCGCCCTCCTCGTCGACGGTCACCACGAGCGGGCCGCGCGTGCTGGGCATCACATCGACGACCACAGGCGTGGGCCACATGGCAAATACCCCCACCGCGGCCACGGCCAGCAGGGCAACGAACCAGCGTCGGTAACGGATGATTGCGCGCATGGCCTACTCCCGTGATTTGAGCACAGCGACCAAGTCGAGCCGGTCGAGCCGTCGCCGAACGGCGAGCGCCGACAATGCGGCGGCGCCGATGATCGTGAGCCAGCCCCATGCCACCGTGGCGGGGGAGACGATGAACGGGATGCGATACACCTCGTTCTGGAAGATGGTCATGATGAACTGACCGAGTCCGTATCCGATGAGGGTGCCCAGGGGGAGCGACAGGAGCGTCAGGATGGTCAGTTCTCCGAGCAGGATGGAAGAGATTTCACCCCTGGTGAATCCGAGGACTCGAAGGCTTGCCAGCTCTCGAGCCCGCTCCGAGAGCGACACCCGCGCGGCGTTGTAAACGACGCCGATGGCGATGATCGCCGCGAAGATGACGTTGATGCCGACCGTCAGCGTCATGTTCTGCGCCATCACCTCGCGGAAGTTCGTGAGCGCCGTCTCGCGAATGGCCACGCCAGCAATCGACGGTGTCGCCTTCAGCCGTGTATACAGCAAATCGATCGAGCGAGGATCAACCTGCAGGAACGCGCCGGACAGCGTGCGTCCCTCACGCATGAGGCGACCGAGACTGTCGATGCTCATGTATGCCTGCAGCCCCATGATGTCGTCGACGATCCGCGTGACCCGGATGCGCCTGATGGGACGCCACCCTTCGAGCACTTCGACCTGCACGAGGTCGCCCGGAACCAGTCCAAGGGTCGACGCCAGCATCTTCGAGATGATCAACCCCTCGGCCGGAAGCGGCTGCGGGCGTCCCTGCTGATCGATGACCCGATTGAGATCCGGGTTCGGCTCGAGGCCGGTCAGCGCCAGCGTGCGCGACCTGACGCCGACGCGCAGACGCGCCGGGACGGCCCGCACCGGCTCGACTGCCATGACGCCGGGCATCCGTTGGACCGCGTGAATCGCCGCGACTGATCGTGGCTCCACGAAGGTGACGGTGACGTCCTGCCGCATCCCTTCGTTGAACTGACGGGTGATCAGCACCTCCATCGCGTCGATGAATCCGAAGCCGATGAGCAGGATTGCGCCGCCGAAGGCGATGCCCACAATTGACGCCAGCGCACGCATCGGCTGGCGTTCGATGTTCCGGAGCACAATCCGAGCGCCCTGTCCCAGGTGGCGCTGGAGCCGTGGAGTCTCGATGATGCTCGGACGATACCGCTCGGGCGACTCCGGCCGCATAGCTTCTGCCGGCGGTACCCTGACCGCCCGTCGGACCGCCGACACGGCACCCAGGGCTGCTGAGGCGAAGGCGAGCGCCACGGCAGTCACGGCCACCCCTGCCGAGAGTCTGTAGTCGAGAGCAGGAAAACGGAAGTACCGGTTGTAGAGTTCGATCATCTCAGAGCCGAGCCAGGCACCAACTGCGATTCCGGCAATCGACCCGAGGGCGGCGATGGTCAACGCCCACTTGAGGTAGTGCCACGCCAGCTCGCGGTTGGAGTAGCCCAGCGCCTTGAGCGCCGCCAGTTGTGGTCGCTGGAGTGCCAGCGCACGCGCCAGGGCCACGTTCAGCACAAAAGCGGCAACCGACAGGAAGATGGCCGGCACGACGAACCCGAACGTGCTCAGTTGGGTGAGCTCGTTGTCGAGCGTCCACGCGGAAGGCTGCAGACGACGCGGGATCGCGCCGAGACCGCCGTAGGACTCGAGCGTCTCGTCGACATCTGCAATCACCGCGTCGACTGAGAACCCGGACACCACCTTCAGGCTGACGTCGTTGAACGCACCGTCCATGTCGAAGGCGCTGGCGAGCGCACGGCGTTCCATCCACAGGAGTGCGAATCGGCGATTGTCTGGAATGATCTCACCTGGACGGATGCTGAAGACGTATTCGGGAGACAGCGCGATGCCGGCGATTGTCAGTGTCCGCCGCCGACCGTTGATGACCACGGTCAGCGTGTCACCCGGCTGCATGTCATTGGCCTCGGTGAAGACCTCGCTGGCCAGCACCTCGTTGGAGCGCCCGGCCTCAGGCCAGCGTCCGGCTCTGAGAAACACATCGTTGAGCGCCGGCCGTCCACGCGAGGGGAGTGAAATCAGCCGCGCCGTGGCCGGCTCGGTGATGCCGGGGACGGTCAGCGTGACGTCGGCCACCACACGGGTGTCAACGAGGGCCACACCGGGGATGGCGCGCAGGTCGATCTCGACCGCACTCGGGGCTCGTTTCAGCATGACGAAGACGTCGGCGAAGCGCTGCCGAGCGTAGTAGCTGTCGACGGTGCGCCGCAGCGAGTCGAAGTTCGAGAGATAGGTGACGAACATCACCACGCCTGCGGCCAGCACCGCACCGATTGCGACGGCCTGGCTGCGCATGGCCCACAGATCGCGGAGGAGCTTGCGATCGAGCGCCGAGATCGCGAGCCGCCCTACCATTGGATCTCCTGCGGCGTCAGGCGCCTGTCGTTGCGGGTGACCCCGGCGATGTTCCCGTCGGCCAGCCGGACAACGCGGTGCGCCATCCCGGCGATGGCGGCGTTGTGAGTAATCACGACCGTGGCTGTGCCGAGCTCTCGGTTGGCCTTCTCGAGTGCGTCCAGCACAACCACACCGGTGGTGATGTCGAGGGCCCCTGTCGGTTCGTCGCAGAGCAGCACGTCGGGACGCTTGGCAATGGCTCTTGCAATCGCCACCCGCTGCTGTTCGCCACCCGACAGCTGCGCCGGAAAGTGATTCAGCCGATGCTCCAGGCCGACCAGCGCCAGCGCTTCCTCCGGCTGCATGGGATGGCTGGTGATCTCGGTGACGAGCGCGACGTTCTCCCGTGCGGTCAGGCTCGGGATGAGGTTGTAGAACTGGAACACGAAACCCACGTGTTCGCGGCGGTACTCGGTGAGCATGGCCTCGTCGGCGGTGGTCAGGTCGTGGTCCTTGTAGACGACGTTGCCCGAGGTGGGGAGGTCGAGCCCGCCCAGGATATTGAGCAGTGTCGATTTGCCGCTGCCGGAAGGTCCGAGGAGCACGACGAACTCACCCGCAAACAGGTCGAAGTCGACGCCGCGCAGGGCATGGACCTCGACATCACCCATCGGATAGACCTTGGTGATGTGACGAGCGGCGAAGACGGGCTCGGTAAAGACTTGTGCAACCACGCTACACAGTCCACTGCATAAGTGTTGCCCCTGCAAAACCGGCAGAATCGACCGATTCGGCTGGAGCAGGCACGCGGGATTATCAGCGGCGCGTGTGAAATTCCCCTTCTGGCGCAGCTGGCGGCCTGAGTGGCGTTCCCGCTCCAGGACCCGTCCCGTGGCACGCCCGTTGCGGAAGGGACGTGTATGACGCGGAAATGGCTCGTTGTCGCCGTTGCCCTCGCCGCAGCAGGTGGTGCGGCCGCCTACTTCCTCGACGAGCGAACGGCCGCGCCGCCGTCGATGACGACGGCCCGCGTGACGCGAGGCGACGTGGTCGAAACCGTGGAGGCCACAGGAACACTGCAGGCCGTGACGACGGTGCAGGTTGGCACGCAGGTGTCTGGCGCGATCAAGGCATTGCATGCCGACTTCAACAGCCGGGTCCGCCGTGGTCAGGTTGTCGCCGAACTCGACCCGTCACTGTTCCAGACCCAGGTCGAGCAGGCACGGGCCACGGTGGCGCGACTGCAGGCCGACGCCGGCCGCACGCAGGTTCAGCTCGAGGACGCTGAGACCAAACTCAGGCGCGCTGAAAAACTATCCAGTCAACTGCTGATCTCGGCCTCCGATCTTGAGACCGCCGGGGTGGCTCGTCGCGAAGCCGAGGCAGCCCTGAAAGCCGCCAACGCGCAGGTTGCTCAAGCGCGCGCCTCGCTCAATCAGTCTGAGGTCAATCTCGCCCACACCATCATCAGGGCGCCGATAGATGGCGTCGTGATCTCACGCAACGTCGATGTCGGACAAACGGTCGCCGCCAGCATGCAGGCACCGATCCTGTTCGTGATCGCCCGCGATCTGACCGAGATGCAGGTGAACGCGGCCGTCGGTGAGTCCGACATCGGACGCATCACGGCCGGCCAGGGAGTGACGTTCCGGGTCGATGCCTATCCGAGCCGCACCTACTCAGGTCGCGTGTCGCAGGTGCGCCTCCAGGCCGTTGTCGAGCAGAACGTCGTCAGCTACGTCACCGTCATCGACGTGCCCAACCCCGACATGACGCTCAGGCCAGGGATGACGGCGACCGTCACCATCGAGGTGGAGCGGGCATCGAGTGTCCTGCGTGTGCCCAACGCCGCGACCCGCCTTCGTCCGACCGCGGAGGTGCTCGAGCAGTTGGGGGCGACAACCGGGCCAGGTCAGGGTTCAGGCGATGGCCGTCAGGACGTCGTGTGGGTCGTGCGGTCGGGTCGGCCCGAGCGCGTGCCGGTCACCATTGGCGTGTCAGATGGAACGATGACGGCCCTCGTCGACGGCGACGTGAGCGAGGGCGATGAGGTGCTGACCGGTATTGCTGCTGGCACGGGTGCGGCTGCGGCCACCGGGACCACATCGCCACTGCTGCCCGTCAATCCGCGCGGGGGGGCGCGAGGCTCGTCAACTGGCCGTCGCTCCGGGCCTTGAGGCTTCTATGGCTTCGCTCATCAGCGTGAAAGACCTGAGCAGGACCTACCACCTCGGCAGCGTGGAGGTGCCCGCGCTCCGCGGGGCATCGATCGACGTCATGCCCGGGGAGTTCATTGCGCTGACCGGTCCTTCCGGCTCCGGCAAGTCGACCTTCATGCACCTGCTGGGGTGTCTCGACAGGCCGACGTCGGGGACCCATCTGTTCAATGGTCGCGACGTCTCCACGCTGTCATCCCGACAGCTGGCACGGGTGCGCAACCTCGAGATCGGATTCGTCTTTCAAGGGTTCAACCTGCTGCCTCGCACGTCGGCGGTCGAGAACGTCGAGCTGCCGCTGGTCTACGCGAGCGGCGTGTCGGCGCGCGAGCGGAGAACGCGCGCGACGGCCGCTCTCGAGGCAGTGGGCCTCGGTGCGTTCCTCGAGCATCATCCCAATCAGATGTCGGGCGGACAACAGCAGCGCGTGGCCATTGCGCGCGCGCTCGTCAACTCACCGGCACTGCTGCTCGCAGACGAGCCGACCGGCAACCTCGACACGCGTACCAGCATCGAGGTGATCGATATCTTTCAGCGGCTCAACGCCGAGCGCGGGCTGACCATCGTGATGGTCACGCATGAGCCGGACATCGCCCAGTACGCGAAGCGGCTTGTCGCGTTCAGGGACGGGCGGATCCAGAGTGACCAGCCGGTGACGGCACGACAGTCGGCATCCGCGGACCTTGCGGCGCTGGCGGTCGGCGAGCATTCGGCAGCGTGAGGCACCATGTCATTCGCTGTCACCTTCACGATCGCCATCAGGGCCCTGCGCCGCAACGCGCTCAGGACATCCCTGACCGCCCTGGGCCTGATCATCGGCGTGGCGGCGGTGATTGTGATGATGGCGATCGGTCGAGGTGCGCAGGCGTCCATTGAGACACAGATCCGCAGCGCCGGGTCGAATCTGATCATCGTCACGGCGGGCTCCGGCACATTTGGTCCCGTGCGGCAGGGCCAGGGCGCGACGACCACCCTGACTGCCGCTGACGCGGCGGCGATTCGCGCTGAGCTGCCCGGGATCCGCTACCTGTCTCCTGGCGTGAACCTGCGCTCGCAGATCGTGGCCGAGCGGAGCAACTGGAACACCCAGGTGCAGGGAGTCGGCGATGAGTTCGCCGCGTTGCGGTCGTGGCCGGCCGAGGCCGGCGTCTTCTTCACCCAGCAGGATGTCGTCCGCGCGAGTCGGGTGGCCGTGCTGGGCTCGGTGGCGCGGGACCAGCTCTTCGGGGTCGGAGCGGATCCAACCGGGTCCATCATTCGGATTCGCAACCTGCCGTTTCGGGTCGTGGGTGTCCTGGCGCGGAAGGGCCAGGCGGCGATGGGACAGGATCAGGACGATACGATCATCCTGCCGTACACCACCGTGCAGAAGCGCCTGCTCGGCATCACCTACGTGCAGAACATCACAATCTCGGCCGAGAGTGAAGAGGCGCTGGCGGGCCTGACGACGCGTGTGGCGGCTTTGCTGCGTGAACGACACCGCATCACGGCAGGAGAAGACGACGACTATTCGGTGCGAACGCTGGAGGAGATGGCCAGCGTCCTGACGTCGGCGACCGGCACGATGAGGTGGCTGCTCGCCGCCGTGGCCCTGGTGTCGCTGCTGGTCGGCGGCATCGGCATCATGAACATCATGCTGGTATCGGTCACCGAGCGAACCAGGGAGATCGGTCTCCGGCTGTCGGTCGGGGCCCGCGACATCGATGTGCTGCTCCAGTTCCTCGTCGAAGCCATCGTGCTGAGCGTGGTTGGGGGAGCCATCGGTATCGCGATGGGCTGGGCCACTGCGGTCACCGTCGGCCGCCTCCTGCAGTGGACCACCACCGTGACCTCGGGTGCGGTGCTCCTCGCATTCGGATTCGCGGTCACGACTGGCGTCTTCTTCGGCTTCTATCCGGCCCGCAAGGCCGCCCGTCTCAATCCGATCGACGCACTCCGCTACGAATAGCAACGCGATACTAACCTTTGTATTCGCGTCTTATATTTAGTAAGCTTAAGGCGTGCCCGTCGCCAACAACCCCACGCTGCCTCCCAAGGAGCGACTGATTCTCGAACTGCTGGTTTCGTCGGGTCCGATGTATGGACTGGAACTGGTGCAGCGCTCTGGCGGCGCCCTCAAACGCGGCACCGTGTACGTCACTCTGGGGCGGATGGAAACGAAGGGCTTCGTCACGTCGGAGCAGGAGGAACTACCCGAAGGCGCCATCGGCCTGCCGCGTCGGCGGTATCGACCAACGGGTCTTGGCGAACGCGCGCTTGCCGCCTGGGGCGTGTACACGCGCGCACTGGAGTTGGGGTGGCAGTCATGATGAACTCCGACATGCCTCGGAAGGTCCCCGGCCGCCTGGTGTTGCGGATCGCTCGCAGCGTGTTCAGTGATGCCGCAGTGGAGACGATGGTGGTCCCTGCCATCGCCGACCTGCAGCGCGAGGCGGCTGCGGCTCCGCACGCCCGTGCTCGCATGCTGGCTCGCGCGCGCGGCTATGCAGGGTTGTGGGCGGTGATTGGTCTCGCCGCGCTCGTCCCGAGTGCCGGCGCCGGCGCGCCCGTGTTGATGGCGCTGCTGGGACGCAGCGGCGGCTTCCTCGTCGCACTTCTCCTGCCCCTGCTGTTTGCGTCGTTGTGGCCGATGTTCGGTGCCTTCATCTCGGGCGCCGCTGTCGCCGGCATCGCGTTTACCTTCGTCATTCGCGCCTGGAACGACCGTCATCCGGCCACCCTTGCCAGGCGCCACGCGGCGGGGAAGGAGCCGGAAATCAACCTCTCTGGCATTCCGGTCGGAGGTGATGTTGGCGGCTTTCTCTTCGTCGTCGCCAGCGTGGTGATGATGTTAGGCTTGCCGAGTCTGCGCGGGTTCGTCATCGGTGCTACGACGGCGGCGGCGCTCCTGGCGTGCGGCCTGCTGACGTGGCGGCGCCACCACCTGGAGTCACCGGGCCGCCGAATCATCGGGTAGGTTCCCTCACCCTCGAGTGCATCATGTCCGGCGATGCCGATCTCTGCTTCCTGAGCGCACGTGAACTCGCCGCCCTGATTCAGACGAGGCAGGTGTCGGCTCGCGAGGTCATGTCGGCGCATCTCGAACGGATCGGTCGCGTCAATCCGACGGTCAACGCCATCGTTGCGAAGCTGGACGATGAGCAGTGCCTGGCACTGGCGATTGCCGCGGACGAGCGGGCCGCGAAGGGCGAATCACTCGGGCCTCTCCACGGAATGCCGATCGCGTTCAAGGACCTTCAGCCCGCGGTCGGGTTTCCGTTCGCGCGTGGGTCGATGGTCTATCGCAACGACATGCCGGCCGAGGACTCGGTGCTGGTGGAGCGGCTGCGTCAGGCTGGCGTCATTCCCATCGGGAAGACCAACACGCCCGAGTTCGGGATGGGTTCGCACACCTACAACAAGGTGTATGGCACAACGGTGAATCCGTACGACCCGACCAAGAGTGCAGGCGGGTCGAGTGGGGGAGCGGCTGCTGCGCTGGCCAGCGGGATGTTGCCGATTGCGGATGGCAGCGACCTTGGCGGGTCGCTGCGAAACCCCGGAAGCTTCAACAACGTGGTCGGGATGCGCCCCACCGTCGGCCTGGTCCCCACCGATCCCACAGCGCTGCCGCTCATCTCCTTTTCCGTCAACGGGCCGATGGCGAGAACCGTGTCGGATGTCGCGTGGCTGCTGGGCGTGATGGCCGGTCACGACCCGGGCTGTGCGGGGTCAGACCTGGGTCAGACCGGGGTCAGACCAGGGTCAGACCCCGCGGGATTTTTCGCACCCCTGGGCCGCAGTTTCCGCGGAACGCGTGTGGCGTGGTGCCCGGACCTCGGTGGCCTGCCGCTGGACTCGCGGGTCCGCAGCGTTCTGTCGGCGCAGCGGACGACGTTTGAAGACCTGGGCTGCGTGGTCGAGGACGTCGCTCCTGACCTCTCGGGAGCAGATGCGCTCTTCCTGACCCTTCGCGCCTTCCGCAGCGCCACGCTGCTCGGACCACTCCTGGCCAGCAGTCGCGACCAACTGAAGGCTGAGGCGGTGGGCGAGATTGAAGCCGGGCTGGCGCTCACGGCCGCTGATGTCGGGCTGGCGATGCTCGAACATGGTCAGCTGCTCGAGCGGATGCGACGGTTCCAGGCGCAATACGAGTTCATCCTCTGCACCGTCAGCCAGCTTCCCCCGTTTGATGCGACGCTGGACTGGCCGCACACGATCGACGGCGTGCCGATGGACCACTACGTCGCATGGATGAAGTCGGCCTACTGGATCAGCGCGACACTTCGCCCCGCGATCTCGGTGCCGGCGGGGTTCACGCCAGAGGGGTTGCCCGTGGGCCTTCAGATTGTCGGCCGACACCGGGACGACCTCGCCGTCCTGCAGCTCGCCTACGCGTTCGAGCAGGCGACGCAGTTCGGGAGACGGCGTCCAGCAGCCGTGTGAGTCAGATGTCTGACGGGCGAGACTGGAACCCTTTCTCAGCCGCGTCAGCGTCTTGCAGAGAAGCCCGAGCTAGCTACAGCCGGGGTGGCCGCAGTCACACTTGAGCTCGGCCAGGTCTTTGGAATCCTGACAGTGCTGGCTGCAAAACTTGCCGAACGGGCCGTCGGCCTTCACCGGGCAATTGCAGACTTCGTGCGCGCAGGTGTTGAGATCGGACGCGTGATGCTGAGGGTGATGAGTCGTCATGTTGGTGCCTCCGCGTAGCCACCCTGCATGCGGTACGCCAGACCTAGCCGAACAGTGCGGGCCCGCGCAGGCTTATCCGCCGGCGGGCTTCCAGTCCTCCGCGGCGGAGGTGTTCTTTACGCCATTGATGGCCATGACGCTCGTGTAGTTGCCCGAGCGCTCCCCGCTGAAGAGCGGATTCATCTTCACCGTAATCGTGGCGCCGTAGGTCAACACGGTGGGCGTGAGTCCGCGCTGCGTCTGGTTCTGGACCGTCGACATTTCGACGGCCCATGTTTCTGGCGCGCTGAGCGCGACACCGTCCTTCTTGACGGCCCGCACCTGCAGGTAGACGTGCGGGTTGGCAAAGCGCACGCCGGTGATCGTGCCTTCGATGACGACCTCTTTGCTGCCATCGAACATGGCGTGCGAGTGGTGCGCCTGCACGGGCACGATCGCAACCGTGAAGGCCGCAATGAGGGTCGCTGTGATGCCGCCGAGAATCATCTTGTTCATCGCGTGCCTCCGAGTTCGAGGATAGACGGCGCCGGCGGCGCCTGTCCCTGCTTCTTCGCCTCTTCCGCCTTCATCCAGTTGGTGTACCACGGTGTCAGGTCGAAGATGTCCTTGTAGCCCGGCTGTCCAGGCGCCACGTCCGCGATCCAGCCTTTCTCGTCGTGAAAGACGTTGTTGGTGGACACACAGTCGTTCTGGAGCGGAACCTGGTACTCTGCCGCGCGAGCGAATACGCCGACGCTGTGCTGGGGAGCCGCGTACGCGACTGGGTCGTAGCGCGTGACATCGACCAGAAGGTTATCGCCGGAGCGGTAGTACCGCTCGATCATCTGCATCTCCGCTGAATACTCCGCCTCACCATGCCCGCGCATGTTCGGATGCAGGTTCTTCGTCCAGACCACGAGCTCGTCGCGGTCCCAGAAGGCGATCGACTCGCCCATGAAGCTGGGGATCGACTGGTCGGGTGGGAGGAAATCGCGGCCGACCACGATGTAGCGCCCCTCATACACCGGGTTCGGGTTGTTGAAATGAACGAGCGGGCCGTTGAAGTTCGCGTAACGGAAGGCCCACGTGCCGGCGCCCCCATAGGCGTTGGGCAGGCAGCTGTCGGCTGGCCACCAGTGGCGCCCTTCGATCTCGGCCTGGATGGACATCGCAAAGCGAGGCTTATACGCGGCCGACATGCTCGCGTAGTAGTCGCGTTGCATGACGTTGCCGGCGCCGCCGCCGCCCCACTGACCTGACCAGTCGGTCGGCGTTGACGGCTGGGCGGCCCCCCCGCGTCCACCGTTGGCTGCCGTGCGCCAGGCGCGCCAGTGTTCTTCCGCGCTTGTATAGGAATAGGGCGTGGCGAGGATCAAGCTCTGCCCACCGTTACCCTGCAACCCGTTCCAGAACTGCTGAAACGTCTTGCCGTCCCGGTACGCGGCGAGCCAATTGCCTTCCCACGTCTGGTTCCAGAGATTGCCGCCCCAGTTGTGGAACGGATCAGCGGGGTCGACTGCCGCGTTGTAGCGGTACTGCGCCTGATACTGTTGTGGCGTCTGTCGCCCCGCTCGAACGGCGGCGAACGGATCAGCCGCATCGGTCGCCCGCGTCACCGCCGGGGGCCGGAGGCTCGTCGGCCCGGCTGGGGGCCCTCCACCGCGCTGCGCCCACGCTGGACTGGCGGTCAGCACGACTCCGGAGAGAAGGATCGTTGTGAATGTCCACATGTTCATGAAGTGGCCCTCCTGCGGTGCGCGTGCGTCTGTCAGAACTTGACTGATCTGGCGTCGGCCATGATCAAATCGTGGAACACGGGCAAAGACCAGCCAGCCTTCTCCGCCTGCTGCAGTCTGGCCTCGAACTGCTTCACGTAGTTGGCTGAGGTGCCGTAGCGCTTCTTCAGCTGCTCTGCGGAGAGCGGCTCGACATAGGCGGTGAGAGAGCACAGCAGACCCGGTCCGATCTGCAGGGGCTGCCCAGGTGCTGGCGGCGCGGTCGGTGCCGGGGCGGTGCCGACGTTGCCCGCAATGATCTTCGCGGTCGGCACATCGACGTACGGATTGCGAATGCCGCCCCTGGCGTTGCCTGCGTCGTCGAGTTGCATGAGGCTGCCGTCGTTGCCGGTATACATGTCCATGATCACGCGCTCGGCCTTTGGCGGCACGACGCCTTTGTCGACCCACTGAATCAGGTGATTGAGCGCCACCGACATGTAGGCCTCAAGCGGGAACGTGCTCATCTGGTACTTGCAGTCGTTCTGCGTGACGCGCGCCGAGTTGTTGCGCGACATCAGGTGGCTCAATCCGACGAACTCATAGACGCGGAATTGCTTGCCGGCTTCGTCGCCGTCCTGCTGCGACGTCGCGACTCGCGAGTACTCATGTTGCGTCGGCACCTGGACGATCGGCACGTCCACCGGATTGATCTGCGCCCCGTTCGATGTCGGCATAAACCCGTCGTAGATGCGTCCCATCTGCGGGGTCTTGTAGATCGGGCTCGCGGGCAGGTACTGGGCGACGATCCCGGAGCTTGCTGAGGTGCCCCACAGCACCATCTTGCGCACCGCCTGACCGGCAAGCGGACCATCGACGTTGCGAACGAGTGCGCCGACCTGCGCCAGGATCTCGTTCGACTGGCGGTTCTCGACCTTCAGATCCTTGTAGCGTTCGGCGTTGAAGCGCTGGAAGTTGTTCAACCCCGTCGTCGCGATTTCGGCAGCGACATGCGCAGAATCCATGATGTAGACCGAGTTGTATTCAAACGCGTGCGCGCCGCCAATCGGATGCATCGGCTCGGCCACGACGATGCCGCTGGACCGTCCGTTCCCGGCGGGTTTGCGGATCACCAGACGTGTCGTGTACGGAACGCCAGCTGCCGTGCCAGAGACGAAGTACTCCTTCATCTCGTAGTTGAAGTGCTTCATGTCGTAGCCAGGCCACTGCGCCGGCGACGAGTCGTACATGGCGCCCGGGCCAGTGACCTCCTTGAAGGTCGGCAAGGCGACCGCCGCGGGTGTCGTCGGCAGGTTCGGATCGACGGCTGCACCTCTGCCGCCCGCGCCACCGGGACCCGCAGGGGGGCCCGCACCACGCTGAGCACTGACGGAACCGGCCGCAACCGTGAACGCGGCGGCGATGACGAGGGCGAACAACCCGGGACAGGTGTGCTTCTTCACGACTGACTCCTTCTTGATGAGTGCGAACTCGAGGCGAACTATAACCCGCTTCAGGGCCTGTGGAAACCGGCAGAGGGCTGTCGTTACACGTCGGCGCCGGCTGGAGGCGGCACGCTGACCCGCTGGACGGCAAACGTCAATACCACTGCGAAGAGCCCGATAGCGCACGAGTACGCGAAGAATGTGGCGTAGCCCGACGCCAGCGCCGCCGGACTGACCCCAGACTTCTCGAGCGCGCTTGCGAAGCTCTCCTGCGGCAGGTTCGTGAACAGGGACCTGAGGCCGCTGAGTGGTCCGCCGGCCTCGGCCGACTTCGCGGCCGCTTCGACGATTCGTCCAGACTGTGACGCGACCAGACGCCCCGGCAGCGCGTAGAGGGAGGAAAACAGGGCGTACTGGGTCGCGGTGAACCCTTCGGTCGTGAGGCTCGACATGTAGGCGATGAGGCAGGTGGCGCCAAACCCGCTCAGCGCGTTGTCGACGCCGATCGCGGCAAAGAGCGCCCAGACGTCGTGGCCGCGCGTCGCGAGCCACAGGAACATCAGATTGCTCAGCGGCCCCCCGAACGCGCCGATGAGCAGCGCGCGCAACAGCCCGATCCGTGCGACGACGTAGCCACCGGCGAACACGCCAACCATGGTCGCGACCACGCCGAAGATCTTTCGCACTTCGGCGACCTCGACCAGCGTGAACCCGAGGTCAAGGTAGAACGGGTTCATGATGTTGAGCACGAAGTCGCTGAGGCGGTACACGCATACGAGCGCCAGCATCAAGCTGGCGGATCGACCGTAGCGCGCGAAGAAGTTCCGCAGCGGATCGCCGAGTGCGGCCGACAAGTAGGTCCCGGGCAACGTGCGCCTGCCGGGCAGCGGAAGCACGGCGGCGATGATGACCACAAACCCGGCGATCACGCCGAGCAGCTGGTACCAGACGCCGAACGGCGACCTCCAGGCCGCGACGATGGCCTCACCCCATCCGCCCAGGCCAATCCCCGCCGTCATGGCTGATAGCAGCGAGGCGTTCGCGGTGAGGCCCGAGCCGAGGATCAGCGCGCCCATGCCCAGCACCACCAGTCGCGCCACCCACTCGAACGCGTCGCCCGCCGGGCGTCGCGGGACTCCCGCAACAGAAGTTTCGCGAACGGAGTGCTGCGCCTCACGCGGGGCGCCGAGCGTCGCGAGCACACTTGTGCCCATCAGGATCGCCATCACCCCGTAGGAGAAGTTCCAGCCCAGCGACTCTGCCAGCAGCAGCGGTGCCGCGCCCGCGGTGATCGTCGCAAGGCGATAACCCCATTGATACGCCGCCGCCATGGCGCCCTGGCGCGAACTGTCGGCGACCTCGATGCGCCAGGCGTCGATGACGATGTCCTGCGTGGCCGACCAGAAACTCACGAGCACGGCGAGCGCGGCCATGGTGCCGAGGCTGCTCGTGGGGTTCTGCCCGGCGATGAGCAGCAGGCCGATGACGAGAATCGACTGGCACAGCAGCATCCAGGAACGCCGGTGGCCCAGCCATGTCGTCAGCACGGGCACCTGGGTGCGGTCGATGATCGGCGCCCACAGGAACTTGAACGCCGACACGAGCGTGGCGAGGCTGAAGAAGCCGATCACTTGCAGCGACAACCCCTCCTGCCTGAGCCACGCAGAGAGGGTGTCGAAGATGAGGAGGTAGGGGAGCCCGGCGGCGAACCCGAGCGCCATCATGATGAGCGTCCGGCGCTCCATGAACACGGCCAGAGTGCCAGCCATGGTCCGGGCGGCCGGCGTGGACGTGTTTGACCTGGCTGGGGCGCTGGGCATCGCCACTCAGTATCACTCGACTGCGAGGTGGGAAGTAGTCCCCGCGGCCTCAAGAAGTGCTGTCTGACTGCCGACTTACCGAGAGGCAGGTAACGGACATGCAGGCAAAGCGATGGCTGGCAGGCGCCAGCGTAGTGGTCATGATCGGGCTCGCAGCGACGGGGGATCCCGCTTCTGCTGACGGTCCACCGACGGCAAACGAGTCGCTCGCCCGACTGAAGGCCGGCAACGCGACGTTCGTGTCGAATCCCGAATCGGCGCTGCCGATCGATGCCGCTCGCCGCACGGCCCTGGCCCAGGGGCAGGTGCCTTTTGCCTCCGTGCTCTCGTGCGCCGACTCTCGCGTGCCGCCCGAGGTCATCTTCCACGCCAGCCTTGGCGACCTGTTCGTCGTCCGCGCCGCGGGCAACGTTACCGATCGCGCCATTCTTGCCAGCATCGAGTACGGCGCCGAACACCTGCACACGCCGCTGGTCGTGGTGATGGGACACGAGTTCTGCGGCGCGGTGAAGGCGACGATGGAGACGCCCGCGACGACGTCGCTCGGCGCCAACCTGGACTTCCTGCTCAAGGCGATCCGCCCGTCAGTGAATCGCGTGTCGACGACGCCTGAAGCGGGGCGATTGCGCGCGGCGATCCTCACCAACGTCGAGGAGACGGTGAACGACCTGATCGACGAGAGCGCGATCATCCGCGAGATGTCGCACAAGGGGAGCGTCACGCTCGTTGGCGCCTACTACGAGCTGACGACCGGTCGCGTGTATTTCTCGGAGCCCGCGCCGCCGGCTGGCGCCGAGCACCGATGAAAGCGACAGCGCTCATCGGCGGGATGCTGTTCTTTGCTGTGATGTCGGCAGGCGTGGCCGCGCAGCATGCCGAGCCCGCTCATGCCAAGGCCGAGCCCGCGAAGACGGAGCCAGCAAAGACGGAGCCAGCAAAGGGCGAGTCCAAGGCGGAGCCGGCGAAGTCCCAGCCGGCGACGGCCACGATCGCGGTGCATACCTCGGGGGCCGACCCTCAACTGGTCGCAGCCGCCGCTCGCATTGAAGCCCGAATCGCCGCGATCACCGCGAAGCCTGGGTCGTCCAGACGCCGGACAGCGCGCCCCACAGCGTCAGCCCGTCAAGTCGCTGCGGCCCGCCCGCCGGCCGCGCCTCCTCGCGTCAGACTGAGCTGGCGGATCGCCCTTCAGTGGCCTGACGACCTGCGATAAATGGGGTCTGACCCCATTTACACGACTGCGCGTAACGTCCCGAACCGCGAAGTGTGCGAGACTCTCGCGCGGTACCGATCGGAGGTCTCCATGAGCAAGGCAATGGCGGTGGTGACGTCGCTGGTAGTGGGCGCAATCGTGGGTGCGATCGCGAGCAGTCGTCTGACGAACGCACCGGCCGCGAACGCGCCCGCTGCACCAGCCGCACCAACGTCGTTCAGCGCAGTGCCCGATGCCATCGGCGCGGAGGACGTGTCGGGGCCTTACGAAGTGGTGCCGGGATGGCCTCAGGACCTGAGCACGCTGCCCGGCCACGAGAAGTGGACCTATGGGGCCGCGCGAGGTGTCTTCGCCGAGAGTCCTGATCGGGTCTTCCTGCTCGGTGGCGGTGAACTGCCCGCGATGCCACGCCCACAGGCGACTGCGCTGCGCAACCTCGGGCCCAATGTGATCTTCCCGCTTGCTGGCCTGCCCTGGCGGAACGCCAACACCGCGACCCCGCCGGGCGCGGGCGGAACGGGGCAGGACCCGGCGCGAGGCATGGAAATCTGGCGCGGCGCGGACGCGCCCTACCGCGAACTCGGTGTCGACGCGCGCTGGGAGCACAGCCTCGTCGTCGTCAACGCGAGCGGCGCCATCGTCGAGGAGTGGACGCAATGGGACTCGCTCTTCAAGCGGCCGCACGCGGTGTACATCAGCTCGTATGATGCCGAAAAGCACGTGTGGGTCGTTGATGACCACACCCACGCCATCTACAAGTTCACCAACGACGGCAAGCAGCTGGTGCAGACGCTCGGTACGCCCAACGTGTCGGGCGCCGACGCCACCCACTTCAACCGGCCCACCTTCATGGCGTGGATGCCCGACGGCAGCTTCTATGTGGCCGATGGCTACAACGGCACGCGCGTGGCGAAGTTCGACGCCAGCGGCCGGTTCCTGCTCGACTTCGGCATGCCTGGTGAGCGCGGCACCGAGACGCGGCCCGGCTACATGAACAATGTCCACGGCGTTGCCGTGGACGTGGAGACGCGGCGCGTGTTCGTCAACGATCGCGAGAACCATCGCATCCAGATCTTCGACGAGAACGGGACGTATCTCTCGGAGTGGAAGATTGCCGTCAGTCCGTCGAGCCTGCACTTTGTCCAGATTGGCGCCGATCGCAAGCTCGTGACGTTCGACCGGAACACGCACAAGATGCTGAAGTACGAACTCGACGGGCGACTGATCTACTCCTGGGGGACGGTGAGTGACTTCCCGGGTACGCTGTGGGGCGTCCACGGAATGAGCACTGATCAGGAGGGGAATCTCTACGTGGCGGAAGTGGACGCGGGTCGATTCCAGAAATTTCGCCCGCGTCCCGGTGCCAATTCTGCGACGCTTGTCAGCGCGCCGGTCTACTCGGCCTGGCGGTAGAACCCTTCTTCAGCCACGTCAACGCCGCCGGTCGCGGCGGTCCTCACGACGATCGCGCCGATCTTCGAATCGGTCGCGGCGATCTTCGCGTCGGTCACGCACGTCTTCAAGGCGATCCCTTCGTCCGCCGATCCGCATCGCATCGCGCCGGTCTTCGCGTCGGTCGCGGACATCTTCGCGCCGATCGCGTCGATCCTCGCGGCGGTCGCGAACGTCCTCGCGGCGGTCGCGTCTGTCCTCAATTCTGTCCGGCCTGTTGTTGCCGCTGGGTGACGCCGGCGTTTGTGCCTGCGCGAGAGCGGGGGCACCGATCAGGGCAACAACGGTCAGGACTCTGAAGATTCGATACATGTCACTCCTCCAAGGCTGGCCACCGCGTCTGCCAGCCTCTCTGGCTGCGTGGGCCCGTTCACCACGAAAGCAAACGGGCGTCCGAAACCGGCCAGAAACCGGTGACACTTTGATGGCAGCGCGCAGGAGCCCGATGTCCGCTCGAGGATCGTTGAACGGGTCTATCTACCCCTGCGGCAATGTGGCGGTCACGATCGTCACGAGACCACCAGCGCCGTCCACGCGCACGCGCGCACCGTGCGGGATGCGGGTCGTCCCGCTGCCGGTGGCCACGACCGCCGGCATGCCGTACTCGCGTGCGACGATGGCCGCGTGGCTGAGGACGCCGCCGTGGTTGGTGACCACCGCGCCGAGCATCGGGAGCACGACGTTGTAGGCCGGCGTGGTGAACGGCGCCACGAGCACATCGCCGGGTTGGATGTGGTGGAAGTCGGACGGCCCGGTCACCACACACGCGCGGCCTTCGTAGGTGCCCGGTGCGGCTGCCATGCCCTTGATCGTGAGGGCGTGGTTCTGTTCGACCGGTGGAACGTTCTCGAGCGACTGTGCCATCAGAAACGCACCCATCACCTGCTTGATCGCCGGCGGGAAGCCGTCGAGGGCCGGGGGCTCCTCGGGGTCGTCGCCGAGGGCGGGCAGCGGAGCCGCGTTGGCGGGGTCGAGACGCCGTCGGGCGCGCTCTGCCAGCTCTGGTGGCTCCACGCCCCGGCGGCCGCGAAGAAGGGCTTCCGTCTCCTCTGGTGTTGCCTCGAAGATGAGCGTGGGATCGGTCAGAGTGCCTGCGTGATGCAGCCGACGTCCGGCCTCGAGCAGCGCCAGGCGCAGCAGTCCCATCGGCCAGTGATACGTGATGCCCACATCGTTGTCGCGGAGACCGTAGAGCAACCGCGCCGATTCGAAGAGCGCATCGTGCTCGGCGCGAAGCGTCTCCGGCACGCGGGCACGCAGGTCGGCGCGGGCGGCCTGCCCATCGGGCGGCGGCGACGTCGTCGACAGTCGTGCGCGGATGTTGCCGAGCAGTGGTCCTGGAGCTTCGAGAGTGGTCTGGTCGAGCAGATCGAAGCCCGTGAAGGTTCTGGAGCCGTGTTCCTGCAGGTACGCGTCGAGGGCGTTGGCCACCTCCACTGACGAGCGCGACAGCGCCGCCACCGTCTCACGGTCGTCAAGGCCTGCGTCGAGGGCGCGCTGGGCTTCCGGTGACACCTTGACAGCGTCAGCCAGGCGGTCGACGTAGGCGAGCGTGTCGAGCGAGGTGGGTGAGGCGCCCTGCAGCGCCCTCAACACCTGTCGCGGGTCGATGTCGACGCATCCGGTGACGAAGGCCGCCCATCGACCGATGCCCATCCAGTGCGCGACCGCATTACGGAAGTGGATGCGACAGCCATCAGCGAGCGCCGCTTCGACGGCCACGAGGTGACCCGCGAGCGCATCGTTATCGAGGTCGCCGAGGTTCACGCGCTGCAGGGCCAGCATGCGCGTGCGCAGCGCCTCCCGTTCGGAGGCAAACCACCGCTCGGCATCCCGTCGCCAGGCCTCGGTCGCGAGGGCCTCGGTCGCTGCCGCTTCGGCCCGCTGCACCCCCTCCTCGTCTGTCACGAACTCGGGCTGGCAGTAGAACCAGCCGTCGACGTCGGCAAAGGTGAGGGTGCGCATGAGCAGCCCGTAGCGCTCGCAGGCCTCGGCAAAGCCGGGCGAGAAGTGACGTTCGAGCATCCGCATGCCGTAATGGCTGAACGGCACGGACTGGTGAGCAGGGTCCTGCTCCCAGCGTCCGGGGCCTGGTGCGGTCCACTGCTTGGCCGTCGCCATCATCGGTCTCCTGCGTCTAGAAGGTCACCCGCACGCCAAGGCGTACGACGCGGGCGGAGGCAAAGCCTTCGAGACTGCCGACCTCGTTGAGGACGTTGGTCACGCCGTTGTCGCGGACACCGTTGACCAGATAGTCGGTCAGATCGAGGAAGTCAGACGTGCTCGACACCAGGAATTGTGGGGTGTCGAACAGGTTGTCGATGGTGGCGCGGAATTCAACAGAGACACGACCGGCGCGGGCAATCCGCTTGTAGACGCCGAGGTTGGCGACAAACGCCCCAGGTCCTTCGATGATCCCTCGCGGCGCGTTGCCGACTTGTCCGGGCGCTGGAAGCCGGAACGCATCGAGGTTGAAGAACCCGTCGCGTTGCTGTGGGCCGGTGGGGTCACCCACGATATCAGGACGCCACGCTTCGTCAAACGATCCGTTGGTGTCGTAGGCCTTGCCCGTGTTCGCCGGGAACTGATCGGTCTCGTACCTGAAGAACGGAGTCAGAAAGTACCCGGAGCGCGCCTGCACGACCGTCGAAAGCGTCCAGCCCGAGGCGAGCCCTCGCACCCAGGGCCGTGCTGACGCGGAGCCATACGGCAGCTCCCACGTGGCATCGAGGATCAAGCGGTGTCTCGTGACGTGCGGGTCGGGTCCGCGATCGAGCTCGAGGTTATACGGGGCGTATTGCACGACGCCGAGCGTGGCGTTGCCAAGGTCTGGCGCGGTGCTCTCCGAGCCAGCCAGCGTGTAGGCGACGCCGAAACCGAGTCCGCCAAGAGGCCGTCGCCGTCCTTCGATCTGCAGGGCCCGGAAGTGCCCCGTGCCGGCATTCTCGACCCTGTTCAGAAACGGGTCCAGCCCGGGAAACGGGAGCCGCAGTCGATCGGTCGGGCTGGAAAGGTCGAACGCGACCGTGCTCGGGGGCACGGTGTTGATGTCGCGATTGACGAGCAGCTTACGGTACTGCGTTGCCAGATAGCTGACGCGCACACCCATGGCGGCGGGCAGCTCGCGCTCGAAGGTGAGGTTGTACTCGTAGGCCTCAGGGCTCTCGAGGTCGAGGGCCACTGCGTTCACACCGAAGAGGCTGCGACTCGAAGGGGTGCCGGTCGTGAACGCGTGGGCAAAGTCGGGCGCCGTCCGCACGTTCGCGAAACGGAACGCCGGCCGGGAGAGCGCATCGCGAATCCCCTGCGCCGCGCTCGTCGGGAAGAAACGGCCAAATCCCCCTCGAATCACCGTTCTGTTGTCGCTCCCCGGACGGTACGCAAACCCGACACGCGGGGCGATGTTGTCGATGTCGGTCTTGACGAGCGAACGCCCCACGCCCACCTCGTCAGCGAGCTTCACCGGCAGCCGCAGCGCTTCGGGGGCGAGGGCCTGCGCCGTGGCTGGCGACGGTAGCACCAGCGAGCTGGAGGTCGGATCGAAGTTGGCCAGCAGGTCGTTCCGCTCGACGAAGTTGGTCGACACTTCGTAGCGGGCGCCCAGAAACACCGTGAGCGCGCTCGACACCTTCCAGTCGTCCTGCGCGAAGAGCGCGACGTCGTTGGCCGACACGTCGAGCGGCCTGAGCCCGCGTGCGTTGATGCCCACGTCGGCGCGCGCCGGCAGGCCGAGCAGAAAGTCAGAGAAGGAGTTGCCTGTGGCCGCGCCCGAGAACACGTAGCTGCCGACCGCACCGGTCACGCCGACCGAGAAGCCATCGGTGACCATGTGACGGTTCCACTGTCCGCCCACCTTGAGTGCGTGCCGCCCTGGCAGCCAGCTCAACGTGTTGCCAACGCTGAACGTGCTCGCGCGCTGGTTGCGGTTGGCATTGGCCGAGTTGTCGGCGATGCCCCGGATGGCGTTGCTGCCCTGGAACGTGAACGCCGGGTACCCGCGTCGCCCGAGACCGGTGGTCGGAATCTCGAGCCCCAGGTTGGCGGCCACGTCGGCTGCCACAAACGTGCTACGACGGTTGGACCGGTCGGTCACGTACCCCGTGCGCAGTTCGTTCACGGCCCTCGACGAAAGCTGCCGCGTCCAGGCGCCGGTAACCGTACGCGACTCGAGGCGTCGGTCGAAGACACCCAGGTTCGGAAACCGGGCGTCCTCGAAGGTCGTGCCTGGATCTGTTCCCTGCCAGCTGCCGCGCGCGACGAGCGAATCGCGCGACGACAGTTCGTGGTCCACTCGCAGGTCCCCGCGATCGCGTTCGGTCCGCAGGTTGACGAACTGCTGGCTACGTCCCACGCCGTTGCTGAGCGGGGTCAGATTCGCTGAAGGGTAGAAGAGATCCAGCATCCGTTTGGCTGCGGGATGGATGCGATCGGACGGAATCACGTTTCCCGGAAACGGCAGGCCGGTGCGGGGATCCCGCACGATGAACGTGTTGGCCGAGAAGTCGCCCGCGCGCATGCGTGCCGTGGGGACGTTGACGATCCCGCCGCCGCCCACGCTCGTCCGTCGTGCACCCTCGAAGCTGGCGAGGACGAACGTCCGGTTGCGCTTGATCGGACCGCCAACGGTCACGCCGTACTGTCGGTCTGACGTGTTCGATCCCACAAAACCGCGTTCGAGACCAGCCTGTTTCTGGGGATACGTCAAGGCATTCAGTTCGTCAGCATTTCCATCGAGGAATGACAGGCCGGAGAACACGTTGCCGCCGCGCCTGGTCGTGACCACCACGCTCGCCAGGCCACCCGTCTCGGCATTGTAGGAACCGGATTGCACCTTGACCTCGGCGATCGCCTCGATGCTCGGCGACGCTGCAGTCAGGTTACCAAACAACGGGTTGGTCGACGGTTGTCCGTCCTGCACGTAGGCGGCACCCCAACTGCGCGCCCCGATGAACTGGATGTTGCCGTCGGCGCCACCGACGACGTTGGGCGTCAGGAACAGAAAGTTCTGGATGTCGCGTGCGTTACGCGGGAGAGTCTGCAGCTGGCGCGTCTCGAGTCCCGCCTGAACGGACTGGCTCTCCAGGCGAATCGGTGCCGACCGCGCCGTGACGATCAGCGTGTCGGACTGGGCACCGACTTCGAGTGCCACGTCAATGCGCAGCGGCTCGCCTGCCAGCAGCACCGCGCCGCGTCGTTCGAATGCCTTGAAACCGGGCGCGCGTGCCTCGACGCGGTAACGGCCGCCGCGCAGGCCCGTTACTTCATAGTCACCGACGACGTTGGTGTCAGTCGAGTGCGCAACGCCAGTCTCGTCGTCCACGACGGTAACGCGTGCGCCCGGCACGATGGCTCGCTGCGGGTCGCGAACGGTTCCGCGAATGGTTGAAAACGGTGACTGCCCCAGAGCCGGCGATGCGACGAAGCAGAGGAGGGAAACGAGTACGACACGAGTGAGTCCACGCACAGCCGCCCCCGCGAAAGATTCAGTCGAAACCGACGGGGACTATACAAACGTCCGGACGCACTTGTCCATACCCCGACGTGCCCCCCACTTGTTCGTGGTTTGCTCGCGCGACCCGCCCTACAGCCCGCAGGTGAGGGTTCGCACGACCGCCGGCGGCGCCGTGCCGCCGACCTTCTGCGGCAGGTACTCGAGGGCCGCTGATTGCGGCACGAGCCTCAGCTGCTCGACCGGGGCGTTGACGTCGTCCACGATCGTCTGCACGCCGGTGACCCTCACGCCTTCGAGCCGCAGCGTGTACAAGAGCGGAGCACCTTGCCCCACGGTCTGCACTTCGATCCTCATCTCCGGGAATATCTGCCCGTCGATGGCGGCGCCCCAGAGTACCGGTCCAGCAGAGTCCAGGCTCTTCAGCACCGTCATGTCACAGGAGAAGCCCTGTCGCCGGCGCTCGGTGACGGGGACCAGGCTCTGACTCAGCGACACGACCTCGATCCACCGAGCATGCTTCGCATCGGTCGAGTCTCCGGGCACGCCTGGAATGAGCAGGAACGTCTCCGTGGTCTGGGCGCTGCCGACGTGCGCCCCCGCCATCAGCCATACGAGCGCCATCACTGCGACGACGGTCATCTTTTTCATCGTTTCCTCCACACCTTGAACGCCATCTGCCACGGCCAGCGACTCTCCCAACGGGTGCGAACGATAGCAAGGCCGTTCAGGCAGGGGCAGGCATGTTCATGCGGGTCGGGTCACCGCTCGCACGACCTGTGGCGAGAACGTGTCGTGGCGAGGGCCGGCGAACTCCACGGTCGTGAACGAATGCGGACTCGAACCGAATCACCGCACGGCGACCCTGACCGAAGTCCCGATCGCGATAGCCGCGGCGCTCGTCGTCCCTTCGTCGTCTCTGCAGACGTCCGCCGGCGCGCGCGTGAGCCAATGCTCAAGCCGCACTCAAGCCGCCCGTCATTTGATTGGCCCAGCTGGCTGCACTTCGACCAACCAACGTGTGCCAGTGAAGGGTCCACCTGTCTGTGGCGCGAGACCCACAGTGCCGTCCTCGGTTCGTCCGTCAAGAAACCGAGGTCCGTGAACATGTCCCAGGCACGTGAAGATCACTTCGTTCGGGGCGACATCTAGCACTGACCAACGAGCGCCAGTCAGGGCGGGATCTGGTTCGTCGAACAATCCATCCTGTTTTACCGCCGGAATCAGCCCCACCGTTCCGTCAGCAGTCCGACCGTCCAAGAAGCGTGGCCCAGGGATGTGTCCCGCGCACCTGAGGAGAACGGCGTTCGGTTCTCCCCTGACCTCCCAGAATGCGCCAGAAACGTCTTGGTTGGCCTCAGGGGCTAAACCAACCGTGCCATCAGCGGTTCGACCGTCTAAGAACCGGGGTCCGTCGACATGCCCCAAACACTTTAAGGTGATTCTGGAACCAATTTTGAGCATCTCTAGTCCTCCTTGACGCTACGGCCTGTTCGCTTGTTGAACCACAAGTGACGCCCTTCTTCTGATGCTGACGGGTGACAGCTCTCAGAACCGAGTCAAACGTCCACACGCCCTCCTGCCGATAGTGGCATCGGTGTGCCCCATGTCGTGGGCTCGATCGTCGCAGCCGGGCGCAAGATATCAGGCACGACGCATCGGCGGCAGGCATGAACATGCGGTCCAGGTCGCTCGGGCGAGAACTGCCAGATTCGCGATATCGAGGTCACCTCGCGCCGGGTGGACGATTTCATCAGCGGCGTTCGTGCGTCGGCCCAGGCCACGTCATGATTGCCGAGTCCAGAGTCCGGGCCAGGCCTACGTACACCGCTGAGATTTCGTGTTGAATCCCGCCGTGTCGTCCTAGTACAGGTACAGGTTCGCGACCTACATCGCCACCATCTGTCCCGCTCGAACCTTCGCGAAGAACCCCCTGCAGCTGTAGGTCACTGCTCCCGGTGAGGGGAGCGAGAAGGCATGCTGGGCGGTGACTGCTTCCGTGTTGTCGGCCCAAATCCAGTATTCGGAAGTGGCGATTACCCCATTCACTCGGAAATCGCACGTTGCGAGAGCGGTGGTTGGGGTGGTGAGCGTGAAATCAAGAGATACGGTCACAACGTGATTTCCCGGGGCCAACGGAAGGACAAGAACGTCAACACCATAGTCATCTGAAGTCGTGTAGGGATCATCAGGGGGGAGCACTAGTCCGGGCGTGGCCGTGTCGAACGAGGCCTCCGACACTCCCGGGGATCCCTGCGGGCCTTGCGGGCCTTCGGACCCCTGTGGGCCTTGTGGGCCCTGCGGCCCCTGAATGCCTTGTGCACCCTGCGCACCTTGAAGACCCCGTGGGCCCTCGGCGCCCTGCGGGCCCTCGACGTTCCACGATACGGCGGTTTCGTTCGCTTTGCACCGTCTGGCGCCGTTGTCGAGGATCCGCACGTCCCCGTTCGACTTCGCATAGCAGGCGTAGATCTTGTTGCCAGACGGGACCGTCGCCACTGCGCCGCCGCCGCCGAACAACGCACACGCGAGCAGCGCGGTCGTTATCCTTTCGGTGCGGCGTGACCACGGGTGACGGTTTTCAGAACCTGTAGAACGTCCATCTCTCCTCCTTGCCGGTAGTGCTACCGGTGCCTGCGCCAACGGGAATCGAGTGTTGCAGCCCAGCGCAAGGTAACAGGCGCAACGCAGCGGCGGTAGGCATGTACATGCGGTCCCGGACGGCCGGCGTGCGTGGAGGAGATCAATCCGAGCGGTCAGAGCGTGAGGCGCGCGCCGATCCTCACCACGCGCGCCGAGGCGAAGCCTTCGAGACACCCCGAACGAGGGGCGTGCCGGGGGCTTACGCCCACCGGCCGCTCTCAGAGGATCACGGCGCCAGCGTGCCCACTACCGTGATCCGCTTCGCACGGGCCACACATGCAAGGCGTCGACCTTGAGGAAGCCGTTGATGTAACCGAAGTCGAGGCCTACGTATGAGGCACCGGGCGGGTAGGGCTCTAGCGCAGAACTTGACCAATAGTAGTAGCGGTATTGACCGCCCAACCCCACGCCCGCAAACGACGAGGCCGACCCATCGCCGTAACACGTGGTTCCCGCGTCGTTCGTCATCGAGGGGGCGCCAGCAGAAGTGCAGCCCAACGCGACCGCCGTCGCGATCGTCGCGCTCCACTCGTCCTTGGTTGGCAACCGCCAGTCGCCCGGCGACGACCCATCCGCTAGGCCGCAGTCGCCGGCCTTCAGACCCGCGGCAGCATGGTTTGCAGCGGTCCATGCAGCCGCCCCCAGACAGTCCGCCTGCTTCAACCAGATCAGCCCCGTCACCGTGTCGGTTACAGTGCCATTCCCGCAATCCACGTAGCGATTGACGTCATCCCAGCACGGCCCCGCCGCACGTACCGCACTATCGGTCGCGTTGCTCCCGTTACACACATACGCCGGCACGCCGCCCGCGAGATACATGGCGCCGCCATTCGGGCAGCCATTCTGGTTGCCGACAAAGTAGCCACCGAAGGTGACACCTGCGCCCGCAGCACCGGTGGCACCGGTCGCGCCCGCGGCACCGGCCGGCCCGGCGACGCCAGCCGGCCCCACAATCGCCCACGAGATGAGCGTCTCGTTTCTGGTGCAGGTGCCAGCCCGCGGTGCCGCCGCGACCGCCACGGCGACAATGCGGACGTTCCCCTGTTGAACACAGGCATACACGTTGTTGACGGTTTGCTGTGCGCTCACAAGTGCCGTCAGCACCACGCACGCCACCACCGTCGCAGCAATCGATAGTGCTATCCGCATCTGCAGTCTCCTCATTGGACGCGAAACGTACCAGACCCCCGGTGCACTGCGGTAGGCATGAACATGCGGGTTCGGCCGCATCTCCACGGGTTGGTCGGCGACGCGGACAGGGTGCGCGAACTAGACGATCATTCCGCGGCGAATCGCCTTGCTGACCGCCTCGGACTTGGTGTGGACGTGCAGTTTCTCGTAGACCGTGCGGACGTAGCTGCGGACGGTGTTGACGCTGATGTCGAGCCGCGAAGCCGCGGCCTGATAGCTGTGACCGTCGGCCAGCAGCTGGAGCAGGCGTGTCTCCTGTGCGGTGAGAGGTTCCTCGACCGGTTCGCGCACCGGCATGCGACGAAAGAGTTCGACGACCTTCCGTGCGACCTCCGGCGACATCGGTGCTCCACCGGTGGCGGCCTCGCGGATGGCCTCGAGGAGCTTTGCGGGCGGTGTCTTCTTGAGGAGATACCCGACGGCGCCGTTGCAGATGGACTCGAACACCTTGTCCTCTCCCGCATAGACGGTCAGCATCAGCACGGCTGTCCCTGGAAAGCGTTCGCGGAAGAGCAGCACCCCCTCCGGGCCGGAGATGCCCGGAAGATGCACATCAAGCAGCATGACATCAGCCTCGCCGGACCTCAGCCCCGCAAGCGCCGCCTCCACGGACGCATACTGGCCGACCGCCGTGTACCCAGGCGCGTCGTTGATGAGCATTGCCAACCCATCACGTGTCGTGCGGTCGTCCTCGACGAGAGCCACGCGCAGTATGGCCGCCGGATTCCGTGAGCGAGCCCCGTTCATCGCGCCGCCGTCATGCTGCGCGTCATGCTACGCGTTCTGAAGGCCACCGCCCATCGCATGCTCATGCGGGTCCGCGCGGGACGTCGAACGTGATACGGGTGCCCTTTCCGCTCTCGCCCGTCCCGAACTCCAGGCGCCCCCCGAGCGCCTTCGCCCGCATCCGCAGGTTCGCCACGCCGTGCGCCCCTCCGGCCTCAGGGACGGTTGCGGCATCGAAGCCGACGCCGTCATCGATCACATCCACCCGCAGGAGCCCGGCCTCGATCTCAATCCGCACCGACACGCGAGCGGCGTGCGCGTGGCGAACGATGTTGGTCAGGCTCTCCTTCAGCATGAGGTACAGGTGACGACGGTGTTCGGACTTCAAGGCCACGTTGGCGGCAGTCGAAGGAACCTCCAGCGTCCAGGCAATGTGCCGCTCGTCGAAGAGTTCGGCGGCCAGTGACCTGACGCGCACCACGATCTGCTGCAGGTTGTCCACCTTGGGATCGATGAACCAGACAGCATCGCTCATGTCATCGATGAGCTCCCGGGCGCTGTCGCCAATCGAGGCGAGCGCGGGCATCGCGGTCGGAAGCCCGGCTTCGGCCTGACGTCGGGCGACCTCGCTGAGGATGGCAATCCGCGACAAGCTCCCGCCGACGCCGTCGTGCAGATCGGCTGCGATCCGTAACCGCACGCGTTCCACTTCGAGCAGACGCGCGACCCGTGCCTGGTGGAATGCCCAGATCAGGCCGAACACACCCGCCGCCACAAGCGCGAGGAACCATGCGCGCCGCCACACGGGCGCGCGCACACTGAATCCGACAGTGGCCGGCGCCCCGACATCCCCGTTGCCGAGCCTCGCGCGCACCGAGAACAGGTAGTCGCCAGGCGCGATGCCGGCAAACGCGACGCTGCGGGCATCGGTCGGCGTCCACTCTGTGTCAACGCCTTCGAGCTGATACTCGTACCTCAAACCGTCGGAACGCCTGGCAACGGGGCTCACGAACTCGATTTCGAGCCGGCGATCGCCAGGCTCCAGCATGACGCGCTCGACGCGCGCGGCGCCCTCTGCGCTGACCGGCCAGGCGTTCCCGCCGACGCGTACGGCGGTCACGAATGTCTCAGGCAGAGGAGCCGGTGAGTCTTCCTCGACCCCGCGACGGGCGGCACCGTCTGTCGTCGCAAACCAGATGTCACCCGAACGATCGAGCGTCGCGCCCCAGACTTCGCCTCGGGGCACCCCCTCGTCTGTTCCCCAGTGGGTCACCCGTCCGCTCGCCGGTGACACCCGATCGATCCCGCGTCCTGTGCCAACCAGCACGTCGCCGGACGGGTGCTCCAGCAGCATCCACGTGGTGTTGCTCGACAGCCCCTGGGCCATGCCCAACCACGAAACAGCAGGATGTGCGCCTGTCGGAGTATCGATACGTCCAAGACCCGCGACCCCGCTGGCAATCCACAGCCGCCCCTGGCGATCGACCAGCAGCGCCCGCAGGTGCTCCGCCGTCGGCCGCGCATCCCCCGAGGTGTCGAGGGGGATGTGTTCGAAACGCCCATCCCTGAAGCGGAGCAACGTCCCGTGCTCCAACCCCACCCACACATGTCCGGCCCGGTCCTCGGCGAAGGAATGCACGATCGGCAATTGCACGGGAAGGCCGTCGGCCGGCCCGAAGGCGGTTACCTGACGCGTGTCCGGGTCGATTCGCGCCAGGCCGTTGCCTTCGTCGGCGAAGGTGGCGATCCAGATGGCACCACGGCTGTCCTCGAAGACGCGAAAGATGTTGTTCGAGCGGAGCCCGTCGCCAACGTCGTACACGGCGACCGGAGTCGCCGTGGCCAGTCGGTCGATGTCACCGGCCGCGAACTCGAACAGGCCTTCCCCGGTCGGGATCCACCACCGACCACGGCGGTCCTGCACCGTCAGTTGCGACCAGCCCCAGCCGGGGTCCTTGATCCCTTCGACGGCGCGCACCCGTTTGGGCTGGAACTGCGTGCCGTCGAAGCAAGCGAGCTTGAACGAGAAAGGCAGCGTCACGGCGCAGAGTTCGCCTCGCCGGGACGTGAAGAACGAGCTGACTCGATTGGAGGCGAGTCCGTCCTCCCGCCGGTAGGTCGTGAATCCCTGCTGCGTGAGGCGACGTGCCCCGGCTTCGGTTGCCACCCAGACGTCGCCGCGCACGTCGGTGTCGAGCCCCCACGAGTAGAATCCGATGAGCTCGCGCCCGATCGACAGATCCCCTGAAGGCATGAGCGTGATCTCGCTGAGACCTCTGACGGTGCCCACCCACAAGGCCCCCCGGTCAGCGCGCAGCATCTTTACGTTGGTGGCGGTGAGTCCGTCGTCAACGGTGTAGACGCGAGTGACGACCCGCGTGTCGCCCCGCTCCACCGCGGAACGGTCGATGAGCACGAGCCCTTCGCGCGTAGCGGCCCACAGCCGGTCTGCCGCATCGACGGCCAGCATCCACACTTCGTTCACCGGCAGACCGTTGGCGACGGTTATGCGCCTGACGTGACCATCGGGACGGCGCCGGTAGATGCCGCTGCCGGCACCAGCCCACACGGTTCCATCCTTCTCGACGAGGACACCGCGGACGATCTGATCGTTCTCGCTGCCCCGGGCGAGACTGATATCGACCTCGACCAGCCGGTCGGTGCCGGGCGCAAGGCGAAAGAGTCCAACGCCACCGGCAGACCAGAGTGAGCCATCAGGGGCTTCGGCGATCGCATTGATCGCACGCGTCGGGCGGCCGTCATCGGTGGCAACCCTCTGAAACCGCTTGGCGCGGTCCGTGGCGCCCGGCAGGAACTCGAACAGCCCGTCGTCGGTCCCTGTCCAGGACCGTCCGCTGCGGGCATGAAGAAAGGCCCGGATGCCGGGAACCTCGAGGCCGTCTTCGCGTCCGAACGTGACGGTGGTCTGTCCGTCGAAACGGGCAAGGCCTTCCGAGGTGCAGAACCAGACGAAGCCGCGAGGGTCGCCATAGACGCACGCCATGTGGTCCAGGGGAAGACCGTCGGTGGTCGTGAAGAGACGTACCGGGAGTTGTTTGCCGGACGGTGATGCGCCCGCAAGACACAGGGCGAGAGCGAGGCCGAGCGGGGCTAACCAGCCCCTGGCCACCGGAGAGCGCCGGCGCATGGGGCATCAGTGTGTGTCAACTGATGGCTTTACGCCAAGCCGTTGGGGAAAATGCGGGAACCAGCGCGCTGTTGTCGTCGGAGATCCTCAGCGATGACGGGTACGAGCCGACGGCGCCATCGCCTTGGCGAGGGCCGTGCGCTCCTTGCCCTGGCTTGGCTTGCCGTGGTTTGCTCCACGCCGCGTCGACTTGCGTGACGGCCGCCCGGTGGAGTCCTCGAGCGCGACCGTCGCCTTCGCGTGCCTGGCCTTCGTGTTGCGGCGCGCCGAGTGGCCACCGCCGGCCTTCCGATCGCTGGCCGACACTCCGGGCAGCGAGGTATCGACATACGCATCGCGGCGCTGCTTTTCAGGCCGTTCGAGCGCCCGCGCCAACGCCTTCGCGCCGTGACCGGCACGCTTACCGATGATTTCGCCGGTGTCTTCAGGCGCCACGACGCGCGGCGGCCGAACCGTGACGGAACGCTGGCGGCCGACGCTCAGGTTGTGCTTGTCGCGGACGCGCGCGAGCCGCTGCGCCAGCTTGGGAAGGACCCGCGCGAATGCAGTCTCGTAACTGTCGGATCGGTGCTCGACGCGCACAGACGGGCGTCCACTGAGCACCAATTCGATCCGGCACATGTCACCATTGCCGCCCTTCGGCCCGTTCACGTCCTCGAATCGAACGGTGGCGCGCTCGATGAGCGGTGCCGCGTGATCGAGGTGCGTGACGAGTTTGGTGCGGATCTGGGCGAGAAACGCCGGCGCCAGTCTGATGGGGCTTCGAACGTCGATTGGGATATCTCTCGCGTCAGTACGACCGCGCGTCGCCGTGGACGGCTTCGCAGCGGGGACTCCAGCCTTGGTCGGCATGCTCTTCCTGTCCCTTGATTGGTGAATGCGTCGGGCCAAACGGTGCGTTGAGGGTGGGAGCGTCGATGAGCGTGGGCGGCACCGGAAACGTATACGGCGCCGCCCGCGAGTTGAGTTGGGGACTTAGCGTGCGAAGACGCGGATGGTGCCGTCGGCCTTGTTCAGCAGAAAGACCTGGTTGTCAGGCCCGGTGTTGAAACGCAGGTCGGCGCGGGTCGCGGGCATCTTGCCCTGCGCCGTATTCTTCCGCTGAACCACCTGCAGGAACGTCTTCGGCCCGCTGCCGTCGTCGACCAGGATGCGACGGATCGCGCTCTGACCACCGCTGGGCAGCCGGTCAGCGTTCACGTAGAAGATTTCACCGCTCGGCATGTCGGCGAAGATCAGCAGGTTGGCGAGCTGCGGGACCTGATTGCCGCGATACACGGCCAGTCCGCCCGCCGCTGACTGTCCCTGGAGCAGCGGATCGATCTGCCCATACTCGACGATGGGGTAGGTCATCCTCGGATCGGTGCGCGGTCCTTCGACCTGGACGCCGCCTTGATTGCCGAGGAATTTGTAGCTGCCCTCCCACACGTTCCAGCCGAGATTGGCGCCGGGCGTGACGGGACTGATTTCCTCGACGATGTTCTGGCCGATGTCGGACATGAACATCGCGCCGTTCCTGGAGTCCCAGGCGAAGCGCTGCGGGTTGCGGACGCCGGAGGCATAGATTTCTGGCAGCGCACCGGCCGTGTTGCGCATCGGGTTGTCGGCCGGGATGCCGTACTTCTTGTTCGGGCTGTTGTTGCCGAGCGGGTCGATCCGGAAGATCTTGCCGAAGGCAATGCCCAGGTCCTGGGCCATGTTGAGCGGGTCGCCGCCGCTGCCGCCGTCGGCGACGCCCAGGTAGAGCATCCCGTAGTCGGGGGCGTTGGGCTGTGCGAGCGGGTTGAACGACATCATGCCGCCGTTGTGATTCTGGAACGGGTCTTCCCAGCGCATCAGCTCGCGCGGGTTGTCGCCGTCGTAGCGAGCCGCGCCCGGCGTGCGTGCCGTCCACTCGAGCAGAACCGAGTGGTTGGTGGGGGGCGTCGTGGCGTTCTTCGGCTTGAAGTCAGGCGTCGGCGTCATGTTCGACGTCTCGCTGTAGGTGTAGAACTTGCCGAAACCGCGCGCACCCTGCTGGTTGAACTGCGGGTGAAGGGCAAAGCTCTGAAAGCCGCGCTCTCGACCTGTTGACTGTACGGCCGCTCCGAACTCGTTGAGGTCGAGATATCGAGAGACCTGCCTCCCGTCCTCGCTGAGGCGATAGATGATTCCGCGCTGGTCATTGACCATGAGCCGCTTGGTGCCGGGCTCGGTGTGAATCTGCATCATGCGGGCAGCGACGCCGTCGATGTCGGGCAGCGACGCAAACTCGCGGACGTTGACGTTGATGACCCCCTCGGTGGCGGGGATGGGCGTCGGGAACGGGTCGGCAGCGTTAGCGACGCCGGGAATCGGCTGCGGGCCAGGAGGCGGGCCGCCGGGACGGGCGCCTTGGGCCGGTGGCGCTCCCGGTGCCGGTGCTGGGGCGGCTGGGGCCTGTGCCGAACCTGATCCGCTGGTGGCCACCAGCGCAAGCAGCGCGGCGGCGGTAATCGAAAGCACGAACTTCATCTGTGTGGGCTCCTCAGAGGGCAATTCTAGTCGAGAGCAACGAAAGGGGTCAGACCGGGGTCAGACCCCTTTCGGCTACCTCGTTCCCGTCATCGTCGCGTAAACCGACGCGATGTGGGCCTCGCGGACCGTGTCCCAGCGCTCGAACCCCTTGTAGGCATCGAGCGTGAGCGACTTCTGGATGTCGGCCAGGCTGCGCCCGGCGGCCACCCCGGCCGCGACGCCCTTGGACAGATCTTCCAGGTAGCGCAGCGACTCGAGTGCGTCGGCCTTGCGGCCGGCCAGCGCGTGGCCGGTGGCCGCGATGTCGAAGTCGAGCCGGGTGATCGTGCGCATCGCGTCGATCCAGGAGCCGACATTCGGCGCGACCCCCCCGGGCAGACGCTTGATCTGCATCACGTCGGCGCTGAACACTGCGCGTTCGTCCGGAAAGTAGAGCACGGTGCTGTCGGGCGTGTGGGCGGTGCCAAGGTGAATCATCTCGACCCGTTTGCCGCCGAGCGTGACGGTGTGGCGATCGGTGAACGTGGTTGATGGCGCGTAGACGTCGCCGACCGGGCCGCGGGCGATTTCGGCGCCGCTCAGGGCCCCGTCACGGTTTGCGTCGAACTGCCAGAACTGATCGACGGTGGCGCCAGTCGCCTCGCTGCGCTCGACAAATCCGTTGCGGTTGACGTCCATCCGCTGTTCGGCGGCGGGCAGTGGCAGCGTCCCGGCTGGCACCTCCAGCTCGGCGAGCATGTTGGCGTGCCCGACGAACTCGGCGGTGTCGGCCCACACCACCCCTCCTGATGCGTGATCCCAGTCGTGGTGCGTATAGAGGACGTAGCGCACCGGGACCCGGAACCGCGTGGCGATCTCGGCTTTCAGCCAGCGCGAGAAGTCGCGGTTGATCGGGTCGCTCATGATGACGCCCTCGGGCGTCACCAGGAAGACGGTGTAGTGGTTGTTATTCTGCGCGCGGTAGAGCTGGCCTCCGAGGTTGACGATGCTCCTGGCCGGGGGCTGGGCCGCCGGCTGGGCCGGCTGCTGGGCGACCAGGCGGGATGGGGCGATGGCCTGAAACGCCAGGGCGCACAGGACGAGAGTCGGGAGAAGGGCAGCACGCGACATAGGAATCTCCATTCAGAAAGTGACGGCTAGGACTTCGGTACCAGTTTGAGGAGGCGACCCTGTGCACTGTCGGTCAGCAGATAGAGCGCACCCTCTGGACCCTCCTTGACGACGCGAATGCGTTCACGTTGCGGCTGAAGGTTCTGCAGCAGTCGCTCTTCGCCGACCACGCGTTCTCCCTGCACCGTCAACCGGACGAGATTGGTGCTGGCGAGGCCGCCAACGAACAGGCTGTTCCGCCAGGCTGGGAAGAGCGAGCCGGTGTAGAACGTCATGCCGCTCGGCGCGATGTTGGGATCCCAGTAGTACACCGGCTGCTCCATGCCGTCCTTCTGCTGGAGGCCGCCGGTAATCGGGCCGCCCTGGTACTCGATGCCATAGGCGATCGTCGGCCACCCGTAGTCTTTGCCCTTACGCGAGATGTTCACTTCATCGCCGCCGCGGGTGCCGTGCTCGACTTCCCAGAGGTCCCCGGTGGTTGGGTGGAGCGTCGCGCCTTGCACGTTGCGGTGACCGAAGGACCAGATCTCGGGGCGCACGCCTTCTCTGCCGACAAAGGGGTTATCTCGCGGGACGGATCCGTCGGCGTTCAGTCGGACAATCTTGCCGAGCAGGCCGTCGAGCCGCTGGGCCTGCATGCGCCCTTCGGTGATCGATCGATCGCCGAGCGTGATGAAGAGCGTGCCGTCCCTGCCAAAGACCAGACGTCCGCCGAAGTGCGCGTTGGACGTCAGTGACGGGGCCTGGTGGAAGATCACCTGGACGTTCTCGAGCCTTGGCGCGGCGCCGTCCACAAACCGACCACGTGCGACCGCCGTGTTGTTCGCGTTCGCCCCGGGTTCGGCGTAACTCCAGTAGATGAGCTGATTGGTCGCAAACGCCGGGTCGAGCGCCACATCCAGCAAGCCGCCTTGTCCGCGGGCGTCGACGGCAGGCAGGCCAGTCACCGGTTCCGACGTCTGCTTCCCGTCGGCACTGATGACGCGCAGACGACCGGGTCGTTCAGTCACGAGCATCCTTCCGTTGGGCAGGAACGCCAGACCCCAGGGGTTGGCGAGGCCCTCGGTGACTGTCACAACGTCGAAGGCGACGTTCAATTTCTGTTCTGGCGCGCGCGTCTGGCCCGCAAGGGCGGGCTTCTGGCCTTCACCGTTCGGCGGGCGGACGTTCATACCGTCTTCGGGACCCCCTCCGGGGGGTCCACCGCCTCGACGGCCCCCTCCGGGTGCAGGGGCACCCGCCGGGGGCGCGCCGCCTGCCGGAGGCGTCGGTTGCTGAGCCGCTACATAAAGGGTGGCACCAATGGCCAGCGCCACAGCCGTCGTCAATCCCGTCCTGTTCATATGTGTCTCCGCGCAGGTGACTAAATCCGGTGTTGAGACGCTCGAAGAACCCTTACGGTCCCGCCATTGTCGCTCGGGACCTGGTCGCCAGCACCGGGTAGGATGGAGGTATGGACAACGGCTGGCAGGCCTCGGCTGGTGCCTGGATTGAAGAAATGGGGCAGGACGGCGACTTCAGCCGACGCTACGTACTGGACCCGGTCATGCTCTCGCACGCGGTGGCGCGATCGCCTCGAAAGGCGCTCGATGTCGGGTGTGGCGAGGGGCGCTTCTGCCGCCTGCTGCGAAGGCGCGGCGTTGACGTGGTCGGCATCGATCCCACCACGCCCCTGATCGCGACCGCCCGCGCGCGCGACGCGAAAGGGACCTATCTCAAGGGTGTGGCCGAGGCGCTGCCCTTTGCCGACGCCACTTTTGACCTCGTTGTCAGCTACCTGTCGCTCATCGACATTCCCGACATGCACCGGGCGATCGAGGAGATGGCGCGCGTCCTGAAGCCGGGGGGCACGGTGCTCATCGCCAACCTGAACAGCTTCCTGACCGCGTGCGGCGACCGGGGGTGGGTGAAGGACAGCCGCGGCGAGCGGTTGCACTATCCGATGGATGACTACATGGAGTCTCGCGCGATGTGGATTGCCTACCGCGACATCCGTATCCTCAACCACCATCGACCGCTGAGCGCTTATATGAGTGCGCTGCTCCATGTCGGTCTCACGCTGACCTACTTCGACGAACCCGAACCAACCGCCGAGACCTCCCCGTCCCGCGCCTCGAGCTATCGGCGTGTGCCGTGGTTCCTCGTCATGGAGTGGGCGAAACCGCTCGCGCCGCCGAGCCACGCCCGGCGCTGATACGCGCGATTACCGGCCCTCGTGCACTTGTGGCATCCCACGTCGCGCGGGGGAGGGTAATTCGCGGGCGGCCCGACTAGAATTCGGCTGCGTGGGGAGACGGGGCCGACCGCGGCATCCAGATCAATTGACGCCAGGCGAGTGGCGGGTCGTGCACGCCGTTCGGCATGGGATGACCAACCGCGCCATCAGCGGTCGTCTGGCCGTCAGCCTCGACGCGGTGAAGTATCACGTCTCGAACGCGGTCGGAAAGTTGCTGCTCAATAACCGCGCTGAGCTGCGGCACTGGCACGGTGCCCCGAACGACAGCGCTCTTCACACGGGGGTACACGCCGTGGCTGATGGTGTCAGGCTCGGTCCAATCGGTCAGATCTCGAGGCAGGTGCGCGACATCGGCGCCGCGGTGACGTGGTACCGCGACGTGCTCGGGCTCCCGCATCTGTTCACGTTCGGCAAGCTGGCCTTCTTCGATGTCCACGGCGTGCGGCTGTTCCTGTCGCAGGGCGACAAGGAAGTGGGCGAGCCGGGCGACTCGATCCTCTACTTCCGCATCGACGACATTGCCGCCGCGCACAAGTTGCTTGAAGCGCGAGGCGTCACGTTCAGCGGTGCGCCGCACATGATCCACCGCCATGACTCCGGCATGGAGGAGTGGATGGCGTTCTTCGAAGATCTCGACGGCAAGATGCTCGCGCTGATGAGCCAGATCCAGCGCTGATGCGCGGCAACACGCCTGCGCTTGCGCGAGGGCGGCTTGACGGTACGACGCTGACCGATGTCCACGACCTGTTCGTGGCCGAAGCCTGGCTCTCTGGCGGCGGTGGCAACCAGCGACGGCACCCACAAGGGCAAGATCGTCCGGCTGCGAGACGATGGCAGCGTGCCAGAGGACAACCCCTTTGTTGGCAGAGCGCATCCGCCCACTCGATCAACACCGGAGGCCAGGCGGGCTGGCCTCCGGATGAGAGATGTCAGCGGAAGCGGCCCCTGTCCTGGCCACGCCTCTGCAGTTCACGGTACTCCCGGCTGTTCCGCAACGCGTCGCGCAGCTGCGCGTCGTTCCACCCCTCGTCGATGATGTGCTGCCGGTAGACGCGGAACCCCTCGGGATCGGGTTCGCGCCGCAGGACGTCCTGATAGGCACTTCGTATCATCGCGTCGACGTACTGACCGCGGTTGGCACGACCGACGCGGTCATCGCGATCGCCGCCGAATCGCCCGCGATCGTTGTCACCGAACCGCCCACGCTGGTCGAAGCCTTCGCGCTCGACCCGTACGGATGAAATGGCGTCGTTCCATCCCCCAGCTCGCGACAGGTTCTTCACATCGTCATCAACGCGACGTGCCTGTCCACGGAATGATGGGCCGTCAAACACGACCACATCAGCCCGACCGGTGACCCGGATAGACGAGATGTTGTCGCGCATCGAGCGCGGCAGGTTGTTGAGGCTCTGTCCAGCGGGCACGCAGAAGTACTGTCCCTTGTAGTTGGCGTCCCGATAGAAACACGCGCCTTCGCGCGGAATCGGTCCATTCCCCCACACCTGTGCGTCGGCCGGCGCCGACAGAGCGAGAAAGGAAAGGACGGCGAAGAACCCGAATTTCTGAGTAGTAGGCATCGTAGAGGCTCCTGCGTGTTGACGTAGCAGCTGGCGTGCCAGTTCCAACAGCATCAAAACTGCCGCATGGAGTTACGCGTGTAGCTTCTACCTGACCCGACAGGCTGTCCCCTTTTCGCAACGCTCCTGTCACGATGCCGTTCTGGCAGCCTTCCTGCAGCGCATCAAGGACCATGCAGTTCAGAGTTGGTTACGAACTCATCTATCACTTTCCACAACCCACGCCGATCATCCTGGTCGTTGACATCCACCCCTCGCGGGCAGCAGACATCGTCCTGTCCGATGCTCCGGTCGCAGATCCACCGGTCGCCATCGATGCCTATCGCGATGCCTTCGGTAACCTGTGCCGACGGCTGCTCGCACCAGCGGGGCGTCTTCGGCTCTCTGCCAATTGCCTGATCAACGACTCGGGGCTTCCCGACCCACGTGCCTACGATGCTCGGCAGGACTCGGTGGAGCAACTGCCCGATGACAGCCTGGTCTTCCTTCTCGGCAGTCGCTACTGCGAAACCGACTTGCTGTCAGAGACGGCGTGGCAGTTGTTCGGAGGGACCGAGCCTGGCTACCCACGTGTGCAGGCGATCTGTGACTTTGTCCACAACCACATCTGGTTTGACTATCAGAACGCGCGGGTCACCCGGACGGCGACCGGTGCTTTCAACGAACGCACCGGCGTGTGTCGGGACTACGCCCATCTGGCGATCGCATTCTGTCGCTGCATGAACATACCGGCACGCTACTGCACCGGCTATCTGAGCGACGCGGGGATGGCGCCGCCCTATTCCCCTGGCGACTTTGCCGCGTGGTTCGAAGCGTGGATTGGTGGACGCTGGCACCTGTTCGACCCGCGCAACAACATGCCGCGGATCGGTCGCATCCTGATGGCGCGCGGGCGCGACGCCGCCGACGTGGCGATTGCCACGACGTTTGGGCCCAACATCCTGGAACGATTCACCGTGTGGGCCGATGAGTTCCAGCAGCCGCTAGATCCAGCCCCACGCTCGCTCAACAATCAGGAAGGCGCCGACGCTGGCGACCACGAACCAGAGAACCTGGAGCCGCTCACTCCACGCGGCCGCAGGCTCACGCGCGACGAGCCACAGCGACCACGGGACCAGGTAATAGCGGGGTACGACCAGCCACTCGGGCAGCAGGAACAGCATGGTGAACGGACAGAGCAGCCACCACGGGCCCCTGAGCGGTGCCACCATCACGCCGAGCGACGCGATCGCAACCGGAACCAGGAACAGCAACTTCCTCAATGCGGTCTGCGAGAAATAGATCAGTGCCGCGTTGGGGAGGAAGAAGTCGGCGCGCTCGTTATTGTGCGGATGGTCGTTGACGAACCCGAACCAGAAGACTGCGGCCATGATGACAAGGGTGAGCCACGGCCAGATGCGGGTAAGCCGCGTCAGCCACTCGCGTCTGGACCCCAGCCACAGGGGCAGGAAGAGGAAGCACGACAGGAACAGCGCAAAGAACAGGTTGGTGACCCGCAGCACGCCCAGCGGGTGTGAGGCAGCATCGTCACCGAGGGCGACCTGTCCGTTGTTTGCAGCCACGAAGAGCAGGAAGGCGACGCCAGTGGCGATGAACGTCCAGTAACGCACCAGCGATTCGCCAATCGGCCTCCACGTCCACCCGGATGCGCGGAGATACGACCACAGCATCACAAACGCCACCCAGACGATGTTGTTCTGCCTGACCAGGCAGGACAGCAGTCCCAGTGCGCCGGCGAGCCGGTAGCGACGATGTGACGCCGCCAGCATCATGGCCAGCACGAACAGGAGCGACGTGACGTCGGTGTAGACGAGGAAGAACTGAGGAAAGAGCACCGGAAGCAGCGCGAACTGCAGCGTGCGTATCCCGGCGTGCTCAGGTTGCAAGGCCCTGGCGAGTGCGTAGAACACAAGCACCGTGGCAATCGACAGCAGGAAGACGATGACGCGGACAGATAGTTCGGAGGCGCCCCCGGTCAACCACGCGAGTCCGGCAACCAGTGCGTGGAATCCTGGAATCGTCGTCAGCGTCGGGTTGAGGGACCAGTCGCCGCGGGCAAACCGAAGGATCTGGTCGTAATGGATGTTCTCGTCAACGCCCTGGCCGTTGTCGACGAAGAACGCAAACCCGACGATGAGCGCCGTCAACGCCACGACGACTTCCAGGCCGCGAGTGGCTCGAAGCGCCTCGGCGCCGAGCGTGATCTCGCGGCGCGCCGTCCAGAGCGCCACCAGCCCGAACACCCCGAATACCAGCGAGCCCACGACACCGAGGTCGCGCTCGAGCAGTCGCCTGACCGGAGTCGGTATGCCGGGGGCGTCGATGATGATCCGGAAGGCTTGCCGGTCGATGTGGCTGGTGTCGGCGACCAGCGGGTCGGTGACGATCCGGCGGATCGATGCCGTGGCGTGATCCTGCAGCCGATAGGTCCACGTGCCTGAGTCGGATGCCTCGCCGTTCTGCAGCCTCAGCCTTCGTTCAGCAGCCTGACGGGCCAGGTCGCCCGTGTCGGGCGCCCACCGGATGCCGATCGACTGCTGGCGTGGTCCGCTGCGAATGTGGATGAAGAGAATCGAGAAACACGCGCCCAGGCACAGGGCGGCGATGACCAGAACCGAGACCGTGCGCACTGGCCCCTATTGTCCGGCAAGAACGGTATGCTGTGCAGACCAGGGAGGCACGCATGATCGCGCGCATTGCAAGGGCAGTGGTGGTCGTCGGGGTGCTGGCGGGAGTAGCGCTGGCAGGAGTCGTGGTGGCGCAGCAGCGAGCGCCCGGCGAGCGGCCGGCGGTGACCAGGGCGCAGGTGACCGAATGGATGCAGGCCATCTCCACCTGGGGAAAGTGGGGCAAGGACGACCAGCTTGGCGCCCTGAACCACATCACGCCTGCAAAGCGCCAGGCTGCGGCCGCGCTGGTACGCACCGGCCAGATCGTCTCGATGGAACGGCCGGTCGTCCTCTCACAGCGCCACGAAGAGATTGCGCGTGACGGGAAGCCGAACGGCGTGCCGTTCTACGAGATGACGTTCCGGACCTTCCCCAAGGGCGATCCGCGCGGCAACGAAGACTTCAGCAGCGACGTCCAGTCGTTCGCTCCGCACGGCGCCCTCCTGACCCACCTTGATGCGCTCTGCCACTACAGCAACGGAACCGGACAGCTCTATAACGGCTTCCCGCTCGCGACCACGGTGACCGAGGAGCGCGGGTGCACCAAGCTCGGACTTGACTCATTGAAGGACGGCATCGTGACGCGGGGGATCCTCGTGGACATGTCGCGCCTGAGAACGCAGCGGAGCGCGTCGATGCGCGTGTTTGTCGAAGACATCGAGGCGTTCGAGACGCAGGCGGGGATCACGATCGGCCCCGGCGACGCCCTGTTTGTTTATGACCCGCAGCCGGCCGGCACGCGTGGCGGTGGCATTGATGCGTCGGTCGTGCCGTGGATGGCGCGGCGCGGTGTGGCGCTCACCAGCGGGATCGCCCGGGTGCCCGAAGACGGGCATGCCGATCACCGGCTGCCGATTGTCGCGGCCGGGATCTTCCTGCTGGACAGTCCGAATCTGGCCCCGCTGGCGGAGACGGCCGCCCGCTTGAACCGCTGGGAGTTCATGCTGATGATCGCGCCGCCTCTCGCGCCCGGTGCCACCGGGTACCCGGTCAATCCGCTGGCCCTCTTCTGAAGAGCGACGTAGTTCCCGATACAATCAGTGAGAGAGGGATGGCATGAAGCGCATCATTTCGTTCGCGGTCGTGGTCGTGGGCCTCGCAATTGCTGCCGTGGTGACGAGCACCCAGGCTCCCACCGCGATTTCTGTGGTGAGAGACCCGGGCTGCGGCTGCTGCCTGAACTGGGTTGCGCACCTCGAGAGGGCTGGTTTCAAGGCGACCGTCACCGAGTCGGCTGATATGGACACCCTGAAGGACAGCAAGGGCGTCCCCAAGGCCGCCCGTTCGTGTCACACGGCGACCGTTGGCGGGTATGTGATCGAGGGGCACGTCCCCGCGGCCGATATCCGGCGGTTGCTGAAGGAGCGTCCGAGCGTTGCGGGCCTCGCCGTACCTGGCATGCCGGTGGGTTCACCCGGTATGGAGAGTTCGAGCGGACGCGTGCAGCCGTACGACGTGCTGACGTTCGACAAGGCCGGTCGCACGGCCGTCTTTGCCAGCCACGGGCGCTGACCAAGGCGCGGCTCGATTGTCAGGGGCGCCGCCAGAGGCCGAGGGCGACGCAGAGCCAGGCCACCGTCAGACAGCCGAAGCCGAAGAACGGCGGCACCAGTGATTCGGCCAGGCCGATCGAGACGATGCGGGTAAACGCCACCGGCTCGTTGCGGCTGATGAACATCAGCTGGTTGATGAAGCCCAGCGCGAGGCCGGCCACCGCCGCGAACACCGTGGCCAGCGACAGCGGGCGCATCAGCGCCAGGCGTGACTCGCTTGGCCAGATCGCGTAGACGATCCCCATCGTCAGCGGCAATACCCCCACGAACATGCTGGCAAGCGCCATGATTCCGGCGTTGGCGATGACTCCCACGGCATACCTCCTCGAAGCGTCCGCTTGTACAACTTCCTTGCGCGACTCTCGAACCGTCGCGAGGTGGCTGAGGACCTCCTCGAGGAGACCTGGCTGCGGCTTGTCGTGCACGCACATCGCCTTCGTCCCGACACCAGTCTCGGTCCCTGGTTGTTCACCGTGGCCCGTCACCTGCACACCAGCTACTGCCGGTCACGCCTGATCGAGGATTCTCACGCTGGCGGACTGATCGGACTGTGGCCGGCGGGGTCTCCGTCACCGTCGCCACTCGAGGCTGTCGAGGCCAGCGAGGCGCAGCGGCGACTGTCCAACGCGATGGCCTCTCTGCCTCTCGTCTACCGCGAGGCGCTGCTGCTGGTGGGCGTTGAAGGCTTGCGACCGTCGGAGGCGGCAGGCATCTGCGGCGTGTCGGCGGACGCGATGCGGCAGCGTCTCAGTCGTGCACGTGCGCTCCTGGCGAGCCGTCTTTCAGAGGCCGAGCTCCGCGGCCTCGGCGCCCTTGCGGAGATCCCGACATGACATCCCGGACCGAGCGCGTCCCGCACCTGGACGATCTGGCAGGAGTGCCCGTTCTGATCCCGGATTCCGCGCGCGCCGAGCAGCTACGCGCGCGTTGTCACGCGCAGCTGGCGCGGCAGCGTAGACGTAGCGCGCGGAGGGTTGAGGTTGCTGGGTTCGGGAAGAGTGTGCTCGGCCCGGCCATAGTGTGGGGACTCTGCGTCGTGTACGTCAGCGCGCTGGTGAGGACAGTCGTGAGCCTCGTGCTACGCCGTACGTGAGGCCCACGTCGCGTGAACGCCGGGTCCTGTCGGACCCGGCCTACTTCCTGTCTGCCGCCTACTGCCTACTGCCTACCGCTCACTAGTTAGTGGCGAAGCAATAGAACAGTCCCGCACCGCCGCCGCGCGAGACGTTTGGCTGGCTGCAGCCACGCGCGCCGTGCGTCGAGTTCCACGAGTTGTTGTCGGCGCCGACGCGGTCGAAGTGTCCGACCTGTGCGCCGCCCATGCCCTCGACGCTGCTGGTCCAGTTCGAGCAGGTGTGATCCACGCCGTCGGTGTAGGCCCGACCGTCCGGCAGGGAGCCGGTCAGGATGTCGTGCACGACCGGGCTCGTCGCCGATCCACCGACGCGTCCCTGGAGAATCGTCCCCTTCTCCGTCACAGCATGGAGCTGATGGAGACCGCTTCCCAGGCGCGCCTGCTCGATCGTATCGCCGTGCAGGTGTCCCAGATCACGGGCGATGATGTTGCCGGTGGCGCCGTACCACGGGCCGTTGCCGATTCGGTCGCGCGCATTCACGGCGTTGGGCCCCTGGGTGCTCAGGTACGCACGCCAGGTGACGGCGCCACGGCCCGCCGCGGTGGCCAGCGCCTGACAGTGCGCGTCGGCTCCAGCCAGCCCGCCGAGGTCGCCGCCCTTGCCGAGCCCGACGCTTGTGATGAAGAACGACATGGGCGGCGGTGGTCCGCCTCGACCCTGCGGTGCCGCCGGTGCCTGCGCCTGCTGCGCTGAGACCGCAGCCGCGGCGACGGCCGCCGCAAACGCGACGGCAAGTATCACTGTTGAAACACTCTTCATTCAGGTTCCTCCTCGCGTGAGCATGGCAGCGCAGCCGGTCTGACAGATAGTAATTATCCGCCGCACGCGACTTGCTAGGATGGAGGCATGAGACTGCTATGCATCCTGGTGGCGACGACCGTATCTATTGGCTCGACGGCCTCGGCGTTCGCTGGCCAGGCCCAGGCCGCAGGCGAGCCGGCTCAGTCGATTCGCGTCAGCGGTCAGGCGACGGTCGAGGCACAGCCTGATCAGGCAGACATCGACGTCGGCGTAGTCACCAGGGCCGACACCTCGCAACGGGCGGCTGCCGACAACGCACGGCGACTCGACGCGGTGCTGGATCAGCTCCGCCGCACCTTCGGCGCCGCGGTCACGTTGCGCAGCGTCGCCTACTCGGTGCGCCCCGAGTACGGTCGCGATACGGATGGGTCCGATCCGAAGGTGACCGGCTACACGGCCACCAATGTTGTCCGCGTGACGCTCAGCGACCTGACCAAGGTCGGTGCGGTGCTCGATGCCGCCACGGCTGCCGGCGCCAACCAGGTGGAGAGCATCCGGTTCTCGCTCAAGCAGGAAGACGAGCTGCGCGCTCGAGCCCTTCGCGAGGCCGCCATCAGCGCGCGGTCGCGAGCCGACGCGCTCGCCTCGGCATTGGGCGTTCGGGTGGTGCGCGTCATCTTCGCGTCCGAAGATGGCGTCGCCCCGACTCGACGATTTGCCGAAGTCGCCGCATTTGCGCAACGCGGCGCCGCGGCGAGCACGCCGATTGAAACGGGGCCAATTGAGGTCAGCGCAACGGTTACACTGACTGTGGAAGTCAGTTCGGCCGCTCGGCCGTAACCCACAGCCACGAGGATCCCTGTGACGAACGACAAGCGCCTGAACGGGAAGGAAGCCGGTGTCATCAAGAACAGCAGACGCGACGAGCTGTTGCCCGACCTGGCCGAGACACTCGCCGAACTCTTCAGGGCCGTGGAAGACCGGCATCCCAGGAATGCGTCAGAGCTGGGACGATGGGTGGAGGGTTTGGGCGTCGCCATCGCCACGAGCCTGACCCCGGGGGACGGGGACGCCCCGAAAGACACGTAGGCGTGGAGGGGCTGATCCCGCTTGCGGGGTTCGGCCGGCGTTGACGCGTTAATGGGTAGCGGCGGTCAGGGCGGGCTCAGCGGACATTCACTGGCGTATCACTTCGAACCGAACCACGTCTCGCTCCACTGCCTGAGTTGTGGACACACCACGCCGGGCTGGACCATTCGGCCTCGTCGGTAACGCTCAGCGCCTGTTCGTTGTCGGCGGCTCGAGGATGAGGTTGGCGCCTTGATCGGCCCGGAATCGGCTGCCTTCGCCGACCACGACCAGGTTCGATTCCTTCTTCACGATGGAGCCATCGTCACGCACCAGCACCGCGCGGACGATGTAGGTTCCAGCTTCCATGCGCTTGATGGAAAAGTCCTGACGCGCGGCGGCACGCTCGCCATCGAGCGACACGCCGTGCGACCCTCCCGCACCATCCTCAGACCACCACTCCACCGTCAGGCTGCGTGAGCGGGCGTCGGGTTCGACGCTGATCCGCGCGGTGACCTGGGCCGGTGCCGGGGCCACGTTGGTCGACAGCGCCAGGGTCAACGGTGCGCGCTTGACAGCCTTGTCCTGCGCCTTCGTCTTGTCCTGCGCAGCGCCTGCCGTCACCAGAGAAAGAATCATGAGGCCGGTCATGAACGGGATGGGATGTCTCATGTCCTGGAGAGAGCAAGGCGTATACCGCAATCTGACAGCTCAGGCGTACGGGCGTTCTGGCGAAAAGCCCAGTCTTTTTCATCGTCTCAGCGCCTATGGCTGGGATGCGCACTCGTACAAATGCGTATGGTGATCGCTGGACAATCACGAACCTGTCGGAATTCGAGATCGCGCGTCGTCGACGACTGTGCCGTCTCTGCGCGAGGGACCGGGTCGGCGCGTGCAGTTCTCAGCGAGGCGCCCGGTGACTCTACGTAATTGTTGCATTGACGATCTGTGGCGACGCTAGCGTATCGAAGACGTCAGAGTGATGCGCTCGAGCCGGCTGAGCGTGAGCGTGCTGCTCAGCGGCGGAACGCCTCAGCCCATTCGCGCGCTCGCTTCTGCGCCTCGACCAGCTGCTCGCTCGTCATGTTGGTGCCGACCGAGTCCCGAACGTTGATATAGAAGACCTGGTTCTGCCCCGACGTCAGCAGCACCGAGATATAGAGCCACTTGTAGGACTCGATCACGTCACGCTCGGCGCCGTCACCGTGGAAGAGTGCGAGTGCCAGCAGGTGTTGGCCCCGCGGATCGCCTCGCTCGGCAGACTTGCGCCACCAGCTCACGGCTTCAGCCGGCGCTTCGGGGGTGCCCGTGCCGCTCGCCAGCGCGGCCCCGAGGTTGTTCATCGCGGTCAGGTTTCCTGCCTCCGCCGCCTGCCGGAGCCAGTTCACCGCCTCTGCATCGTCGCGTTCCACGCCGCGACCGGTTGAATACGCGATGCCGATATTGAGCATCGCCGGAGCGTGACCCTGCGCCGCGGCCTTGCGCCACAACGCGATCGCCACGGCGCCGTCCTGTTCGACGCCCTTGCCCTCGAAGTAGCTCTTGCCCAGCATGTTCTGCGCGAAGGCGTTGCCCTGATCGGCGGCCTTGCGCCACCACTCGACAGCTTTGGCCGAGTCCTGCGTCAGGCCAACGCCGGCGTCATAGAGCTGGGCCAGCGCGTACTGCGACTGCGCGACGCCCTGTGCCGCCGCTTTCTGCCACCACTCGGCGGCGAGCGCCGCATCCACCGTCACGCCGCGTCCGCCGGCGAGATAGAGGAGCGCGAGTGTGTGCTGCGCATCAGCGAACCCATGCTCCGCTGATTTCTTCAGCCACTCGACCGACTGCGCGTCAGTGGCCGCGTCCCGGCCATAGTAGAGAGCCAGTTCGAATTCGGCCCTGGCGTCGCCGCGTCCGGCTGCCGCCTGCAGGGTCGCAACGTCAACCGCGGGCTCGGGCGGTGGCAGTGCCGGCGTGGGCGCCTGCAGGGCGATTGCCGGAATGGTCCCGCACCAGAGGCAGAAGCACGAGAGGAGGAGCGCCCGCGTTATCTGAGCCATTCCGCGCGGATTGTAGCCCACTCCCAGCCCCGCCCGGTCAACCCTGGATGCATGACAAGGCGCAGGCTGTGCAAGAGCACAAGATGCGTGCTGGCGGCGCAGACTGAAATTCCTCAGACCCTGAGACTTTGTCCGCGGGCCGTGGGTGGTCGGCGTGCGGTGAGGAGCCGCACCACTGGCTGAAACCGCGCCTTCACATCGGCAGGCTTTGTGCCTCTCCCAGCGTGGAGGAGCACATGTCCAGAGTCCTCATCCTCTACGGCACGACCGAGGGTCACACCGGTCGCATTGCCAGGACGATCGGTGACAACTTGCGGGCGGAAGAGGTTGCCGCGGACGTGGTAGAAGCCGGTCCGGGCGCACCGTCTCCCGTGCACTATGACGCGGTGATCGTGGCCGCATCCGTTCACGCCGGCGCGTATCAGAAGCCCGTGTGTCAGTGGGCGCGCAGGTATGCCGCCGCGCTGAATGACCGACCGTCTGCCTTTGTCTCGGTCAGCCTGGGGGTCCTGGAGAAAAATCCCAGGGTCCAGAGAGATGTCACCACCGTCGTCGACCGTTTTCTCAGTGCCGCCGGCTGGCGTCCCACAATGGTCAAGATGGTGGCGGGCGCGCTGCCGTACTCGCGCTACAACCGGATGACCCGCTTCATCATGAAACGCATTGTGGCCAGGGCTGGCGGGGACACCGACACGAGCAGAGACTACGAATATACCGACTGGAACGAGCTGCGGAACTTAACAGCCGTGTTCGCGCAGCGCGTACGCGCGGAAGCTACAGCAGCCTGAACGCTGCCGCCGCAATCACGGTCGGGATGAGAGCGCCTGCGAACAGGTACAGCGGGTGGACGGCGCCCCCGAAGAAGCGACCGAGCAGCGCCTGTCCGGCAGGGTTCGGTGCGTTCGCGATCACGGTGAGCCCGCCACCCGTGACCGCGCCTTCGACCACCGCGTACTTGAGCCCGTCGCTGAGATTGGGAACCAGCGTTGCCAGATAGGTGATGAGCGCGTTGTCGTTGAATGCCGTCAGGATCGTTGCGCCAAGGAAGAGGGGAGTCTCCGACAGGCTGGAGATGACCGGTGCGATCCACCAGCCCTGCAACCCGCCGTGGACCACCAGCCCTGCCAGGAAGAACCCCACGAGCAGTGGGGTCTTGAAGTCCGAGAGCGTCGAGTAGGCCGCCGTCGCGCGATCGAAGCCGAGAAAGAACAGGAATCCGGCGAGGAATAGTGCCGGATGATGAGCATTCACCACCGTCCAGACGATGAACAATACATAGACCGCCGTGATCCACCCCGGAATCGGCAGCATGCCCGCCTCGCGGGATGCCCCTTCCCCGGGAGCGAACTCATCCGGCACCTGTGGGCGTAACGCCAGTTGCCGTAGCTCATTACGGAAGAACAGGAAGTACCCCAGGGTCGACACCGAGATCGCCAGCACGGCGCGCCAGCCGAAGTGCGACAGGAAAAACGCGGTATCCCATCCCCACGGCCGAGCCACCATCAGGATCGGAGGTGCGGCGAAGTGCGTCAGCGTGCCGCCAATCGAGATGTTCACAAACAGCAGTCCCAGGGTCGCGTACTTCAGCCGGGTACTCGGCTGCAGGTCGTAGAACTGACGCGCGAGCAGCATGGCCGAGATGGTCATCGCGCCAGGCTCGGTGATCAGGGAGCCCAGCAGCGGCCCCACGGTGAGAATCGCCATCCACCAGGCGGCCGGGGTGGCTCGGCCCAGATTGGCCACGCGACGAAGAACGGCTTCGGCCAGCTCGATGATCGGGCGCGTTGACGCCAGCGCCATGATGACGACCACAAACAGCGCCTCGGTGTAGTTGACCGTCTCGTCCAGATATCCGGTCGCGGTCGTCCACCCGCGTGACAGGACGATCGCGATGACCAGGGGGATGGCCCAGAGCGCAAACACCACCTCCACCTCGCCGAGAAGGTGCATCAATTCGGCGGCGACGCTCGGGACGGGCGTTCGACCGCGGGCCGCAGCGACCTCATTCTGTCTGTGCCGCATGCGGTGCGCCGCGTCGGTGAACCGGGCGGCAAGAAAGGTGTGCAGGACCGCCAGGAGGAAGATGCCCGTCGCGATCAGGTTGAAGGGGTCCGTGTCGATGCGGGCTTGAAGGATCCCGAGCAGACCGTTGGCGGACGGATAGGCGGACAGGGGTGTCGGGAACGGCACGGCACCCCAGAGTAGCACCCTGACGGACGCGAACCGCGATGCGGCGTCACGTATCATCGTGGCATGCGTGCGAAGGCGCCTGCGCATCGGATTCCAGGCAAGGCTCAACGCGCCGGCCGCGTGCTGGCGCTCTGTGAGGCGCTGCTGTCGGAGCGCGGCGAAGTCTCGGGCGCGAGGCTGGCATCGTATGCCCTATCGGCCTATCGCTCACTCGATCCGGCCGCTCGCGAATTGTTCCTGACCCGTCTGGCGACCGAGTTCACACCGGACGCCGACCAGGTGCGGCGCGCGGCGGCACGGTTCGCCGCCGAAGCATCGCCGGCCAATCTCGTCACGTTGCAGGCCGTGGTCGAGTCTCCACGCCAGGAGCTGTTTCGCCGCGCGAACCAGGCGCCAGGAGGGACTGCGGCGCTGATCGATCTCCGTCGACAGGTTCTTGGCACGCTGCCCGGTCATCCCGAACGTGCAGGCATCGACGCAGATCTTCTGCACCTGCTCCGGTCGTGGTTCAACCGGGGGTTCCTCAACCTGCAGCGCATCGACTGGCGGACCCCGGCGGTGGTCCTCGAGCGGTTGATCCAGTACGAGGCGGTGCACCAGATCAACGGGTGGCGGGACCTCCACCGGAGGCTCGAAGGCGATCGACGCTGCTACGCCTTCTTCCACCCGTCGCTTCCTGATGAGCCCCTCATCTTCATCGAGGTTGCCCTGACACGCGGCATGCCTGCACGCGTACAGCCGCTCATCGATCCGGATTCTCCGATCGGCGACGCCCAACGAGCTGATTGCGCGATCTTCTATTCGATTACCAACTGCCAGGAAGGCCTCCGGGGTGTATCGTTCGGCAGCTTCCTCATCAAGCAGGTCGTGGACGACCTCGGGCGCGAACTGCCTGGCCTGAAGACGTTTGCCACGATGTCGCCGGTACCCGGATTCCGCCGATGGCTGTCTGACCAGCCGGCGAACCTGCGCTACTCCAAGAAGTTGCAGGCGCTCCTGGCGACTTTCACGTCCACAACGCCACCTGAGGCAGAGGCTATCCCGGGGACGCTGCGAGAAGAGATCACGGGCCTCTGCGTCGAGTATCTGCTGCGCGCCCGTCGCCACGGGGCCGCTCTGGATCCGGTGGCGCGGTTTCACCTGTCCAACGGCGCCTGCCTTCAGCGATTGAACTGGATGGCCGACTCGTCACCGGCGGGCCTGACGCGCTCGCTTGGCATGATGGCGAACTACGTCTATCGGGCCGGTGACGTCGAGCGCAATCACGAGGCCTACGCGCGGAACGGAACGGTGACGGTCTCGCGGTCGTTCGCGCGCAGTGTGCCGTCTCGCCCGCGTTCGCGTGCGCGGACATGAGACGCCTGCCGGCGAAGGCTATCGGATAACGCTCACGCGGTGCGTTATGCTGCGGCCTCTACCGGATACCGAGGATGAGCCGTGCCCGTGACGTCATTCTGATCATCGCGACGGTCGTCGGTGCGGCTGCCTGCGAGCGGACCGACCCCGCGCCGACCTCGAGTCAGCTCACCGTCGGGCGCGCCGCGCGCGCCTGGGTGGACGAGTCGCGCCCGGCCTGGAGCGGATCAGGTCCGCGCCCGCTCTCGGTGCAGCTCTGGTACCCCACGATACAAAGCGCCATGGAGGAGGACTGGGTTGTCGGACCCTCGTCTGCACCGCTCTTCAGGGCGGGTCACTCGGCCGAGAATGCACCGTTGCCTGCGACCCCGCCGAAGTATCCGCTGGTGCTGCTGTCACACGGCACGGGCGGTTCGGCCGTTATGCTCGCATGGCTCGGCGAATCCCTGGCACGCGCTGGCTACATCGTGGCAGCCGTGAACCATCACGGAAACACGTCGGCCGAGTCGGTGGCGTCGCCCGAAGGGTTCATGCTGTGGTGGGAGCGCCCGTTGGATCTGTCGAAGGTGCTGGACCATCTGCTCGCGGACCCGATGCTCGGTGGTGTCATCGACGCGAATCGCGTCGGTGCTGCAGGATTCTCCCTGGGCGGGTATTCAGTGGTGGCTGTCGCAGGCGCGCGAGTCAGCCTCGCTCAGTGGCAGCAGTTCTGCGCTGAAGTCCCGCGTGACGGGACGTGCGGCCCGCAGCCGGAATTCCCGGAGGCGTTCGCACAGTTCGAGAAGGTGCGCATGCGTCCCACGGTGCAGGCGTCTCTCGCGCGTCACGGCGACTCCTATGAGGATGCGCGCGTCAGAGCGGTGTACGCGATAGCGCCCGTCGGGAGCTGGATCACCCCCGCAAGTCTTGCCAGGATAGCTGTGCCGATTCGCGTCGTTGTCGGGGACCAGGACCGGACAGCCCCCGCCGCCACAAACGCCAGGCGCATCTCGGAACTCGTGCCAGGCGCGCGGCTCTCGCTCCTCCCCGGTGTGGGCCACTACACGTTTCTGGCGGAGTGCCTGCCAGCCGGAACGTCGGCATGGCCGACCCTGTGTCGAGAACAGGCAGGTGTTGACCGTGCGGCTGTCCACCGAGAGGTGTCTGCCGATGCTGTCGCGTTCTTCGATCGGACACTCGGTATCCGCTGAGGCCCGGCGTTCCAGCCGCCACCCGGCGCTCTATTCACGCTGACTGGGGCCTCCGACCGTCCCGCTTCGCCGGCGCTCAGGATCGGTAAGTCTTGCGTGGCTCAGCGCATCCGAAAGGCCGCATACGCCGCGATTGCGACGAGCAGCGCGAGCGCCACGCGAGCGACGCTCATCAGTCGCGTATGCGCGACGTGGCGCGTACCCGTCGGTTTGATACCGGTTACCGCGGCAATTGTCGCGATCAGGACGGCGAGGCCCAGCCAGCCAAGCCACGTCATGCGCCAGCTCCGGAGCAAGAAAGAGTCGTCTGTGTTGCAGTCATGCCGGCGTAGTAGCAAGCCGGGTGCCTGCCGGCGTTAATGGCTGAGGTGCCATCGGCCGATTGCCCTGACACGGACACATGAAGGCCGCCGCGAATACCGCGCGTACCAAGGTTGAGCCCACGCCTCCGGTGGAGGCTGCTCCGGTCGATAGCTTTCTGCTCCTGCTGGCCCGCGCGGTGCGGAATTTCAGGCTCTATCCGGCCGACAGCACCTTTCGCGACGAAGCCGTGGCGGCGTGCCACGAAGCTCACTCCGCGCTCCGCGGATTCGACCGCCTGTCTTGCCGCGTCAGCCGACGCGAACTCCTCGTCGACGATCGGGCCATCGGCTCAGGGACTCTCGTCGAGCACGAGCTCGCCCGACGCCTCCATCGCCTCCAGGTCGCCGACCTCACCTTCGAGTCCACGGTCACCTCGCGCGACCTCTCACAGTTCTGCGCGACCGTGCTCGCGTGCGACGAACGTCAGGGCGGTGACCTCACGCTCGCCGATCGACTGACTCGCGACGGCGTTGAAGCCATCGTCCCCCGCATTGCGGCGCGCCCAGAGGTCCTGGACGTCGACACCGCGAGAGTCCTGCAGTTCGACCCGTCGCGTGTGCCCAAGCCCGATGAGAAGCCGTCGGTTGAGACGCTGCCGGCATCAGGTGCCGAGGCCGTTGGCTATCTCTATCCCAAAGGCAAGGGCTGGGTGCGGCTGGATCCGAAGGCGTCCTCAGAGGCGTTGACGCTGACGGACCTGGCACTGGCGGTGGAGGACCCGCGCGACCTGTCCTTGATGCTCCTCAGACTGAGCAACGACGGCGGCACCGAAGACATCAAGCGTGACGCGGCACTGCGCCTCAAGTTCGACGACCTCACGATGATCTTCGCGTCGATGCCCCCGGAACTCGGACGGGCCATGTTCTCGAAGCTGGCACGTTCGGTCCTTGCGCTTGGTGTCGACGCCCGTCAGTCGCTGCTCAAAGACACGGTGCTGCCCGGACTCATCGAAGGGCGCTCGGCCGGCCAGATCCTCAATGATTTCCCGGATCTTGAGCTGGCTGATGCCATCGGCCTCCTGCTCGACCTCGAGACGTCCGACCCCGGCGTGATCAACGCGGCGCTGACCCGCCTCGAGCTTCCCCCCGACCGTCGTCAGGCGATGACGCCCCTGCTTCAACGTCGGCTCAAGCAGCGTGATGCCGCGGGCACGCCGGTCGATCCCGGCACGGCCGACGTGATCGATCGCTTTGCCGAGAAGTGGATCAAGATCGACGCCCAGGCGGGCAAGAACTTCCTCGAGCTGTCGGCGTTCGACCTGTCGTTTGGTCCGGCCGCCAGGGCCGAGGCGAGCGGCATCAGCGACACGGTCGAAGGTGCGGACGCGCTCGACGCGAAGGTGACCTGCGTGCTGGGGCTGCTTCGACTCAACCCGACCCCCCAGGTGGTGGACACCCTGCTCGAGCGACTGGCCGGGGCCATCGCGGCCTTTGAGCGGGCCGATCGCTGGCCAGACCTGATCTCGGCGGTCAGTCGTGCCCGCGACCTTGGCGAGACCTTGACTGAGAGCCGATCCGACATCGCCCAGGCCATCACCACCACCCTGTCCGGCCACTGCACCCGGACGCGCACGCTGCGCATCGTACAGCTCGAAGAGCGTGGCGGCGACGACAGTGTCACGGCGCGACGTCTGGTCGAGGCGTTCGGGGCAGCGATCGCGCTGAGCTTTGGCGGGCTGCTCCAGGACGGCGTCGACGAGTCGAAGATGGCGGCGCTCACGCACCTCATGCGCGACCACGCGCGCCTTCTGGCGCCAGGGATTGTGCCGGCGCTCAAGACCTGTCCCCCGCGCACGGCCTGCGTGCTCCTGAGTCTGCTGGCCTCCGCCGGCCCGGGTTTCGAGAAGGCCGTCGCTCACCGTCTGGCCGACGAAGACGAGACCGTGTTTCATGCGGCGCTTGGCGCGCTGTCGCGGATTGGCACATCGCCAGCGGCTGCCGCCGTGGCGACGCAGATCCGGACGGGTTCCCGTGCGAGGTGTCAGCTGGCGGAGGCTACGCTCTGGCGCTTTGCTCCGGCCATGATTCAGGTCCAGCTGTTCGAGTTGCTGCGCGACCGCGAGTTCGTGTTCGGCCGGCGCGACATTGTCCTGAAGGTCCTGCAGCGCGCGCACGCCACCGACGTCGAAGTGCCCCGGGAGACGTTGCGCACCCTGAGCCGGCTGATGTTCAGGCTGTGGCAACCCTCCCTTGTCCGTATCGGCCTCAAGGCCCGCAGGATGGTCGGTCGATGACCCGTCGTCGTGCGACCCGAGGCCAGGATCTGGATCCGCTCCTGCTGCTCAAACACCTGATCGCCCTCCAGCGGCTCACGGAGATGTACCCGACCGGGCATCCGACCATTGCCGAGAAGCTGCGCGAGGCGATGGAGATGGTGCAGCCGCACCTGCGTTCGCATCAGTCAGTGCAGATCGACATCATTCACGACGACATCTTCCTCAACGGCACCGCGTGCAGCTACGCCCGTTCGGCCACGGCCCCGATCGTGGCGGCGCTCGCTGATGTGGGCGTGAACAGCCTGCACGTCGAGGAGGGCGTGCAGCCGGACGAGTTCCTGGGGGCGACCGAGTGCCTGGCCGGACGTAAGGCACTGGCTGAAGGCGAGACGATCGAACGACAGCTCGCTGAACGGAACGTGACCCATATTTCGCTGCGAAAGCTCGTGCCCCTCGACACCAGCTGGCGGATGCGGCACTGGAACGAGCGGCCGACGGGCCCGATGGATCCGGCACACGCCGAGGCGCTGGCCATTGCTGAAGGCGTGTTTCAGGAGGTGGCGGCGGGCGAACGGATCAACGCGATTGCGGTGACCGACCTCGTTCAGCTGCTGATTGGTCAGGTGGCGCAGAGTAACGCTGCCCTCAGCCAGATTCTGGCGGTCAAGGACTACGAGAATCTCACCTATTGCCACTCGGTCAACGTGGCGATCCTGAGTTTCATCCTTGGGCGGCAACTGCGTCTGAAGGAGCCCGCCGTCGCCGCGCTCGTCGAGGCGGCCCTGCTGCACGACGTGGGCAAGACGCAGGTCGCCCTCGACATCGTCAACAAGCCTGGCAAACTCACCGAGAGCGAGCGCAAGGTCGTCGAGGAGCACCCGGTGCGTGGTGCCGAAATTCTGCTCGAGACCCCGGGCCTCCAGGCGCTCACCGCGACCGTCGCGCTGGAGCACCATCGCACCGTGATTGGGACCGGCTATCCGGACCTCGGTCGCGGTGTGGTGCCACACATCCTCAGCCAGGTCGTGTCGGTGGCCGACGTGTATGAAGCGCTGACTGGTGCGCGCTCCTATCGTGCTCCGTACCCGCCAGAGAAGGCCTGCCTCATCCTGGCTCGCAGCGCCGGCGTGCAGCTCAACACCACGCTGGTCAAGGCGTTCGTGAGCGCCATCGGATTCCTCCCCCGGGGAACACTGGTTCGGACGAGCCAGGGCGAGCTTGGGGTCGTGATACGCACCAACCCGACCGACCCGCTTCATCCGGTCGTCGCCGTCGTGGACGAGGGGTTGAACCCCGCAGGCGGGGAGATCGACACCAGCGTGCGGGACGGGTCTGGCGGCTACGAGCGCTGCATTGTCGAGACCGTCCCGCTCGACGGTCGCCAGATCGATCTGGAGCGCCTCGCGAGCTGATCGGCGATCAGCACGCCGAGGCACGCAGCGGCGTGCAGCAGATTGTGCGGCGACGTCCGATTACCGGTGCTGATGTCTGCCAATCCCCACGCGTCCGAGTTCCGGGTCGAGAAAGCCCGAAGCTACGCGACGCTCACGCTCTCAAACAGCGAGACCGTGCTCGGCTGCTTCTTCGTCTCGACGTCGAGTCCCAGTCTGCCGGGTCCCGAGCGGGTCGGTGAGTTGCTGAACACCACGCCCGGATTGTTTCCATTCGAAATTCACTCGGACGGACCGCCACGAACGATCCTCATCAACCGGGAGCAGGTGTTTCTGGTGGAGCTGGCCGAGAACGAGGCCCGGCACGATTCGGGCTACGACATCGCCAAACGACGCATGGTCGCCGTTCGTCTCGCCAACGGCCAACGCATCGTCGGCACGGTGCGGGTATATCGGCCGGAGGGCAGTGACCGGCTGAGCGACTGGGCACGGCAGCCCGATCAGTTCCGGTATATCGAGCTCGACCACGTGACGGCGATCGTCAACGTGGCGCATGTAATTGACGCCAGCGAGGTTCCCCAGCAATGACCACGACTCCAGCCATCGATCGTCTGTTTCATGCGATGTGTGCGCTCGGCGCGTCCGACCTGCACCTGTCTGTCGGGTCCCCGCCGATTGTCCGCAAGGACGGACGGCTGCAGGCGCTCGACGAGACGGATGCGGTCCTGACGACGAGCGAACTCGAGGCGCTCATCACGCCGATCATGCCGGAGTTGAACCGCTCGGAGTTCGCCGCGCGTCATGACAGCGACTTCGCGTATGAGATCCGCGACCTCGCGCGCTTCCGCATCAATGCATTTGTCGATCGCAAGGGCCCTGGCATGGTCGCCCGCGTCATTCCAACCAAACTGCTCACGGCAGAGCAGCTCGGGTTGACGCCACACATGCTGCAGCTCTGTCAGCTCAACAAGGGTCTGGTGCTGGTCACCGGTCCGACCGGCTCCGGAAAGTCGACCACGCTCAGCGCGATGATCGACTACGTCAACAAGACCCGTCAGGACCACATCATCACGATCGAAGACCCGATTGAGTTCGTGCACCAGAACCAGCAATGCCTGGTCAACCAGCGCGAGGTGCGTACGCACACCGACTCGTTCAAGGACGCGCTCCGGGCGGCGCTGAGAGAAGACCCCGACATCATCCTGGTCGGCGAGCTCCGCGACCTCGAGACCGTCGCCATTGCCATCGAGACCGCCGAGACCGGGCACCTGGTGTTTGGCACGTTGCACACCACGACCGCCGCGTCCACGGTGGACCGCATCATCGACCAGTTCTCCTCGGACCGTCAGGCGCAGATCCGCGTGATGCTGTCGGAATCGCTCAAAGGCGTCATCGCCCAGACGCTGTGCCGCAAGATTGGCGGCGGCCGTGTCGCTGCCCACGAAGTCCTGATCGCGACCACCGCGGTCAGCAACCTGATTCGCGAAGGAAAGACGTTCCAGATTCCGTCGATCATGCAGGTGGGAAAAGCGAATGGCATGGTGACCCTGAACGACTCGCTGATGGATCTGGTCAGCAAGAAGATCGTGGAACCGATGGAGGCCTATTCCAAGGCCGTCGACAAGACCGGCTTTGAAACCCTGCTCAAGCGCGCCGGGATTGACGTGCAGGGCAAGGCGCAGCCGGCCAGGACAGCCGTCGCCGTTCCATCGCGCTAGCCGGCCGCCGCCCAGACCCCGTTGCGGGGTTTGCGCGGCTTTGACGCGTTAGGGAAGTCAGATGACTCCCAGCGTCAAATCGACGAGCCAGACGAAGGACGAACGCTCTGGGGCAATCGACCAGAAGCTCGCAGCGCACCTGTTCGCGGCCGAGGAAGCCCTTCAGGCGAGTGAGCAGCGGCTGGCCGCCCAAAGTCAGGCGCTCACCAGCCTCACCGCCCGCTACGCCGACCTCGACGACCCCTTCGACGAGCGTTTGCGCGACATCCTGGTGGTGTCCGCCCGCGCGCTGCAGGTGTCTCGGCTGAGCATGTGGCGCTTCGACGAAGAGCGGCAGTCCATCCGCTGCGTGAGCATGTTCCACAGTGGAGCCGGACGTCATGAGTCCGGCGCCTTGCTCATGAGGCACGAGGCGCCCGCCTACTTCGCCGCTCTCGAAGGCGAGCGTGTGGTCGCCGCTTCGGACGCCCAGACGGACCCGCGCACCCGCGAGTTCCTCACCACCTATCTGTTCCCCAACAGCATTGGCGCCATGCTGGACGTACCGCTGCGTCAGAACAAGGTCACTGTCGGGGTTCTCTGCGCCGAGCACATTGGTGGTCCCCGGACGTGGGCCATCGACGAGCAGAACTTCGCGATCGCGACCGCCAACCTGATCGCGATGGCACTGGCCGATGAGGCCCGTCACGTCGCCCTCGACCGTCTGGCCGAAAGCAATGCGCTGGCCCAGCTCATCGTCGACACGGCGCATGACGCGTTCGTGGGCGTCGATTCGACCGGCAAGATCGTGACCTGGAACACGCAGGCGGAGAAGACATTCGGCTGGACCCGCGCTGACGCGATCGGACGGACGCTGACCGACACGATCATCCCGCCGAGGTTCCGCGACGCACACATGAAAGGCATGCGGCGTTTCCACGAGACCGGCGAAGCCGCTGTGGTCAACCAGCGCATCGAGCTGATGGCGCTGCACCGCGAGGGACACGAATTCCCGATCGAGATCACCATCACGCTGCCGATGTGGACCAGAGACGGCTATTTCTTCGGGGCCTTTCTCCGCGACATCTCCGTGCGTCGCGAACATGAAGACGAACTGCGTCGGGCCAAGGAATCAGCGGAAGCCGCCACGCGCGCCAAGAGCGAATTTCTCGCCAACATGAGCCATGAGCTGCGGACGCCGCTCAACGGCGTGCTCGGCTACGCGCAGCTGCTGCAGCGCGACAGGACGCTCAGCGGGTCGCAGCGCGAGGCGCTCGACGCCATCTCGAAGTCGGGATCGCACCTGCTCGACCTGATCAACGACATTCTGGACCTGTCGAAAATCGAGGCCGGGGCGATCGACATCGAAACCGCGGGCACAGACCTTGCGCAGCTGGTCATCGACCTGAAGTACATCGTTGGCGAGGCCGCGCGCCGGAAGGGCCTGCTGCTGACGACGATTATTGCTGCTGACGTGCCGCGACGGGTCGTGATGGACGGGCGGCATGTGCGGCAGGTGCTGCTCAACCTGCTTGGCAACGCCATCAAGTTCACCGAGTCGGGTGAGGTGCGACTCGTCATCGAGCGCGAGGGCGATGAGTACCTGTCGTTCGCGGTCAGCGACACGGGCATCGGCATCGAGTCGGGCGCGCGCGCGACGATCTTCGAGGCCTTCACGCAGACAGCCTCGGGCGCGAAGGCCGGTGGGACCGGTCTTGGTCTCGCCATCAGCTATCGACTGGTAAAGCGGATGGGTAACGAGTTGAAGGTCGAGAGCGAGCCTGGCAAGGGAAGCCGGTTCTCGTTCTGCCTGACGCTCGAGCCGGACGCAACGGCGGGCCGGGATGTCCACGCCCTCGCGGGCGAACTGCCCTACGATGCGCGCCTGGCTCCGGGCGAGGACATCACGGCGCTCGTGGTCGACGACAGTACGGTGAACCGCCGCATTCTGGCAGCCCTGCTCGAAAGCGCCGGCGTTCGGGTGATCACCGCCGCCGGCGGGCGGGAAGCCGTTCAGCTGGCGCGCGAGAACTGCCCGAACGTGATCTTCATGGATCTCAAGATGGGCGATCTGGACGGGCTCCAGGCAACCACGATGCTGCAGGCAGACGAGGTCACCCGGCGCATTCCGGTCATCGCGGTGACCGCCAGCGCACTCGGTGACAGTCGGCGCCGCGCCCTCGAAGCCGGGTGCGTGGACTATCTGCCGAAGCCGGTGAGCGCCGAGGCGTTGTTCTCGGCGCTGCAGACGCACCTGCGGGTGAGCTTCGTGTCGACGACCCAGGCGCAGCCGATGGTCGCAGCACCCACGCTCGAAGATGCCGCAACACGGGCCGACGTCGCGAGCCGGCTCCGCCGCGCCATCGACATTGGAGATGTCACTGGGCTGGAGGGGCTTGCCCAGGAACTGGTGGGCCACGGCCCTGGGCACACAGCGATCGGCCAGCAGATTTCACGTCTGGTCGCCAACTTGGAATTCGATGGCCTGGAAGACCTGGCACTCGTGCTGTCGGCAGATGAGGTGAGTGGACATGACCGTCGCTGAAGTGATCGACGTACGCCCGCGGACGGCTCTGCCGCTTCCGCCGGCAACGATTCTGGTGGTCGACGATGGCCCGGTGAACCTGCAGGTGCTCGTCCGCACCCTCCACGGCAGCGGCCATCGCGTTCTGGTGGCGCGCGACGGCCGCGCCGCGCTCGACATCGTTCGGCGCGCCCGGCCAGACCTGGTGCTGCTCGACGTCATGATGCCGGACATCGACGGCTTCGAGGTGTGCCGGGCCATCAAGGCCGACCCTGCCACCGAGGAAACCGTCGTGATCTTCCTGTCGGCCCTCGACGATGTGGCCGACAAGGTGTCGGGGCTGAAGCTGGGAGCCGCGGACTACATCACCAAGCCGATCCAGTCAGACGAGGTGCTCGCGCGAATTGAGACGCACCTGACGCGCCAGTATCTGGAGCGCGAGCTGCGGCGGAACCGCGACCGTCTCGACCGTGAGCTCGAAAGTGCTGCCGACATGCAGCGGCAAATCCTTCCACAGACACTGCCCACCTGCGCAGCGGTCGACTTTGCCGCCTACTACCGCACCAGTCGCCACGCTGGCGGCGACTACTACGACGTGCTGGACCTCGGGTCGGGGAGGTATGGCGTCCTGGTGGCCGACGTATCGGGCCACGGAGCGCCGGCGGCCATCGTCATGGCGATGCTGAGGACCGCAGTGCACGGGCTCGCCCAACGCGACGATCCCGCGGCGGTGTTGGGCCAGATCAACGAACACTTCAGGTACCTGTGGGGTGGCGGCATGTTTGCCACCGCGTTCTACGCCGTGCTGGACGTGCCGAACCGGACGCTGCGCGCCTCGTGCGCAGGCCATCCGCCCCCGCTGCTGGTCCGCCAATCGGCGCGGGGGGCGGTGCTCGTGCCGCTGCCCGTGGATGCAGTGCGGCCGTTGTTGCTGATGGACCTTGGCGACGTGCCAGTCTCGGAGTACGCACTAGAGCCAGAGGACCGGATCCTTCTCTATACCGACGGCATCACGGACAGGGACTCATCCGACGGATCGATGTTCGACGAGACGCGCCTTGTTTCTGCCCTGGCACGTGCCGCCGCGCTCGAACCCGGGGCGATGGTGAACCAGCTCGTCGCCGACCTCGACGCCTTCGCCGACGGGCAGGAGCCGCACGACGATCAGACGCTGCTACTCGTCCGTATCAAAGGGACGGCCGTCCGACCAGCATGCTGACTCGTCACCGGCTGACGACCTGACACGTAGCTCTCGATGAGGTCGGCAGATTGCTCGAGGCCGTCTTCCAGCGCCATCGTCGCCGAGAGGCGTTCGGCTTGCGCCTTCATCCCATCGTCCCGTATCGCGGAATCGATCGCCGCGGCGACACGGGCCACAGTCAGTTGCCCGATAGGAACGGGGGCAGGCGCCACCCCGAGGTCGTGCAGGCGTCTCGCCCAGAAGTGCTGATCGAACGCGAATGGCACGATGACACTTGGGATGCCGGCACGCAGTGCGGCCGCGCAGGTGCCCGCGCCACCATGGTGAATCGCCGCGGCGGCGCGCGGGAAGAGCCAGGAGTGTGGTGCCGTGTCGACCGTCAGCAGACGATCTGTCGTCGAGGCGTTCTGCAGTTTCGCCCAGCCAGACAGCACCACTGCGCGCTGGCCCGTCAACGCCAGAGCCTCAGCCAGGATGCGCGTCACCGCTGCGGAGTCCTTCGGCACCATGCTGCCGAAGCCGATCGTAATCGGCGGTGGCCCCTCGTCGAGAAACCGACGGAGCGCTGCAGGGGGAGACCACTCCTGCTGGTCCGCCTCGTACCAGAAGCCGGTCACGTGCACGTTGTCGGGCCAGTCACGCGGCCTGGGAACAACCGACGGGCTGTAGAGGAAGAGATAGGCCAGGACTCGTTGGTCGAGCCAGGAGCGAAGCGCCCGTCTGGAGACGGCGCCGAGCCCCATACGGACGCGAAGGCGGTTCAGCATCGCCAGCGGCAACTGGTTGGTCAGGTACCAGTCCAGCTGATAGCTTGCGGCAATCCGGGCGCGACTCTCACCGGTGTCGCGCAGGTAGTAGGGATGAGCGAACTCGCGCGTCCTGATGGTCGGTGCCGCGTACGCCGCGATACAAGGCACGCCGAGTCGCTCTGCGATGTGTGGAGCCGGAAGCGCCAGGCGGGAGTGCACGATCAACTCGGTGCCGGCGCAGGCTTCGACAAACGCATTCGCGTTCGCCTCAATGAGCCTGGGAAACGTCAGCCAGAAGCGGACTCGCCCCGACAGTCCCGCGAAACGTGTTGAACTCTTCCCTGGCGTCTCGGCGTCGGCCCGTTGAACTCCTGCGGGCAGGTCTCCGAGAGGCACGAACGTCAGTCCTGCATCGCCGACGAGGGCTCGAAAGGTTTCAAACGCGCCGAGGCGAACGTCATGGCCTCGCCGCTGCAGTCGCACGCCGAGCGCCACGTAGGGCTGCACGTCGCCGCGTGAGCCCACCGCGAGGATGGTGATCTTCATCGCGTGGCTGTCCTGACACGCCAGCGCTCGACAAGAAGGTGCCGGCCCCGACCGTGCTGGAAGACAAAGCTCCACGCACCGAGCAGGTGGCCCCAGGCGTAGGACAAGGCGAGGCGCTGTTCCGCTGCCCTCCTGCGACGCGCGACGGCGTACGCCGAACGTGCGAGCCGCCAGGCGTACAGTGCGGTTGCCGAGACTGCCGGGCCCAGGCCCCACACGCTCTCTGGCGGGTGGTTCTCGGCGACGACGCTGAGGATGGGCCACTGTGCACCGATGCCTTGGTACATCGCGCACAGATGGGGAAAGCTGAGGCTGGCCTCCGGGACGTGGTGATGCAGCTCGGTTGCCGGGTTGTACCAGAGTTCATATCCGGCGCTTCGGATGCGAAGGACGAGCTCCGTGTCCTCTCCGGCGAGTCGCTTGTGGCCGGTCCTGCCAGGCAGGATCCCATCGCTCAACCACCCGGACGCAGCGACGGCCTCGCGCCGCAGGACGAGACCCGCGCCACCCAGATAGGTCCGGCCGGTGGCGGGCAGTTGCAGCGGCACGGGCCCCTCGTCTCGCAGCCCGAATACCCTGGCGCTGCGCTGGAAGATGTCGGCCGGCGGCACCTCCCAGTCGAGATGGATACGCCCGCCCACGGCTCCTGCCCGCGGGTGATCGCGCATGAACGTCAGCGCCTCCCGAATCCAGTTCGGGGCCAGCGTACAGTCATCATCGACATAGGCGATGAGCGGCGCGCCGGTGTCGCGAATCGCGCGCTGGCGTGCGAACTTGACCCCTTGCCGGGCTTCGAAGGTATACGTCAGGCCGGGAATCGAGTCCGACCGCTGCCACCGCTCGACCACCGACTTCGTGTCATCGGTGCTCCGGTTGTCGACGACGATGACCGACCAGATGGCGGCGGGATCGACCTGTTGTGCGGCAATCGACTTGAGCGTCCGCTCCAGCATCCGGCTCCGGTTATAGGTGCAGATGGCGAGCGAGATCGCCGCGCCGGGCACGCCTGGATCCACTACAGCCATCGCTCGAGCCGAGAAAGGTTCTCGACCCAGCTCGGCGCATGCCGTGTGACCGGCAGCGTCCACTTCTTCTGGACGGTCAGCAGCCTCGCAAATGGGTTGTGCTCGAGGCGAGCCAGTTCTTCGCCGACACCCGGGTCGATGTCACCTCCCCAGAGTTCGCTGTGGTCGGCGCTGTACTCGACAAAGAATGCATCTCGCGTTGCCGCCGCGTCGCTGCGGTTGCCGCGATGACCTCCGTTGGAGTCGAACAGGAAGATGTCGCCCGCCTTTCCTGTGGCGTCGTAGGTCTCGACCGCTGGCAGGTGCTTCCTGCAGTACTCGATGCCGCACGAGCTCTTGAGGAACATCGCGTACGGGTGGAACAACCGGTGTGAGCCAAGGATGTAGCTCATATGCTGCCCGCCGGGCTCGACGTCGGTCAGCAGGATCATCATCTTGAAGCGGCGTTCCTCCATGTCGTGGTGCCAGCCGAACATGTCGTTGTCCCGGCTGGCGATCGGCAGGTATCTCATCGCTACGCCGCGTTGGATGAACGGCGTCCTGCCGAGAAAGAGCCGTGCGCACGCGATGAGATCGTCGTGACAGCACAGCCTGGCGAGGTCGGGTGAGTACTTGAAGGCGTTGTTGGACACGTAGGCCTGGTCGTTGGGCCACCAGTGCTCTTCTTCGTCGTAATGCTTGTGGTCAGCCTTGCCCCTGGCGATGCGCTCATCCAGCGCCTGGATGAACCGCGCGAAGTCTGTGCGCAGGCTGGTCAGCGCCTCAGGGGTGAGTAATCCGGTGATCTTGATGATGCCGCGGCGCTCCAGGTCCGCTGCCCATCCTTGCGCACGCGCCGAGGCTGAAGGCAGGAGGGGAGCCCCTGCGGTGCCGGCCCTCATGGGCAGGCGGTGATAGCGCTGACGGATCCCGTGCAGGATGTCTGGCGGGGTCGTGCTGCCAGCGCACGCGGATCGACCCTTGTGGTCGACCAGATGCGGGTTCGCGCCGTGCGCGAGGAGACTCGCGGCGATCTCCTCATATCCAAGCGACACCGCACGATGCAGGGCAGAACAGCCGCTGGAGTCCTGCGCGTTCACGGGGACACCTGAGGCGAGCAGGCGCGTGACCGCGGCCAGATCACCGTGCCGGGTCGCGGAGATCAGGGGGATGTTCTGGTGCGGGCGTTCGGTGAGGCGGGCCCAGGTCCGCGCGAGCGGGCGCTGATACCGACTGAGAGAACGTGGCGGATTCGTCGGCGTACGAGGCGAGGTAAGCACCCCCCAGAGAACCGACGCCTTGATGAACGGTTTCAGCCAGCGGTGCGGATGGCCGCTGACGCGCGCCAGACGGTACGACACCTCTGCCTGCACGGCCTGACGCCACATCCATCTCGGCCGTCCCCACAGCATCGGGGTGGTCCTCGGATAGACGGTGGGATATGACCGGCCGCGGAGCGTGTAGTAGTGGCGAAGGTACGTGAGGGTTTGACGCTGGATCGGAATCCAGTGCTCGACGCGCGCGTCGGGCACCCACCATCCCGTCCCCCCGGCGGCGAAGATCGCCTTGACGAGGTTGGTTTCCTCGCAGAGTGCGCCCGCGTTGTGCCTGCGTCCGAGGTCGGGGTTGTAGGGGAACTGTCGCTGCTCCAGCATCCGCACCACGAAGTTCACGCCATACGGACTCTTGTCCTCTCCGTTCAACTCGATCGGGTCGGCGCCGAGCTCACGCCCCGCGAACGCCGACTGCACCTCGGCCTCAGAAGCGATCGCCTCGAGCCACGCCGGCGGTGTCCCTTCGAATTTCGGACGGACAGGCCCACCGAACACCGCGGCACCGGGCCAGCGCCTGATCGCGCGTTCGTACGCGCGCAGCCATGTCGTATCCACCAGGGCGTCATCGTCGGTCCACACCAGGTAGTCGCCGTGCGCGTGGCGAACCGCGGCGTTGCGGGCGTGGGAGTGGCCGGACGCACCCTCAAAGACAGGGCGCAGTGGAAGCCGGCCGCGGAAGCTGTCGAGGACCGCGTCGGTGTGGTCGGTGCAGTTGTTGTTGACGACGAGGAGTTCCCAGGGCGTGGCCGGTCGTTCGAGGCGCGTCAGGCGCTCGAGCGTCTGGGCAAGCAAAGCCGCCCGGTTCCAGGTGCAAATCGCGACGGTGAGCAACACGGGTGGTGTGGCAAGGGTCGCCAGAGACGTGCCACCACCCGTGGTTGCCGAGCGCGCAAAACGTTAGCCGATCAGGCGGTTTCCCGGTCGAACCGCGCAGTCATCCCGGGATGGCCAGACTAAGGTCAGGCTAGGCCAGGGCTTTTCCGAACAGCACCATCAGACGTGCCCACGCCTTTTCAGCCTGCGGCTCGTTGTACACCGCTGAATCCGGCGGGCACCAGCCGTGGGCGGCACCGGCGTACACCTCAACTTCAGCCGCGTTGCCGAACGTCTGCGTGAGCACGTTCTTCTCGTTCGGCGCACGCATGTCATCGTTCTCGGCGATGGCAATGAGGAACTGCGACTTCGTCTTTGACGCAACGGTGTGCGGACTGTCCGCACCGTCGGTGACGAGTCCGCCGCCGTGGAACGAGGCGGCGGCACCGACGCGATCCGACGCGGCCGCGGTGCGCATGACGATCGGGCCGCCCATGCAGTAGCCCATCGTTCCGATCTTCTTGTTCTTTGCCACCGAGGCCTGACCGTCGAGCCACGCGACGAACGCCTTCGCGTCGCTCGTGTGCGTGGTGGCATTGAGTGCCTGCGCCAGCGGCAGGAGGATGTTGCGAACCGCAGGGTCGTTGAAGGACTGCCCGGGCTGGAGGACCGGTGCCTTCTTCTGCCGGTAGAACGGGTTGACCACGAGTACCGAATATCCGGACTCCGCCAGGCGCTTGCCCATCTGTCGGAACGCGGGACGCAGTCCCATGATGTCGGGCCAGATGATGACGCCGGGCGCGGTGCCGCTCGCCGGGTGGACGAAGTAACAGTCGGCGGTGCCGTCGGGCGTGCGGACGTTCACGTCAGACTCGGTGACCGTGACGGCGTTGACCACGCGCGGCAGCATCATGACGACGCCTGCGCCGACCAGGGCGCCAAACTCGCGCCGCGTCACCAGTCCTCGCGCCGCGTACTCCTTCGCATCATCTTCAAAGTGGTTCTGATCGCACATACCCGTTTCCTCCTGCTGCGCCCCTGATGGAGCGCGTCGACTGCCGTGTTGCCGGCTGGAGTGTTGTAGCAGAAAAACGACCGTCCCGGCAAAGAGTGGCCGTGGTGTTGCCTTCGACGATGGTAGGATCGCCGACGCCTCGCGGGTGTCCCCGCACGATCACGTGCGATCCGGAAGGATTCGCGCCCGATGACCATCATGGAACTCGAAGACGTTGTCAAAAACATCGATATGCGCCTGTCGCACGTCGAGCAGATTCTGCCAACTCTTGCCACCAAAGCTGACCTGGCGGGCTTTGCCACGAAGGCGGACCTGGCCGGCTTTGCTACAAAGGCGGACGTGGCGGGGTTGGCCACCAGGGCTGAGCTTCAGGCGGAGTGCCAGCAGACCCGGCAGCAGTTCAATGCTGTGGCCGAGCGAATTGAAGGGTACGTTCGCCTCGTTGCGGAAGGGCACGATGGCCTGCAGCAGCGGCTCGCCGAGACCAACAGGCGATTCGACGAGGAGATGGCGCGCATTGACCGGCGGGTGATGCGCCTCGAAGGCCGCTAGCGTCGGTCGGCTACCTGGGAACGGGATACGCCCGTGAGAGCAAGCGGTCCCAGAGGCGGTCACTCAACACCCGTCGCAGCGTCATCATCACCGTTGCGGACCGAGACACCGTGTAGCGTGTGCGCGGGCGTCTGGCTTTCAACGCCTGTGCGATGACCATCGCAACATCGTCTGGGACACCAGCCAGGGGGGCGAGTGACCCCTTGTAGTACGACTCCCGTGTGGCTCGCGCGACCGCAGCGTGGAAGGCGTCGTAGACGCCGGGCTTGTCGTGCGCGGCTGCCATCCCGGACACCGCAGTGGCGCTGAACGCCGTTCGGATCAGCCCAGGCTGGATGACGATGACGTCGATGCCGAACCCCTGTACCTCGAAGCGGAGCGCGTCGCTCAGTGCCTCAATCGCGTACTTGGTGGCGTGGTAGTAGCCGCCGCCAGGGAACACCAGCCTGCCGCCCATCGAACTCAGGTTGACGACACGACCCCAGCGCTGATGTCGCATGCCCGGGAGGACGAGCTGGGTGAGTCGCGCGGGGCCAAACACGTTGGTTTCGAACTGGGCTCGGACGAGATCCAGCGGCACGGTTTCGATGCTTCCCGACTGGCTGTATCCTGAATTGTTGACCAGCACGCTGACAGCTCCGTGCTGCGACTCCACCCTGCGCACCGCTTCGGCCATCGACGCTTCGCTGGTGACGTCCAGCTCCATGATGGCGCAGCCTTGTGATTTCAAATCCGCGATGCTTTCAATGCGGCGCGCAGTTGCGACAACGGTCCAACCCTCGCTGGCCAGGCGGATGGCCGTTGCGCGCCCGATACCTGACGAGCACCCGGTGATGAGGACAGCCCGAGCTGAGCGATGATCTGTGGCGGAACGCACACGTCATGATTGCATCAGAAGGCGGTCAGAACCCTTTCAACTCACCGGGGCTTATCTCCCGCAAGGAATCCCGAAATCGTGAGTCTAGTGACCGCGCTGGCCGGGGTGGCGGCCGTCGCCGCGGTCGGAGTCACCGTGGCGCGACGCCGGAAAGGTTAGCGCCTGAACGGCATTGGAGGACAATAGAGACGCCATCCGTTCCACGCTCGGAATCGCGGTGAAGTTCAAGAGGTCGTGATGCAGTTCCGGGTCGGGTACGAGCTGGTCTACACGTTTCCGCAGGCGACGCCCATCATTCTTGTGGTCAACGTCCACGAGTCGCGTGCCGGCGATATCGTCGTCTCGGATCGTCCCAGGGCAGATCCCCACGTGCCAATCACCGCGTATCGGGACGGCTTCGGCAACCAGTGTCATCGGGTGCTGGCCCCGCCGGGACGTCTGCGGCTCTGGGCTGACGGCGTGGTCACCGACAGCGGCGAGCCGGACGAGACCGTGACCACGGCGGGACAGGACACGGTGCAGGATCTCCCCGAGCAGAACCTGGTGTTTCTGCTCGGCAGTCGCTACTGCGAGACCGACCAGCTGTCGGACACCGCCTGGCACCTGTTCAGCGGGACGGCCCCCGGCTACGCACGCGTGCAGGCGATCTGCGACTTCGTCCATCGCCACATTGCGTTCGATTACCAGAATGCTCGCGCCACCCGGACTGCGCTGGGGGCCTTCAACGACCGGACCGGTGTGTGCCGCGACTACGCGCACCTCGCCGTTGCGTTCTGCCGCTGCATGAACATCCCGGCCCGATACTGCACCGGCTATCTGAGCGATGCCGGAACGCCACCCCCGTATGCGCCCGGCGACTTCGCGGCGTGGTTTGAAGCGTGGATTGGCGGTCGCTGGCACCTGTTCGACCCTCGCAACAACGTGCCGCGCATCGGGCGCATCCTGATGGCCCGTGGGCGTGACGCGGCCGACGTAGCGATCGCCACAACGTTCGGGCCCAACACTCTGGAGCGCTTCACCGTGTGGACCGATCCGATTCCCGCCACCGAGATCGCCGCGATCAGTTCCTGATGTCCATCCTCACGGTCAGTCATTCCACCGTCTATCGTTACCGTGAGCCCGTTCGGCTGGGCGAACACCGGATGATGTTCCGCCCCCGGGCGAGCCATGATCTGCGCCTGATCGAGACAGGCCTGGCGATCACCCCGAGGCCCGCGCACCTGCGCTGGCTGCACGACTCGTTCGACAACTCCGTGGCGATCGCCACGTTCGAGGGTCTGACGTCTGAACTCCGCTTCGAGAGCTCCGTGACCCTCGAGCACTTCGAGTCGACGATGCTCGAGTATCCGCTCGAAGAGCAGGCGCGAAAGTATCCCTTCCGGTATTCCGACGAGGACTTTCCCAACCTCGCCCGAGCGCTGGCCCCGCACTATAGTGGCGACACGGTCGGGGAATGGGCGCTGCAGTTTCTCGAGTCGGCGGACTCGACCGAGACAATGGCGATGCTGCGGGCGATGACCAGCGGGATCCGCAAGGCGTTCACGTACGTGCGTCGTACTGAAAAGGGCGTGCAGACGCCCGAGGATACCTTGAACAGCCGCCGCGGCAGCTGTCGGGATCTTGCGGTGCTCATGATGGAAGCGGCCCGGTCGCTGGGTATTGCGTCCCGGTTCGTCAGCGGCTACATCTACACGCCGCAGAGCTCCGGCCTCGCTGGCGGGGGTGCCACACACGCCTGGATGCAGGCGTATCTACCGGGGGCCGGGTGGATTGATTTCGATCCGACCAACAGCATCGTCGGCAACCGGAATCTGATTCGCGTCGCGGTGGCGTGGGCGCCGGAGTACGTGCTGCCCCTGTGGGGCACCTACTATGGTCCTCCGGGGGCGTTTGTCGAAATGGACGTGGACGTCAGGGTCAGCGAAGTCGCCGAGTGAGCGAAGGGTCAGCTGCGTATCGGGTCCTGCGTGCGCGGGCGACGAGCCTCTACGTGCTCGTCTGCGACCACGCGAGCAACCATGTCCCGGCGCAGCTCCACGACCTCGGCCTGTCTGCGTCGGACCTGACGCGACACATCGCGTGGGACATCGGAGCGGCGGGAGTGACCGAGGCCCTGTCCGAGCTTCTCGACGCGACCGCCATCCTGTCGTCAGTGTCGCGGCTGGTCATCGACTGTAATCGGCAACTCGCGTCACCCAGCCTGATCCCTGACGTGAGTGACGGGACCGCCGTGCCTGCCAACCACGCGCTCCCGCCGGATGCGCGGGAGGCGCGTATCGCGTCGTGGTTCCGTCCGTATCACGACGCTGTGGAGTCGGTGCTGCTCGATCGGGAGACGCGGGGCCTCGAGTCGGTCCTGGTGTCGATCCACTCGATGACGCCGTCGCTCGCGGGAGCCCCGCGGCCCTGGCCGATCGCGCTCTCGAGTCACTCGGACCGTCGCTTGACCGAACCCGTGCTGGCGGGTTTGCGCGACCGGCTCGATCAGCCAGGTGCCGACACCGTGGTCGGAGACAACCAACCCTACAGCGTCGATCCCGACGTGGACTACACGACGCCTTATCACGCGATGCGACGAGGCCTTCACCATCTGCAGGTGGAGTTCCGCCAGGACGAAGTCGCCGATGCGGCCGGTCAGCGCACGTGGGCCGGGATTCTGGCCGGCGTGCTCATCGCGCTGAAAACCAGTAGCTAGCTTTGACGGCAAAGAGGTTGTCGCCCTCGGCGCCGAACGACCTGAACAGATCGCCGGCGCCGGCGCGACCACGTCTGAGTGCGTCGGCGGCGCGATCCTGTTGCCACACGAGATAGAGCATGCTCCCGGGGCGCCATTCCCAGCGAAGCACGAGGTTGCTGCGGAACGAACGTACGTTGAAGTCGAGATCGTCGAGGTTGAGCGCGACCGGGTCAACCGGGAGCAGAAGGCGTCCGCGCGCAGCCGCAAGCTGGCCAAGTCGCACGTACTGCCCGCTGGCCGCGAACGGCTCCGCGTAGAAGTCCAGGTTCAGATCCGGCTTGAACGTGTAGTTGAGCCGCATCTGGGCCGAGTAGGTTGAACGGTCAACCTCCGCGAAGATGTACCGCCCGCCGTAGGTGGCCGCCCCGCCGCCTGGGAATGTGGCCACGTACTGTTGTGAAACGACCTCGCGCTCATACTTCGGTGTCAGGGAGAGCTGCCACTGCGGGCCAGGTCGGAACGTCACCCTGGTCTCGGTCGAGAACGTCAGGCCGTGGTCCTCGTTGCGTCCGTAGACGACGGTCGCCTCGAGCTGCGTCTGTGCGGCGTCGCTCGACTCGACTTCGAAGGTCGTGCCCCATCCTGCCGGCGCCTCCATGCTCGGACCGCCGCGCGTCAGGCGCATGTCCTGCCTGCGGAAGTCGTAGGTGGCGCTGATCTCGGACTCCCAGAAGTTGGGCCAGGTAATGCTCACGTTGCCGGAGACCTGCGACGTCTGTCGGTCGCCGCCATAGTTCCATTCCTGTGTCTGTCCCAGCGTGAACGAATACTCGCGGTACAAGCGCTTCGGCTGCGTGTTCTGGTACTCCACCTCGCCGGAAATCTGGATGCCGTCGCTACTCGTCACCCGCCCGAGGTCGTTGGTCTCGAACTCGGGCGTCTCGAACGAAGACGCCGCTTCCCACGTCCAGTGGCGGGCGTTCTGGCGCTCGAATGACACGCCGCCCTTGGCGCCGCTCATCGAGGTGCGCTGCGGATCGAGTCGCACGTAGTCAGCGTCGGGACGCTGGAAGTATCGGGCGCTCGAGCGCTGCAGGCGGGTCAGCGCCTGCGATTCGCCATCGACGTGGCTCACGCCGAGGTAGCTCTGCATCTCGTGGTCACCGAACCGCAAGACCGAGTCCCCACTGAGCGTGAACGCTTTTCTTGTCAGCAGCAGGCTCAGCGGGTCGTCAGCGGCGAACTGTCGATGCACTGACGTCGCCATGAGGGCGACTGTCGAGCCGGCCTGTCCCAGCTCCTGCTGTACGCGACCCACGCCGTACGCAGTACGCGGCGCGACGCGAGTGCGTCCGAACGTTCCGGTGGTAAACGTCCGTGCGCTCTCGTTGTCGGTGACGGCCCCGAGCATGCCAATCGACATGCCCGACGACAGTCGTCCGGTCAGCTTGGCGGCCCCGAGGATGGTGGTGGTGTTGGGGAACTCGACGAAGTCTCCCTCGGCGCGACCGGCTGGCGACGCGCCGATCCGCCGGGAGTAGAAGTAGTTGTTCACGTTGCCGGTCAGCAGGTTGGCACCCTCGACGAAGAACGGGCGCTTCTCGTCGAAGAAAGTTTCAAACGCCGACAGGTTCACGACAGCGGGATCGGCCTCGACCTGTCCGAAGTCAGGGTTCACGGTCGCTTCGAGCGTCAGGTTGCTGCCGATGCCCAGCTTCAGGTCGCCGCCAGCGCGCGCGTTCAGGTTCGCGCCTTCGCTGAATGGATCCCCGGGCGAGGTCGTTCCCACCACACGCGCGCCGCCAGCCACATAGGGCAGCAGTTCCAGGCGCCGTCGCGGACGGATGCCATCGAGACCGCGCAGGTCGCCGAACAGCGACGCCCACCGTTCATCGGTTCGCCGCATCGGTGACCAGAACACATCCTCATTGCGCGACGGGATCCATCGCCGCACGTTCAGTCCCCACACCTGCGGGGTGCGGTCGTTGAAGCGCAGCTGCGAGAAGGGAATCCACAGCTCCGCCGTCCAGCCATTCCCGTCAATGGACGTGCGTCCCTGCCACACCGGGCTGAATGTCTCGTCATCGCTGTTGTCATCGTCGCTCGCGAAGAACGTGTCGAGACGAACGCCTGTGGCGGTGATGCCGAAGGTGGATGCGGTGCGTCGATCGAGGTAGGTGTCGAGCGCAATGTGGAGGTGCTCGGCCTGGTCGCCCTCGTCCCGGCGCCCGAGGGGGGCCTGGATGGGTCCGTTGGACGACATGCGCGCCCCGACGTAGAGCGCCTGGCTGTCGAACACGAAACGGACATCGATGCCGTCGGTGGCCGTCGCGCCTTCGTCAGGCTCGCGCTGAACGAATCCGGTCAGCGGAGCGGCGCTCCGCCAGACATCCTCTTCGAGGCGGCCGTCTATGCGGATGGCACCGTCCGGCACCCGGGAGGCCTGCGCCTGTTTACGTTCACGCTCCTGGGCTTCGACGACAACGGCGCCGAGCAGGATGAGGGCGAGACTGAAGACTGGCGCGGTCATTGGCATCAGAGGGGTCCAGTAAGTGGGCGCCCCCTATGATGCCAGAGGTGCGGGAAAATCCGCGGTCGTCAGGTGACCTGAGGACCAAACAGCGCTCCCAGGGCGAGCGCGATGATTCCAGCCAGCACCCAGCCCATCGTGCAGACGGCCACAGCCCTCCCGGTGTGCTCGTAGTCAAGCGCATGCCGCACCGCGACGATCATGGCAATCAGCATCCAGACCGCGGAGATGAAGAAGACCGGGCCGGTCAGGCTGGGTACCACGCCGACGATGCGGAAGATGCCGGGTGCGCTGGCGAATCCGATCGTGCGCAGCAACTGGCCGAGATCGGCATGCGTCTGGGCCGTTGAGAGGAACCTCACCCCGATCTGATAGGTGAGCCCAGCCCACGCGACCCAGCCGACCAGTGCGACGAACGCGAAGAAGGCGACGTCTACGGGACGGCTGGCGCCGAAGCCCCTGGCGCCGAGCCCCGCGGCTACGCTCGACAAGAGGACGACGATGCCGGCCTGTGTCAGGGCGCCACGGTCGGCCTCCACCTCTTCGTAGGTGCCGGCGTTGAGCGCGGCGGCCCCGACCAGTCTTTTTAGGAAGGAGTGCCGCCGAAGGTCAACGGTCTCCGTGGTCATCGCTCCACCTCTCACCGCTTCAGGTCGAAGTGCTGTTTCACCCTGGCGATGATCTGCGGTTCCGTCAAATCGTCCGCAGCTTCGACCGACACTTTCGCCCCGGCCAGGGCCTTGACACGCTCGAGCCGCGTGGCGAGTTGGGTCTTGGCCTCGCCGGGACCGAGGATCAGCATCGAGTCCGGGTGTCCGAGCTGGCCGATGACCTCGTCATAGAAGTGGTTCAGCTGCTGTTCGAACCGCTCCTCATACTTCTTCTCGCCGCCACCCATCTGCGAACCGCCGAAGTGCGGGTGCGCGGCGACGTGGGACTTCACCGTCCGCGCGGTGGCGTGATCCTGTGAGGCAAAGATAACGACCGCCTGCTGGTGGTCGATCCAGATGCCTACGCCGTTGAGAGTAGTCATGCCCATCACTGGAGCAACTCGCGTACCGCGGAATTGCTTGCGGATTGGTCAGCGAAGCGGCACGGGATGAGTCGTTGAACGAGGGAAATTCGGCGGTGGCGTGGAGATTCGCGCGCGCGACCGGTCGTTACAGCACGCCACCAAGTGGGCGGGTGTGGCGGACCAGGCTGACGTAGGTGGCTTTCAGGAAGTTCTCGTTCGCGCCGAGGGCCGCATCAAATTCGCGTGTTGGCGCCTCTTTCACCACCTCGTCCAGGCTCTTGCCTTGCCGGATCATCGTCCACACACGATCCTTGACGGTGACGAGCATCTCTCGCTGGCGCTTGAGGTCGGTGAGCGTCTGGATCGGGCCGAGGCCCGGTACGATCCGCGTTTCATCGTTGGCGATGCCCTGCAGGACGGTCGATGCATCGATCATCCCGCTGATCCACCCTCCGGTGGAGTAGTCCATCACCGGGTAGCGTCCCGGCGTCAGTGCATCGCTCACCATCAGGATGTTCTGATCGGGCAGGAAGACGTAGATGTCCCCGTTGGTGTGGGCGGGGGGCAGTGTGCCGAACGAGACGCGCGTCGGCCCGACGTTCATCGTCCCCGTCGACGTGAACGTGCGGGTGGGAAGCGCCTCAGCCGGGCGACGCGGATAGGTGCGGTCCTGCAGTTCACGATAGACGCGCGAGTTGAGCCAGCGGCGAGTGTTGTCGTGGGCGATGATCGTGGCGCCGGCTCGACCGAGCGCTTCGTTCGACCCGGTGTGGTCGCTGTGCCAGTGGGTGTTGAAGAGCGTGCGCACCGGCCGGCCGCCCGAGGCGGTGGCCACGGCCTTCAGCAGCGCTTCGGAACTCTCGGCCAGTCCGCCATCGACGAGCGTGACGCCGTCGGGGCTGTCGATTGCCAGCACGTTGCATCCGGCGCCAGTAAAGAGCAGCACACCTCCGGCGAGTGGCGTCGAGGCGATGGACGGGGGCGCCTGTGCCGAGACCCGGGTAGCGAGGGTCAGACCTGCGGTCCCTCCCGCCAGCAATTCGAGGAACTGCCGTCGGCTCGAATGGCGCAACATGGCGCACAGGATACGTCGATTTTCGCGATCCGGCGTGGTTGCGTCGCCCCTGACCGTCTGGTACAGTCGCGAGCCAAACCGCGTGCGCCAAAGCGTCGGATACTCGCTCGTTGCGCTCGCCCTGCTGACCTGGGTGTCGGCGTCCGCCCGTGTGGTGGCGGGCCAGGCGCCTGCGCCGGCGGTGCCCGCCCAGCCTTCGCGCGAACTGATCGATCGCTATTGCGTCACCTGCCACAACGACCGGCTGAAGACGGCGGGCCTCTCGCTTCAGGCGCTGAGCATGGACGAGGTGGCGCAGCACGCTGACGTGTGGGAGAAGGTCGTCCGGAAACTGCGCGGGCGACTGATGCCGCCGGTTGGCATGCCGAGACCCGAGACCGCCGTCATCGACGCGTTTGCGTCGAGCCTGGAGTCCACTCTCGATCGCGCCGCCGCGGCACAGCCAGATCCTGGTGCTGTGGTGCTGCATCGGCTCAATCGAACCGAGTACGGCAACGCGATCCGGGACGTTCTCGATCTGGTCGACACCGATGTTGCGGCGATGCTGCCTTCAGACGATGACAGCGACGGGTTCGACAACATCGCCAGCGTGCTGAAGGAGTCGCCGGCATTTCTCGAAGGCTACGTGAGCGCGGCGCGTGAAGCGGCTCGCCTGGCTCTCGGCGACGCGTCGGGCCCGCCCAGCGTCTCTGTCTACCGGGCGGGCACCGGTGCAGCCCAGCGACTGCATGTCGAGGGTATGCCTCTCGGTACGCGCGGGGGCATCCTGGTCAAGCGGTACTTTCCGGTCGACGGTGAGTACAAGTTCGACCTCACGCTGCGCCAGAGCCAGATCTATATCAACGGGCTGGAGTTTCCGCACGACCTCGTGATGCTCATCGACGGTGCGGTGGTCTTCACCCAGACGATCGGTGGAGAGGCCGACGCGCGCGCCCAGGACCAGCAACTGGCCACCGGTGCCGACGCCATCCAGGCGCGACTGAAGAACCTGCGCCTTCCGGTCACCGCCGGACCACACACGGTCATCGTCACGTTCCGTCAGCGCACGTTCGCGAGGAGTCTCGAGGTGTTGCAGCCGTTTGCCGGCACCACGCGCGACCATCATCCCAGCGGGTGGATGAACGGCATCCCGGTGCTCGAGAAGATGGAGGTGATGGGGCCGATGAAGATCACCGGCCCGGGCGACACCGCCAGCCGGCGGCGCATTCTCAGCTGCACACCTTCGATCACGGTCACCGAAGTGGCGTGCGCCCGGACGATTCTGGGCGCCCTTGCCAGGCGCGCCTATCGTCGCGCGGTAACGGACACCGACCTGGCGACTCCGATGGCGTTCTTCGACGCTGGCGCGAAGGCTGGAGGGTTTGAAGCCGGTATCCAGCGCGCGCTCACCTACATCCTTGCCAGCCCCAACTTCTTGTACCGTGCGGAGCGGGACCCGGAGTCCGCGGTGGCGGGGAGCGTTCGGCGCATTTCGCCGGTCGAAATGGCCTCGCGCCTGTCGTTCTTCCTCTGGAGCACTGTTCCCGACGAAGAACTGCTCAGGGTGGCGACGTCGCGGACGGTGAGCGATCCGCTGGTGGTCGAGCGTCAGGTACGACGGATGCTGGGCGATCCGAAGGCTCAGGCGCTGGTCACCAACTTCTTCTCGCAGTGGCTGCGACTGCGAGAGCTGGCAGTGTTTGATCCCTCGCCTCAGGAGTTCCCTGACTTCGACGAGGATCTTCGTTCCGCGATGCGCCAGGAGCTGGAGCTCTTCACCGGGTCGATCATCGGCGAGAACCGCAGCGTCCTTGACCTGCTCTCCGCCCGTGACACCTTTCTCAACGAACGTCTGGCCGAACACTACGGGATCACGGGCATCCGCGGGCAGCAGTTCCGTCGCGTCACGCTCGACGATGGCAATCGGTGGGGGCTGCTGGGAAAGGCGAGCCTGCTGACGATCACGTCGTACGGCAACCGGACGTCGCCCGTGCTGCGCGGGCGCTTCGTGCTCGAGACCATCCTGGGTACGCCGCCGTCACCGCCGCCGCCCAACGTGCCATCGCTCAAGGAGAACGAGGCAGGCGCCGAGCCGAAATCGGTGCGTGAGCTGCTCGAACAGCATCGCTCGAACCCGGCGTGCGCGAGCTGTCACCGACTGATGGATCCTCTCGGCTTCTCGCTCGAGAACTATGATTCGCTCGGAGGATGGCGAGGCAGCGATCACGGAGTTCCGATCGATCCGTCGGGCACCTTGTTTGACGGAACCGCGGTGAGCAGTCCGGCGACCCTGCGGCAGGCCCTGATGGCCAGGCCGGATCAGTTTGTGGGCACGATGACCGAGCGCATGCTCACCTACGCCCTGGGGCGCAGCCTGACGCCGGCCGACATGCCTGTGGTCAGGGCGATCGTCCGCGACGTCAGGGCGAACGGGTATACGTTTTCGGCGATGGTGATGGCGGTGGTCCGAAGTGCCCCGTTCCAGATGCGGAAGGCAGGTGCGTAAGGTGTTCATCACGAAGAAACATCTATCTCGTCGGATGGTGCTTCGCGGCCTGGGCGCATCGCTGGCGCTGCCGCTCCTCGACGCGATGATTCCGGCGCGCACCGCGCTGGCGCAGACGGCGGCGCGGCCGGCGCCGTATCTCGGCTTCGTGTACTTCCCGCACGGTGCGGTGATGACCGAGTGGACTCCCGTCACCGAGGGCGCCGACTTTTCGATGACGCCGATCCTCAAGCCGCTCGAGCCGTTCCGCAGGCAGTTGACCATTGTCAGCGGGCTCGGCAACCGTGCCGCCGACGGGTCGGCCGTGCACGCGACGGCGCCTGGCACCTGGCTGAGTGGCGTGACGCCCAGGCCGACGCACGAGCCGTACGGCGGCGTGACCGTGGACCAAATCGCCGTCCAGCACATCGGGCAGGAGACCCCGCTCCCGTCGCTCGAGCTGACAGTGGAGGAGCGCAACCAGGGTGCGTGCGACGGGCAATTCGGCTGCAGCTACGGCAACACGATCTCGTTCCGGACGCCGACCACGCCGCTGCCGATGGAGCACGATCCACACAAGGTGTTCGAGCGCCTGTTCGGCCAGGGTGCGACCGAGGCGGAGCGCAAAGCCCGCAGCACTGAGTTCAGGAGCATCCTCGACGCCGTTTCCGTGGAAGCCGCGGCACTGACCAAGACCCTTGGCGCTGCGGACAAGGCCAAGGTCAGTGACTACCTCGAGAGCGTGCGCGAGATCGAGCGGCGCCTGCAGCGGATGGGGAACGGGGTCAGCGCAGACCTGCAGCTTCCCGAGATCCCGCCCGGCGTCCCGGAGTCACTCGACGATCGCCTGAACGTGATGTTCGACCTGGCGGCCCTGGCCTTCCAGGCGAAGATGACGCGCGTGTTCTCGATGATGATGACGCGTGAGGCCAGCAACCTCACCTACAACCATATCGGCGTGCCCGACGCCTTCCACCCGGTATCGCATCACCAGAACAACGCGCAGAAGATGGCGCGGCTGGTCCGCATCCAGACGTATCACAGCCAGGTGTTTGCCAGGTTTCTGAAGCGCCTGGGTGACACCTCCGACGGCGACGGATCATTGCTCGACCACGCGCTGATCCTCTACGGCAGCAACATGAGCAACAGCAACCTGCACAATCACTTCCCGTTGCCGATTTCTCTCATCGGTGGCGCCGGTGGTTTGAAAGGTAACCGCCACGTGGTTGTGCCCGACCATACGCCGGTGGCCAACGTGCTCGTGTCGATGCTCGGCAAGGTCGGGATTCCGCTGGACAAGACCGGTGACAGCACCCCTGAGCCAATTGATCTCTAGAGCGGCGCTGTCGATGGCGTTCGCCGTCCTCACGTCCGTCGCGCTCGGCGCGGCCGGCGACCAGCGCCTGATCCAGGCGGTCAAGGCCGGGGAGGTTCGCACCGTCCAGACGCTGCTCGCGCAGCGGGTCGATGTCAACGCCACCGAGCCTGATGGCACCACGGCGCTGCACTGGGCCGTTCACAACGGCGACGTGGCGCTTGTGGAACGACTGCTGCGGGCCGGGGCGAACGTCAAGACGACCAACCTGTTCGGCGTCACGCCACTTTCGGAAGCCTCAGTCGCAGCGAACACCGCCATCCTGGCTGCGTTGCTCAAGGCCGGGGCCGACGTGAATGCGCGCACCTCCGACGGCCAGACGGCGCTGATGGCTGTTGCCCGCACGGGAAACATCGAGGCTGCCCGCCTGCTGGTGGAGCGCGGCGCCGATGTCAACGCGAAGGAGTCGTGGCTCGGGCAGAGCGCACTGATGTGGGCCGCTTCGGACAATCTACCCCTGATGGTCAAGGAGCTGATCGGCAGGGGAGCGGACGTCAACGCCAGGTCCACGGTCCACAACTGGGAGCGTGACGTCACCGCTGAACCCCGGCAGAAGTACATGCCACGCGGCGGGTGGACGCCGCTCCTGTTTGCCGCGAGGGACGGTGCCCTCGACGCCGCCACGGTGCTCGTCGAGTCAGGTGCCGATCTCGACCTGCAGGATCCGGATCTTGTGTCGCCTGTCGTCATGGCCATCGTCAACGGGCACTTCGACGTGGCCCGCCTGCTGGTAGAGAAGGGCGCAGACGTCAACCTCTCGGACCGATGGGGTCGGACGGCGTTGTGGGCCGCTGTCGATATGCACACACCGCTCGCGTCCGAGCGTCCAGAGGTGGCGGAGCGGGGGAGCGTGAGCCCGACGGACCTCCTGCAGGCGATCCTGGCCCGTGGTGCGGACGTCAACGCACAGCTCATTCTCTTTCCGCCGTTCCGCTCCCTTGCTGACCGCGGCAACGACACGCTGCTGACGATCGGGGCGACGCCCATGCTGCGCGCCGCAAAGGGCGGCGACATCGTCGCGATGAAGCTGCTCATGCAGAAGGGGGCGGACATTCGCACCCCGAACCTCGACGGCATCACGCCCTTGCTGGCGGCGGCCGGAGTCGGTTCGCGCGATTCCGACACGCGCGGACGTTACAAGACCCAGAAGGACGCGGTTGAGGCGGTGACGCTGCTGCTCGATGCCGGTGCGGACGTGAACGCCGCGGACAACCAGGGACGGACCGCGTTGCATGGGGCGGCGTTCTGGGGCTTCAACGATCTCGTCCGCACCCTTGTCGCTCGCGGCGCCCGGGTGGACGCGAAGGACCGGCAGGGCCGGACGCCCGTTGACTCGGCGATGGGCCGCGCCGGCGGGAACGGGTTCGGCGGCAACCGCATCGATGTTCACGCCGACACCGCCGCGCTGCTCGAGCAGCTCAGGGTCCCCTGACACGGGGTCTGACCCCGGTCTGACCCTGGTCTGACCCCGCTGGACTAATATCGTCAGGCGGGAACCCACATGCGAACTATCCACTGGCTCTTTGGCGTCGGCGCGCTGCTGTTCGTGTTCGGTATCGGCTTTGTTGTCGTGGGCGCGCGTGCGGCCAGGGAAGCGCCAGCGCCCGCGGCCTCCACGCCGCTTGCGCCGGTGGCCAGCGTCAAGCAGATCATGAATGGCATTGTCGTGCCGGCGTCGACGCGCGTCTATGACTCGGTGAGCACGACGGTCACCGAAAAGGGTGTCGAGGAAATCGTGCCGAAGGACGACCAGGAGTGGACCGCTGTCGGCGACAGTGCCGCTGCGCTCGCTGAGGCGGGCAATCTCCTGATGATGGACGGCCGCGCCGTTGATCGTGGTGAGTGGATCACGATCACACAGGCGATGATCGCGGCCTCGCAGGCGACGCTGGCGGCAGTTGACGCGAAGAGTCCTGAGGCGGTCCTCAAGGCCGGCTCGGACCTGAATACCACCTGCGACAACTGCCACATGAGGTACCAGCGGTGACGCGAATCCGTGCCCGCGCGCTGCACGTCGCTGTGCTGGCCGTCGTTATCCTCACGAGCGCCGATGCGGCGTGGGCACACGGCGTGTCGGGGAAGGACGCGGTGTTTCTCCAGGGACTGCAGGGCCTGGCGATTGGCCCGCTGCTGTACCTGGGCGCCAAGCACATGGTCACCGGTTACGACCACCTGCTGTTTCTGGTCGGCGTGATCTTCTTCCTCTACCGCCTGAAGGACGTCGTCAAGTACGTCAGCCTCTTCACCATCGGCCACAGCGCGACGCTCCTGCTCGGTGTGCTCGGCGGCGTGCGTGCCAACCCGTTCCTGATCGACGCTATCATCGGTTTTTCGGTGGCCTATAAAGCCTTCGACAACATGGACGGCTTCAAACGGTTCCTGGGATTCCAGCCCAACGCCAGTGCGGCAGTACTGATCTTCGGACTGTTCCACGGCTTCGGTCTTGCCACCAAACTGCAGGAGTTTGCGCTGTCCCCCAACGGCCTCGTCGGGAACATCGTCAGCTTCAACGTTGGCGTCGAGATCGGCCAGGGCCTTGCGCTGACGGCCGTGCTGATCGCGCTGAGTTACTGGCGCACGCACGAAGGGTTTTCACGCCATGCCTTCGCCACCAACGCGATCGTGATGGCGTGCGGGTTCCTGCTGGTGGGCTATCAGCTCTCCGGCTACGTACTGGCGAGTTGATGGCCATCATGGATGACGTTGTTCAGACGACCGAGGCACGCAATCGAATCGCATTGGCGGGGGGCGTGGCGCTGCTGGTGGCCGGCCTGATTCTCGTGATGTTCGTGTTGCCGGCCGAATATGCCGTGGATCCCCTTGGCGTCGGGGCCAGGACCGGGTTGCTCGATCTGGGCGTCACCGGCCAGCAGGTGGAAGCCTTGACCGCGAGCGCACCGACCGCGGCAGGCCAAGCGGCGATCATTGTTCCTCAGGAACGCAAGTTCCAGCAGGAGGACGTGACGTTCACGCTCGGGCCGAAGGAAGGCATGGAATACAAATACCGTCTCGACAAAGGTCAGGCCCTGCTCTTTGCCTGGACGGCGTCGGTGCCGGTGTCCTACGAGGCGCACGCCGAGCCGGACGGCGCTCCGCGGGGATATGCACAGAGTTATGAGAAGGGAGCTGGTCGCGCCAACGCGTCCGGCACCTTGACCGCACCATTTCCCGGTATTCACGGCTGGTACTGGGAGAATCCAACCGACCAGCCCATCACCGTCACGCTCTCGACGTCAGGGTTCTACACCCTGTCTCACGAGTTCCGCACCGGCGCGCCGACCAAGAACAAGACATTCCAGTGATGCAACTGGTCGCCGTCTTCCTGATCCTTCCGTGGTTTTTCACGATCCAGGGCGTTGCCCCGCTGGAAGGGCGCGGCCGTGCGGGATCGGGTCCTGTGCGCGTGGTGCAGCGGTTATATGCCGATCACTTCGTGCACGACATGGCATTCACTCGGGCCAGCGTGGCGCGCAAATCCAGGTGGCTCTCGCCGGCGTTGCGCAAAGACCTCGCTACCTGGTTCCACAAGCCGGCATCGCCGGACCAGGCACCAGCGATCAATGGGGATCCGTTTACCGACACCCAGGAATATCCGAAGGCGTTCTCCGTCGGCACGGCGATTCTGCGAGGTGCCGTCGCGACGGTACCGGTGTCGTTTCGTGTTGGTGACGCGCGTCGACTCGTGCAGGTTCATCTGAACCGAGGGCCATCGGGCTGGCGTGTGAGCGACCTCAGTTACGACGACGGGTCGACGTTTCGACGGCAACTGCAGAGAGACTGACCGGCTGAGGCGTGCCAGCCGCCGCGCAGGGGTTACTGGTTGAAGTCGTCGGGCACCAGTTCCACGGCCACTACGGTACCGTCGGAGGGTGCCGATCCCGCGCCTGTGTTCGCCCGGAAGGTGATGATGGCTGGGAAGGCTTTGCCGAGCAGACCGCAGTCGACGCCGCCGGGCGCGTCAGCGCGGAAGGTGATGAAGGCGACGCTGGCGAGCTGACGCGTTTCGAATCGGAGGGTCCTGCCGTTCGCCTCGACGACGAGGAGGATCGTGCCGGCCGAGCATTCCACCGCCCTGAACATTCCGCGGACCTGAGCTTCCCCTGGGCCTGCCTGACGCAGGTCGAAGATCACCCTGGTTGGTGCCAGGCGCGGGCCTGCGGCGCTGGCTGGCGGAGGGGCGGCTGCGGGTGATGCCGGTGCCGGGCCGGGTGCAGCCGCAGGGATGGGCGTCGGTGCGGTCGTCGCCGGGAGTCCTGTGTCAGCGACAACAGGTGCGACAGTAGGTCTGGTGCTGGCCTGCCGCAGCCCGGCCAGTCTGGCGAGGCCTTCTCGCGCCTCATCGCGGACCTCGGCCCGGCTTCCACGTGCGAGCAGGCGGCCCAGAACGTCTGACGCTCCGTCGTAGTCGCGACTGGCCGCCAGTGCGCTGGCCAGCATCAGGCGGTAGTTCTCGCGCACCGGCGCGAGCGTCGCCGCCTGCTTCAGGAGCGCAACGCTGCGCGCAAGATTCTCGTTGAGGGCCAGTTCGACGTAGCCGAGAAGCGCAAGGGCCTGGGCGGTGTCTGGCTCGAGCATCACAGCCCGATCGAGCGCCGTCCGAGCCCGTCGCAGCGTCTCGGTGCGGAGAGCAGCGTCGGTGGCCGTGTCGGCGGCACGATCAATCAATGCGCGTCCAAGGGCAGATGCGAACCCGGCCTCATCGCGTGCCAGCGTCGATGCCTGGTCGAGCAGACCAATGGCCTCGTCCAGGCGCCGCGCCCGCAGTTCAAGTTTTCCGAGCGACGCAACCGGTCGCGCCGCCCGCGGCTCGGCCGCAATAGCTTTCTCGAGCAGGGCGCGGGCATCCTCGAGGCGATTCTGGCGCGTCACCATATCGCCCAGATAGCCTTGTGCGTCGCCTTCAGTGAGGACTTGCGCGCGGGTGGTGATCTTGTTCGAGACCTTGCCGGTGAACTGGAACTGGATGGCCGGGAACGCGAAGCGCTGGACGTATTCGCGAAGTTCGCGCTCGATGACGCCGGAGTCCGCCCCGAACACGGTTTGAAAGGCCTCGTTGGAGGCACCTGATTGACGGGAGAGGGACAGGTAGCGTTGGAACTGCTGCGTCCGTATCGGGTTGCCGAGCGTCAAGTAGTGCGTCAGGGCCCAGGACTGCGCGTAGAAGATGCCGCGCCTGATTCCTTCGTTGTACATCGACGAAGAACCGTCGACGCTCATCAATTCGCTGAGCGGGATGAGGGTGCTCTGCCGCAGCAGTTCCAGATGGGCGAGTGGTGCGGTGCCGACGATCGCGGCCTTCCCGCCCTGACTTTCGGTGATCGTCTGATAGAACTCGGCGAGTCCTTCGTTCAGCCACACGGGAACCACACCGAAGGAATTGCCAATCAGGAAGTGCGTGTACTCGTGCAGGATCGTGCGAAGCCCTGATGCGCCGAACTCACCGTTGACGGCGAGGTAGTTCACGTCCTCACCGCTCTGGAAGTAGCCGGCCAGGTCGACGCGCCGGCCTTCGAACCTGGGCTGATAGGGTTGAAAAGCGCGATCGGTCTGGAACACGAACACGACCGTGGGCACCGGGGACACGGGCGAGGCGTTCGGCAGGACCAGCATCATCACTGAACGGAACCGCTCGAGTTCCTCGGCGATGCTCCGGATCTGTCCCTCCGGTGCATCCCCGACGAAAACGAAATTATCGGTCTTGAGGCGTCGCCACGTGGCAGCTGATGCTGCCGATGACCACGCGAGCGTGACGAGACAGGCAAACGCAAGAGCCCTGCGCAGCATGCTGGTGTGCGGAGCCTATGCGAGGTAGAAAAGACCTGTCAACCCGCGTATCCTTCGCCAATGACGCAGTTGCTCCTGACCCTCGCGCTCGCGGCGGGCCTGACTCTGGGGCAGGCCGCACCTGCCTTTGAGGTCGCCTCCATTCGTCCGTCGAGCGACCAGGTCACCCAGGTCAACGTCGGTGTGCGCGTCAGCAACTCGCAGGTTCGCCTGACGTTCCTCTCGCTCCGGGACTACGTCGCGATGGCCTACCGCGTGCGTCCCCATCAGATCACTGGTCCCGGCTGGCTGGCGCAATCACGGTTCGACATCGCGGCCAAAATTCCTGACGGTGGGACGGCGGAACAGATGCCTGAGATGCTGCAGGCGTTGCTGGTGGAGCGGTTTCAGGCGAAGGTCCATCGGGAGGCCAGGGAATTTCCTGTGTACGCCCTGGTCGTCGGGAGGGAGGGTCTCAAGATGCGCGAAATCACGCCCGGGCCAGACGACGCGCCGGCGCCAGGCGCCAGCGTAAACGTGGCGGCGAGCGGGTCAGCGGCGGGCGTTGGTGTGGACCTCGGGAATGGTTCGTCGTTCTCGATGAGCAACGGACGCATCGAAGCCTCACGGGTGACGATGGCCGCGCTGGCCGATATGCTGACGCGCTTTCTCGATCGTCCGGTAGTGGACCAGACCGGCCTCACCGCGCGCTACGACCTGGCGTTCCCGATCACGCCCGAAGACTACACGGCGATGATGATCAGGGCCGCGTTGTACGCAGGCGTGAACCTGCCGCCGCAAGCGCTGCGCGCGCTCGACAACGCGTCTGGCGATCCGCTATCGGGTCCCCTGCGTGATGCGGGCCTGACGCTGCAGTCCATTCGGGCCCCCCTCGAGGTACTGGTCGTCGACTCGATGCTCAGAACGCCGACACCTGATTGACGATGGTTGGCGCCGTCGAGATTCGACCCTTTCGCGAGGGTGACGCCCCGGCATTGTGGCGGGTGTTCTACTCAGCAATTCGTCAAACAGCCGCGAAGGACTACACCCCAGAGCAGATTGTCGCCTGGGCACCGACCGAGTTCGATGCGGCGAAGTGGGCGGAGCGGATGCGCGGAATTCAGCCGTTCGTGGCGGAGCAGGATGGCGCTATCGTGGGTTACGCCGACGTGCAGGCCAACGGCTACATCGATCACTTCTTTGTGTCGCCGACCGTGGTTCGTCAGGGCGTAGGTTCCAGGCTGATGCAGTCCATCCATGACCGCGCAGCCGTCCAGGGTTTCGAGCGGCTGTTTTCCGACGTCAGCCTGACGGCCCGGCCGTTCTACGAGCGCTGGGGCTTCTCAGTGGAGGAGGCTCGGACGCTCACCGTCGCTGGAGTCATGCTCGACAACTTCCGCATGAGCAAGGCGCTTCCTCTGCGGGCCTGACCAGCCACGTCCCAGGCAAGGAGGCTGGGCATGCGTGGCAGAATGTCTGTACCGGCATGCCTTACGACCCTCACACAATCGAACCGCGGTGGCAGGAGCGATGGCTTCGCGAGAAGACCTTCAGCGTCGTCGTCGACCCGTCCAGGCCCAAGTACTACGTCCTGGACATGTTTCCGTACCCGAGCGGCGCCGGACTCCACGTCGGCCACCCGAAGGGCTACACCGCGACCGATGTGATCTCGCGCTGGAAGCGGATGCAGGGCTTCAACGTCCTGCACCCGATGGGATGGGACGCCTTCGGCCTGCCGGCCGAACGGGCCGCGGTGCGCGAGAACATTCACCCCGCGATCATCACCCGTCGCAACATCGACAACTTCCGCAGACAGATCCAGCGACTGGGTTTCGCGTACGACTGGGACCGCGAGGTCTCGACGACCGACGTCGAGTACTACAAGTGGACGCAGTGGATCTTCCTCAAGCTCTATGAGCAGGGTCTGGCCTACCAGGCTGAAGTCGCCGTGAACTGGTGCCCGGCGCTTGGCACCGTCCTGGCCAACGAAGAGGTGCAGGACGGCAAGTACGTCGAGACCGGCGATCCGGTCGAGAAGCGTTCGATGCGGCAGTGGATGATGAAGATCACCGCCTACGCTGAGCGACTGATCAGTGACCTGGACGACCTCGACTGGCCCGAGTCGCTCAAGGAAATGCAGCGGAACTGGATCGGCAAGAGCGTGGGCGCCGAGGTCACGTTCAAGCTGGAAGGGGGAGACCACACGTTCGTGGTGTTCACGACCAGGCCCGACACCCTGTTCGGCGCCACCTACTGCGTGCTTGCCCCGGAACACCCGCTGGTGGCGAAGATCACGACACCCGACCAGCGCTCCGGAGTCACTGCCTACGTCGAGGCGGCGAAGAACAAGAATGAGCGGGATCGCACGGCGGTCACGAAGGAGAAGACCGGTGCGTTCACGGGCGCCTTTGCGGTGAACCCGGCGAATGGACAGCCTGTTCCTGTCTGGGTGGCGGACTACGTGCTGTGGGGCTACGGCACCGGCGCCATCATGGCTGTGCCAGGGCACGACGAGCGCGACTTCGAGTTCGCCCGCACCTTTGGCTTGCCCATCGTCGAAGTGGTCAAGGGCGGTGACGTGTCTCGGGCGGCTTTCGAGGGTGAAGGCCTGGCTGTGAACTCCGCCTTCCTCGACGGCAAGGGGACTGCTGACGCGAAAGCGGCGATGACTGCGTGGCTGGTCGCCCGGGGCCTTGGCCGCGAACGCGTGCAGTACAAGCTGCGCGACTGGCTGTTCTCGCGACAGCGCTACTGGGGTGAGCCGTTCCCTGTGCTGCATCTGCCCGACGGGTCCACGGCCGCCGTTCCCTACGACCAGCTGCCGGTGCTGCTGCCGGCCATTGACGAGTACAAGCCGACCCCCGACGGCCAGCCACCGCTGGCGCGCGCGACCGACTGGGTGAAGACCAGCGATCCGCTGACGGGCCAGCCAGCCGAGCGCGAAACCAACACGATGCCGCAGTGGGCCGGTTCGTGCTGGTACTACTTGCGGTTTGTGGACCCGAAGAACTCATCGGCTCCGTGGTCGAAAGACGCGGAACAGTACTGGATGCCGGTTGATCTCTACGTTGGCGGGGTGGAGCACGCGGTGCTGCACCTCCTCTATGCCCGCTTCTGGCACAAGGTGCTGTTCGATCTCGGCCTGGTGTCAACCAGGGAGCCGTTCCAGAAGCTGCGCAACCAGGGGATGATCGTCGCCGCCAGCTTCCAGGATGCCAGCGGCAAGTACTACTACGCCGAGGATGTCGAGGAAACCTCGCCGGGCAGTGGGCAGTGGCGCGCGAAAGACACCGGCGTCCCGGTTCGCACGCAGATTGAGAAGATGAGCAAGTCGCGCTACAACGTCGTCAATCCCGACGATGTGGTGCGGGACTATGGGGCGGACTCGATGCGCCTCTACGAGTGCTTCATCGGGCCGATGGAAGCGGGCGGCGTATGGCAGACCAACGGTGTCGAAGGTGTCTACCGATTCCTCGAGCGCACGTGGCGACTGTTCTTCACGACGCAACGGAACGCTGGAACCGATTCGCCGAACCCGGCGGTCGTTGACGGCCCTCTCACGGCAGAGGATCGCGACCTCGAGCGCCTGCTCCACAAGACGATCAAGAAGGTCAGCGAGGATCTGGGTTCGCTGAGCCTGAACACGGCGATCAGCGCCATGATGATGTTCGTCAACGAGGCAACCGGTCGCGTGCGATTGCCGCGGCCTCTACTCGAAACGTTCGTCCTGCTGATGTCGCCGTTCGCGCCGCACTTCGCCGAGGAAATATGGGCATCGCTCGGGCATCGCGAGTCGATTGCGAACGCCCCGTGGCCGGCCTATGACCCCGCGCTGGTCGTCGACGATGAGGTGGAGATGGCCGTGCAGGTGAATGGCAAGGTGCGCGACACGATCCGCGTCGCCGCCAACGCTGACGCCGCGACGTGCCAGGCGGCCGCGCTCGCCAGCGAGAAGGTCACGAAGGCGATGGACGGCAAATCCCCACGCAAGGTCATCGTCGTCCCCGGCCGGATCGTCAACATCATCGCGTAGCCGTACGTAGGCCGGGTCCGATAGGACCCGGCATCCAGTGCTTTAGGGCGACCATCCTGAACGTCGCCTCGGGCCATGGTGGCGCGCCGGGTTCCGACGACCGGACCGCCCTGCGATGGCGTTTGCAGCCGCTGGTCGCTCGGCTCGCCCGGAGGGCTATGACGGGCTCAACCTCGCTGTCTCCCAGAGCCTTCTCGTGCGGTCAGGCGTC